>NZ_LDTF01000082.1 GCF_001477495.1 Sphingomonas yabuuchiae
CGCATCGTTTAGGTCATGCCGGGGGCATGACCGACCTGAAACTCGTTTAAGGGAGGGGCGAGCCAAGAAGCTCCGTCAGCGCGCCAGCATCGGGCCGAGCGGCTTGCCGGCCAGGATATGGACATGGAGATGCGGCACTTCCTGCCCCGCATCCGGCCCGATATTCGCCAGCAGCCGGTATCCCGGCTCGACCGCGCCCGCCTCGCGCGCGACATGGCCGACCGCGCGGACGAAACCGGCAATCTCCGCCTCGCTGGCGCGCGCCGAAAAATCGTCCCACGACACATAAGGCCCGCGCGGGATCACCAGGATATGGGTCGGCGCATGCGGTGCGATGTCATGAAAGGCGACCGCCCACTCATCCTCATAGACCCGCTTCGACGGGATTTCGTCGCGCAAGATCTTCGCGAAGACATTCTGGTCGTTATAGGGCAGGGTGGCGTTGATCGGCATCGAAACTCTCCAGGGATCAGCGGGGGCGGGCGGCCTTTTCGTCATGGCCCGAGACGCCCTCTCGCCGCGCCAGTTCGGCGCGAACATCGTCGAGCGTGTGGCCGGTATCGGCGAGCAGGACGATCAGGTGGAACATCAGGTCGGCGGCCTCGGACACGATTTTGTCGGGCTGCGCCATGGCGGCAATGACCGTCTCGACCGCTTCCTCCCCCAGCTTCTGTGCGATCTTGGGCCGTCCCTTGGCGAACAGGCTGGCGGCATAGGAGGTGGTGGCATCGCCCGCATCCCGGCGCGCGCGGATCGTGGTTTCGAGGCGGTCGAACATGTCCATGGCGCCGTGGGTGGCGCGGGGAAGCGCCGACGTCAATCCTTGCGGTTGCGGCGGCGCATCAGGTGGCGGAGCAGCCAGACCGCGCCGATCGCGAAGACGAACAGGCCGATGTCGGACCATTCGGGGTGGCTGCGTGGCTTGGGTGTGCCGCTATGGGCGGCGGCGGTGGTCAGGATGGCGAGCGGCACGGGGCTGGTTTAGCAGCGTATCGAGCGTGGGTCATTCGGGGGTTTTGATTTACGCGAAGACGCGAAGCCACGAAGATTTTTGGTTCGCGCGGAGGCGCGGAGACGCGGAGGGTCTGGTGATCGGGTGGGCGATTGCCCGCACCTCCGCGCGAAAATCAATGGGCTCGAACCGGCACTCCCGCCGCCGCCAGCGCACGATGGGCATCCGCGATCGAGGCATCGCCGAAGTGGAAGATCGATGCCGCCAGCACGGCGGAGGCATGGCCGTCCCGCACACCCGCGACCAGATCGTCCAGCCCGCCGACGCCGCCGGACGCCACCACCGGCACGCTGGTCCGGTCGGCGATGGTGCGGATCAGTTCCAGGTCGTATCCGCCCCGCGTCCCGTCGCGATCCATCGAGGTGACGAGCAACTCGCCCGCGCCCAGCTCGGCCAGGCGCAGCGCGTGCTCGACCGCATCGATCCCGGTCGCGCGCCGCCCGCCATGGGTGAACACCTCCCAGCCATCCGCCGTCCGCCGCGCGTCGACGCTGGCGACGCAGCACTGGCTGCCGAATCGCTCGGCGATGTCGGAGACGACTTGCGGGTTGCTGACGGCGGCGGAGTTGACCGCCACCTTGTCCGCGCCTGCCAGCAGCAGCGCGCGGGCATCCTCCGCCGTGCGCACGCCGCCGCCGACGGTCAGCGGCATGAAGCACACCGCCGCCGTTCGCCGCACCACGTCCAGGATCGTGCCGCGCGCTTCATGGCTGGCGGTGATGTCGAGGAAGCACAGCTCGTCCGCGCCCGCCGCGTCATAGGCGCGCGCCTGCTCGACCGGATCGCCCGCGTCGATCAGGTCGACGAAGTTGACGCCCTTGACGACGCGTCCGTTCGCGACGTCGAGACAGGGGATGACGCGCGCGCGGACGGTCATGCGGCCGCCGCCACCGACAGCGCCGCCGCCAGGTCCAGCCGCCCGTCATAGAGCGCGCGGCCGGTGATGACCCCTTCCACGCCGTCTTGATGATGAAGCGCCAGCATATGGATGTCGCCGATCCCCGCCACGCCGCCGCTGGCGATGACCGGGATGCGCACCGCGCGCGCCAGATCGACCGTCGCGGGCACGTTGCAGCCCTTCAGCATCCCGTCACGGCCTACATCCGTAAAGAGCAGCGAGGCGACGCCCGCATCCTCGAACTGGCGGGCGAGGTCCTCGACCGAGACGGTCGACACATCCGCCCAGCCGCGCGTTGCGACCATGCCGTCCTTGGCGTCCACCGCGACGACGATGCCACCGGGATAGGCCTTGGCCATGTCGCGCACGAAATCGGGATTTTCCAGCGCCGCGGTGCCAATCACGACGCGCGAGACGCCCAGGTCGAACCAGCGCTCGACATTCTGCGGGTTGCGGATACCGCCGCCCAGCTGGACATGGCCGGGAAAGGCTTTGACGATCGCCTGGACCGCTTCGCCATTGACCGACTCGCCCGCGAACGCGCCATCGAGATCGACGACATGGAGGTGCTGCGCCCCCGCCTCGGCGAAGAGCATCGCCTGATGGGTGGGATCGTCGCCGTAAACGGTCGCGCGGTCCATATCGCCCTCGGCCAGACGGACGACCTGGCCGCCCTTCAGGTCGATGGCGGGGAAGACGATCAGGCTCACGGATGCCACTCCAGGAAACGGGTGAGGAAGGAGAGGCCATAACGCTGGCTCTTCTCGGGGTGGAATTGCGCGCCGACCACCGTGTCGCGGCCGATCGCGGCGGTGACGGGACCGTCATGGTCGGTGGTCGCCAGCACATGCTCGCCGGTAAAGGCGTAGCTGTGTAGGAAATAGGCCTCGCCCGGCACGATCAGCGGATGCTCGCGCGTCGGGCGGACATCGTTCCAGCCCATATGCGGCACCTTGGCGGCAGGATCGGTCGGCGTAAGCCGCGTCACGCGGCCGGGAATCCAGCCCAAGCCCCGATGCTCGCCCATCTCGTCGCTGGCGTCGGCAAGCAACTGCATCCCGACGCAAATGCCCAGGAACGGTCGCGCGCGGATGAGGGCGGCGTCGCGCAACGCGTCTTCCAGCCCATCGACCGCACGCAAGTTGGCCGCGCACGCGCCGAACGCGCCGACGCCCGGCAGCACGATCCGGTCGGCCTTGGCGATCACATCCGGGTCGGCGGTGATGACGACATCGCCCGCGCCCGCCGCGCGCAGGGCATTGTCGACCGAGTGGAGATTGCCCGACTCGATGTCGATCAGCGCCAGCGTCACAACATGCCCTTGGTCGAGGGGATGGCATCGGCCTTGCGCGGGTCGATCTCCACCGCCATCCGCAGCGCGCGGGCCAGGCCCTTGAAGATGCTTTCGGCAATGTGATGATTGTTGTGGCCGTGTAGCAGTTCGACATGGAGCGTGATGCCCGCCTCCTGCGCGAAGCTGTGGAACCAGTGCTCGATCATCTCGGTCTGCAGCGTGCCCAGCATGGGATTGGTGAACGGCACCTTCCACACCAGCCAGGGCCGCCCCGAAATGTCGAGCGCGGTGCGGGTCAGCACCTCGTCCATCGGCGACAGCGCCTCGCCGTATCGGCGGATGCCGCGCTTGTCGCCCAGCGCCTTGGCAAAGGCCTGCCCGATCGCCAGCGCGCTGTCCTCGGTGGTGTGATGCCCGTCGATATGCAGGTCGCCCTGAACCGTGACCGACAGGTCGATCAGCGAATGCCGCGACAGCTGGTCGAGCATGTGGTCGAGAAACCCGATGCCGGTGGCGTTCTGATAGACGCCGGTGCCGTCGAGATTGACGGTGACGTCGATGACGGTTTCCGCGGTGGCGCGGTGGACGGTGGCGGTGCGCATGGCCTCCCCATAAACACCTATCCGTCCCATGCAATCTTGACCCGCGATCAAAGGCCGCTAGTCCATGGGCCATGACCGAAGGATTGCCCGACAGCCTCATCCCCTATGACGACATCGTGCAGGAGGCCCTGCGCGCCGTGGTGGGGCGTGTGCTCGGCCCGGTGGCGGAGACGGGGCACCTGCCCGGTACGCACCATTTCTACATCACCTTCAAGACGCAGGCGCCGGGTGTCGACATCCCGCAGCGGCTGGTCGAGCGATTCCCGGACGAGATGACCATCGTCCTGCAGAATCGCTTCTGGGACCTGACGGTGGACGAGAATCGCTTCTCGGTCGGCCTCAGCTTCAACCAGGTGCCGTCGAAGCTGGTGATTCCCTATTCGGCGATCACCCGTTTCCAGGAC
Organism: Sphingomonas yabuuchiae; assembly: GCF_001477495.1. Taxonomy (GTDB): domain Bacteria; phylum Pseudomonadota; class Alphaproteobacteria; order Sphingomonadales; family Sphingomonadaceae; genus Sphingomonas; species Sphingomonas yabuuchiae_A. The sequence continues at coordinate 4,211 of NZ_LDTF01000082.1, forward strand.
CCCGAGGTTCAGTTCGAACTGGGCTTCCACGTCGCCGACGATCCCCAGAGCGATCCCGATCCGCACGGCTCGGCCGAGAATGACGAACCCGTCGCCAAGCCGGTCGAAGACGGCAGCAACGTCGTCGCGGTGGATTTCAAGCGGAAGAAGTAAGGGGCATTTAGCCCCTCCCCTTCAGGGGAGGGGTTGGGGGTGGGGCCTTTCCATTGGCCCATCGCCTGTTGAGGCGCCCCACCCCCGGCCCCTCCCCTGAAGGGGAGGGGAGGATCATTCCTCTCCGCGCAGGGCCTTCAGGAAAAAGGCATATTGCCGCCGCATGGCATAAGCCACCGGCCCGGTGCTGCGTCCGGCGGTGTGTTCGCCGCCGGGGATGACCAGCAGGTCGAAATCCTTGTCCGCCTTGATCAGCGCATCGACGACCTGGGTCGTGCTGGCGGGGTCGACGTTGGAATCCTGTTCGCCGACGACCAGCATCAGCTTGCCCCGTAGCTGGTGCGCATGGACCACGCCCGAGGCGTCCAGATAGCTCTGGTCGACCGGATAGCCGAGCCACTGTTCGTTCCAGTCGATCTTGTCCATCCGGTTGTCGAAACACCCGGCATAGGCGACCCCGGCCTTGTAGAATTCGGGATGGAAGAGCAGCGCGTTTAGCGTGCTCTGCCCGCCCGCCGAGCCGCCATAGATGCCCACGCGGGTGATATCGACGCCGGGGTCCTTGGCCGCCAGCGCCTTCATCCAGGCGATTCGGTCGGGGAAGCCGCTGTCTGCCAGATTCTTCCAAGCGACATCGTGGAAGGCCTTGGAGCGATTGGCGGTGCCCATGCCGTCGATCATCACGACGACGAAGCCCAGATCGGCGAGCTGCTGCATTCCCATGACCTTGTCGCCGCCGGAGAAGCCGCCGAACGGCCAGAACGCCTTGGGCACGAAACTGTCGTGCGGGCCCGCATAGATGTTCTCGATCACCGGATAGCGCTTGGCGGGATCGTAATCGCGCGGACGGACGACCAGGCCGTAGATATCGGTCTTGCCGTCGCGCCCCTTGGCGGTGAAGCGCTCCGGCGGGCGGAACCCGGCGGCGGTCAGTGCGGTGATGTCGCCCTTTTCCAGCGTCTGGATCAGGCGGCCGTCACTCGCGTCGTACAGTTCTATCCTTTCGGGCAGGTCGGTGCGCGAATAGACATCGACATAGGTCGACATGTCGGGGGAGAAGCGAACCTCGTGCGTCGCGTTCTCCTGCGTCAGCCGGGTCAGATTGCGGCCGTCGAAATCGACTCGGAACCAGTGTTTATAATAGGGGTCCTCGCCGGGCATGAAGCCGCTGGCCGAGAACCAGATCTGCCGCTTCTCGTCATCGATCTTGGCAATGTCGCGGACGATCCAGTTGCCCTTGGTGATCTGACGCACGATCCGGCCGGTCGTGCCGTCGACCAGATAGAGATGCCGCCAGCCGTCGCGCTCCGACGCCCACAGGATTTCGCGGCCCAGTCCCTTCACGTCGTGCGACCAGATGCGGTCGCGGAAGACGAAGGTCTTCGCCGTTTCGGTCACGGCGGCATGCGCCTGGCCGGTATCGGCATCGACCGCGATGATCTTCGCCTCGCCGAACCCGCGTTTCAGGTCGTTAAAGGCAAAGCTCCTGCTGTCGGCGCGCCATTCGGGGGCGGAGAGGGTATAGGCGTTTGCGAACAGGCTCGGATCGATGTCGGTCCGCTTCCCGTCCGAGACGCGGAACAGCACGGGCGATTCCTGGTCCACCGCGTCGCCGGGCTTGGGATAGAGTTGCTGGACGACCTCCGGCTGGACCTTGCCCGGCGGCGCGGCGAGGACGCGCGTCACCATGCGGGCATAGCCGGGGCGGACGCGCTGGAGCGCAATGTGCAGGCCATCGGGGCTCCAGGCGATGGTTTCGGGATCGTAGAAATCGGCGGGACTGCCGTCCTGAGACCGCCAGACTTCCTGGCCGCCATTCGCCGCCCGCACGATCAGATTGTCGTCGAGGACCAGCGCCTCCAGCTTGCCGTCGGGGGACGGGCGGGGGTGGTTGTCGGCGGGCACGCGCAGATCGCGCACCACGCCGAAGCCGCGCGGGCGGCTGGGGTTGTCGGGCGGGATGACCGCGCAGACCGGCTGGACGAGGGTGCAGCGATAGACGGTGTCGTCATAGCCGATCGAGAAGCGGATCGCGGAGCGGTCGGGGGTGTAACTGAAATGCTCGAAGGGCAGGCGCAAGGGGGTGATGGCCTCGCCCATGACCTTGGCGAGCGCGGGCGCGAGTACGGCGGCGTCGAAGGCTGGGGACTTGGCGCGGGTGGCGGCGTCGACATCCACAAAGGCGAAGCCGCCTTCAACCGTCTTGCGATAATGGAAATGCCGCCCGTCCGCGTCCCATTCGGCGGGCGAGGCGATGTCGCGGGTCAGCCATTGCCACTGGTCGCGAAGCGCCAGCGACCGGGCGATGCGGTCAGGCATCGGCTGCGCGGCGAGCGGCGTGGTGGTAAGCAGCAGGGCAAGTGAGAAAAGACGCTTCAACGCGCCGCTCCGATGGTGAAGCTGTAGGTCAGCGGCTGAAGCGCGATGCGATAGGGCATGTGCGCGCGGCCATCGAGGTTCCAGCCGGTATCGCCGCCGACTCCGACTTGGGCGGCGTCGATCAGCAGCGTGCCGTCGCCATGCGGGTAGATGTCCGAACTGTGCGCCTGGGCGGGCGGCTTCATCGCGAGGTCGGCATAGGGGAAGGGCAACGCATTGACCGACAGCGGCTGCGCGCCCGTCACGCGCAGGCCGACGCCGGTGCCGGTCAGCTGGACCCAGCGCACATCGGTCTTGTTGCCGCTCTCCTGCGGCCGGGCATAGTCGTGATACTGATCCGCCAGCTTGCCGTCCCAGCGTGCGATCACCGCGCCGGTCTTGCGATCGGCATAGCTTTCCCAGGGGCCTCGCCCGAACCAGCTGACCTGTGTGAATTGCTGCCCCGGCGTCGCGAAGGCGAGGCCGACGCGCAACGGATCGGGCAACGTCATGCGCAGCGGCACGAAGCGCACCGTCGCGGTCGCCGCGCCATCGGATGCCATGGTCCAGCGGGTCTGCATCTTGACCGATCCGACGCCCATGTCGTGATCGACGATGATGGCATTGCCCTCCTGCCGGATGGCGTCGAGGCGGCGATGGTCGGAGAAATATTGCCACATCGCATGGCTCTTGGGCACGCCGGCGCCGACGTCATTGTCGGTCGGCGAACGATAGAAATTGGGCGCGCCGCCGGTCAGCAGTGTCCGTCCGTCTCGGGCATAGCGGCGGACGAGGCCGGTCGTCCGGTCGATTTCCAGCACGGCATTCCCGGCCTTGAGCGTCATCGCATCGGCGCTCTCTTCCGGCGCGACCGATCCGGCGGGGGCGGCCGCGAAGACGGGGGCGGAGAGGGCGAACTCCTCCCAGCCGATGACCTGGCCCGCGGGCAGCGGCAAGATCGCGCCCGCTCTGGTCCGCGCGCGCAGGATCAGCGAGCGTTCGGCGGCGGCGTCCTTCGCGGGCGGCAGGGTGAAGGCCAGCGGTGCGGTCTGGCCAGCGGCGACCGAAGGCGTCGCGATGCTGCCGCGCGCCGTCTCGATGCCATTCTCCAGCACGGTCCAGTCCAGCGTGAAGCGCGACAGGTCGATATGGTCGTGGCGGTTGACCACCTGCCAGCCAGTGCCCTCATGGGTGAAGTGGATCGGCGACTGGACATGCGCCATCTCGTAATATTCGGGATCGGGCGTCCGGTCCGACTGGATCACGCCGTCGCCGACGGGGCTGTCGTCGCCGTGCAGCCCGGAATCCTTGGGATCGGGATCGTAATCCAGGCCCTGCCCCCAATAGGGGCGGCCCTGCTTGTCCTTCAGGATCATGGTCTGGTCGACCCAGTCCCAGATGAAGCCGCCTTGCAGCTTGGGATATTTGCGGAACGTCTCCCAATAACCCTGGAAGTCGCCCAGGCTGTTGCCCATCGAATGGGCATATTCGCATAGGATCAGCGGCTGGGTGAATTCGGGGCGCGTCGCATAGTCGGCCAGCTTTTCGACATCGTCATACATGGGCGCGAAGATGTCGACATAGGCGTTGGTCGGGTGCCGCCAGCCGCTCATGCTGTAGCCGAGGAAGTTGATCAGCCGCGTCTTGTCGTGCGCGCGGACCCATTTCGCCGCTGCCTCGAAATTCGGACCGACGCCGCTTTCATTGCCCAGCGACCAGAAGATGATCGAGGGGTGGTTGCGGTCGCGCTCGACCATGCGCTGCACCCGGTCGAGATGCGCGGCGGCCCATTCGGGCTTGTGGCCCAGGTTCAGCGTCGGGTCGTTCTTTTCCTGGGTAAGGCTCAAATAGCCGTGGCTCTCGATATTGGCCTCGTCCATCACGTACAGGCCGTACTCGTCGGCCAGATCGTACCAGCGCGGATCGTTGGGATAGTGCGAAGTGCGGACCGCGTTGATGTTGGCGGCCTTCATCAATTCGATGTCCTTGCGCATCGTTTCCTCGGACACGATGCGGAAGGTGTGCGGATCATGCTCGTGGCGATTGACGCCGCGGATCATGATCCGCTTGCCGTTCACCCGGACCTCGCCGCCCGCCACCTCGACGGTGCGGAAACCGATGCGGCGGCTGGTCGCCTCGATCAGCTTGCCCTTCGCATCGAGCAACTCGACCAGCAGCGTGTAGAGGTTGGGGTCTTCCGCGCTCCACGTTTTCACGCCCGGAACCTCGGCGGTGATCGTCGCGGTGGTGCCGGTCGGGGTTGCAGTGCGGGTCAGCACGGTGCGCTTGCCGTCGAGCAATGTCGCGCGCACGGTCGTCGCCTCGGCCGCGCCCGCCAGGTCGATTGCCGCCGACAGCGTGCCATCGCGATAGTCATGGGTCAGCCCGGCATCGATGCCCAGATCGCGGATATGGGTCTGCGGCGCGGCATAGAGTGTGATCGACCGCTCGATCCCGTTGACGCGCCAGAAATCCTGATCCTCCAGATAGCTGCCATCCGCATGGCGATAGAGTTCGATTGCGATGACGTTCTTGCCGGGCTTGGCTGCGCGGCTGATGTCGAATTCGGTCGGGAGCTTGGAGTCTTCCGAATAGCCGATCTTCTGGCCGTTCACCCACAGATAATAAGCCGCCCCCGCCGCCCCGATGTTCAGCAGCAACCGGCGCCCGGCGAAATGCGCGGGGATGGTGATGTCGCGGCGATAGGAGGCGACCTCGTTCAGCCGATGCTCGATAAAGGGTTCGTTGCGGGGAAAGGGATAGCCGCTGCCGACGAAGATCGGGCGGCTCAACCCCTGTGCCTGGAGGATGCCCGGCACCGCCACTTCGCGCCAGGTCGACACGTCGTGGGCCGGGTCCTCGAAGCCGACCGGCCGCGCCTCGGGATTGGGGGACATATGCACCCGCCACAGGCCATCGAGCGAGAGGTGATAGCGTGACTTGGCCACGTTGCCGGCCAGCGCGGCGGCGCGCGACTCGAACCCGGCGAAGCTGGTGTGCATCGGCTCCGCGCCGATATGGTTGACGGCGGGGTTTTCCCAATCGGGCCGGGCAGGGGTGGTTTGGTCCGGAGCAGCCTGGGCGGCAGCGGCTCCTGCCATCAGGACGGATAAGCTCGTGCTCAGCCAAAGCCTGGTGCCTGTCTTCAAACCATCCTCCCGATGTCTGTTCTGCGCGACGCTATATTATACGGAATACGAATGCAAAGCTGGTCATGCCTCCTTGCCAATGATGATACAATGTATCAATAGGAGGTCATGGTCGATGATGCATCCCTGTCCCGCAGCCATCATGGCAGGTTCCGCCATATGGATGCACTCGCCATCTCGGCCTCGACCTTGTGCCTGATCCATTGTCTGGTCCTGCCGGTGCTGATCGCCTTTCTGCCCGCCATCGCCGAATGGGCCGATCTGGGTGAGGTGTTCCATATCGTCATGCTGGCGCTGGCCGTGCCGCTCAGCGGCCTGACGCTGTTCGGTGGATGGCGGCGGCACCGGGTCGTTCTCCCGATGATCGCGGGGGCGGGCGGCCTGATCCTGCTGATGCTAGGGCTGGCGTTCGAGGGGCAGGGGATCGGAACCGCGCTGACCGTCGCGGGCGGGCTGGTGCTGGCCGTGGCGCATGTCGCCAATCTGCGTTTCACCAATCTCCACCGACTGATGACCCTGTAACGAGGACGTGGTGTTCATGTCGAAAGCCGTCGCCCGCGCCATCGCCGTTGCGCTGATCGGAGTCGCCTGTACTGCCGTCATGGCCCAGCCGCGGGAGGGAGACGAGCCGTCGCGCTATCTGCCCGCCACCGGTTTCGACCTGCTGGCCATATTGCCGCCCGCACCCAGGCCGGACGATGCGCGGGGACAGGCCGACCGGGCGATCTTTCGTCAGACCCGCCGGTTCGTCGGCTCGCCCCGCTGGGCGATGGCGACCAACGACGTCAAGCTGGACGAGGCCGCCATGGCGCGCGATTTCTCCTGCGCGCTGGGGTTTGCACTGACGCCGCAGAATGCGCCCGCGACGATGCGGCTGATCGATGGTGCAGGATCCGACACCGCACGCGGATCGGGCATCGCCAAGCGCTATTACAAGCGCCAGCGTCCCTATCTGATCGATCGCGGCCCGACCTGCCAACCGGCGAGCGAGTTGCAGGGCAGCTATGACTATCCCTCGGGCCACACCACGGCGGGCTGGACCTGGGCGATCCTGCTGGCCGAGATCGCACCCGACCGTGCCGCGCCGATCCTGGCGCGGGGGCGGGCCTTTGGGGAAAGCCGCATCGTCTGCGGCGTGCACAATGCCAGCGCGGTCGAGGCGGGTCGTCTGTCGGCGACGGTGACGCTGACCGCGCTGTCGCAGGGCCCGGCCTTCCAGCGCGACCTGGCCGCCGCACGTGCCGAAGTCGACGCCCTGCGCCGCGACCCCGCCACACCCCGCCCCGATTCCGCCGCCTGCCAGCGCGAGGCCGCTCTGGTAGCCCAACCGATTTTCTGATCCCCGCCCCTTGACCACCCGACGCGGTTTCGCGCAGGCGCGCAGCATTCAAGCAAAGCGTCTGGCGGGAGAATGGAATGACCGAGGCACAGGATCGGATCGTCGCAGGAGTCGAACTGGGCGGTACGAAATCGATTGTGTTGATCGGGCGCGGACGCGACATCCTGGTGTCCGAACGCCTGCCGACCACGACCCCCGCCGTCACCCTGGCCGCTTTGCGCCAACGCCTGGCCGAATGGCGCGAGCAGTATAAGCCCGAGGCGCTGGGCATCGGCAGCTTCGGCCCGATCGCGCTCGACAAGACCGACGCGGACTATGGCCATATGCTTGCCACGCCCAAGCCCGGCTGGGCGGGGGCGGACGTGGCGGGTGCGCTGTCCGAGGGTTTTGATGATCGTGTCGCGATCCATACCGACGTGACCGGCGCGGCGCTGGCCGAGGGGCAATGGGGCGCGGCGCGCGGCCTGGCCGACCATGTCTATGTCACGGTCGGCACCGGCGTCGGCATGGGCATCATCGTCAACGGCCAGCCGGTGTCGGGCCGGATGCACCCGGAGGCGGGGCATGTCCGCGTCCGCCGGATGGCGGGCGACGACTTCGCCGGTGCCTGCCCCTTCCATGGCGACTGTCTGGAAGGGCTGGTCGCAGGCCCCGGCATCGCGGCACGCGTCGGTCGCCCGGCGCAGGAGCTGGCGGCGGACGATCCCGCCTGGACCTTCGTCGCGGATGCGCTGGCGGAGAGCTTTGCCGGGCTGTTCCTGACGTTGGCGTGCGGCCGCATCGTGATCGGCGGCGGCGTGGGCGTGGGCCAGCCACAACTGCTCGACATGGTTCGCGCCGCGACCGTCGAGAAGCTGTCGGGTTATCTTCCTTTCGTCAACGCCGCCGAGATCGCCAACCGCATCGTCCATGCCCAGCTCGGCGATCAGGCCGGGCCGCTCGGCACGCTGGCGCTGGCGCGCACGGTGCTGGATTGACCTGAAATCCTCCCCGTGCCGGGGAGGATGAGATTCCGCTGTCCTACAATGAACCGATATGGTTCCTCCTTTCCCGTCACGGGGAGGGAGCATCATGGGGCAGGTGGACGAAGCACGCGTCGAGGCGCTGATCGCGCAGGTCATCGCGCGCGAGGGGGATTATAGCGACCATCCCGCCGATCGCGGCGGCGCGACGCGGTTCGGCATCACCAAGGCGGTGGCGCGCGCCGATGGCTATACCGGGCCGATGCGTCGCCTGCCGCTGGCCCGAGCCGAGGCCATTTACCGTCGCCTCTACTGGACCGCGCCCGGCTTCGACCGGGTGGCCGCCTATGCGCCCCGGCTGGCGGAGGAACTGTTCGATACCGGCGTCAATATGGGGCCGAACGTCGCGTCCGCGTTCCTGCAACGGGCGCTGAATGCGCTCAATCGCGGGGCGCGCGACTATCCCGATCTGGCGGCGGACGGGCGGATCGGAGCGGCGACGCTGGCCGCGCTCGACGCCTTTCTTCGCCACCGGGGCGCTGCGGGCGAAGTCGTGCTGCTCAAGGCGGTCGAGGCTTTGCAGGGCGAACGCTATCTGACGCTCGCCGAGCGACGTCCCGCCAATGAGGCGTTCCTGTACGGCTGGCTGGCGGACCGGCTGTCATGAGCGGCGAGCCGGACACCGACCTCTGGACCCGCCGGGCGCGCCCGACTTTTCTTTACGTCATGTACGCGCTGCTGCTCTGGAGCATCCCGATGGGACTGCTGGCGGGAGTGCGGCCCGCCATGGCGGCGGCGATGGTGCGCGGCATGGCACAGTATCTCGCCGCCATCCCCGAGCCGCTCTATGCGCTCTTCGGCACCGGCTATCTGGGCTATACGGTCGCGCGCGAATGGGGGAAGTCGCGTCAGTAGAAGCGCTTGAGCGTCAGGGTCCGGTCCTGTCCGTCACAGGTGCGCAAGGCGACCACCGTGCCCGGCTTGCCCACCGTCCAGCGGGCGATCGGGCTGTCGACATAGTCGCGCGGGATGGGCTGCCCGTCGATGGCGCAGATCGTGTCGCCCTCGCGCCAGCCGCTCGCCGCCGCCGGGCCGCCGCGCATGACGTGCAGCACGCGCAGGCGGTCGCCCGCCACGCCCATCAACAGCCCGGCCGTCGATCGCTGGGCGGGCCTGTCGGCCTGGGGGCCGGGCTTCAGGATCATCCGGCCCGCGCCGGGGTCGAGCAGCACGCGATAGCGTTGCAGGAAGCCCGAGCCGATCCGCCCCGCCGCGCCGACCGATTCGCTGAACCCCTGGGCCGGCTCGACCCGCACCTCCACCTCATGCGCGGTCAGATTGCCCAGCCGCACGCTCGGCACGATCGCCAGGTCGTTGACCGTCGGCCCCGCCAGCCCGAAGCCGATCGCGGTGGTGGTCGGCAGCGACGTCAGTCTCGCCGCGCGCCACCCGGCTTGCGTGACGGTCAGCGCGGAGCCGTCGCCGGTATCGACGATGACCGGCGACAGCTTCGCCGCACCCAGCCCGACCATGCTTTCATAGACGCGCCGCTCGGTCGACACGGTCAGCGGGGCGGTCGCGCCGGTAAAGGGCATCCGCCCCGAGGGGATCAGGCGAAACCGCTTGGCGGCATAATCGATGTCGAGCGCGTGCGGCGCCAGCAGGTCGCGCCCGACCAGCAGGTCGACGGGCGTCGCATCCCCGGTCGCGAGCGCGGGCAGCGGCGCGACCACCACCCCGCCGCCCTTGCGGGTCAGCCCGCCCAGCGACAGGCTGCGCGTCGGCATCCATCCGATCGCCACCGCCCCGCCGATCGCGCTGGCCTGTCCACCGGGCCGCACCTTGGCCTTGGCGGCGATGGGCGAGGCTTGGGACAGCAAGGTGAAGCTGACCCCGGTATCGAGGATCGCGCTGACCTTCTGCCCGTCGATGGTCATGGCAAAGCGGATCTGGTTGCCCGGCGTCAGTTGGAACGGAATCCACCGCTCCTCGGCATCGGGCGCAAGCGTCGAAACCCCCGGATCGCGCGCGGCGGCGGCGACGACATCCTCCTGCGCCGGGATCGCCCTGGGCTCGCGGGGAGCCATCATCGCGGCGGTCAGCAGCAGAGGGACGGGAAGCAGATAGAGCAGGGGACGCATCACGCCCCAACGCCTAGCGGAGCGGGAAGCTGCGCGCGAGGGTGGCGGCGCCGATCTTGCGCCAATCGCTCATGATCGCAGCTCATATCGATTACCGCATTTACGGGCTAATATGGATTTTATCCCTTTTTAGGGGTAATGAGGAAAATATCCCATTTTCGGGTTAATCAAGTCGAGTGCTGCGTCATATGCCCTGTTACGCCGTATTGATGGGTGATCTGGTCGACAGCGAGGGTCATGCCGATCCCGGACAGCTCCATATCGCGTTCAATGCCGCGATCGAGCGGCAGAATGCGCGCCTTGTCGACGATGTGATGTCACCGCTGACCATCACGCTGGGCGACGAGTTCCAAGGGTTGTTGACCTCGCTGGTCGCCGCCGCCCAAGCTGCGCAGGACGTTCGCTTCGACCTGATGCGTCAAGACATCGACTGCCGGTTCGTCGTCGGCGTGGTCGACCTGAAGACCCCGATCAACTCGCAACGCGCCTGGAACATGATGGGACCGGGCTTCGCCGCCGCGCGCGAAAGGCTGGGCGAGAAGCGCTCCCCCAGTCGATACCGATTTTCCATACCTCAGGATGCTCTTTTGGAAACGCTGCTGGAGGCGATCGGCGCAAGCCTGAGCGCGATCGAGCGCGGCTGGTCGGCGGCGCAGCGCGACGTCGTCATCGCCTTGTCGGACGGCGCCTCGGTCGCAGACGTAGCGCAGGCGCGCGACGTCGGAATTCCCAATGTCTACAAGGTCCGCAGCGCCGGCGAATATGATCGCTACAGGACCGAATGGGATGCGGTTCGCACGGCGCTGGCCGAACTGGATCTTCGCTATGGTTTGGGGAGGGCGGATCGATGATACATGTCATCCTTTACACAGGCTTGGCGCTGTTTGCCCTGATCTGGGTCGGCAATGAACTTTGTCGCGGCATCTTCAGCCTGACCGGACTGAAGGACTCGATCGCGCATCTGCCCACGCCGGTCCACAGCGCCGGGCGCTGGATCGGCGCCTTGGAACGGCTGATCCTGGCGGTCGGCATCGTCGCGCAGAGCTGGGAAATCCTGGCTGCGGTCATCGCGCTCAAGACGGTCGCGCGCTTCAAGGACATGGATGAGCGGGCCTTCGCCGAATATTTCCTCGTCGGCTCGCTGTTCAGCATCTTCTGGACGATGCTCGTCACCAGTACCTGGCTGGCTTACGACCACCGGGTCGGCGGCGACGTCCGCCACCATGCCGAGCAATGGATGGGCATCGAGGCCAAGAAGGATTGATGGCCTACAGGCATGCCTCCAGCAGTGCCTTGTCGAAGCCGAACTGCTTGGCCTTGTCCAGCGTATAGGGGCGCAGGCCCGACGAGCGATATTCGCCGATGATCTTGCCGTCTGTGCCTTCGTCCAAATATTCGAAGGCGAACAGTTCCTGCGTCACGATCACCGGGCCTTCCATGCCGATCACCTCGGTGATGTTGGTCACGCGGCGGCTGCCGTCGCGCAGGCGCTTGACCTGGACGACCAGATCGACCGAGTCGGCAATCTGGCGGCTGATCGCCTCTTTGGGCACCTTGATGTCGGACATCATCACCATATTCTCCATGCGGGCCAGCGCCTCGCGCGGGGAATTGGAGTGGAGTGTGCACATCGACCCGTCATGGCCGGTGTTCATCGCGGCCAGCAGGTCGAAGCATTCGCTTCCACGGATTTCGCCCAGGATGATCCGGTCGGGCCGCATGCGCAGCGCGTTCTTCACGAGGTCGCGGATGCTGATCTCGCCCTGACCCTCCAGATTGGCGGGACGGGTTTCGAGCGGCAGCCAGTGCGGCTGTTGCAGGCGAAGCTCGGCCGCATCCTCGATGGTCAGCACGCGCTCGCCCGGGTCGATCATCTTGGACAGGGCGTTCAGCATCGTCGTCTTGCCCGAGCCGGTGCCGCCCGAAATGATGATGTTGAACCGCGACGCCCCCGCGATCTTCAGCATCGTCGCCATGTCCTCGCTCATCGATCCGCCGTTCGCCATCATGTCGAGCGTGATCGGCTTGGCGGAGAATTTGCGGATCGAGATGGCGGTGCCGCGCAAGGACAGCGGCGGTACGATCACGTTGACGCGGCTGCCGTCCTTCAGGCGGGCATCGGCCAGCGGCGTGGTCTGGTCGACGCGGCGGCCGACCGAGTTGACGATGCGCTGCGCGACCTGGAACAGATGCTCCTCGTCGCGGAACCGGATATTGGCCAGCTCCAGCCGGCCCTTACGCTCGACATAGGTCTGCTCGGGGCCGTTGACCATGATATCGGTGATGTCCGCGTCGGCCAGCAGTTCCTCGAGCGGACCCAGGCCCAGCAGCTCGTCGACCAGAACCTTTTCCAGCGCAAACTGCTCGCGCCGGTTGAGCGTCAGCTTCAGCTCGGCCAGCACCTCGCCGATGATCGGCCGGAATTCTTCGGCCAATTCGTCCTTGCCCAGCGTCGCGGCGGCTTCGGGGTCGACGCGTTCAAGCAGGCGGGGGAGGACCTGTTCCTTGATGCGGTGGATCGACGCCTCGAACCCTTCCCCGCGCGCCGGGGTCGGATCGATGGAGGCGGCCTGGCGCTCGGCCAGTCGCTGCATCGCGTCGGCGGCGGTGCCGGGCGCGGCGATCGCGCCCTCCAGTGCGGACAGCGGCGGGAATTGCGAACCGCCGCCGCCGCGGGCGGGCGAATCGGGCTCGGGGCGCGTGGTGGGGCCGGGGCCGTGCATCGGGCGCGCCACGCCGAAGGCCGGGCGACCTGCGGCTCCGCTTCCCAAACCCTGACGGCGACCGAACGCACTCATCCCGACATTCCCCATGGCATCGGATCGTTCCGTAAATGGTAAGATTTACCATATGCCTAACCGATCCCGGTTGCAGGCGATGGAAGGGGCGGGATATGGCCCTGTCCCAATGCTCAGCCGGTTCGTCCTTGCCGTCGTCCTGACCCTGGTCGGACTGTCGCCCGCTCTGGCCGGGGCGGACGATATCGCCGCGACCGCGCGCGGCGTGGTGCGGGTCGTCACCATCGCCATGGTCGACGATCAGGTGGCCGGGTTCGGCCATGGCTCAGGCTTTGCGGTGGCGCCCAACCGCATCGTCACCAACGCGCACGTCGTCGAACTGGCCGAGCGCTATCCCGACAATGTCGTCATCGGCGTCGTGCCGTCGGAGGGCAGCAAATCCTATCAGGGCCGGGTCATCGCCTATGACTCGCGCCGCGATCTGGCGCTGATCGAGGTGAGCGAGGCCAGGCTGCCGCCCGTCGCCTTGTTCACCGGCCCCGTGACCGAGGGGGATCAGGTCATCGCGCTCGGCTATCCCGGCAATGTCGACCTGGCGACGGCCCAGTCGGCGGCGGATTATATCCGCCCGCTGTCGCCCGTCCGGTCGCAGGGGGTGGCCTCGGGCCGCCGCGCGCTGACCGGGATCGAGGTGCTCCTCCACACCGCCAGCATCGCGCGGGGCAATTCGGGCGGGCCGCTGCTCGATCCGTGCGGGCGGGTGATCGGGGTCAACTCCGCGCTGACCCGCGCCGATGACGGTGATTCGACCTTCGGCTTCGCGATCGCGGATACCGAGCTGATGGCGTTCCTGCGCGAGGCGAAGCAGCCCTATGCCTCGGTCGGCGTGCCCTGCACCTCGATCGAGGAGCGGTTGCGCGAGGACAGCGCGGCGGATGCGCGCGCCGTGGTCGAGGCGGCCGCCGCCAGGCGCGAGGCGGCCAATGCCGCCGCGCTGCGCCGCGAGGAGGCGCTGAACGCCGCGCGAAGCGAGGCGGAACGGCTGCGCGAGAATGTCATGGCGGTCGCCGCGCTGCTGCTGGTCGGTGGCGCGTTGGCGGTCGGCGGGGCGGGGCTGCTGGAATCGCGCGGGTCGCGGCGGGCGGCGATCTGGACCGGGTCGGCGGGCGGCGTCGCGATCGTCGCGGCGGTCGTTGTCTTCCTGTTGCGCCCTTCCGCCGAGATACAGCTGCCGCGCGAGACGATGGCGGCGGCGACCGGCCCTAGCGCACCCGGCGCGGCGATGGGGCCGATGATCTGCACGCTGATCCCCGACCGCAGCCGGATCACGGTTTCGTCCACCGCCGAGACGCGGCTGGACTGGGGGGCAAAGGGCTGTGCCGATGGCCGCGTCCAGTATCTGGAGGGCGAAGGCGGCTGGCAGCGGATCATCGTGCCCGAGGACGAGCCGACCGTGACCGTCGCGCGCTTCGATCCGGTCACGCGCACCTATACCCAGACCCGCTACATGTTGCCCGCTGCCACGATGGACGCGATCCGCAAGCTGCACCAGCCGAGCACGCCGGATGCGTGCGTGAAGACCGACAAGGCGCTTCAGAATCTTGAGGGCGAACAGGCCCAGATCCGCCAGCAACTGCCGCCGCTGCCCAACGAAAAGCTGGTATATAGCTGCCGCTCTGCGCGCTAACTTCCAACGCGGCCCATAAGGGCTTGCGCCGCCGCTCCCGTTTCGACGACATAACGAACCTGATCGATGCGGCTTGGGAGGGCCGGAAATGACCAAGGGGGGAAGGCGCGCCCGTCGCTGGATGGCGGCCGCGATGATGGCGTGTGTGGGGGCACTGGCGGCGACGCCCGCCCAGGCCGAATGGCGCGAGGCGCGGGCTCGGCATTTCATCCTCTATGGCAATATGCCCGAAGAGGCGATCCGCGCCATGGCGACGCGACTCGAACAGTTCGACGGCGCGCTGCGCTATCTCTACAGCAAGCCCGAGGTCGACGGGCAGGAGAGCAACCCCGTCACCGTCTATGTCCTGCCCACCGTGTCGGCGGTGCGACGCCTCTATGGCAAGGGCGGCGACCATATCGCCGGTTTCTATCAGGGCCGGGTTTCGGGATCGGTCGCCTTCACGCCGCTGCGGAGTGACGAAGAGGGGCCCAATGCGCTCCAGCCGCAACAGGTGCTGTTCCACGAATATGCCCATCACTTCCTGCTCGGCAATTCGCAGCTCGCCTATCCGGCCTGGTATTCCGAGGGGGCGGCGGAGTTCGTCGGCACCGCGCGATTCGAGCGAGAGGGGATCATGCTCGGCGTCGCGGCCCAGCATCGTGCTTATGGCCTGCTCGACTCGGCCAAGCTGCCGATCGAGACGCTGTTCGATTCGTCGCGCCGCAAGCTTAGCGATATGGAGACCGAACAGGTCTATGGCCGGGGCTGGCTGCTGACCCATTATCTGATGTTCGACGCGACGCGGGTGGCCAACTTCAACCGCTATCTCACCCTGCTCAATCAGGGGAAGCCCAGCATCGACGCGGGCAACGAGGCGTTCGGGTCGCTCAAGCAGTTGGATCGCGATCTGGGACGCTATCTGGGCCAGAGCAGGATTCCCGGCATGCTGGTCCGGTTCGAACGGCTGCCCAAGGCCGATGTGGCGGTCCGCGTGCTGAGCGCGGGCGAACAGGCGATGATTCCGTCCCGGATGCAGTCGGATCGTGGCGTCAATCGCACCACCGCGGGCGAGGTCTATGCGCGAGCCTCGGCCGTGGCGGCGGCCTGGCCTCAGGACGCGGTCGCACAGGGCTGGTTCGCCGAAATGGCCTATGACGCGGGCCAGGACCAAGCGGCCGAGGCGGCGGCCGATCGGGCGCTGGCGGTGAAGCCCGACCTGCAACAGGCGCTGCTCTATAAGGGGCTGCTCCATCTGCGCCGCGCCGCCAGCGACAAGACGAAGGACCCCGCGCGGTGGAACGAGGCACGAAGTTGGGTCATCCGTGCCAACCGTGCCGATCCCAACGCCGCCGAGCCGCTGGCGGTCTTCTACAGCAGCTTCCGTATGGCGGGCGAGCGTCCGCGCGAATCGGCGGTGAAGGGGCTGGAGCGCG
Source organism: Sphingomonas yabuuchiae (assembly GCF_001477495.1). Taxonomy (GTDB): domain Bacteria; phylum Pseudomonadota; class Alphaproteobacteria; order Sphingomonadales; family Sphingomonadaceae; genus Sphingomonas; species Sphingomonas yabuuchiae_A. The sequence goes on from NZ_LDTF01000082.1 coordinate 20,153, forward strand.
CCTTCGAACTGGTGCCGCAGGACCAGGGGCTGCGCTTCATGATGGCCAGCCAGCAGATTTCGGCCGGGCAGATCGACCAGGCGAAGCGCACGTTACGTCCGCTCGCCTATGATCCGCACATGCCGCCCGACAATCCGGCGGCGACGCTGCTGGCGCTGCTCGACAGCGGCAATCAGGATGCGGTGAAGACCGCGCTGGCCGCCGTCAGCGACAAGACCGAATAGCCGGCTCGTTCCGGGGTGCCTTGCGTGTGCCCGTCATTGCGAGCGGAGCGAAGCAATGACGGCATCGCTGGGCTCAGTCCGTCCCCAGCAGCGCCTGCGACACCGCCTCGATAAAGGCGATCCGCCGGGCAGGTTCGGGTAATAGCGGATCGGGAACTTCGGTGGCGGCGACGATTTCGGCGATAGGGTCGCGCGTCGCATCGTCTGCCGGGCCGATGGCGGCGGCGGGTAGCGAGCGGACCAGCGCCTGTTCGTTTTCCTCGAATGCAATCCGGGCGAGGCCACGCTCTGTCATCGCGACCAGCAGCGGCCCCATCGGCGAGGGGGCGACCGTCCAGGCGATGCGCACGCCCTCGCCGCCGCGCCGCCACCGCCCCGGCGCCATGCCCAGCCGCTGGTCGCTGTCCGCATAGAAGCGGCTGGGCGCGGCATAACCCGCCTCGTACAGCGCGGCGGTGATGCTGGGCTCGGCCGCGAGCGCCTGCGCGGCGCGGGCGGTGCGGCGTGCCCTGGCATAGGCGGCGGGCGTCACCCCGGTCGCGCGCTTGAACAGCCGGTGGAAATGATGCGGCGCATAGCCGACCTGCACCGCCAGCGCCTCCAGCGACGGCGGGGCTTCGGCCGCCTCGATCAGGGCGATCGCCGCCGCCACCGCCTGCCGGTCGCGCGTCACCGTATCGGGCAGGCAGCGCAGGCAGGCGCGGAATCCTTCCGCGCGCGCGGTCTGCGGACTGTCCAGAAACCGGACATGCTCGCGTCGGGGACGCCGCGCCGCACAGGTTGGGCGGCAGTAGATTCCGGTGGTCTTCACCGCGACGACGAACCGGCCGTCCGCGTTGCGGTCGCGCGCGTCGAAGGCGGCCCAGGCGGCGTCCTCGTCTAGCGGTTGGGGCGTGATGTCGGTCATGGCGCGTCAGTTCTCGCAAAATCCATTGTGGCTTTCATCCCACGGCTTGCGGCCAAAGCTCTCACGCCTGCGTCACCAACCTGTCATAACATGTGCCACGCACCTTGCATCCAAAGGTTCCCGATGCTAACCGCCCGCCAACCCATCGGAGGCGCGTTTTTCGCGCCCCGTTCCCCATGGGGCCAACCCGTTCGTTGTTCGAGGAATTCGCATCCGTGGAGATGTCCGGCGGTACTATAAGCGGCACAGGCGGCATCCAGGCGAGCCTGGGTGGTCGTTATGCGCTCGCGCTGTTCGAAACGGCTGAACAGGGCCGTTCGATCGACACGATCGAGGCGAGCCTCGTGACCCTTCGCGATGCGCTGGCCGCCGACAAGGATCTGGTCGCGCTGACCAAGAGCCCGGTCGTGGCGCGCGGGGCTGCTGTCAAGGCGATCCTGGCGGTCGCCGACACGCTGGGCCTCGACGGCATGACCAAGAATTTCCTCGGCGTCCTCGCCGAGAATCGGCGCCTCTCGGCGCTGCCGCAGATCATTCGTGCCTTCCGCCAGCTGGCCAGCCGCCATCGCGGCGAAGTCGCGGCCGAAGTGACGAGCGCCCACCCGCTGACAGAGAACCAGGTCGCCGAGCTGAAGCAGCAGCTGCGCACCCGCGTCGGCCGCGAGGTGTCGGTCGACCTGTCGGTCGATCCCGACCTGCTCGGCGGGCTTGTCGTCCGCATCGGTTCCCAGATGATCGATAGCTCGATCCGCACCCGTTTGAATGCGCTCGCCAGCGCGATGAAAGGCTGACGTTCCCATGGATATCCGCGCCGCAGAAATCTCCAAGGTCATCAAGGACCAGATCGCCAATTTCGGCACCGAGGCCCAGGTCAGCGAGACCGGCCAGGTGCTGAGCGTCGGTGACGGCATCGCGCGCATCTACGGCCTCGACAATGTCCAGGCGGGCGAGATGGTCGAGTTCGCCAATGGCGTGCAGGGCATGGCCCTCAACCTCGAAGCCGATAACGTCGGCGTCGTGATCTTCGGCTCGGACGCCGAGATCAAGGAAGGCGACACCGTCAAGCGCACCGGCACCATCGTCGACGTGCCGGTCGGCCGTGGCCTGCTGGGCCGCGTCGTGGACGGCCTGGGCAACCCGATCGACGGCAAGGGCCCGATCGAGGCGACCGAGCGCCGCCGCGTCGAGGTGAAGGCGCCGGGCATCATCCCACGCAAGGGCGTGCATGAGCCGGTCCAGACCGGCCTGAAGGCGATCGACGCCCTCGTCCCCGTCGGCCGTGGCCAGCGCGAGCTGATCATCGGCGACCGCCAGACCGGCAAGTCGGCCGTCGCGATCGACGCCTTCATCAACCAGAAGACGGTCAACGCCGGCACCGACGAGTCGAAGAAGCTCTACTGTATCTACGTCGCCGTGGGTCAGAAGCGCTCGACCGTGGCGCAGCTGGTCAAGACGCTCGAAGAGAATGGCGCGATGGAATATTCCATCGTCGTCGCCGCGACCGCGTCGGAGCCCGCGCCGCTTCAGTTCCTGGCGCCCTACACCGGCACCGCGATGGGCGAGTATTTCCGCGACAACGCGATGCACGCACTGATCGTGTTCGACGATCTGTCGAAGCAGGCCGTCGCGTACCGCCAGATGTCGCTGCTGCTGCGCCGTCCGCCGGGCCGTGAAGCCTATCCGGGCGACGTCTTCTATCTGCACAGCCGTCTGCTGGAGCGTGCGGCCAAGATGAACGACGCCAATGGCGCCGGTTCGCTGACCGCGCTGCCGATCATCGAGACCCAGGCGGGCGACGTGTCGGCCTACATTCCGACCAACGTGATCTCGATCACCGACGGCCAGATCTTCCTCGAAACCGACCTGTTCTTCGCGGGCATCCGCCCGGCGATCAACGTCGGCCTGTCGGTCAGCCGCGTCGGTTCGGCCGCGCAGACCAAGGCGATGAAGAAGGTGTCGGGCTCGATCAAGCTGGAGCTCGCCCAGTATCGCGAAATGGCCGCCTTCGCGCAGTTCGGCTCGGACCTCGACGCCTCGACGCAGAAGCTGCTGAACCGCGGTGCGCGCCTGACCGAACTGCTGAAGCAGCCGCAGTTCTCGCCGCTGCCCTTCGAGGAGCAGACCGCGTCGATCTTCGCGGGCACCAACGGCTATATCGACAATGTGCCGGTGGCGCAGGTCGTCCGCTACGAAGCGGCGATGCTCGCTTACCTGCGCAACGATCACGCCGATGTGCTGGCGATGATCCGCGACACCAAGGATCTGGGCGACGAGGCCAAGGGCAAGCTCAAGGCCGCGCTCGACCAGTTCGCGAAGATCTTCGCGTAAACTAAACATGGCCCTCTCCCCGCTGGGGAGAGGGTTGGGTGAGGGGACGCCCCAAGCGACCCCGCCCGTGGCAACCCCTCACCCCGGCCCTCTCCCCCGAGGGGAGAGGGAGGCAGAAGGACGAAGATGGCGAGCCTCAAGGCCCTCAAGATCCGGATCAACTCGGTCAAGTCGACCCAGAAGATCACCAAGGCGATGAAGATGGTCGCCGCCGCCAAGCTGCGCCGGGCGCAGGATGCGGCGCAGAACGGCCGTCCCTATGCCGAGCGTCTCGAAGCGGTGATGGCCGGTATGGCCGCGCGCGTCGGTGGCGTCGGTGCGTCGCCGCTGCTGGCGGGCACCGGCAAGGACGATGTCCAGCTGCTGGTCGTCGCCACCTCGGAGCGTGGTCTGGCGGGTGCGTTCAACACCAACATCGTCCGCGCCGCGCGCCGCAAGGCCGAAGAGCTGACCGCGCAGGGCAAGACGGTGAAGTTCTACCTGGCGGGCAAGAAGGGGCGCGTGCTGAAGCGCTTCTTCCCGAACGCGATCCTCGCCGATCACGACATGAGCGCGATCAAGGCGCCCAAGTTCGACGACGCCCGCACGATCGCCGACGACCTGATCGCGCGGTTCGAGCGTGGCGAATTCGACGTGGCGCATCTGTTCTACTCGAAGTTTGTCTCGGCGCTGGTGCAGGACCCCGTCTCGCAGCAGCTGATCCCCGTGCCGATGCCCGCCCCGACCAAGGGCGAGACCTCGGTCGAGGCGGTCGCCGAGTTCGAGCCGAGCGAGGAGGACATCCTCGACGCGCTGCTGCCGCGCAACGTCGCGGTGCAGATCTTCCGTGCGCTGCTGGAAAACCAGGCCGGTTTCTACGGGTCGCAGATGAACGCGATGGACAATGCCACGCGCAACGCGGGCGACATGATCCGCCGTCTGTCGATCCAGTACAACCGCACGCGTCAGGCGGCGATCACGACCGAACTGGTCGAGATCATCTCGGGCGCCGAGGCACTCTGATGCGTCTGGCGCTCCTTCTAGGCCTGACGGTCGCTCTGGCCGGATGCGGCCAGGCGTCCGATCAGTCGAAGGACGCCCCCAAGGCTTCGCCGAGCCCGTTCGTGACGGGCGGCTGGGCGACCGTGTTCGGCGATGCGTCGGAGACGGTCAGCCTGCTCGACCGGATGGGCTTTCGCATGAGCGGTTACGCGCCCGTCGAGGGTGTGTACCGCGCCAGCGGGCAGACGACGCCGCTGGCCGATCCGTCGGTGACGCCGGTCAACATGGGCAACCTGATCGTCGAGGGCGACGCGAAGCGGCTGAACGAAATCCGCTTCTCGCTCGACCTCGTCAATCTCGACACCAGCCCGTTCGCCAAGACGCAGTTCATCCGCTGGGTGACCAAGCCGATGGATCAGCTGGGTCTGGACGGCAAGGATGCGGTCACGACCGCGATCCAGAATGAAAGCGCCACCACCGGCCACCTGACCGGCGCCGATTACCGTGTTACCCGTGACAAGATCGACGGTGGCCGCCGTCTGGTCGTAACCTTTACCCGCCCCGTAGCTATGTCGGGCCAGCAGAACCAAGGAAGCAAAGATGGCAACCGCCGCTGAGGACATCCGGCCGACCACGGCCACCAACAATGTCGGCACGATCGCCCAGGTCATCGGCGCGGTCGTCGACGTTCACTTCCCCGATCACCTGCCCGCGATCCTGTCGGCGCTGGAGACGGACAATAACGGCACCCGTCTGGTGCTCGAAGTCGCGCAGCATCTGGGCGAGAACACCGTCCGCACGATCGCGATGGACACGACCGAGGGCCTGACCCGCGGCCAGACCGTGACCGACACCGGCGCGCAGATCCGCGTGCCCGTCGGCCCGGCGACGCTCGGCCGCATCCTGAACGTCGTCGGCGAGCCGATCGACGAACGCGGTCCGGTCGCCACCGACCTGCGCGCGCCGATCCACGCCAAGGCGCCGGAATTCATCGAGCAGTCGACCGAGAGCGCGATCCTGGTCACCGGCATCAAGGTCATCGACCTGCTGGCTCCTTACGCGAAGGGCGGCAAGATCGGCCTGTTCGGCGGCGCGGGCGTCGGTAAGACGGTTCTCATTCAGGAACTGATCAACAACATCGCCAAGGGCCATGGCGGCACCTCGGTGTTCGCGGGTGTCGGTGAGCGGACCCGTGAGGGCAACGACCTGTATCACGAATTCCTCGACGCGGGCGTGATCGCCAAGGACGCCGAGGGCAACGCGATCAGCGAGGGCTCGAAGGTCGCGCTGGTTTATGGCCAGATGAACGAGCCGCCGGGCGCCCGCGCGCGCGTCGCGCTGTCGGGTCTGACCATCGCGGAATATTTCCGCGACCAGGAAGGCCAGGACGTGCTGTTCTTCGTCGACAACATCTTCCGCTTCACCCAGGCGGGCGCGGAAGTGTCGGCGCTGCTGGGCCGTATTCCCTCGGCCGTGGGTTATCAGCCGACCCTGTCGACCGACATGGGTGCGCTGCAGGAGCGCATCACCTCGACCAACAAGGGTTCGATCACCTCGGTGCAGGCCGTGTACGTGCCCGCCGACGACTTGACCGACCCGGCGCCGGCCACCTCGTTCGCCCACCTCGACGCGACGACCGTGCTCAACCGCGCCATCTCGGAGCTGGGCATCTACCCGGCCGTCGACCCGCTCGACTCGACCAGCCGCGTGCTGGAGCCGCGCATCGTCGGTCAGGAGCATTACGAGACGGCCCGTGCGGTCCAGTCGCTGCTCCAGCGCTACAAGGCGCTGCAGGATATCATCGCGATCCTGGGCATGGACGAGCTGTCGGAAGAGGACAAGCTGACCGTCCAGCGCGCCCGCAAGATCCAGCGCTTCCTGTCGCAGCCCTTCCACGTCGCGGAAGTCTTCACCGGCATCTCGGGCAAGTTCGTCCAGATCGAAGACACGATCCGTTCGTTCAAGGCGGTGGTCGACGGCGAATATGACCATCTGCCGGAAGCGGCCTTCTACATGGTCGGCGGCATCGACGAAGCCGTCGCCAAGGCCGAGAAGCTGGCGCAGGAAGCCTGATGTCCGCGCCGCGCCGCGAGGACGCGGTCAACAATGTCTGTCCCTGGTCGGGTAAGCCGATCAGCGACGACGGGTTGACGGTCTATCGCGGCGCGGTGGTCGGCTTCTGCAATCCTGGTTGCCGGGACAAGTTCGACGCGGCCATCGCCGCGTTCGACCGCGCGATTGAAACGAGACCCTGACATGCTGCACTTCGAACTCGTGACCCCCGAAAAGCTCCTCCGCTCGGAGGAGGTGCATATGGTGGTCGTCCCCGGCACCGAGGGCGATTTCGGCGTGCTGGAGGGCCATGCGCCCTTCATGTCGACGATCCGCGACGGCGCGATCCAGGTGTACCGCACCGAAAAGGGCGAGCCGGAATCGATCCAGATCCGTGGCGGTTTCGCCGAGGTGGGGCCGAAGGGCCTGACCGTGCTGGCGGAGCACGCTGGGTAAGGTTTTTTCCTTACCTGGGTTTTCAAACGGTCGTGGCGAAAGCTGCGGCCGTTTTTGTTTGTTGGGTTAGCGTGGGGTGTGGCCTTCGACTTCGCTCAGGCTGAACGGCGGTAGGGATAAGCCAGCTCTCCACGCTACGTTCAGCCTGAGCGAAGTCGAAGGCCAAGGGAAGCCCGTGCCACAAACGGTAAGCCCCTCCCGCAGGCGGGAGGGGTTTGGGGAGGGCCAGGAGTCTCACCGAGACCATCGCCCGCGGCTTTTCCCTCCCCCATCCCCTCCCGCCTGCGGGAGGGGCGTGTTTGGGGCGATCGGCGCGTTTACAAAAAGCTATACGGGTCCACATCCACGGCGACGCGCACCTTCGCGGACCATTCCAGCCCGCCCAACCATTCCCGAATCACGTCCTGTACGGCCAGCGCACGCCGGGCGTGGACCAGCAACCGGAATCGATGCCGCCCGCGCAGCATCGCCAGCGGTGCGGGCGCAGGACCGAAGACGTGCATCCCGTCCACCTTGGGCGCGGCGCGGGCGATGGCATTGGCGGTGGACTGGGCCGCACCCTGATCCTCCGACGACACGATGATCGCGGCATAGCGACCGAAGGGCGGGGCATCCGCATCGCGGCGCGCCTCGGTCTCGGCCGTATAGAAGGCCTCCGCATCGCCCGTCACCAGCGCCTGCATCACCTGGGCCTTGGGGCTGTGCGTCTGGATGAAGACATGGCCCGGCTTGGCCCCGCGTCCCGCACGGCCCGACACCTGCCGGATCTGCTGGAAGGTCCGCTCCGCCGCGCGCAGGTCGCCGCCGTCCAGCCCGAGGTCGGCGTCGATCACCCCGACCAGCGTCAGGTTGGGAAAGTGATAGCCCTTGGTGATCAGCTGCGTGCCGACGACGATGTCGATATCGCCCGCCTCCATCCGCCCGACGAACTCCGCCGCCTTGGCGGGGGACCAGATGGTGTCGGAGGTGACGACGGCGATCTTGGCTTCGGGAAAAAGCGCGGTCGCCTCGTCGGCGATCCGCTCGACACCGGGGCCGCAGGCGACCAGCGTGTCCTCGCCGTCGCATTCGGGGCAGGCGCGCGGCGTGGGCAGGACATGGCCGCAATGATGGCAGGCCAGCCGACGGACCAGCCGGTGCTCGACCATCCAGGCGGTGCAGTTGGGGCACTGAAACCGATGCCCGCAGGTCCGGCACAGGGTCAGCGGCGCATAGCCGCGCCGGTTGAGGTAGAGCAGCGACTGTTCGCGCTTCTCCAGCACCTCCTTCATCGCGGCGACCAGCTTGGGCGCGATCCAGCGGCCGCGCTCGAGCGGGTTCTGGATCAGGTCGATCGCCTCGATGGTCGGCATCTGGGCGGGACCGAAGCGGCCGGGCAGCTTGACCTCGGTATAGCGGCCCAGCGTCACTTGCTGCCGCGTCTCGATCGCGGGGGTGGCGGAGGCGAGGATGACCGGGCACGGCTCGAACTTGCCGCGCATCACCGCGACGTCGCGGGCATGGTAGTGGACGCCGTCTTCCTGCTTGAAGCTGGTCTCATGCGCCTCGTCGACGACGATCAGGCCGAGATTACGGTAAGGCAGGAACAAGGCCGAGCGCGCCCCGACCGTCACCAGCCCCTGGCCGCTGGCGATGGCGCGCCAGGCGCGGCGTCGCTGCGACGAGCGCAGCCCCGAATGCCACGCCACCGGCTCGCAGCCGAAGCGGTCGTGGAAGCGCTTCAGGAACGGCTCGGTCAACGCGATCTCGGGGAGCAGGACGAGCACCTGCCGTCCTTCGGCGATCGCCTGTGCCACCGCCTCGAAATACACTTCGGTCTTGCCCGATCCGGTCACGCCGTCGAGCAGCACCGGCTGGAAACTGTGCGAAGTCACGCCCGCGACCAATATGTCCGCCGCCGCGCGCTGATCCTCGGACAGCTCGGGGCGGTGATGGTTCGGGTCTGGCAGGGGGAAGGGACTGTCGATATCGACCTCGACACCTTCGATCGCGCCATTCTTCACGAGTCCCCGGATCACCGCGTCGGAGACATCGGCCATCGTCGCCAGTTCGCGAATCAGGCCCTGCCGGTCGCCGATCCGCTCCAGCGCCTGCGCCCGCTGCGGGGTCAGGCGCTCGGGGACATGGCCAGTCACGCGATATTCGGTGACGGTCCGCGCGCCCTCCAGCGCGGAGGTGGAGGACAGCGCCATGCGCACGACGGCGGCAGGGGGCGCGAGATAATAGTCTGCCGTCCACTCGATCAGCCGCCGCAGCGCATCGGGCAAGGGCGGCGCATCCGCGACGCCCAGCAGCGGGCGCAGGCGGTTGTCGCCGACCTCGGCATCGGACGGCATCCGCTCCGGCTCCCACACCACGCCGAGCAGCTGGCGCGGACCGAGCGGCGCGACGACGATCGACCCCGGTTCGACCGTCAGGCCATGTGGCACGCGATAGTCGAGGGGGCCGAGCGCGGAGTTCAGGACAAGGACGCGGGCGCGCGAAGACATGGGCCCGCTATATGGGGCGGTATGGCCCGGAGGGAAGGGCCGGTGCTCGCACGCGCGGAGGCGTCAGCGGAACGGATTGTTCCTGGGCGCGGGCTTCTTGCCGTTGAACATGTGGAGCAGCGTCCATTCCTCGACGATCTTCTTGCCCGGCAGATAGCACAGGCCGATTGTCCCGCCATCGGCCAGCGTGGCCGAAACGGATCGGCCGCCCATCTTGCCGCAGAAGGTGGAGGCGGGGTTGGCGATGGTCGCGGCGGTGGCGGGCATGGCGGCGACAGCGAAACCGATGGCAAGAAACGCGGCCTTCTTCATGATCACGATCTCCCTTGTTCGAGGGGTGGCGTGATAGGACGGCTCGCCTGAATACAGGATGACGGCCGAGCGTCGCCCTTTAACCGGCCCGCCGCCGGTCGCCGCGTCGCCGTTCGCCCACCCGGTCGCGTTTGGCGCCGTAGAGGCGGCTGTCGGCATGGTGCATGAAATCGCGGTTGGTTCGGCAATCCTCGGGGCGCAGCGTCACCGCGACGGTGCCCGCACAGCTCATGGTCAGCTTGTCGATGGTGATCGTGATGGTCAGCAATCCCTCGATCCGTGCGCGCAGGGCATCGATATCGGCCAGCAGCGCGGGGTCGCGGACGATCAGCCCAAACTCGTCGCCGCCCAGCCGCGCGACGAAGCTGCCGTCCAGCCAGTCGGAACGCAGGCGCTGGCCGACGATGCGCAGCACCTCGTCCCCTGCCGGATGGCCCAACGTGTCGTTGATCAGCTTGAAGCCGTCCAGATCGATCAGGACCAGCGCCAGCGGTTCGCCCGTGCCGAGGGACTCCGTGATCGCCGCCTCCAGCGTGCGGTCGAAGGCGGCGCGGTTGGCGAGCAGGGTCAGCGCATCGGTGTCGGCATTGCGGCGCAGCTGGGTTTCCAACGCGTGGCGCTCGGTCACGTCCTGGAACATGCCGACCAGCCCATGCGGCACGCCGTCCAGCATCTCGCGTTCGCCCATCACGCGCACCCGTCGCTTGCGGCCCAGGGCGGTGACGAAGTCCAGCTCGATATCGAACGGTTCGCCGCCGCGCACCGTCTGCGCCATCGTCTTGCGCAGCACCTCGCGCGCGGCGGGCGGATAATAGGAGAGGCCCTGGTCGATCGTGAAGGGCTGGCCTGCGGGCAGTTCGTGGATGCGGTACACGCCCTCGGACCACATGGCCTGACCATCGGCCAGGATGATCCGCCACGATCCGATCATCGCAAGCCGCTCGACCTGACGGACGGTGCGGTCTTTAGCGCGCAGATCGGCGGCCTGCCGCTCGCTGAGTTCGGCCATGGCGTTGGCACGCCGGGCGATGGCGCGCGCGGCGATCAGCGCCTCGGCCAGCCGCGCCAGATGCCGCAGCGTCTGTTCCCCGGCCGGGCTCAGCGACCGGGGCGCGGCGTCCATGACGCAGAGCGAGCCGATCGCCTGGGGCGCGCCGTCCAGATCGGGTACGCGGATCGGCATTCCGGCATAGAAACGCGTCCCCGCCTCGCCGGTCACGAACGGATTGAGCGCGAAACGCGGATCGCGGCTGAGGTCGGGGACGATCGTCACGTCGCTCGAAAGGATGGTATGATCGCAAAAGGCGACGTTGCGCGGCATTTGCCGTGGCAGGTCGCCGATCGCCGACTTGACCCAGAAGCGGTCCCGGTCCGCCAGGGTCAGCGCCGCCACCGGGCAGCCGAGCATCTCGGCGGCCAGCGAGACGAGCGCATCGAACTCCGCCTCCGGTTCGCTGTCGAGCAGCGCATGCGCCTGGAGCGTGGCCAGGCGGCGTTCCTCGTCGAACGGCGCGGGGATGGCAAGGGGTGCTTCCATCATGATGTGCGAACCATAACCCAAAGAGTTTTCAAAACCTTAAAAATGGACGGAAGCATAAGAATTTATTCGGCTTTTTGTGCGATCGAAATTACAGAACACGACCGGCCGAACCGGGGATGGGATGGATGACGCATTTGTCACATTGTGGTCACCCCGGGGTATCCCGCCGGACTGTAGCCCTTTGCCCCACGGAGTTCGAAGAGCTCGGCACCCGACACTCCCGGGGGTGCCGTCGCGGCCGGCGGGAAGAGCGCTTCCCGCCGGTCTTTCCTTGGCGGCAGCAGCGGTGAGCCGGGATCGAGCGACCCCGAAATGCCGCCGCAATGATGAATGTCGCCCAATGAGGGAGCAGACGAGCCGATGAGCCGCAAAATCCTGATCGTCGAAGATGACGCCTCGACCGCCGCCTATGTCGCCAAGGGGCTGGCCGAAGCGGGTTATGCCGTCGAGCAATGCGGGGACGGCCGCGACGGCCTGTTCCTGGCCAGCGAGGGCATATTCGACCTCATCATCGCCGACCGGATGCTGCCGCGCCTGGACGGGCTGGCGATGGTCAGCGCGATCCGCGCCGCGGGTATCTCGACGCCGGTGCTCGTGCTCTCGGCGCTCGCCACCGTCGACGACCGGGTCGACGGGCTGAAGGCGGGGGCGGACGATTATCTGTGCAAGCCCTTCTCCTTCGCCGAGCTGTCCGCTCGGATCGAGGCGCTGGTCCGCCGGTCCGACCGCGCCGCGTCCGAGCCGACCCGGACGAAGCTGAGCGTCGGCGATCTGGAGATCGACCTGCTGGCGCGCACCGTGACGCGGGCGGGCAAGATCATCCCGGTCGGCGCGCGCGAGTTCAACCTCCTGGAGTTCCTGGCGCGCCATGCGGGCCAGGTCGTCACCCGCACGATGATGCTGGAGAAGATCTGGAACTATCATTTCGACCCAGGCTCGAACGTGGTGGACGTCCATATCGGACGCCTGCGTCGCAAGCTGGAGGAAGGGTTCGGCAGCCCGATCCTGCATACCGTGCGCGGCGCGGGCTATAGGCTGGCCGTCGAAGGGTGAAGCCCCGGCTGACGATCTCGGCGCGGATCGCGCTGCTGTCGATCATCCTTGCGCTGGTGTCCAATCTGGCGCTGGTCGGCTTCATCTGGAAACAGACCAGCGCGGATGCGGTGGCGGCGCTCCATCGCGAGATCGTCGAACAGGCCGATGCCCTGCGCGCCGTGTGGCGGACCGGGGCGCTGCCGGCGCTGGCCGATGCCATCAAGGAAGCGCGCGAGCCGGGCGACGTATCGCTGGTGCTGGCCATCTTCGATCCGCAGGGGCATCGGATCGCGGGCTATGCCCCGCGCCATCTGGCCGTGCCGCTGGCCGACACGCCGTTCCGCATCGCGGTGCTGGGTCGGGACGGCGTGTGGAACGCACGGGAGGCGGGCTATACGCTCCATCCCATCGGCAAGGACTGGCTGCTCGTCGGGCGTCCGCTCGACCTGATCGAGGCGCAGCAGGTGGCGATCGAGCGTGCCCTGGCGCTGGCGGTGTTCCTGTCGCTGATGCTGGGGGTGGGGACCGGGCTGGTGCTGGCGCGCTATGTCGCGGGGCGGCTCAATACCATCGTCGCGGTGGTCGATGCGGCGGGTGAGGGCGACCTGACCCGCCGCGTCCGACTGGTGCGCGACGGTCGCGACGGCGGCGATGCCTTTGACCGGCTCGCCGAGCGACTGAATGCGATGCTGGGCAAGATCGAGCAGCTGATGGCCGAGTTGCGTGTCGTCACCGACAGCCTGGCGCACGACCTGCGGTCCCCGCTCGCCCGGCTGCGCACCAAGACCGAGCAGGCGGTGCTGATCGCCGACCCGACCCAGCGCGAGGCGGCGTTGGGCGGCCTGCTGGTCGAGACCGATCTCATCATGCGCATGCTGACCATGGTGATCGAGATCAGCCGGTCCGAGTCGGTGACGCGTGACCGCTTCACCCTGGCCTCGCCGGTCGAACTGGTCGAGGAGATCGGCGAACTCTATGCTCCGGTCGCCGAGGAAGCTGGCTTGCGCTTCCTGATCGAAGTGGAGGCGCGCCCCGCGCCGTTGCCCTTGCACCGCGAACTCATGAGTCAGGCGCTGTCCAACCTGATCGACAACGCCCTGAAGCACGGCGCATCGGGTGGTGAAGTGACGCTGCGGCTGCGGGACGGGGCGGAGGGAATCATCTTCCAGGTCGAGGATCATGGCCCCGGCATCGCCGAGGCGGACCGTGCGCAGGCGCTGAAGCGCTTCGGCCGCCTCGACACTGCCCGTACGACGCCGGGCGCGGGGCTGGGCATGGCGCTGATCGAGGCGGTGGCGCGGCTGCATGGCGGGCGATTCGATCTGGCCGACAATGCGCCGGGCCTCGTGGCGCGGCTGGTGATTCCGTAAATTCTCCCCGGAACGGGGAGGGGGACCATGCAAAGCATGGTGGAGGGGGCGTTCCGCAAGGGATGCCCCATGAGGAAGCCCCCCTCCGACAGGCTGCGCCTGCCACCTCCCCGTGCCGGGGAGGATCGGACTTGCCCCGTCGCCTCAGCGCTTTACACCGCCGCACCATGGACACGCTTTCCCTCTTCGGCCTGCTCGCCGTTTCCTTCACCCTGGTCTGCTATGCGATGGAATCGGGGTCGCACTGGTGGACGCTGGGCTTCTGCCTGGGGTGCATCGCGGGGTCGGCCTATGGCTTTCTGCAGGGGGCCTGGCCGTTCGGCGTCGTCGAGATCATATGGGCGATCGTGTCCTTCCGCCGCTGGCTGATGCTCAAGCGGCTGCAATCGGCGAAGTTTGCGGAACCGATCGCTTGACAGAGTGTTGCGCGGGGCCTAACTGACCGTCCTTCCAACACCCCCGGTTGAACGACGCGCGCGATACGTGCGTCGCCATTCCGCGTGGCGGAACCATCGCGTTGAGATGGAGCATGTGCGGCCATGCCATGCTTCGTGGAGCTAGGAGAACAAGTTTCATGGCACGTATTGCGGGTGTTAACCTCCCGACCAACAAGCGCGTATTGATCGCGCTGACCTATATCCACGGCATCGGTCCGGCCAAGGCGAAGCAGATCACTGCCAAGCTGAACATCGCCGCTGATCGTCGCGTCCAGGACCTGTCGGACCAGGAAGTGCTGCAGATCCGTGAGACCATCGACGCCGATCACACGGTGGAAGGCGATCTGCGTCGCGAAACCGCGATGAACATCAAGCGCCTGATGGACCTGGCCTGCTATCGCGGCCTGCGTCACCGCAAGGGCCTGCCGGTCCGCGGCCAGCGCACGCACACCAATGCGCGCACCCGTAAGGGCAAGGCGAAGCCGATCGCGGGCAAGAAGAAGTAAGAATTTCGCCTGGGAGGCGAAATTCACTTCTTCTCCGCCGGAGGGCGGCGCGAGGCAGGCTGCTTCCCGCTCTCCGCATCAGAGATACAGGTCAGGATAGAATTCAATGGCACGTGAACCGCAGCGCATTCGCCGTCGCGAGCGCAAGAACATCACCGCCGGCGTCGCGCATGTGAACGCCAGCTTCAACAACACCATGATCACCATCACCGATGCCCAGGGCAACGCCATTTCGTGGTCGTCGGCCGGCATGATGGGCTTCAAGGGCTCGCGCAAGTCGACCCCGTATGCGGCGCAGGTCGCAGCGGAAGACGCGGGCAAGAAGGCCGCCGAGCACGGCGTCCGGACCCTGGAAGTCGAAGTGAAGGGTCCGGGTTCGGGCCGCGAGTCGGCGCTGCGCGCGCTGCAGGCGGTCGGTTTCCAGATCTCCTCGATCCGCGACGTCACCTCGATCCCGCACAACGGCGTGCGGCCTTCCAAGCGTCGCCGCGTCTGATGCTTCCCATGGCCGGCTGACGAGTCGGCCATGCCTCTCTCCATGGCTGGAACCGTCCCCGTTCCGGCCCACAACTCAGGGGAACCACGTGTCTGTCAACGCAAAGAACTGGCAGGAACTGAAGAAGCCCAACGCGCTCGAGAAAAAGGGTGGCGATGGCAAGCGGAAGGCGACGTTCGTTGCCGAACCGCTGGAGCGTGGCTTCGGCCTGACGCTGGGCAACGCGCTTCGCCGCGTGCTCCTGTCGTCGCTCCAGGGCGCGGCGGTGACCTCGATCAAGATCGAGAACGTGCTGCACGAGTTCTCGTCGCTCGCCGGTGTGCGTGAAGACGTCACCGACATCGTCCTGAACGTCAAGCAGCTCGCGATCCGCATGCAGGGCGAAGGCCCCAAGCGTCTCCAGCTCTCGGCGACCGGTCCCGCCACCGTCAAGGCCGGCGACATCGCCGTGTCGGGCGACATCGAGGTCATGAACAAGGACCTGGTGATCTGCCATCTCGACGAAGGCGCGACGTTCAACATGGAACTGACCGCCGACATCGGTAAGGGCTATGTCCCCGCCGCGTCGAACCGTCCGGCCGATGCGCCGATCGGTCTGATCCCCGTCGATGCGCTCTACTCGCCGGTCCGTCAGGTGTCGTACAAGGTCGATCCGACCCGCGTCGGCCAGGATCTGGACTATGACAAGCTGACGCTCTCGATCGAGACCGACGGCACCGTCACCCCGGAAGACGCCGTGGCCTATGCCGCGCGTATCCTCCAGGACCAGCTGGCGCTGTTCGTGCACTTCGACGACTCGGCGCTCACCCGCGCGGCCCCCGTGGGCCAGGCGGCGATCCCCGCCGCCGGTGGCGAGCCGCAGAGCGACGCGCAGCAGATCAACCGTTACCTTCTCAAGAAGGTCGACGAGCTGGAACTGTCGGTGCGTTCGGCGAACTGCCTCAAGAACGACAACATCATCTATATCGGCGATCTGGTCGGCAAGACCGAAGCCGAGATGCTGCGCACCCCGAATTTCGGCCGCAAGTCGCTGAACGAAATCAAGGAAGTGCTGTCGTCCATGGGTCTGCGCCTGGGCATGGAAATCCCCGGCTGGCCGCCCGAGAATATCGAGGAAATGGCCAAGAAGCTGGAACAGGAGATCATGGGCTGAGCCGCTCGCGGATAGCTACGCTATCCGCGAGACGGCGCAAGCCCGGCCGGCGGGTCGCCCACGGGCGACCCGTTCGACGTCAGGATCGCGGCTTTGCCGTGATCGGGTCCGGCCACTCCAGCAGCTTTGCTGACCCGCTCCCCGGTGAAAGCCGGAGAGCCATAAGACAGGCGAAGGTGACGGCCTTGACGGTCACCGGCTCTGGGGTTCCGTGACACGGCCCCTTAACGAACGAAGGAACTACCCATGCGTCATCGCGTCGGCGGCCGTAAGCTGCAGCGTACCTCGGCTCATCGTACCGCGCTTTTCCGCAACATGTCGGCCGCGCTCATCAAGCACGAGCAGATCACCACCACCGTCGCCAAGGCGAAGGAACTGCGTCCCTACGTCGAAAAGCTGGTGACCCTGGCGAAGAAGGGCGGTCTCTCGAACCGTCGTCTGGCCCATGCCCGCCTGCTCGACGACGCGCAGCTGGTGAAGCTGTTCGACGTTCTGGCGTCGCGCTATGCCGATCGTAACGGCGGCTATACCCGCATCATCAAGGCCGGCATCCGCGCGTCGGACGCCTCGCCGATGGCGATCATCGAGTTCGTCGATCGCGACGTCTCGGCGAAGGGCCAGGATTCGGGTCCGGTCATGAACGAGGAAGATTTCGACGAAGCCGCGTAATCTACGCGCTTCTCGAAGACCTTCGAGGAAGGGCCGCTCCAGCGATGGGGCGGCCCTTTTTCGTTGCCCCATTCCCTCATTCTTCACTCCCCCTCCCGCAGGCGGG
>NZ_LDTF01000083.1 GCF_001477495.1 Sphingomonas yabuuchiae
GGCAAGACCTCGCTGCTCGACCTGAACGACCGCATCTGCAAATGGCCGATCGGCCATCCGGGCGAGCCGGACTTCCACTTCTGCGGCGACAAGGTGAATCCGGGCTTCCCCTACTGCGTCGCGCATTGCGGCCACGCCTATCAGGCGCAGCTGCCCCGTCGCGACCGCCGCCCGCCGCCGCCTTTGCCCTTTGGCGGCCCGCGCGTCCGCTGATTCGGGTCTGAGAAAAAAGCCCGCCGGTTTCTTGACCGGCGGGCTTTTTCGTCGCGGTTTCCCTTGGCCTTCGACTTCGCGCGAGAGCGAAGTCGAAGTGCGCGCCCCGCCACTTGCCTCAAGCGACGGGGCGCGCCCCTCACATCAGAACCGGAACGCCGCCGTCGCGCGCAGCGAATGCCAGCGGAACTTGTCGTCCGACCGCCGGATATCCGTGCCGCTGGTGTTCGGCGCCAGCACGAACGGATTGGTCGCAGGCGCCGACCCTTGCGTCACCCGGACGCGCGTGTCGTCGTCCTGATACTGGTGGTACATATATTCCATGCCGATCGAGAAGTTGCGCCCGATTTTCTGCTCGATACCGCCGCCGCCGAGGAAGCCGAACTGGTTGCGCTTGCCGCTGAGGGCAAAGGCGTTCGACCCGTTCGAGGTCGCGAACTCGCGGTTGATCCGGGCATAGCCGCCGCCGAACGTGCCGTAGAACAGCGTGTTGTTCGCCGCATAACCGGCGCGACCGCGGACCGAGGCTTCCCAGTCGATGCTGCGGGTCATGGTGTACCAAGCCGGAGTCGTCGAAAAGGCCGAGACGCTATCGGTGATCTCCGACTTACCGAACTCGCCCACTGCGCCGTAGACGATGTTGCCGACCTGATGGTCGATACCGACGCGGCCGTAATAGGCGATGCCATCCTTGTCGTTGTCGCAACCGGTGGCGGCATTCTGCGGCGAAAGGACGCTGCGCGCGCGCCCGTTGCAGAAGCCCGGCGAGAAGGCATTGGCGCCGGTCGAGGTCGTCACCACGTCGCCGAACCGCCCGTCCAGATTACGGTCGAACAGAAAGCGCGAGCCGACGTCGTTGGGCTGCACGTCATAACCGAAGCTGCCGCCGACATAGACGCCGGAGAAGGGCGCGTCGTCCTGCGCCGCATAGGTGCCGTCCTGCGCCATCACCGGCGTGGCGATCAACGCCGAGGCCATGGCCCCCGCCATCCAGAATTTCATCATGATCACTCCCGTACCCTTGGCATAAAGGTACCGGGCTAACGGTCCGGTGCCGTGGAAATATCCCACGTTAGAATATCGGCAAAGCTTTGTTGCATTTGCGCAACGCGCCACGAAGCTGGCGCAAGCGCGCCGGAAGCCCTATAGTTCCCGTTATGTCCAATGATCTGTTCGCGGGCGGTGCCCGACCCCAGCCCGCCTATGACGCCTCCTCGATCGAGGTGCTGGAGGGGCTGGAGCCGGTGCGGCGCCGTCCGGGCATGTATATCGGCGGCACCGACGAGCGCGCGCTGCACCATCTGGCCGCCGAAGTCCTTGATAATGCGATGGACGAGGCCGTCGCGGGCCACGCGACCCGGATCGAGGTGAAGCTGGAGCCGGGCAACCGCCTGACCATCGTCGACAATGGGCGCGGCATTCCGGTCGACCCGCACCCCAAATTCCCCGACAAGTCGGCGCTGGAGGTCATCCTCTCGACGCTTCACTCGGGCGGCAAGTTCACCGGCAAGGCCTATGCGACCTCCGGCGGTCTGCACGGCGTCGGCATCTCGGTGGTCAACGCGCTGTCGTCGGATACGGTGGTCGAGGTAGCGCGCGAGCGTATCCTCTATCGCCAGCGCTTTGCCCAGGGTGCGACGCTCGGCCCGCTGGAGACGGTGGGTGCCGCCCCCAATCGACGCGGCACCAGCGTCGCCTTCACGCCGGATACCGAGATTTTTGGGCCAGAACTGCACTTCAAGCCCGCGCGGCTGCACAAGCTGGTCCGCTCCAAGGCCTATCTGTTCGCGGGGGTCGAGATACGCTGGCACTGCGCCGCCGAACTCATCACCGACGACACGCCCGCCGATGCCGTATTCCAGTTTCCCGGCGGCTTGGCCGACCATCTGAAGGAGCAGATCGGCGGGCGCGAATGCGCGACGGCCGATTTCTTTTCGGGCAATCAGGACTTCCCCGCCGAACAGGGCCGCGTCGAATGGGCGGTCGCTTGGCCGCTGTGGAGCGACGGCAGCTATAGCTGGTATTGCAACACCATCCCGACCCCCGATGGCGGCACGCACGAACAGGGCCTTCGCCAGGCGCTGGTCCGGGGCCTGCGCGCGTTCGGTGAACTGGTGAACCAGAAAAAGGCCAAAGACATCACCGCCGACGACGTGATGGTGGGCTCCGAACTGATGCTCTCGGTCTTCATCCGCGAACCGCAATTCCAGAGCCAGACCAAAGACCGGCTCACCAGCCCGGAAGCCGCCGGACTGGTCGAAAAGGCGGTGCGCGACCATTTCGACCATTATCTCTCGGCGAACATGGATCGCGGCAAGGCGCTACTCGGCTATGTGCTCGACCGGATGGACGAACGCCTGCGCCGCAAGGCCGAGCGCGAGGTCAAGCGCAAGACCGCGACCAGCGCGCGCAAGCTGCGCCTGCCCGGCAAGCTGACCGACTGCTCGGCGGACAGCCCCGAGGGCACCGAGCTTTTCATCGTCGAGGGCGATTCGGCAGGCGGCTCGGCGAAGCAGGCGCGCGACCGCAAGACCCAGGCGATCCTGCCGATCCGCGGCAAGATCCTGAACGTCGCCAGCGCCACCTCGACCAAGATTCTTCAGAATCAGGAAATCGCCGACCTGACGCTGGCCATGGGCTGCGGCACCCGCAAGGATTGCGACCCGACCCAGCTGCGCTACGAAAAGATCGTCATCATGACCGACGCCGATGTGGACGGTGCACATATCGCCACGCTGCTGATGACCTTCTTCTTCCAGGAAATGCCCGATCTGGTACGACGTGGGCACCTCTACCTCGCCCAGCCGCCGCTCTATCGCCTGACGGTCGGCGCCAAGTCGCTCTACGCCCGCGACGACGCCCACCGCGCCGAGCTGGAGCGCACCGCGTTCAGGGGCAAGAAGGTCGACGTCGCGCGCTTCAAGGGGCTGGGCGAGATGAACCCCGGCCAGCTGCGCGAAACGACGATGGACCCGTCGACCCGCAGCCTGATCCGCATCACCTTGCCCCAGGAATATGAGGAGCGGGCGGGCGTGAAGGACCTGGTCGACCGGCTGATGGGCAACAACCCGGCCCACCGCTTCGCCTTCATCCAGGAAAATGCGGCGCGGCTGGACGAGGAAGTCATCGACGCCTGATCGGGCAGGTGTTGTCTCGCTTTTTGCGATCCGCTACAGCGGTGAAGGGCGGCCCTTGATGCCGCCCTTTGCTGTTTGAAGGAGACGTCCCGTGACCATCACCGCCCTGATGCCCGTCTACCCACGGTGCGGGGTGCGTCCGGTCCGAGGCGAGGGCGTCTATCTCTATGGCGAGGACGGCGAGCAGTATCTGGACTTCGCCGCCGGGATCGCAGTGAACGCGCTGGGCCATGGCCATCCGAAACTGGTCGAGGCGATCGCCAAGCAGGCCGCGACGCTGATGCATGTGTCGAACCTCTATGGCAGCCCCCAGGGTGAGCATTTCGCCCAGCGGCTGGTTGATTCGACCTTTGCCGACACGGTGTTCTTCACCAATTCGGGCGCGGAAGCCGTCGAGTGCGCGATCAAGACCGCGCGCCGCTATCACTTCGCCAATGGCAATCCGCAGCGCCACACGCTGATCACGTTCAACAATGCGTTCCATGGCCGGACGCTGGGCGCGATCTCGGCGACCAATCAGCCCAAGATGCGTGACGGGTTCGAGCCGCTGCTGCCCGGCTTCGCCTATGCGCCGTTCGACGATCTGGAGGCCGCGCTTGCGCTGATCGACGAGAACACCGCCGGTTTCCTGGTCGAACCGATCCAGGGCGAAGGCGGTCTGCGTCCCGCCAGCATGGAATTCCTGCAAGGGTTGCGCAAGGCATGCGACGAGCATGGCCTGCTGCTGGTGCTCGACGAGGTGCAGTGCGGTTACGGCCGTACCGGCAAGTTCTTCGCGCATGAGCTGTACGGCGTGAAACCCGACATCATGGCGTCGGCCAAGGGCATCGGCGGCGGCTTCCCGCTGGGCGCGTGCCTGGCGACCGAGGAAGCGGCCAAGGGCATGGTCGCGGGCACCCACGGCTCGACCTATGGCGGCAACCCGCTCGCCATGGCGGCCGGTGAAGCCGTCCTCGACGTGATGCAGGAAGACGGTTTCCTCGAGCATGTCGAGGCGATGGGCAAGCGCCTGCGCTCGACCCTGGAGCAGATGATCCCGAACTTCGATCACCTGTTCGAGGAAGTGCGTGGTCACGGCCTGATGCAGGGCCTGAAGATGAAGAGCGACAGCCGTCGTTTCGTGGCGCATTGCCGCGACAATCACGGGCTGCTGCTAGTGGCGGCGGGCGAGAATGTCATCCGCATCCTGCCGCCGCTGACCATCGACGAGAGCCACATCACCGAGTTCGCGACGAAGCTGTCGGACGCCGCGCGCGTCTACGTCCCCGCCGCCGACGATTGACGATCCCTGCCACCCCGGCGGTCCGTGGCCGCCGGGGGACGGAGTAACGACCCATGACGATCCGCCACTTCCTGAACCTCGCCGACGCCGGTCCCGAGGGTGTGACCGCCATTCTGAACGACGCGCAGGCCCGCAAGGCCGCCCGCGCCGGTTTCACCAAGGGCCGCGTCGATGCCGATGCGCCGCTGACCGGCCACACGCTGGCCATGGTGTTCGAGAAGAACTCGACCCGCACCCGCGTCAGCTTCGACATGGCGATCCGCCAGCTGGGCGGCACCTCGATCGTGCTCGATGCCGGAACGATGCAGCTGGGCCGGGGCGAGACCATCGCCGACACCGCGCGCATCCTGTCGGGCTATACCGACGCGATCATGATCCGCACCGACGACCATGCCAAGGTCGAGGAAATGGCGCATTATGCCAGCGTGCCGGTCATCAACGGCCTGACCGACCTGTCGCATCCGTGCCAGATCATGGCCGACCTGCTGACCGTGATCGAGGCGGGCAAGACCCTGTCCGGCATGAAGGTCGCCTGGCTGGGCGACGGCAACAATGTGCTGCACTCGATCGTCGAGGCGGGCGGGCTGCTCGGCTTCGACGTGGTCGCCGCCTGCCCCAACGGCTATCATCCCGAGCCCGGCACGCTGGAGCTGGGCAAGGGTCGCGCGACCTGCACCACCGATCCGCGCGCCGCGGTCGAGGGGGCGGACATCGTCGTCACCGACACCTGGATCTCGATGGGCCAGGCCCATGCCGAGGAAAAGCTCGCCGCGATGATGCCGTTCCAGGTCAATGCCGACCTGATGGCGCTGGCCAAGCCCAACGCCAAATTCCTCCACTGCCTGCCCGCGCACCGCGACGAGGAAGTGACCTCCGACGTCATCGACGGCCCGCAGTCGCTGATCTGGCCGGAGGCGGAGAACCGCCTGCACGCGCAGAAGTCCGTCCTGCGCTGGTGCTTCGGCCAGATCGGTTGATCGCAGGCCGCTCCATACTATCTAGGAGAAGGCCGGCGGGTTCGTCGGCCTTCTCTCTTTCCCCTGCCCTACCGGCACCATATCGCCCGGACCTCCTCCGGTGCGTAAAGGCACGAGCATGACCGACATCACCCTGCCCGACCTCGACCGCGCGATCGGTTTCATCATCCCCGAGCATCATGCGCGCGGGCGGCTGGTGCGGCTGGGTCCGGTGCTGGACGAGATTCTGGCCGCACATGCCTATCCGCCCGCGATCGAGCGACTGCTGGCCGAAGCGCTGACCCTGACCGCGCTGATGGGTGCGACGCTGAAGGACACCAGCGGCCAGCTGACCATTCAGACGCGCAGCGACAGCGGCGTAATCCGGTTGCTGGTGTGCGATTATCGCGGTGGCGAGTTGCGCGGCTATGTCCAGTATGACGAGGACCGGCTGGCCGAGCTCCCCGCCGAGCCGACGCTGTTCGCCCTGTTCGGGCAGGGCTATCTGGCGATCACCTTCGACCTGGCGATGACCGACGAGCGGTATCAGGGCATCGTGCCGCTGGATGGTGATACGCTGTCGAGCGCCGCCGAGAGCTATTTCATCCAGTCCGAGCAAATCCCCAGCCTGCTGCGCGTCGGGATCAGCAAGGGCCCCGATGGTCGCACCGTCGCGGGCGGCCTGTTCCTTCAGCACCTGCCCGAGGGCGAGGAAGGCCGAGAGCGGTTGCACGTCAAGCTCGACCATCCCGAATGGGAGCATGTTCAGGCACTGGGCCAGACGATGGAGGCCGAGGAGCTGGCCGATGCCGCGCTGCCGCTGGAAACGCTCGTATGGCGGCTGTTCAACGAGGAGCAGAATGTCCGCGTGTCGGAAAGCCCGGCCATCGTGCGCGGCTGCCGCTGCTCGGCGGAGTATATCGCCAGCGTCATCACGAAATTCTCGGTCGAGGAACGGCGCGAAATGGCGGACGCCGACGGCCTGATCCAGGTGGACTGTGCCTTCTGCGCGAAGAAATTCCCGGTGCCCTTCGACGCGGAGCCTGCGGCCTGATCCTTAAATCCTCCCCGGAACCGGGAGGTGGCAGCGCGTCAGCGTTGACGGAGGGGGGCTTCGGCATAGGACGGCCTTTGGGCGCGCCCCCTCCACCATGCTGCGCATGGTCCCTCTCCCCGTGCCGGGGAGGAAAGATGGAATGGGGATGCGTAGGCCGCCCGCACCGGATGGTTCCGCTACCCTGCACATATGCTGGTAATTTTCTTGCGACCATGCTATAT
>NZ_LDTF01000084.1 GCF_001477495.1 Sphingomonas yabuuchiae
CCTCCCCGGTACGGGGAGGGGGACCATGCGCAGCATGGTGGAGGGGGCGTGCCGCAAGGGGCGTCTTATGGGGAAGCCCCCCTCCGTCAGGGCTGCGCCCTGCCACCTCCCCGTGCCGGGGAGGATCGATCACGCCGCGACGGGAAAGCGCAGCATCCGGTCGCGGACCGGGACCAGCGCCTCGGCGGGGCGGCCGACCGCCTGGCGCAGGGCGGGATGGTCCACGTCGAGCCCGCCGGTCAGCGCGCCGAAGGCGGGCAGGATCAGCTTGTTCGCCGTGCCCACGAAACAGCGTCGCGCGACCAGCTTGCCGCGCACCCGTAAGCGAAGCTTGGGGTGGAAATGCCCTGACAGTTCAGGCCGCGTCTCGGCCGGATCGGCTTCGTGGCGTAGGATCAGTCCATCGACCAGGGCTTCCTCCGTCACAGCACCGCCACAGCGGTCGCGCAGCACCGGATCGTGGTTGCCGGTGATCCAGGTCCAGGCGGTCGCGCCGGTCAGTGCCAGCAGCATCGCCCGCGCCTCCGGCAACAGCCGGTCGCAGCCCTCCGCGTCATGGAAACTGTCGCCCAGGCACCAGACCTCCCGTGCCCCCGTCCGCGTGATGATCGCGGTCAGTTCGCTGAGCGTGGCGAGCGAATCATAGGGCGGCAGCATCTGTCCGCCGCCCGCATACCAGCTGGCTTTTTCCAGATGGAGATCGGCAACCAGCAACGCCTCCCGCGCGGGCCAGTAGAGCGCGCCATCGGCCAGCGCCTGGAATGCATGACCGCCGAACGAAAAGGGAACCATTTGATGCCCATGCGCTTGAGGCGTGGCAATATCAAGCGTTTGCAGACGGTCGCCGAAAGCCCTTGCGTCAGGCGCGCATAAGCGTAAAGCGCGCCGTCCTTTTGGCACAGGGGGTTCCGGCGGGCATGACGGGGACGGCAACCGACATGAGGCGCGAGATGACGGGGCATTCGGCTCCATCGACCGAAACGGCTGATGCAGGCGTGCAACGCCATCCCGCGCTGGTGGCACTGACCATCGGCGCGATCGGCGTCGTGTTCGGCGATATCGGCACCAGTCC
The DNA here is from genome assembly GCF_001477495.1 of Sphingomonas yabuuchiae. Taxonomy (GTDB): domain Bacteria; phylum Pseudomonadota; class Alphaproteobacteria; order Sphingomonadales; family Sphingomonadaceae; genus Sphingomonas; species Sphingomonas yabuuchiae_A. Next base: position 1,073 of record NZ_LDTF01000084.1, read on the forward strand.
GCTCTACGCCTTTCGCGAGGCCCTGTCGCAATCGGCGGGGGACGGCATCGATCCCGGCGAGATCCTGGGCGTGCTCAGCCTCGCGCTCTGGTCGCTGATCCTGGTCGTGACGATCAAATACGTCATCTTCCTGATGCGCGCCGACAATCAGGGTGAAGGGGGCGTGCTGGCGCTGGCCGCGCTGGCGCGGCGGGCGGCGGGCGCGCGTTCACGCATCGCGCTGGTGCTGGGCGCGGCGGGGGCGTCGCTCTTCTACGGCGATGCGATCATCACGCCCGCGCTGTCCGTGCTGTCCGCGATGGAGGGCCTGCGCACCATTCCCGCCGCCGCGTCGATCTTCGACGAGGGCATGATCCGCATGTGCACCATCGTCATCCTGGTCGGGCTGTTCTTCATCCAGTCGCGCGGCACGGCACAGGTGTCGAAGCTGTTCGGGCCGATCTGTATCCTCTGGTTCCTCGTCATCGGCGGGCTGGGCATCTGGCATATCGCCGACGAACCCTCGATCGCGCGGGTCGTATGGCCGGGTTACGGCGTCGGCTTTCTTGCCAGCCACGGCGTCGTCGGACTGTTCGTGCTGGGCGCGGTGTTCCTGACCGTCACCGGGGCTGAGGCGCTGACCGCCGATATGGGCCATTTCGGGCGGCTGCCGATCCGCATCGGCTGGTTTTCGCTGGTCCTGCCCGCGCTGACGCTCAACTATTTGGGGCAGGGGGCCTTTGCGCTGGCCTCGCTGGAGCAGGCGACGGCGAGCGGCCAACCCTTCACCAACCAGGACTGGTTTTTCCTGATGGCCCCCGAGCCGCTTCGCCCCGCATTGATCGTGCTGGCGGGGCTCGCCACCGTGATCGCGGCGCAGGCGGTCATCACCGGCGCCTTTTCGCTGACGCAACAGGCGATCCAACTCGGCTTCCTGCCGCGACTGCGGGTGCGGCAGACCTCGGCCGATTTCCAGGGACAGATCTATCTGCCCGCGATCAACTGGCTGCTGCTGTTCGGCGTGCTGGTGCTGGTGATTCAGTTCAAGACGTCCTCGGCGATGGCTGCCGCCTATGGCATCGCGGTGACGGGGACGATGGTCGTGACGACGTGCCTCGCCTATCTGGTCGTGCGGCACCGCTGGGGCTGGTCGCGGGCGCTCGCGCTGGCGGCGATCCTGCCCTTTCTCACGCTGGACCTCGTGTTTTTCGGCGCCAATATCCTGCGCGTGATCGAGGGCGGCTGGGTGCCGCTGCTGGTCGGGGCGGGTGTCGGCCTGATCATCTATACCTGGGTGCGCGGGCGCGGGATCGTGTCGGCCTTCGAAAAGCGCCAGGCGATCCCGCTCGCCGATCTGGCCGCCGCGCTGGCCAAGCGTCCCCCTGAGCGGGTGCCGGGGACGGCGGTGTTCCTGACCGCCAATCCCGCTTCGGCACCGGGCGCGCTGCTCCACAATCTGAAGCACAACAAGGTGCTGCACGCGCAGAATCTGGTGATGACGATCCGCACCGCCGACCGTCCCTATGTGGCTGCCGAACGCCGCGCCCATGTCGAGCGGCTGGACGACAATTTCGCCACCGTCACGCTGACCTATGGCTTCATGGAAACCCCGGACGTGCCGCGCGACCTGCCGCGCGATCTGGGCGTGGAGAACAGGACGACCGGGCTGGACCCGATGAAGACCAGCTTCTTCATCGGCCGCAACACCCTGAAGCCCGAAGCGGAAAAGGGCATGCCGCTTTGGCAGGACAGGCTGTTCATGTTCCTTCAGCGCAATGCCAGCGACCCGACCGAGTTCCTGCGGATTCCGCCGGGCAAGGTGCTGGAGCTGGGCGAGCAGGTGACGGTGTGAATTCTCCCCGGAGCGGGGAGGGGGACCGCCGCGAAGCGGTGGTAGAGGGGGATTGCAGCACAGGCTGACCTGTGCGGAAGCCCCCCTCCGTCAGGCTTCGCCTGCCACCTCCCCGTGTCGGGGAGGATTTTAAAGCGTGACCTTGGGCGGCTTGGCCGCTTCGACCGCGACCAGCACCATCTTTTCCCAGATCGCCGGATCGCCCGCATCCGCCATCGCCTGATCGGGCTCGCGCAGCGTCCGCAGCACGGCCAATGCATCGGCCATGTGATCGCGCCACTGAGCGTCGACCAGCTTGGAGGCGGATTCGGAGTCGCCCTTGGCATTGGCGCTCAGGCGCTGGCCGCACAACACGCGGGCGATGCGTTCGGCGGCGGGGGTGTGGGCAATATCCATGGCAACCTCTCCTGATGCGCGCAACTCGTTACGCGTTCAACGCATCAGGATAGGGTTGGGGTGCAAGCGCTATCCGCGAGCACGCCCCTCCCGCAGGCGGGAGGGGATGGGGGAGGGTATGCCGCTGGCGACAGTCTCGGTGAGACCCCTTGCCCTCCCCAAACCCCTCCCGTCTACGGGAGGGGCTTAAGAAGGAATCAGCCCTGGGCGCCGCGACCGGCACCGCCGCCGCCGGGGCGACCCTGGCCGCCACGACCGCGACCGCCGCCACCACCACCGGGCGCACCGCCACCGCCGCCACGACGACGCGGCTGGCGACCCTGCGGCGCGCGCGAGTCGGTCGCACGCGGGTGATGCGTGGCGCGAGGACGCGCCGGGTCACGCGGACGGTCGACGCGCGGGGCGGGGTCGGCACCGATCGCCTTCACGCGCTGCGACTTGATCGTCTCGGCGCGCTTCACGAAGTCGGCGGGAAGCGGCACGACGGTGATCTTCTGCCGCGTCAGCTTCTCGATATCCTTCAGATACGGACGCTCATCCTCGGCGCAGAAGGCGATGGCCATGCCCGAGCGACCAGCGCGCGCGGTGCGGCCGATGCGGTGGACGTACTGCTCGGCGACGTTGGGCAGTTCGAAGTTGAAGACGTGGCTGACGCCCGGAATGTCGATGCCGCGCGCGGCGATATCGGTCGCCACCAGCACGCGGGTCTGGCCCGAGCGGAACTCGCCCAGCGCGCGCTCGCGCTGGCCCTGGCTCTTGTTGCCGTGGATTGCGTTGGCGGCGATGCCGTTGCCCGCCAGCAGCTTCACGACGCGATCGGCGCCATGCTTGGTGCGGGTGAAGACCAGCGCCAGCTCGATCGCGGGATCGGCGAGCAGGATGGTCAGCAGCGCCTGCTTTTCCTGCTGGGTCACGAACGTCACCGACTGGTCGACGCGCTCGGCGGTGGTCGACACCGGGGTGACGGTCACGGTCGCCGGATTGTCGAGGAACTTGTCGGCCAGATCGCGGATCGCGGCGGGCATGGTGGCCGAGAAGAACAGGGTCTGGCGCTTGCGCGGGATCATCTTCACGATGCGACGCAGCGCGTGGATGAAGCCCAGGTCGAGCATCTGGTCGGCTTCGTCCAGCACCAGGATTTCGATCATCGACAGGTTCAGGAAGCCCTGCTCGACGAGGTCGATCAGGCGGCCCGGCGTGGCGACCAGGATGTCGACACCGCGCGACAGGTCCTGGCGGTTCTTGTTCAGGCTGGTGCCGCCAAAGACGGTCGCGACCGCCAGCTTGGAAAACTTGGCATAGCCCTTGGCATTCTCGGCGATCTGGCTGGCCAGTTCGCGCGTCGGGGCCAGGACGAGCATCCGGCAATGGGTCGGCAGGACGCGCTTGTTGGCCTCGACCAGCCGCTGGATCGAGGGGAGGACGAAGGCCGCCGTCTTGCCGGTGCCGGTCTGCGCGATGCCCAGCAGGTCGCGGCCTTCCAGCAGCGTCGGGATCGAATCGCGCTGGATCGGCGTGGGTTCGGAATAGCCCTTGGCTTCGAGCGCACGGACGAGCGGCTCGGCGAGGCCGAGTTCGGAAAAGGACATGGAATTACTTTCGATCATGGCGCGCGAGTCACGACAGGCCGCAAGCGCGGGCCGGGGTTGATGACACCCCGCGTGACAAGGGAAGCCTGAAGACAGGGTCGGGGCGGAGCCGGGACCAGATGGTCCGTTCACGCTGCGAGTGGACGCCTCGACGGCCGGGCATGTGCGACGGCCATTGCCAAAAGTCAAGTTTCGGGCAGGATCGCCATCGCAAAGCGTGACAAGCGCGGACGGATGGTTACATCCGATACCAGTTAGCGAAGAGGAGTCCTGCATGAAACTCGCCAGTCTCAAACATGGTCGCGACGGCAAGCTGGTTGTCGTGTCGAGCGACCTCGCCTGGTATGCGGATGCGGGGCATATCGTGCCGACGCTGCAGGCCGCGCTCGACGATTGGGAGACGCATGGGCCAGCGCTCGCCAATCTGGCGACCGATCTGGATCATGAGGCGATCCCGCGCGCGCGTTTCCACGAACATGACGCCGCCTCGCCCTTGCCGCGTGCCTATCAATGGGCGGACGGATCGGCCTATGTGAATCACGTCGCGCTCGTCAGGCAGGCGCGCGGGGCGGAACTGCCCGAGAGCTTCTGGCATGACCCGCTGATGTATCAGGGCGGCTCGGACGGCTTTCTGGGGCCGCGCGACGCCATTCCGCTGGCCGATGAAAGCTGGGGCTGCGACCTGGAGGGCGAGGTTGTCGTCGTCACCGGCGATGTGCCGATGGGCGCGAGCCGCGAGGAGGCGCTGGCGGCGATCCGACTGGTGGGGCTGACCAACGACGTGTCGTTGCGCGGGCTGATCCCCGGCGAGCTGGCCAAGGGTTTCGGCTTCTTCCAGTCCAAGCCCGCCTCGGCCTTCTCCCCCGTCTTCGTGACACCGGAGTCGCTGGGCGACTGGTGGCAGGACGGCAAGCTGCACCGCGTGCTGAAGGTCGACCTGAACGGCCAGCCCTTCGGTCGGGCGGATGCGGGGCAGGACATGACCTTCGATTTCGGGACTTTGGTCGCCCATGCCGCCAAGACGCGCGCGCTGGGGGCGGGGACGATCATCGGGTCGGGCACCGTGTCCAACCGCGATTCGGACGGCGGCCCAGGCAAGCCGGTGGCCGAGGGCGGTGTCGGCTATAGCTGCTTGGCCGAACTGCGGATGATCGAGACGATCCGCGGCGGCGAGGCGGTGACGCCGTTCCTGAAAAAGGGCGACACGGTCCGCATCTGGATGGAGGACGACCGCCACCACCCGATCTTCGGCGCGATCGAACAGACGGTCGGCTGAACCCATTCCTCCCCAAGCACAGCTTGGGGAGGATTTAGGGGTTACTCCACCAAAGCGTCGATCGCTTCGGCCATGTCGATATCGCGCGCCGACAGCCCCCCCGCATCATGGGTGGTCAGCACGATATCGACCCGGTTCCAGACATTGGACCATTCGGGATGATGATCCGCCTTTTCCGCCAGCAGGGCGACGCGGGTCATGAAGCCGAACGCCTCGTTGAAGTCGGCAAACACGAAACGGCGGCTGATCGCATCGCGCGATTCGTCCCAGTCCCATTCGGTCAGGCCGTCCAGCGCTTCGTCCCGATCCAGCTCGCTCAGCCGTTCCACCATGATCGTCCCCTTGGCGTATCTTGTTCTTTTGACCGGCACAGCGGTAAGACGGCGGCCATGAGCGGGCAAGACGCGATTGGTGAAGCACCCGGTCCCGAGGTGATCGAGCGGATCGCGCGGGATGCGATCGCGCGCCTGCCGGAGGCGTTCGCCGCGCATCTGGGCGACGTCGTCCTGATCGTCGAGGAATTCGCCGATGACGAGACGCTGGCCGCGCTGGGCCTGGAGCATCCGCTGGACCTGACCGGCCTGTATCATGGGCGGCCGCTCGGTGAGAAAAGCAGCATGGATTCCGGGGCCTTACCCGACCGCATCCATCTCTATCGCCGGGCGATCCTGGACGAATGGGTCGAGACGGGCGTGCGGCTCGACGATCTGGTCGTGCATGTGACGATCCATGAGATCGGCCATCATTTCGGCCTGTCCGACGACGACATGCACGCGCTGGAAGACGCGGTGACGTGATCGTGGTGTTGGATCGGGTCGCCTGCGCGCGCGGCGGGCGGCTGCTCTTCACGCACCTGTCGCTGACCCTGGCGGCGGGTGAGGCGGCAATCGTCACCGGCCCCAACGGCATCGGCAAGTCCAGCCTGTTGCGCCTCGCCGCCGGTCTGATCGCACCGTTCGAGGGGCGCGTCACCCGCTCGGGGCGCATCGCCCTGACGACCGAGGACCTCGCGCTCGATACGGAGCGGCGGCTGGGGGAGGCGCTGTCCTTCTGGGCACGACTCGACGGGCTGGCGGCGGCGGATCGGCGGGTTGCCGCGGCGCTCGATACGGTCGGGCTGGGCACATTGACCGATGTGCCGGTGCGTCTGCTTTCGACCGGGCAGCGGCGGCGGGCCGGGCTGGCACGGGTGCTGGCGGCACAGGCGCCGCTCTGGCTGCTCGACGAGCCGGGCAATGGACTGGACCTGGCGGGCGTCGCGATGCTGGAGCGGGCCATTGCGGATCACCGTGCGGCGGGCGGCGCGGTGCTGCTCACCACTCATCAGCCGCTGGAACTGGCGGACGCGCGGACGCTGGCGCTTGAGGGATTCGTCGCGGCATGAGCGTAATGCTGACCCTGATCGCGCGCGACGTGCGGCGTGGTTATGTCGGGGGCGGGGCGGGGCTGGTGTGTGGCTTCTTCCTGCTGGCGGTGGTGCTGTTCCCCTTTGCGATCGGGCCGGATCGCGCGGTGCTGATGCGCGTCGGCGCGGGGGCGATCTGGGTCGCGGCGCTGCTGGCCGCGCTGCTGCCGGTCGAGCGGCTGATCGCGCCCGATGTCGAATCGGGTTGGTTCGACCAGATTCGCGTTCACGGCCTGTCGCTGCCGCTGGTGATGGCGCTGCGGATCGTCGCGCATTGGCTGGCCTTTGCGCCGCCGCTGATGCTGGCCGCGCTCGTTGCGGCCGGACTGTTCGGACTGGAGGCGGCGGCGCTGGTGCGGGTCGAGGCGGGGTTGCTGCTCGGCACGCCCGGACTGGCGGCGCTGGCGGTTGCGACGGGGGCGCTGACCGCCGGTTTGCGCGGGGCGGGGGGGCTGGCCGGGCTGCTGCTGCTGCCGCTCGCCTTGCCGCTGCTGATCTTCGGCGCGGGCAGTGGCGATATGGGGGCGCTGAAGCTGCTGGCGGCGGTGTCGCTGATGCTGGTCGCGGGCGCGCCGTGGATCGCAGGCGCGGCGATCCGGTCGGTGCGTGACTGAAGCGATGGCCGAAACGAAGGTGATCGCGCGCGCGTTCGACGCGGCCTCGGCCTATGACGCGCATGCAATGGTGCAGCGCCGGGTCGCCGACTGGCTGGCCGAACGGATCGTCGCATTGGCACCGCCCGCCCCGCGCGTGCTGGAAGTGGGGTGCGGGACCGGCTTTCTGACGGCGGCGACCTTGCCCCGTCTGGCAAGTCCCGACTGGCTGATGACCGACATCGCGCCCGCCATGCTGGCGCGGGGCCTCGCCAAGCATCCGGATGTGCGCGGGCGGGTGATGGATGGCGAGTATCCCGACCTGCCGGGCGAGGCGCCATTCGATCTGATCGTCAGCAGCCTGGCGGTGCAGTGGTTCGCCGATCTGCAAGGAGGCTTGCAGCGGTTGGCGGGATTGCTGGCGCCGGGGGGACAGTTGCTGGTGACGACGCTGCTCGAAGGGACCTTCGCGGCATGGCACGAGGCGCACCGGGCGGAAGGGTTCGCGGCCGGGAGCCCGGTCTATCCACCCGTCGAGGCACTCGGGTGGCCGGTCGAGACGCGGGCGTTCGAGCAACGGCACGAATCGGCAGCGGCGTTCATGCGCGCCCTTCGGGCGATCGGGGCGGGGACGCCGCGCGAAGGCCATCGGCCCATCCCGCCGGGCGCGATGCGGCGGATCGCGCGAGCGTTCGAGGCGGGCGGGGCGGTTGCGACCTATGAGGTCGCGTTGATCGAGATCACCGCTCGGTAATCCCCGCTCCGTTCATGCTGAGCGAAGTCGAAGCATAGGCCCCGCCGCTATGATCTGGCGTGGCCTTCGACTTCGCTCAGGCTGAACGGAGGTTTTTGCTTACCGGCTCCACCGCGCCCAGATGGCGGTGGGCAGGGTGAGCCCCCGCGCTTCCTCACGCACACCGAGTTCGCCGCATTCGACCTTGCCGGGCAGGTCGGCCATGACCTGGCGCATCATTTCGCCGATCGCCATCGCCGACATGCGCACGGCATAAACGGTCAGGAACAGGAAGCGCGAGTCGGCGTCGAGCAACTGGCGGCAATTGGCGATCAGGCCGGGCAGGTCTTCCTCCAGCCGCCACACCTCGCCCTCCGGCCCGCGTCCATATTTGGGCGGGTCGAGCAGGATGCCGTCATAGCGCCGCCCGCGCCGCACTTCGCGCGCGACGAACTTGGCGGCGTCGTCGACGATCCAGCGCACCGGCGCATCGCCCAGGCCCGACAGCATCGCGTTGCTCCGTGCCGCCTCGACCGATTTCTTGGAGGCGTCGACATGGACCATCTTCGCGCCCGCGCTCGCCATCGCGAGCGTGCCGACGCCGGTATAGCCGAACAGGTTCATGCACTCCGGCTCGGCCAGCCCGTCGACCTGCTCGCGCATCCAGCCCCAGACGGGGGCCATGTCGGGGAAGAAGCCCAGATGGCGGAACGGCGTATTCTGCGCGGTGAAGCGCACCTCGTTCCACTTGAGCGGCCAGCCGTCGCGCGGCACCGGCTCGTTGAAGTTCCAGCGGCCGCCGCCATCCTCATCCGATCCGGGCACGAACTCGGCCGCCGCGCGCCAGTCGCTGGTCGCGGGCGCCCACATCGCCTGCGGTTCGGGGCGGATGAAGCGGAACCGGCCATAGCGTTCCAGCTTGCGGCCATGGCCGGAGTCGACCAGCCCATAATCCGCCCAGGGCTCGCCGATCATCGTTTCGAGTTTCATGGACCCGCGTTAGCGCAAACCATGCCCGTCGATAAAGGCCGTCACCGCGTCGAAGGTGGCGGGCAGCGTGGTGAAGCGTTCCTCACGCTCGAACAGGTCGCCGACGCGGCGGGGCAGCGCGGGGCGGCTGCCGGTCGCGCGCTCGACCGCATCGGTGAACTTGGCCGGGTGCGCGGTGGCCAGCGTCACCACCGGCACGTCCAATTTGCTGGCGCGGGCGGCGGAGAGCGCGATGCCGGTATGCGGATCGAGTATCTGGCCCGCCTGATCGCAGGCCCAGCGCATCGCCCGGCTCATGTCATCGGCGTCCACGCGCGCGCTGGTGAACAGCGGTGCGATGGCCTGGCTCTGCGCATTGGTCAGCCGCATCGCGCCGGTGCCCTCAAACCCCTTCATCTGCGCCGCCAGCGCCGCGCCGTCGCGGCCGTTCGCGTCGAACAGCAGCCGCTCGAAATTCGAGCTGACCTGAATGTCCATCGAGGGGGTGGCGGTCGCCTGCACCTGACCCTTGGAATAGTCGCCCGACGACAGCGCGCGGTGGAGGATGTCGTTGACGTTGGTCGCGACGATCAGCCGCTCGACGGGCAGGCCCATGCGCGCCGCGACATAGCCGGCGAACACGTCGCCGAAATTGCCCGTCGGCACCGAGAAGGCGACGGCCTTGCCCGGCGCGCCCAGCCGGACGGCGGCGTAGAAATAATAGACGACCTGCGCCATCAACCGCGCCCAGTTGATCGAGTTGACCGCCGACAGGGTATGGCGGTCGGCAAAGGCGCGGTCGTTGAACATCGCCTTCACCAGCGCCTGCGCGTCGTCGAAATTCCCCTCGATCGCGATGTTGTAGACGTTGGGGGCGAGCACCGTCGTCATCTGGCGACGCTGGATCTCGGTGACGCGGCCCGCCGGGTGCAGCATGAAGATGTCGATATTGGCGCGCCCCGCCACCGCGTCGATCGCCGCCGATCCGGTGTCGCCGCTGGTCGCGCCGACGATGGTCAGCCGCGTCTCGGTGCCACGCAGGAACCGCTCGAACAGCAGGCCCAGCATCTGGAGCGCGACGTCCTTGAATGCCAGCGTCGGGCCGTGGAACAGTTCCAGCAGCCACTGGTCATGGTCGAGCTGGACCAATGGCGTGACGGCGGCGTGCGAGAAGCGCCCATAGGCGGTGTCGCACAGAGCCTGGAGTTCCTGCGGGGTCAGACTGTCGCCGACGAACGGCGCCATGATCTTCGCCGCCGTCTGCGCATAGGACAGGCCCGCCAGCCCTTCGATCTCCTCGAAGGTCAGGGTCGGCCAGGTCTCGGGCACGTAAAGCCCGCCATCGCTGGCGAGACCGGCCAGGGTCGCACCCCGGAAATCGAGGACGGGGGCGGAGCCGCGGGTACTGTGATAGCGCATGATGCGCTGCGGCTTAACGGGGTGTGTTGCGTACCACAACCATTCGATTGCGCCGGGCGACCGCCAAAACATAGATAATTGCGGCGATGGCGGCAAACAGGAACCATTGCACCGCATAGGCGAAGTGATTGTTGGGGATCCCGTCGATCCCCGGCCGGGGATTCGCGTCGAGGCCGGGGGCGGGTGTGTCGGCGACCAGCAGCATGTCCTGCGGTCGGTGGTCGAAGGCGGACTGGAGCAGCGAACGACTGTCGGGCGCATGGGAGACATAGCCGCTCACACGACCGCCCGGCCAATGGCTCACCGCGCGCGGATCATGGGTGGTGCCGAGCTGTACCTGCATCGCCCCTTGTGGGACCGTACAGGTGGCGATCAGGCGGAACCCCGCCGCCCCGGCACCTGCGCGGCGGATGGCGACCGGCGGGCGGCAATCGGCGACCGTGCGGCGGAAGAGCAGGCTGTCGTCCGGGAACAGCGGAAAGGCGATGACGGGGCGCGCCGGATTGGCGGCGAGCTGCGCCAGATAGGCTTCCTTTTTCGGCAGCCTGTCCAGCAACTGCCACAGGCCCAGCGCGATCATCGCGGCGACCGCCAGACCGACGATCAGCGTGGGGAGGATCGGCAGGCGCTTCACGCGTCGTCCGCGTCGTCTTCGGGACGAACCATGGCCCCCTCGCGCGCTTCGTTGCGATATTCGGCCGCCATCAGCGCCCCCTTGGCGATGCGCAGGCTATAGACCACGCCGATCGCGGTCAGCGGCAGCCAGATCGCCATCTGCAGCCAGAGCGGCGGATGCAGCGTCAGTTCGACGCTGATCGCCGCGATGGTGATGATCGTGCCCAGGATCAGCGTCAGGAACGCGGCCGGGCCATCGCCGACATTGAACCGGGTGAAGTCCAGCCCGCAGGCACTGCACCGGTCGGCAAAGGTCGTCACCTTGGTCGAGAAGACCGGTCCGGCAAACAAATGGGGCTGGCCGCAACGCGGACACAGCCCCTTGAACCCAGCCTGCCAGATCGTCGGAGGCGTGAACTCAGCCACTGTGAACCGGCGCGCCCCAGCCACCCCAGACATAGATGGTGACGAACAGGAACAGCCACACCACGTCGACGAAATGCCAGTACCAGGCCGCCGCCTCGAACCCGAAATGCTGGCGCGGGGTGAAGTCGCCGCGATAGGCGCGGATCAGGCAGACGATCAGGAAGATGGTGCCGACGATGACGTGGAAACCATGGAAGCCGGTCGCCATGAAGAAGGCCGCGCCATAGTTGATGCCCTTGAAGGGGAAGGGCGCGTGCATGTACTCATAGGCCTGGATCGCGCTGAAGATCAGGCCCAGGATCACGGTCAGCCACAGGCCCTTGAGCACGCCGTCGCGGTCGCCGACGCCCAGCGCGCCCCACAGACCCTTCTTCTCGCCGCCGCGCTGGTTGTGGATCAGCGCATGGTGCGCCCAGGTGACGGTGGTGCCGCTCGTCAGCAGGATCAGCGTGTTGAGCAAGGGCAGCTTGAAGGCGTCGATCACCTCCAGCCCCTTGGGCGGCCAGGTCGCAGCGATCGCGGCGGCACCCTCGGCCGCGCGCTCGACCTGTCCGTCGACAAAGCTCATCGCGGTGGGGAACAGCGCGAAGTCGAAAAAGGCCCAGAACCAGCCGACGAAGAACATTACTTCCGACGCGATGAACAGGATCATGCCGTATCGGAAATGCAGCTGCACGACGGGGGTATGGTCGCCATGATGCGCCTCGCGCACCACGTCCGCCCACCAGCTGCCCATGCAGAACAGCACCGCCGCCAGACCGGCCAGGAACGCCCAGCCGCCGCCCTGCACGCTGTGCATCCACATGATCGCGCCCGAGGCCATCAACAGCGCCGACATCGAACTGGCCAGCGGCCAGGGGCTCGGCGGCAGGATATGATAGTCGTGGTTCTTCGCGCCAGCCATGATCCCGTCCCTATGTTTTTGCTATTTTGGGGACAGGCTAACCCGCTTTCTTCGCCGAATCCACCGGGTAAAATGTGTAGGACAGGGTGATGGTCTCGATGTCCTTGGCGTCGGGGTCGTTGAGGATCTTCGGGTCGATGAAGAAGATCACCGGCATCCGCGCCGTCTCACCGGGTTTGAGCGTCTGCTGGGTGAAGCAGAAGCACTGGATCTTGGTGAAGTAGCGGCCCGCCTGGTCGGGGGTGACGTTGAACGTCGCGGTGCCCGTCACGGGCACCTTGGCATTGTTGGTGGCGGTGAAGAACACCATGTCGCGCGCGCCGATATCGACGGTTTCGTGTGGATTCTCGGGCTTGAAGGTCCAGGCGAGGCGCGAGGAGATGTTGGCGTCGAAATTGACGGTGATCTGCCGATGGACGCTTCCGGGCGCTTGGTTCCCGCGCTGGGTCGTGCCCTGATAGCCCGTCACCTGGCAGAACATGCGGTAGAGCGGCACGCTGGCAAAGGCGAGGCCGGTCATGAACACCACGCCGAAGATCGCCAGCGCAACCGTCCGACCCTGGCGCGTCATCCTCACCCGTGCATCCCCGCGCGGATCTTGGACAGGGTGATGAAGAAGATCAGCACCACCAGAAAACCGAGCAGCAGCGCCATGGCGGTGGCGCGGGCGCGCTGCTTGGCGCGAATCCGATTCGAATCGTCAGGCGTCATGCCCAACGATCCACCACCAGCGCGCCAAAGAGAAGGAAAAGATAGAGAATCGAATATTTGAAGAGCCGCTTTTCCGGCTTCATCGCGTCGTCGGGCCGGGTATGCCGAAACGCGACGATCGCGGCATAGGCGCCGAACAGCGCGGTCCCGGCGGTCGCGATCACGCCATAGATCGAACCCGTCAGCCCCAGCGGCCAGGGCGCGACGGCGGCGATCGCCATCGGGATGGTGTAGAGGCCGATCTGCGCGCGCGTCACCCGCTCGCCCGCCACCACGGGCAGCATCGGCACGCCCGCATTGGCGTAATCGGTCTTCACGAAGAGGGCCAGCGCCCAGAAATGGGGCGGCGTCCACAGAAAGACCAGGCTGAACAGCAGGAAGGGGAGGAGCGCGACTTCACCCGTCGCGGCGGCCCAGCCGATCAACGGCGGAAACGCGCCCGCCGCCCCGCCGATGACGATATTCTGCGGCGTCCGCCGCTTCAGCCAGACGGTGTAGACCAGCACATAGAACAGGATCGAGACGGTCAGGATTCCGGCGGCGACATAATTGACCGCCAACCCCATCAGCAGCACCGAGAAACAGGCCAGCCCGACGCCGAAGTGCAGCGCCGACTCGCGCGTCATGCGGCCGGCGGGCAGCGGCCGCTTGGCGGTGCGCTTCATCAGCGCGTCCAGGTCCGCCTCATACCATTGGTTCAACGCCCCCGCCGCGCCCGCGCCCAGCGCGATGCACAGGATCGCGGTGAAGCCGATGACCGGATCGACGCCGACAGGGGCCGCCAGCATCCCGCACAGGCCGGTGAACACCACCAGCGTCATCACCCGCGGCTTGGTGAGTGCCAGGAAGTCGCGCCAGTCGGCGGGAACGAAGACGGAGGAGGGAATGCTGGACATGGGAGCCCCGCATATAGGGCTTGGCGGGGAGGGGGGCAATCGAAGCATCTCCCCCTCCCGCAGGCGGGAG
>NZ_LDTF01000085.1 GCF_001477495.1 Sphingomonas yabuuchiae
GCCGCCGCCGCGACCTGCGCCGCGCGCGACCAGCCGGTGACGGCGGGGGTGCGGGACAGGGCGCCGTCGCAGGCGAAGCTGAACTGGCAATGCGCGCGCTCGACCCCCTGATAGACGACGCCGCACACCGTGGCAGGAAAGGCCGGATGCCGTGCGCGGTTGAGCACGACCTGTGCCACGGCACGCTGCCCGTCGATGCTTTCGCCACCCGCTTCATAATAGATGGCGGCGGTCAGGCATTGCATCGCGCGGGCGCGATCGATCGCCGTCGCACGGCCCCATACAAAAGGTCGGGCCGCCACCACGCCGCTATCGGCGATGCGGGCCCCCGGCGGGATCGGCAGGGCGGGCAGGGCGACCGTGCCGGTGCTGCCATCGATGGCGGGCAGCGCGTCGGCTATAGGAGCGGGCGCGGTCCCCTTCAGACGTACGGGGCGTGAGGGCAGGACCGCCGTCGAGCGCCGGGCCTGCCGCCACGCCCCCTGCGCCGCCAGAACCAGCCCGAACGTCAGCATCAGGCCGAGCAGCGCCAGCCAGACCTGTATCATTCGTCTTACGGTCCGCTTCGCCACCCGCAATGTGGGGAGTCCTCCAACCCTGCCGCTATCGGGTTATGCTTATAGCCGAGAGGGTTAAGGATTTTGCGTCGCGTCCTCCCCAAGCCGGACCTGGGGAGGAGTGGACGGTCAGCGCAGCTTGGGCGAGTCGAGATTGACCGACGCGGCCGGTATGACCTCGACCTCCGGATGCGCCTGACGCAGCGCGGGCAGGAACTGCTTGGCGTCGCCGACCACGATGATGCTGGCCGCCTTGGGATCGAGCAATGTGGCCGAAACCGACTCCACCGCCGCCGGATCGACCGCCTGGACGCGCGGGATGTAGCGGCTCAGTTCCTCGAGCGGCACGCCTTGCAGCGTGTAGTTGGCGAGGATGTCGGCGATGCCGTCGGTCGTCTCGATCGTCCGGCCGAATCCGCCGACCAGCACCGCCTGCCGCGTCGCCAGTTCGTCCTGCGGCACGGGTGCGGTGCCCAGTTTGCGCATCTCGGCATCGATCAGCCCGACGACTTCGGCGGCCGAGGGGTTCTTGGTCTGGGTCCGGGCGGAGATGATGCCGATGTCACGGCCCGTCGCCACCGAGCTGCCCGCGCCATAAGCCAGCCCGCGCTTGATGCGGATTTCCTGATTCAGCCGCGACGAAAAGCCGCCGCCCAGTACGGTGTTCGCCACCGCCAGCGGGTAATAGCGGTCATCGGCGCGGCGGATGCCCGAACGCGCGACGACCACCCCCGCCTGCCCGGCATCGGGCATGTCGACGACGATGACGCGCGGTGCGGGGAAAGCGGGTTCGGGGGGCTTGGCCGTCGTCGCGGCGGCTCCGGACACCCGCCAATTGCCCAGATAGCGCTCGGCGACCTGCTTGGCCTGGGCGGGCGTCACGTCGCCGACCAGCAGCAGCGTCGCCTGGCCCGGCTTCCAGCTGCGCGCATAGGCGGCGGTCAGGTCGGCACGGGTCAGCCCCTTCAACGAGGCGGGCGTGCCCGACAGCGGCTGGCCATAGGGACGCGCGCCATAGACCACGCGGTCGGCGACCATCGCCGACAGCTGCGCCGGATTCTGCATGGCGACGTTCAGGCTGTCGATCGACTGGGTGCGGGCGCGATCGATCTCTTCCTGCTTGAAGGCCGGGTTGGTCGCGACATCGGCCAGGATGGTCATTGCCGTGCCCAGCTGCGCCGAGGGGACGGTCAGGTCGATGGTCGCGCCGTCATCCGAGGCTCCGGCCGCGATCGATCCGCCCAGGCTTTCGACCGCCCGCGCGATCTCGGTCGCCGAGCGGGTCGTGGTGCCCTTGGTCATCAGTTCGGACGACAGGCTGCTCGCGCCCGCCTTGCCCACCGGATCGGTCGCCGCACCGCCCAGCGCCACCAGCGAGGCGGTGACCAGCGGCAGATCGTGCCGCTCGACCGTCACGACGCGCAGGCCGTTGGGCAG
>NZ_LDTF01000086.1 GCF_001477495.1 Sphingomonas yabuuchiae
GGGCGGCGGAGGCGGAGGCGGAGGTGGAGGTGGCGCGGCGGGCGCCGCGATCGGCTGCGCAAGCGGGACGACGGACGACGACGTCCGGTCGAAACTCCGCGAGGTTGCGATCCGCTTGGGCTGGGCAGCAGGGTCGAACCGGGTCTTCCACCACGCCACCTCGTCCTGCCACTCTCTGAGCAGTTGATCGAAATGGCGCTGCGCGAGGCGGGCGTCATCCGCCTCCATCGCCTTGCGCTGGCGGGCATAATCGTCGCGCCACTCGGCCGACAGGCTCGCGGGTGGATCGATCTTCGCGTTCAGATAGTCGCTAACGCTCTCCAGCACGAGGAAGGACAGGCTGGGGCTGGCGATGCCATAGCGGCGGCTGAGCGCCACATAGGCGTCGCGCTGCTCGGTCGCGCCGAGCGTCGCCAGCGCGTCCTGCGCCAGCAGCGCGCCAAGGCCGTCAAAAGCGGGGCCGTCACCATCGATTGCACGGACAACCTCCTGCCCCACACCCAGCCGGATCTTCACCGGCCCGAAGCCCGGTGCTCGCACCAGCACTGCCCAGCGCCCCTGCGGTGCGGCCAGCGGCACGAAGGGCAAGGGCCGGTCGTCACGGTCGGTGACGGCGATCACGCCGGGCGCACCAGCCTGCAACAGCGCCAGCGCCGCCGCCGGATCGTCGCCCAGCGGGATCAGCCGCCCGCCATGCGCGCGCGCCAGATGGCCCAGCCAGGCACGGTCGTCGCTCCCGGCACTGCTGACCACATCAAGAGGGCAGCGCGGGGTGATCGCGGCATCGCGGTCGATGGTCGCGCGGCCATCGGTAAAGATCAGGCAGCGGTCGGCGGCACCGCCCTGCGACAGCGGCGCAAAGCTCGTCGCCCCGCGATAATCGAGCGCACCCAGCCAGGCGGCCGCTTCATCGGCGGTGGTGACGCTTTTCGTCTGGGCCCCGCTGCTGTTGAAGGCGACCAGCTCGACCTTGCCGGGGTGCCAGCGGTCGATCGCCGCGCGGACCAGCGCGATCTCGCGCGCCGTATCGGCCTTCAACCGCGAGCGCGAACGATCCCAATAGATGCGCAGATGCGCCGGAGCCGCCGCATTCCCCGCAACGGCAGGCAGGTCGCCGCCGAGTTCCAGATCGCGTTCGCCATTATGATGGGTGCTGGCGACCAGATCGGCGGCGCGACCGGGCGCAATGGCCAGCGCGCCCGCCAGCGGCCTGTCCTTGCCGCTCACCGCACCGCCCCAGCCCTCGCCGTCCGCCGTGATCGCCAAGGGTGTATCGCCCAGCGTCACCAAGGGCTTTGCCGCCAGGCCGCTGCCATGGACGCGGATCGACCAGTCGCCGACCGTGCCGTCCAACCCGAGCGGCAGGCGCCAGCCCCCCGCCCCGACGGGCGCAACGAAACGCACCCGGATCGTCCGCCCGCGACCGGGCCAGATCGGATAGACGCGGGTCGAGAACACATTGTCCGCGCTCACTTCGGCCAGGCCGGGATCGATCCGCTGGCGGACCCGCGCTTCGTACACCGCCTTGGCGCGCGGGCGATCGACCAGCACGCCGTCGACCATCTGCCCGCCGATATCCAGTGCATAGCCGGTGACGACCGACCCTTCGGGCAGGGTCAGGCGGAACTCGCCCTCCAACTGCTCCGGCTCGGGGTTGACGAAGGCGGCGGTGATGGTCGTCTCGACGACGCTGCCGCGCTGTTCGACCGCGATATCCAGACGCCCGAGCGACATGTTGCGTTCGTGCGTCGCGTCGCGAATGCCCGCCGCATGGGCCTTCAGCATGGGATTGGCGGTCTGCGCCCACGCCCCCTGCCCCGTCACAAGGGCAAGCCCCAGCGCCACGAGTCCCCGCCACCGTGCCAGCATCTTCGCCCCCTCCGATCGCCGGGAGGCTAACCCGGCACCGGGTGCCGAACAAGCTAATCCAGCGAATAGCCGGTCAGCGCGGGCGCGAAGCGGGCATTGTGCAACTGGCGCAACCGTTCGACCTGCGCCAGCGAGGCGGTCAGGACGGCGGCGGGCCCCAGCCGGTCGGCGCGGTGGAGCGCGATCAGATCGGCATCGGGCAGCGCCTGCACCGCCGCCTCGTCGACCGTGTAGAGCCCGGCCAGATCATGCGCGCCCCCATCCGCCTTGGACAGCGAGAGGCGAAGCGGGCGGATCAGGCCATGCGCGGCCCAGGCATCGACCAGCGCCTGTGCGGCCTCGACATCCGCCACCAACCGTTCGAGCGCGCGGGCGATGTCATGCGCCAGCGGCGTCGGCTGCTCTTGCGCGAACAGAGGCTCGCCCGCTTCGCCCAGGCCGGGATCGGCCGGATCGACGGCCAGCCCCGCCGCCCCGCGCGCGTCGAGCCGGAACCCGCCCAGCATCACCGCGCGGGGCACATAGGTCGCCTGGAAGCCGCCGCCGAAGACGAACAGATTGGCGGGCTCGACCAGGCTCATCAGCGCGATCAGGTTGAAGCGCCCGGTCTGGCCGTCCTTGGCCAGACACAGGGGCATGTCGGCGGCGGCCACCGCGATTTCCGACAGGCCGATCCGGGCGAAGCGGCGTGTGCCGCCCGCGGCATGGCGGTCATAGCGCAGCCCGCGATGCGCGGCCGGGGAAAGCGGGGTGATGCCGGTCATACGCGTTGCAGACCATGTTCGCGGATCGCGCGCAACAGGTCGCGGTGGCGCGGCGCACGGGTGCGCAGGTCGTCCTTGGCACGCGCCATCCGGGTCACGAAACGCTGCGCCAGCGCCGTGTCGGGGGCGGCCGCATCGATGCGCGGCTGGCGACTGTCGAAGCCCATGCCGTGCAGGACATATTGATAGCTGGGCCAGGAAAAGACCTCGCGCGCATGATCGAAGTCCTGCGGACCGGGCGAGTGATGCCGCCACAGCTCCAGCCGCTCGGCCAGGCCATCGGGGATGGACGACGACGCCACATTGTCGCGCCAGAAATCACTGTCCGTGCGCCGGGTCAGCACATAATGCAGCTTCAGGAACTCGATAATCCGCATCCAGTGATGGGTGAAGGTCGCGTTGAACTGACGCGCCATCACGTCCATCGCGGCGCGGGTGCGCGGCAGACGGTCGGCGATCGCATCCATCGACGCCTCGATCAGCATCAGCGCCGACGCCTCCAGCGGCTCGATGAACCCGGCGGACAGGCCGACCGCCACGCAGTTGTTCTGCCAGAAACGCGTCCGGTGCCCGGCATCGATGGTGATCCGGCGCGCGCTCAGCCCCTTGGCGGCGGGGCCGACATAAGCGCGCAAGGCCGCCTCGGCCGCATCGTCGCTGGTGTGGGCGCTGCTATAGACATGGCCGACACCGCGCCGGGTCCACAGCCCGATGTCCCAGATCCAGCCCGCCTCCTGCGCGGTCGACACCGTATGGCAGGTGATCGGCGAATCCTCGTCCTCATAGGGCACCTGGAGCGCCATCGCCCGGTCGGCGAACAGCACGTCGCCGCAACGGCGGAACGGCACCTGATAGACGCCGCCGATCAGTCGCGCGGCAAAGCCGGTGCAGTCGACGAACAGGTCACCCGCGACCGTCCGCCCATCGGCCAGTTCCAGATGCACGATATCGCCATGATCACTCATCTGCGGGCGCACCACATCGCCCAGCACATGGTCGATGCCCAGCGTGCCGACGCCGTGTTCGCGCAGCAGCACGGCGAACTTGCCCGCGTCCAGATGATAGGCGTAGTTCGCATGCCCCGCATATTCGGGCATCACGATCGTCTTGGGCCCCAGCCCCGCGTCGCACAGCATCGCCTGGTAATCGACCCAGTCGGCGAAGCTGCCAGTCTCCGCCGCCCTGTGCAGCCAGTGAGGCGCCAGATCGATCTCGGTCGCGCCCGCAGGCGGGTTGAGCGGATGATAATAGCCATCCTGCGCCGTCCCATCGGTCCAGCCGACGAACCGCGCGCCCTGTTTGAACGCGGCGTCGCAGGAGCGGATGAAGTCGGTTTCGGTGATGCCGATCTTCGCCAGCGTATTGCGCATCGTGGGCCAGGTCCCCTCGCCCACCCCGACCGTCGGCACATTGCGCGATTCGACCAGTGTGACCTGCACCCCGCTGCCGATCCGGCGGGCCTGCGCCGCCAGTCGACACGCCGCGATCCAGCCTGCCGATCCGCCACCGACCACGACGACGCGTCGAACTTCCGTCTCGCCCACTTGCACCTCTCCCGCCCCGCTCCTGGCCTTTTATACCCAAACTTCCAGCGCCGAGAAGAACGGGTCGCCCTTGTACTTGTCTGACATAGCTTCTAACAAGAGTGTCATAGATGCTCGCCAAGAAGCATCGGACACCGGTTTCATAGGGGAGAGCTATGCTGAAGAAAGCCCGGAATCCAAAGATCAGTGCCCGCTACGCCGCCCAGGGGCTGGCCAGCGCACTTGTCGCACTTATCGTGGCCACACCGGCCCTGGCGCAGAGCCAGACGCCACCGGCGGACCAGACCGCCACTCTGCCCAGCCAAAGCACCGCCGACGGCACCTCCGCCGATATCGTCGTCACCGGCATCCGCCGCAGCATCGAATCGGCCGCCGCGATCAAGCGCGACGCGGCCGGGATTCTCGACGCGATCTCCTCCGAAGACCTGGGCAAATTCCCCGACGCCAATGTCGCCGAATCGCTCCAGCGCATTCCGGGCGTCGCCATCGACCGCAGCAACGGCGAGGGTGCCTCGGTCAGCGTGCGCGGCCTGGGCCCCGCCTTCAACACGGTGTTGTTCAACGGCCGCAGCTTCGCCTCGGACAATTACAACCGCGCCTTCTCGTTCGACCTGATCCCGGCCGAACTGATCAGCGGCGCGCAGGTCTATAAGAGCTCGCAGGCCCCGCTTCAGGGCGGCGGCATCGGTGCGACGATCAACGTCCAGACGCCGCGCCCGCTCGCGCTCAAGGAGTTCAAGGGCGTCTTCACCGCCAAGGCGCTGTATGAGGGCAACAGCAAGAAGGTCACGCCGCAGCTGTTCGGCCTGCTCAGCGACACCTTCGCCGACGGCAAGCTGGGGCTGCTCGCCTCGCTGTCCTATCAGAAGCGTATCGCCTCGATCCGCGCGATCAGCACCGACGGCTATATTCCGGGCACCTCGGTCGGGCCGAACAACGCGCCGCTCTACACCAACGTCTATGCGCCGCGTAACCAGGACGTGAACGAGACGCGCGACGACCGCACCCGCCTGGGCGCAACGCTGGTCGCGCAATATGCGCCGACCGACGAGCTGACCTTCACCGTCGACGGCCTCTATAACCGGTTCAAGAGCGACACGACCACACGCGGTCTGGGCAGCTGGTTCGAGCCGACCAGCTACACGGCGGCGGGCATCGATTCGAACCGCACCGTCACCTCGCTGACCACCAACGGCAATGCCGACTTCATCGCCTCGGGCGGGGTGCGCGAGACGACGACCTATGAGGCCGGGTTCAACGCCGAATGGCGACCGGCGGACAATGTCCGCATGGTCTTCGACGCCACCTATTCGCAGGCCAAGAATGCGGGCGGCGGCAAATCCTATTTCACCGTCATCGGCGTACCGACGCAATATTCGTTCAATGCCGCCCAGGGGAACGGCATCCCGTCGACTTCGGGTTACGCGAACGGCGTGCTGACCAACCCGGCGCTGGGCCGCACCCATATCGCCGGGCGCAGCGGCAACGACGTGACCGAGAAGGTCCAGGAATATCGCTGGAACACCGAATGGAAGCCGGGCTGGGACATCGTCACGGCGCTGCGCTTTGGCCTGACCGGCACCTCGCGCGACAAGCGCAACGTGCCCTTCTCGTCCGATCCCAATATCGGCTGCCTCTATTGCGGTTATCCGACGCTGGCCGATCCGTCGCTGCTCTCGCCCTTCACCCTCGGGTCGCTGGGGCAGAAGGGCGGCAGCGTGCCGACGACCTTCCTGACCTACAACCCGCAGGCCTATTTCAACTATCTGACCAGCACCGCCGCCACGACCGCGCTCGACCTGGCGCGCGGCCAGCCGGTGGGCACCACGGCGGCGATCTTTGCCCGCACCAACGGCTATGCGGTCACCGAGCAGCCCTCGGCCCGTGTCCGCGAAAAGGTCTTCGCCAGCTATGCCGATGTCGATCTGGAGGGCACAGTCGCGGGCCTTCCCTGGTTCATCAATGTCGGCGGGCGGTATGAATATACCGAGCTGGTTTCGGCCGGTCAGCAATTGCAGCTGACCGACCTGCTGCCGGTGCCGGGCGACCCGACGACCTATACGGGCGTTTTCGCCAACAACCGCGCAGCGGTGTCGGTCAACCGGCGTTCGTCCTACAGCAACTTCCTGCCCAATCTGAACGCCAAGCTGAACCTGACGCCCAAGCTGCAGGCGCGCTTCGCCGCCTACAAGACGCTGACCCGCCCGGCCATCGGCGATCTGGCGCCCAGCCTGGACATCGGCACGCTGCGCCCCGCCACGCTGACCGCCAGCGGCGGCAACCCCGCGCTCAAGCCCTACCGCGCCACCAATTTCGACCTGTCGCTCGAATGGTATCCGACATCGACCACCACCCTGTCGGCGGCGGTGTTCCACAAGACGGTCGACGACTTCATCGTCCAGACCTTTGGCGAGGAACTGTTCACCATCGCCAATGCGGGCAATCTGCCGGTCGGCGGGCTGATCGTCGGACAGAACACCGCGAAGTTCAGCGTCCGGCGTCCGCGCAACGCGGAATCGCTGAAGATCAAGGGGCTGGAGTTGAACCTGGTCCATACGCTCGACTGGCTGCCGGGCGTGCTCAGCGGCTTCGGCGTACAGGCCAACGCGACCTTCGTGACCACCAATCGCGAATTCGACGTCAGCCAGGTCGGCCAGTCCTTCGCGGCGGAAGGCATCGGCAATTCGCAGAACGCGACGATCTTCTACGAGAAGTTCGGCGTGTCGGCGCGCATCGCCTATAACCGGCGCGAACGCTTCCTCCAGCAGCTGGCGGGCGGTCCGGGCAACGAGCCGGTGTTCGTGCGCGATTATGGCCAGTTCGACGGCAGCGTGGCGGTGAACATCACCCCCTTCGCCCAGGTCTTCGTCGAAGGCACGAACCTGTTCAACGCGAAGTATTTCGCCACTGGGCGGTTCGACAACCAGCTGCTGCGCTACCAGAATTTCGGGCCGCGCTATGACGCGGGCGTGCGCTTCTCCTTCTGATGCGCGGGGCGGTGCGGGTTTCGACGCTCCCGCACCGCCCCGGTATTTTGTCCTTTCTTCATGCACTTGAATACGCCACCGTCCTGACATCAGGGATGAGGCGGAAGGGGAATGCATGGCCGATCTGACGCGGCGCGGCGTATTGGAAGCGGGTGCCTTAGCCATGGCGGCGGGCGGGATCGGCGCCCTGCCCCTGCGGGCACAGCCGGTGTCGCCCGATGATTCCCACCGGCTCTGGTTCGATGCGCCCGCGACTCGCTGGGTCGACGGATTGCCGGTCGGCAACGGGCGGCTGGGCGCCATGGTGCGCGGCGGCCCAGCGCGCGAGATCATCTCCCTGAACGAAGACAGCCTGTGGTCCGGCTATCCGGGCAGCGATGCCAAGCCGGATGCGCAAGGATCGCTGGCGGAGGTGCGGCAGGCCGCGCTGACGGGCGACTACCACGCTGCCGACACGCGGGCGAAAAAGCTGCAAGGCGCCTATTCCAACAGCTATGCGCCGATCGGCGATCTGGTGATCGCGCTGCCCCATGACGGCGCGACGCAGGATGACTATCGCCGGGCGCTCGACCTGGATCAGGCGGTGGTCGACATAGCCTATACCGCGGGGCGGACGCGCTACCGACGCGAGGTGTTCGTGTCGCACCCGGCGCAGCTGGTCGTGGTGCGGATGACGGCGGAAGGCGGGGCGATCGACGCGGACGTCTCGCTGGCCACGCTGCTCAAGGGATCGGTGCGGGCGGAGGGCAACCGGCTGATCCTGCACGGCAAGGCCCCCTCCTATGCCGCGCCCAATTATCATTCGGTCGCCGATCCTGTCCGTTATGACGATGCCGCCGGACGCGGCATGATGTTCGCCGCCGTGGCCGACGTCATGAACGAGGGCGGGCGCGCCACGGAGTCGGGCGACCGGATCGTGGTTCGCGGTGCCCGGAGCATCGAGATCCGCCTCAACGCCGCCACCGGCTTTCGCGGTTTCGACCAGTCGCCCGACCTGCCGATCGAGGCGATCGAGGCCAAGGCGGTGGCGGCGCTGTCGGCGGCGCGGGGGACCGGCTATGCGGCGTTGCGGGCGGCGCATGTCGCCGACCACCGGACACTTTATCGCCGGGCCGGATTGCAGCTGGCGGGCGGCATGACGGGCACGACGGCGGAGCGCCGCGCGGGCAATGTGCGGGCCAGCGATCCGGGTCTGGCCGCGCTGCTGTTCCACTTCGGCCGCTATCTGCTGATCGCCAGCTCGCGCCCGGGGACCCAGCCCGCCAACCTGCAAGGCATCTGGAATGCCGAGGTGCGGCCGCCCTGGAGCAGCAACCACACCACCAACATCAATACCGAGATGAACTATTGGCCCGCCGAGGTCGCCAATCTCGCCGATTGCCATGCCCCGCTGTTCGACTGGCTGGAGCGGGTGGCGGTGCGCGGGGCACGGGTCGCGCAAAGCTATTACGGGATGCCGGGCTGGTGCCTGCATCACAACAGCGACATCTGGGCGATGGCCAATCCGGTCGGCGAAGGCAGCGCCGCGCCGATCTGGGCCAATTGGCCGATGGGCGGACCGTGGCTGATGCAGCATCTGTGGCAGCATTTCACCTTCGGCGGCGACCGGACGTTCCTGCGCGACCGGGCCTGGCCGCTGATGCGCGGTGCCGCCGAGTTCTGCGCGGCATGGCTAGTGGCGGGGCAGGACGGGCGGTTGACCACCGCGCCCTCCATCTCGCCCGAGAACGAGTTCCTCGCCCCCGACGGCAAGCCCGCCTCGATCAGCACCGGCTGCACCATGGACCTCGCGCTGATCCGCGAGCTGTTCGCCAACTGCATCGCCGCCAGCACCCTGCTCAAGACGGATATGGCCTTCGCGGCAAGGCTGCGCGGACTGGTCGAGCGGCTGGAGCCCTATCGGATCGGCAGCCACGGCCAGTTGCAGGAATGGTCGCGCGACTTCGCCGAGGCGGAGCCGGGCCATCGCCATATCTCGCACCTCTACCCCCTCTATCCCGGCGACGAATTCACCCCCCGCCGCACGCCCGCATGGGCCAGGGCGGCAGCGACTTCGATGCAGCGGCGCGAGGATAACGGCGGCGCGCAGACCGGATGGAGCCGCGCCTGGGCGACTTGCATCTGGGCACGGATGGGCGATGCGGCGCGTTCGGGCCGTTCGATTGATGCCTTCTTGAAGGGCAGCACGCTCGACAATCTGTTCGACACGCATCCGTCCAACAAGGGGCCGATCTTTCAGATCGACGGCAATTTCGGGATCACCGCCGCCATCGCCGAGATGCTGCTGCAAAGCCATGACGGCGCGATCGCCCTGCTGCCCGCCCTGCCCCCGCCCTGGCGTGACGGCCGCGTCCACGGCCTGCGCGCACGCGGCGGCGTGACCGTGGACCAGCGCTGGGCGGCAGGACAGCTGGAACAGGCCGAGCTGCTGTCGGCGCTGGGCGGCGAACTGGTCGTTCGCCTGCCCGCCGGTCGCCGGATCCGCGCGGCCATGTGTGGCGGCCGGACCGTGGCGATTCATGACGCGAAGGACGGCGTCCGCATCGCCACCCGCGCGGGGGACCGGATCACCTTGACCATCGGCGCCGCCTGAGCACGGCCCCTTACTGGCGGCGGAACTGCCAGCGATCGAAGTCGAACAGCCCGTCGCCATCGCCGTGGAAGACCAGGAACAGGTCGTGCACGCCGGTCGCCCCGGTCACCGGCGCGGCTTGCGTCCCCCAATCCGCACCGCCGCCGGTCAGGGCCAGCGTCCCGATCTGCGGCCCGTCGACCCGGTCGAGATGCAGCGTGATCGTCGGACGCCCCCGCACCCGCGCCACACTGGCGGCGAAGCTGGCCGCGCCGCGTCCGAAGTCGACGCCGCCGACCTTGATATAGCTGCGATCGGCGATGCGGGTGACATGGATGCGCCTGTCCGCCCCGCTCGCCGTCGTGACGCCCGGTGCCCAGCGATAGGGCCGGTCGCGGTCGCGCCCGATGCGCGAGGTCCAGGCGATCGTTTCCGCCTCCACCCAGCGATAGGGATCGAGGGTCGCGATCTGCGCCACGCCCTCGTCGGTCCACCAAGGCAGGCGCGGAATGGTGCCGTCCGGATTGTAGCGGAACTCGCGCAACGTCACCGAGCGCCGCTCGTGATGGATCGGCGTCAGGGCGAAGTTCAGCTCGTAGTGAAAGCCGAACAGATAGGAATGGCCCTTATAGTCGATGATGCCGGGATGATTGCCGGTCGAGGCGGCATTGGGGTCCATGATCGGCCCCTTGTGGACCCAGGGGCCGGTCGCCCGGTCGCTCATCGCATAGCCGATCCCCTCGGGACAGCAGCTGGAGGCATAGGCCATGTAGTAATGCGCCCCACGCTTGTAGAACCAGGGGCCCTCCTGATAGTCGATCGGCTTGGCGACCTTGGTGATCTCTCCAGCATAGCTGGTCATGTCGCGGTTCAGCCTGACATACCACAGGTCGGGATTGCCCCAGTAGAGATAGGCCTGCCCGTCATCGTCGATCGCGACCGTGGGATCGATCGCGCCGAAGCGCGGCGCGATCAGCGGCTTGCCCAGCGCATCGCGAAACGGACCCTCGGGCCGGTCGGCCACGGCGACCCCGATGGCGGTGTCGGGATTCCCCGCCACGCGTATGGGCGCGTAGAGATAGAATTTCCCGTCGCGCGCGATCACCTGCGGCGCCCAGGCGTCATTGTCCTGCTGCGCCCAGGCGAAGGTTGCGAGCGAGGCGGGTGAGCCGCGGTCGGTCCAATTGACCATGTCGGTCGAGCTGTAGAGCCGCCAGTCGAGCATCCGAAACCCTTCGGCATCGTCCTCGTCATGGCCGGTATAGAGATAGACGACGCCGTCATGGACCAAAGGCGCCGGGTCGGCGGTGAAGCGCGTCTGGACGACCGGATTGTCCGCCTGCGCGCCATCGGGCACGACCCCCGTCGCCATCACCGCCAGTGCCGCCAGTCCCGTACGCCATCCCTTTTTCATGTCACTCCCCTTTTCCTCCGAGACCGCTCGCCCTTACAGGGCCACCCTCAGGGCATCGGCGTGATGGCGATCCGGTCGATATTGGGCGCATAGGCCGAGCGGAGCTGGACGCCCGGCCAGCGCTGCGACGCATAGGTGCGGCCGTCCCAATTGGGCTGTTCCTCACCCGCGATACGGACCGTGTTGGCCCCCGCCTTCAGCGTCACCGGCACGGTCATCTCCCACCAGTTGTTGGCATTGAAGCTGTGCGGCGCGCTGACCAGCATCGGCTTGCCGCCGTTCACCGAAATGCGCGCGATGCGCGCGAGCGGATCGGGATTGTAATGCGTCGCCTTGGCCTGTTCCTCGTTCGAGAAGCGCAGGGTCAGCGCATAGGTGCCCGCGCGCGGTGCCATCACCCTGGGGAAGGTCAGCGTGTTGCCGTTGCCCGGTGCGCCGCCGATGGCGAACACCGCCCGGCCGCCGCTGGCGCGCGAGGCCGCGGCGATGCGTGCGGTTCCGGCAACCTGCGCATCCTCCGCCTCATAGACATGCGGCGCGGCGCCGTTTTCGGGCGTCATCGACAGGCCGCGAACGGCCGACGATCCCGAGGCGGTCAGCACCACCTTGTTGATCCCGCCGAGCAGGAAGGCGCGGCCCTTCGTCTCACGACCGTTGACCGCCATGCGCACCGCGCCGCCGCTGGCGTCCGGGCTCAGGCGCGCCAGTCCGTCCTTCGCGGCATAGACCCAGAAGGTCGCGCTGCCGCCCTTCACCATGGCATCCGCCATGTCATAGCGCTTGGCGGTCACGGCGGGATCGGCGGCGGTCAGGGTGATGCGGTCGACCATCGCATTGCCCTGCGTCCGCCGCGTGCCGTCCAGGCTGCGGGTGGCGAGCGTCAGGACATGGCGGCCGCGCGTCAGATGAACCACCGTATCGGCATGGTCGAGCACGGCGGGCTTGTAACCCAGCGGCAGGAACAGCTCGGTCTCGCCTCCCGGCTTGCCGTCGATGCGCAGGAAGACGTTGGTCGCCCCCTGGGGCTCGACCAGCGGGTCCTTATTGAAGCTGCTGGCGAGGACACGCAGGTCGTAGCGCCCATCGCGCGGCACATCGACCGCGAAGTCCAGCGCGGCATCGGCCCCGGTCCTGAACCCCTCAACCAGATAGCCGTTCGAGACATGGAAGCGGTCGACATGGTCGGGCGAGCCCTCCGGCCCGCGCACGGTCAGGCCTTGCCCTTGGCGGGTCGCCTTTTCCGCTTCGTAATCCTGCCGCCAGCGGGGCGTGACGGCGGCGGGGCGTACGCCCTGTCCGGGGGACAGGACCAGCTCATAGGCCGCTTCCTCGCGCAGGGCGGGCAAGCCATCGCGGCCGAAGGTCAAGTCGATCTGTCCGTCCTTCACCGGCACCACGCGGTCGTCGACCACCACCGGCGGCGAAGCGTCGCCCAGTTGGCCGGTCCAGTCGATCTCGCGCACACGGACGCGCACCGTGTCGCCGAAGCTGGCGGGCACATGGGTCAGCGCAATGGTCGCGTCGCCCGACTTGCCGCCGAACAGCATCCGCATCTGCCCACGTGCCGGGTCGAGCGTCGCCACGCCTTGCAACGTATAGCTCTGGTCGGGATGCGGCGGGGTGACGGCCAGTGTATGCCCGCTCATCGTCGCATAGGCGTTCAGCAGCCACCATTGCCCGTTGCCGCGATTGGCCTGGACAGCGGAATCGCTGAGATTGCCGTCAATATTCCAATAGGCGATATCGGCATCGACCTTGGAATCCTCGATCGCCGCGACCCACTGCACCATTTGGCCGGGGACCGAGGTGTGGTAGTTATAGGCATATTCGTTGATGTTCACCGGCAGATGGCGGCCCTGCCACTTGGTGCCCTTGAACAGCCGGTCCTCCCATTCGCGGTACTTGCGCACGCTGGTCCGCACCGTCGCCGGGTTGCTAAGTTCGTGCCAGGTCACGATGTCGGGCATGGTGTCGGCCGCGATGGCGTGGCGCAGGAAGCCCTCCACCTCCGGATAGAGGATGCTGGTGTTCGGCCCGGCGATCCGCGCGCCGGGCAGTTCCTGGCGGATCATCCGCACCGCCCGGTCCCAGGCGTCGTTGAACGCCGTCGGGTCCTTCTGCCAGCGCACATTGTTGCAGCTCTTGGGCCCTTCGGCGAACATGTTGCCGTCGGGCTCGTTGAAGGGGACGAAGACGATCCGGTCGCGATAGCGCGGTGCCATACCCTTCACCTGCCGCACCTGCGCGCGCAGCTTCTCGATATAGTTCGCGACCGACTGCGCGCAGTCCCCGGTCTTCCAGTCATAGGGGAATTCGCGGTTGATGTCGGTCATGTAGATATAGGTGTCGCCGCCCGACGCATCGGTCAGCAGCGTCGAGACCTCCAGCGCATCGGCGCCGGGATGCTGCGGCCCGTCCTGCGCCTTGGTCGAGACGGTGCGAAGCCCGATCCCCTCGACCAGATTGGGATGCGGCAGCCGCGCATCGTAAAGGCCATAGAGCGTGCCCGACGCGCCGCCGTGAAACGCGCCGGTGTCGCTGGCGAGGTCGACGGTGATCGTCTCCTGCGCAAGTGCTGGCACCGCAACCGAGCCGAGCAGGGCGGCGATCAGGACGGAGGCGGAACGGCGGGGCTTTTGGGTCATGGATCGGGGTTCCGGGATAAGGGTCATGCGCGGCGCTCGGCAGTCATTCGCGCGATGGTGGCGCGGTTCAGGATCAGGCGGGAAATCGCAAAGGCCAGTGCCAGGTGCATCAAACCTGGGATGATCGTCGACAACAGACGGATGCCGGTCAGCGACAGCGGCGTCTGGTTGCCCGCCCCCGCCTTGTACGACACTAGCACCAGCACCCCGCTGATCAGCGCGCCCGCCACCGCCCAGGCCAGCTTCACGAAGAACTGGTTGAAGGCGAAGCTCATGCCCGAGGAGCGCATGCCCAGCTTCCACTCGCCATATTGGTCGGCCAGCTGGATCAGGGTGAAGTGGAGCGGCAGGGTGCAGCCCAGCACGATGCAGCACAGGGCGACCAGCACCAGCCACAGCGTCGGATAGTCGCCCGGCACGAAAAAGGCGGCGACGTGGCCGGCGACCAGGATCAAATTCACCCAGATATAGACGCTGCGCACGTCGTATCGCCGGGTGAACGCCTGCACCACGATAGAGCCCAGGAACCCGCCCGCCGTCGCGGTGCCGAAGAACAGCGCCTGATAGGTCGCATCGCCGTTCAGCACATAGGTGATGAAGTACAGCGCCGCGCCGCCCTTCGTATTGAAGATCGCGATCAGCAGCAGGGTCATCAGGAAGGTCCAGCGCAGCTGGTCGTTCTTCAGCGTGTTGGCGATGGCGACCTTGAGCGGCACGTCGGCGGTATCGGCGGCGACCACCCGCTCGCGCACGAACAGGAAGCAGATCAGGAACATGACGACGGCCGCCGCGCTCAGGATCGCCACCCCGTCGCGATAGCCGCGCGCGATGTCCGCGCCGCCCAGATGGCGCACCAGCATCGGCAGCCCGACCGAGACGCAGAAGGACGCGATCGCCACCATCGCGAAGCGCACCGACTGGCACGACACGCCCTCGCGCTCGCTGTCGGTCATCCGGGTGATGAGCGCGCAATAGGGTACGTTGTTGAGCGAATAGGACAAAGCGAGCAGGAAATAGGTGATCGCGGCATAGGCGACCTTGCCGTCATAGCTGAAGTCGGGGGCCTGGAAGGTCAGGAAACAGCTGAGCCCCACCGGGATCGCGGTCCAGAGCAGATAGGGCCTGAACCGCCCCCAACGGGTCGTGGTGCGGTCGGCCATGATCCCGATCAGCGGATCGGACACCGCATCGAAGATACGCAGCGACAGGAACAGCACACCGACGATGCCCGGCGCCAGCCCGAAGACATCGGTATAGTAGAAGGTCAGGAAATTGGCGATCAGCCCGGTGACGATCGTGCCCCCCGCATCGCCGAAACCATAACAGATCTTCTCGACGAACGGGATCGGCGCGGGGGCGTCGTGTCGCTGCCCGCCGTTCGCTGCCGTGGCGTGATCCGCCATCGATGCCGCCATGCCCTATACCCTCCCGTCCCGTTCCGTCTTTTGACGGCTCCGATGAAATGACCGACGCGCGCCGGTCACTGTTTTTTGTCGAATGCCCCCATCACCTCCGCGCCGTCGCGGACGAAGACCGGGATTCGGTGCACCGGCGCCGCGCAACAGATATGACCACCGCCCTCGACCCGCTCCTTGGTCCAGGCGTCCAGCCATATTCCGTCGGGCAGATAGACGCACCGCTCGCTGACACCCGCCGCCGTCACCGGCGCGACGAGGAGGTCCGGGCCGAACATATACTGGTCGTCCACCGACCAGCAGCGCGGATCGTCGGGATAGTGATAGAACATCGGCCGCATCAGCGGGTCGCCCTGTTCATGGGCCGCGCGCATCAGTCCGGCGACATAGGGCCGCAACCGCTCGCGAAGCCCCGCATAGCAGCGCAGCACCTCATACACCCGCTCGCCGAAGCTCCACAGTTCGTTACCCGCGCCCGTATCGCACTGGGCAACGCCGTCGCGAAACGGCTCGGGCGGAGGGGTCACGGGGTCGCGGTGGCCGTGCATCCGCAGGACCGGGGTGAAAACCGCCCATTGGAACCAGCGGATCATCAGCTCGTGGAAAGCCGGGTCGTCGACATGGCCGCCATGGAAGCCGCCGATATCGGTCGTCCACCACGGGATGCCCGCCATACCCATGTTGAGGCCAGCGCTCAGCTGGTTGCGCATCGCCTCGAACGAGGAATGGATATCGCCCGACCAGACCAGCGCGCCGTAACGCTGGCTGCCCGCCCAGGCACAGCGGATCAGGCTGACGATCTCGGTCTCGCCCTCCGCCGTCAGGCCGTCGTAAAAGGCCTGGGCGTAATGGAGCGGATAGGCGTTGCCGACCTCCAGCACGCTGCCGCCGTGATAGCGGTAATTGTCGAAATCATAGGCGCTATATTCGGGCTCGGCTTCGTCCAGCCAGAACAGCGCCACGCCCTTGTCGCGGTAGTTGCGCTTCGCCCGGTCCCATAGGAAGCGGCGTGCACCGGGATGGGTGACGTCGATGAAGCGGGTATTGCCCAGAAATTCCTGCTGCACGTCCAGCCCGCGCGCGGAGCGGACCAGATAGCCCTTCTCGACCATCTCGGGATAATTTTCCGAACGATGGTCGACCGTCGGCCAGATCGAGACGAGCAACTCGGTGCCCATCGCCTTCAGCTCGGCGGTCATGGCGGCGGGATCGGGCCATTCGCGTTCGTCGAACCGCCAGTCGCCCTGGACCGGCCAGTGGAAGAAGTCGGCGACGATCACCGCCAGCGGAATGCCGCGCGCATGATAATCGCGCGCCACCGCCAGCAGTTCGTCCTGGGTGCGATAGCGCAGCTTGCTCTGCCACAGCCCCAGCGCATGATCGGGCATCATCGGCACGGTGCCGGTCACTTGGGCATAGTTGCGCACGATGTCGGCGGGCGTGTCGCCTGCGGTGATCCAGTAATCGATCTCGCGCGCGGCTTCGGCGGTCCAGGTCGCACCATTGGCGGCGAAATGCACCGCGCCGACCGCGGGCATGTTCCACAACAGGCCATAGCCATGGCTGGACACGACGAAGGGCACGCTCGCCTGCGAATTGCGCTGCGCCAGTTCCAGCGTGCATCCGGCGAGGTTCAGATTGGGCTGTTGATACTGGCCCATGCCATAGAGCCGCTCGTCCGCCTTCGCCTCGAACCGGACGGTGATGCGCGCGGTGTCGCCGGTCAGCAGCTTGAACTCGCGCCCCGCCAGCCCCAGCGCGCTGATCATGCGCACCTCGTCGGTGCCGACGGTCCAGAATCTGCCGGTCGTGTCGCGCTGCCGCCACTTCTCTTCCAGCAGCAACTCTCCGTCCGCGTTCAGGAAACGGACGCGCCCCTGCAGGTCGACTTCGGCGATGATCCGGCCTTGCGTGATTCGCGCGGTCGCGCCGTCCCGCGTGACGATCGGATCGGCGCCCGCAGCGGCACCCTTGTCGAGCAGCGCTCCGGACCGCGCCCCGGAATCGGGAAAAGGCGATGCGCGCAGGCGCAGGCCGTCCGGCCCATGCGCTTCGATCCGCAACCACCCCCCATTATAGGTCCACGCGATCGCGCGGTCTTCCAGAACAAGCGTGTCCAAAGCGACCCGATCCTCTCGATGCCATTCTGCGATGGCCGTAAACGTTTACGGGTATCGGTCCACTCCGCTCGCCTGTCAATGACTTTGTGAGCAGGCAGGCCGTCCTCGCCCTGGTACGCAGGGGCGTTGGTAAGGGGCTTGTGCAAAAAGCGCCGCGCCGCGATCAACGGACCCATGGATATACGCGAACTTGCCCGTCACCTGGGGTTGTCGATCGGCACGGTGTCGCGCGCGCTGAACGATCGCAAGGACGTCAGCCCGGCGACCCGCCAGCGGGTGGTCGAGGCGGCGGCCAAGCACGGCTATATCCCCAATCAGTCGGGGCGGACGCTGCGCAGCGGGCGGACGGGCACGGTCGGCTTCATGCTGACCCTGGAGCATGACAGCGCCATCCACGGCGACCCCTTCTTCATGGCGCTGCTGGAGGGGTTGCAGAACGGCCTGAGCGAGCATGACCTCGATCTCGTCGTGCTGCTGGCGCGTAAGGGCGAGGATGCGCTGACCTTCCTGCGCCGCCATGTCTCGCGCGGGACGGTCGATGGCTGGGTGCTGTCGGGGACACAGCATGACGATCCGCGCATCCCCTTCCTGCTCGACCGCACCATCCCTTTCGTCGCGCTGGGACGCACCGCGATCGCGCGCGACTATGCCTGGATCGACCTGGATTTCGAGGGCGTCATGGGCGACGCGATGACGCTGCTGACCGAGGCGGGGCATCGCCGCATCGGCCTGGTCGCGCCGCCCGCCACGATCAACAACAGCCATATCGTCGTCCGATGCTATCGCGATGCGCTGGTGAGCGCAGGCATCCCCTTCGACCCTGCGCTCGTCCATCACGGCGAAACCGACGAAAGCGACGGTGAGGCGACGGCCAGCGAATTGATGGCCATGCCCGACCGCCCGACCGCGCTGCTGCTGATGGGCGAAACCGCGCCCGTGGGCGCCTATCGCGCGCTGCGCCGCCTGGGCCTGGAGCCGGGGCGCGACGTCGCCGTGATCGGCCTGCGCGACAATCCCGCCTGTCGCGCCCTGTCCCCCGACCTGACCTGCTTCTCGCTGGACCTCGGCGATCTGGGGCTCGCACTGGCGCGCGGGCTGGTCGCGACGCTGCCCGGCCACACCAAGGATACCGAGCCCCCTGTTCAGACCTTGTGGGACATGACGCTGCGCCTGGGGCAGAGCCACAAGGTCGAACGCTGAGGCAAAATGTCAGGGATTTCCGGCGGGCCGCACGAGCTCCGGATGAGCATTATGTCTGCGCCATGGCCCTCCAAATCCCTCCTTCGCAGACACTGAGCCGAGCCGCTATGCCGGAGACGTCGATCGTCCGGAAAAGGACGTCGCGTTTCGCGTGGTGCGGGCGACACACAGGTTCGAGCAAGACTTTGAACGGCCAGCGCGGGAAATTCACTTGCCGTCGGACGCCGGCGGCAAGAACCTGCTCGGCGAGTTCGCCTGCATCGTCTGCCACCGATGGTTTCTCGCCTTACTGTGGTCTTGTACGCATCTCCTGAATTCTTCGACGTGGATCGGACCGCTGGGGCCCGATCCACGTCATTGCTTTAGAAGCGGAACCGGACACCGCCCGTGAACCGCCGCCCGGTAAAGCCCTCGAACGAGAACAAGCCGAACGAATTGACCTGCTTGGCATGGGCGTCGAGCAGGTTGGTGACGTCCATGCTGACATCGATAGCGGGCGTGACCTTGTAGCTGATCGAACCGTCGAGCTGGCCATAGGGCTCGACGAAGTTGCCGTCGCCGAACGTTCCTCCGCCGTTGGAATAGCGGCCACGATAGGAATAGGAGCCGCGTACCGCAAAGCCGGCTTTCTCGAAATAACCGCCGATATTGTAGTTATGCTTGGCCACGCCATCGAGCGGGAAGGACTCGCCGCCCTGGGTGCGCGGAATCGAGGGCGCATCGATATAGGTATAATTTCCAAACAGCCCCAGACCATCAAGCGCCGAGGTGATGTAGGAGAAGGGCAGCTGTGCCGCGAGTTCGATGCCCTTCACATCGCCGTTCAGCAGGTTCAACGGCTGATTGCGACGGAATTCCAGCGTCGACGTACCGCCGGTTCGCAACGACACGGTGTAGACCTCGGTCGTCTGGCCCGACACGATATAGTCGGTCAGGTGCTTGTAGAAAACCGCTGCCGACAACAGGCCACCCCGCGCGAAATAATATTCGAGCGATAGGTCGAGCTGGTCGGATTTGTACGGGCGCAGGGTCGGGTTGCCCGAGTTGATCGAGCGGACATTGGCATCGACCGAGGTGCCCGCCGACAACTGGCCCAATCCGGGTCGCCCGATGACGCGGGCCGCCGCAGCACGGATCAACAGGTCGGACGTCAGGTTGTAGCGGATGTTCAGGCTCGGCAGCAGCGCACTGTACACGCCCTTCACCGATGTCTGCCCGGCGGCCGGCACGGTGACGTTCACCCTGTCGGGCTCGATGATGATGTTGGTCAGATCGGGGATCAAGCCGATCGAGGTCGTCCGCGTCTGGACCCAGCGCAATCCGATATTGCCCGCCAGCCGCTCGTCGCCGTTCATGAAGTCGGTACGGTAATAAGCCGCAAAGGTCTTTTCACCCACGTCGAAACCCTGTCCGGCCTGGGGCGGTATGTTCTGATCGTCGAAATAGGCCGATCGCGGCACGATCGCGTCGAACTTGCCGGTGTCGACGACGAGGAACTGGGGATTGCCGGGCAGCCCGGAGAAATCGCCCTGGGTGAGGAAGCCCCCCGCCTGGATGGCGCCACCGCCTTCGATACCGGGCGTCACGGTCAGCTTGCCGCCCGACAATGCCGCGATCTGGCCAGCATTCAGCACGGCGAAACCGGCGGTATTCTGGAAGCGACGATCGCTGGCATAGATGCCCGCCTTCACCGAGCGGAAGAAGCCACCATCGGGAAGCGCGTAGGTCGCGTCGAAACGCCCCTCCCAATTCCGGTCCTTGCTGGTGAAGGCAGCCAGATCGGCGACATTCAGATAGAAGTTGTTGGGATTCAGCTGATCATAGCCGCGATTGAACTGGATCGATGGTCCGTTGCCGATGCCGTCAGGAAAGCTGACCGCGGCAGAGGCTCGCGCCTGGGCCTGCAAGCCGAAATTGCGATTGTTGTTGGTGGACCGGAAATAGGCACCCTGGCCTTCCAGGGTGAGCGCGCCGCTTGTCCATTTGACGCCCTGCGCCAGCGACAGCACCTCGATACGTGCGAAGGTGCCGCGCGCGGTCGCCTGGTTGCTGATGCCGTCGGCGTCGATCGTGGTCAGGAACCCCTGCGACCCGCCCAGCAGCCGGTTGTTGAAGCTGGTATCGATCGTGCTCCCCCGAACCCCGTAATTGGTGCCGCCCGCGATTTGAGGCGCGATATCGGTGATCCGTAGCTGTGCACGCCGGGTATAGGTGTCGTTGTTGAAGCGGCTGTAAAAGGCGTCGCCATAGATTTCGAGATTGTCGTTCGGCTTGAACTGATAGCCCAGAATGCCGGTCAGGCGTTCGCGACGGCCGCGATTGTTCCACACGTCGAAGCCGTGCATGAAGCTGTAGGTATCGTTGAAGTCGCCATCGCGATTATAATCGATCGGCGGCGTCTTTCCGCCCTGAACGGCTTGCCCCGCCGCATTGAACAGCGGCGACTCCCGGCTTGTTTCGGCACCATAGGTGTTGACGAACTTTTCCAGAAACTCGCGCTTCTCATAGGCGACACCGGCGTTGATGCCGAACGTCCCGCTTTTGTTGACCCAGTTGCCCAGCACGGCAACGCGGGGCGTGACCTTGCCTCGCTCCTGTTCGTACACGCCCTCGACGGACGCGCTGACCGTGGTCTTGCCGATCGCCAGCGCGCGCGCAGTCTGGACATTGACGGTTCCCGACAGACCGCCTTCGATCATGTCGCTGGTCGGTGATTTGATGACCTCGACCGCGCTGGTGAACAGCGCCGAGAAGGCCGTAAAGTCGAAGGAGCGGGTGCCGCCGCTACCCAAGGTGCGCCCATTATACTGAAC
Organism: Sphingomonas yabuuchiae; assembly: GCF_001477495.1. Lineage (GTDB taxonomy): Bacteria > Pseudomonadota > Alphaproteobacteria > Sphingomonadales > Sphingomonadaceae > Sphingomonas > Sphingomonas yabuuchiae_A. The sequence goes on from NZ_LDTF01000086.1 coordinate 21,344, forward strand.
GCGCGTGAACTCCTGCGGCAGACCTCGGATGGAAACACCCGACCCCTCACCTGCCGAGCGCGTAATCTGCACGCCCGTGATCCGCTGCAGCGACTCGGCCAGATTCAGGTCGGGGAACTGGCCGATGTCCTCGGCGGAAATCACGTCGCTGACGACATCGGCGCGACGCTTGGCATCATTGGCCAGATCGAGAGAGCGACGAAAACCGGTGACTACGATCTCATTGCCCGTCTGCTCCGCCGGTGCAGGGGCGTTCACACCTTGCGGCTGATCCGCCTCTACCGCTTGGACGGCTTGTGCCGCCGCCCCGCCTTCGCAGAACAGCAGTGCCGGCACCGTCGCTAACAGGAACGCTCTCGTCATACATCCTCCCACGGGCAAACTAACCCTCGGCCATTCTTGGCTTTTGTTGGTGATATCATGCTTTCATTCGCGAATTCCGTCAAGGATAAGTCAGACATGACCATTTGCATGTCCTCCCCGACGTCGAGGCAGCGAAAGTTGAGGCGTTTCGCCACCTCACGGTGCTGCCCCCCGGCGACAGCATCCATGCCTTGCTGTCGCTTCGCGATCCGACCCGGTCAGCGCTGGCCCGGGGCCGACAGCGACACGCCATCTGCCCCCTACCGGACACCGTAGGATGGCGACCGAGGTGAGCTCGGTGTCATTGTCGCTGACAATCAGGAGCGGCTTATACCGGACAACCCGACGCGCAATCTCGACGATGTCGCAGGCACGGTGCTCGCGGAGTCCCAGCCGCTCGCGAATGAGATGGACTTCCCGCCGCTTTGCGTTGGGCGTCGCCAGTTTTTCCCGCGATCCCTGAGCGCGGCGGCGTCGAGCATGGCATCCGCCAGCGGTCGCTTTAGGCGTATAGCGCCAAATAAAAAGTCGGCATGAATGTAGGCAGGAGATTTTTGCCTTAGATTTTACCCGGTAAAATCAACGAAATCTGGCGGAGCGGGAGGGATTCGAACCCTCGATACGGTTTTGCCGTATACTCACTTTCCAGGCGAGCGCCTTCGACCACTCGGCCACCGCTCCGCATGAGTCCATGCCTGGAAGACGCGGCCCTAATGCGCTTCCTCGCGGCGCGCAAGCGATTGCGTGTATCGGTGGGCTGGGGCAGTCTGTTGCGTGATGACGATCGCGCTTCTGCTCGCCGCGCTTCTGGCGCAGGCTTCGCCCTCCCCCGCCCCTGCCGCACAGGCCGGCGATCCGCTCCCCGGCGACTGGATCGCGGTGCCCGATGACGAGTTGCTGGTCTTCACCCTGGCCAACGGGCGGACGGTGACGCTGCGGCTGGCGCCTGCCCAGGCGCCGGTCCATGTCGCCAATATCCGGGCGCTGGCAAGGGCGCATTGGTGGGATGCGGGGACGAGCGTGTACCGCGTGCAGGAGAATTACGTCGCGCAATGGGGCGACGCGACCGAGAAGAAGCCGCTGCCGACCGGCATCGTCGCCAATCCTCCGGCCGAATATATCCGCTCCGGCAACAGCGCTGTGGCGCGGCTGAGCAAGCCCGATCCCTATGCCGCCTGGGCGGGCTATAGCCGTGACGGCTGGCCGCTGGCGGGGGATGCGTCCAGCGAATGGGTACCGCATTGCTATGGCATGGTCGGCGTCGCGCGCGACCTGGCGCCCAGCACGGGGTCGGGGGCCGAACTCTACACCATCATCGGACATTCGCCGCGCGGGCTGGACCGCAACATCGCCGTCGTCGGCCGGGTGGTCGACGGGATGGATGCGCTGTCCACCCTGCCGCGCGGCACCGGCGACCTGGGCTTCTACAAGGATGAGGGGCAGCGGCTGGCGATCGTCTCGGCACGGCTGGCAAGCGATATCCCCGCCGCCGAGCGGCCGCATTTCCAATATCGCGAAACGGTGTCGCCGCGCTTCGCAGCGTGGATCAAGGGGCGGGAGAATCGGAAGAACGACTTCTTCACCGTGCCTGCGGGGGGTGTGGATATTTGCGCGGCCCTGCCGCCGGTTCGAAAAACGCCCTGAATTTGGCGTTGGGGCGTAGCCTTCGACTTCGCTCAGGCTGAACGGAGCAAGGGAATGACGCCTCTCATACAAGCCTCCGTTCGGCCTGAGCGAAGTCGAAGGCCAAGGGAAGACGGGGCTGCTGGATAACCACCAGCCCCGTCCCGGATCACGCCGCCTTCTTGTCCGGTTCGATCCGGTTGGCGACGAGGTGATCCACCACCGCCGGATCGGCCAGCGTCGAGGTGTCGCCCAGCGCATCGACCTGGTTCTCGGCGATCTTGCGCAGGATGCGGCGCATGATCTTGCCCGAGCGGGTCTTGGGCAGGCCGGGTGCGAATTGCAGAGCGTCCGGCGTGGCGATCGGGCCGATCTCGCGGCGGACCCACTGGACCAGTTCGGCGCGCAACGCCTCGTCTTCCTCAACACCGGCGTTCAGCGTGACGAAGGCGTAGATGCCCTGCCCCTTCACGTCATGCGGCATGCCCACGACGGCGGCCTCGGCGACCTTGGCATGGGCGACCAGCGCGGATTCGACCTCGGCGGTGCCCATGCGGTGACCCGAGACGTTGATGACGTCGTCGACCCGGCCGGTGATCCAGTAATAGCCGTCCTCGTCGCGGCGGCATCCGTCGCCGGTGAAATACTTCCCCGGATAAGTGGTGAAATAGGTCTGGAAGAAGCGGTCGTGATCGCCCCAGACGGTGCGCATCTGCCCCGGCCAGCTGTCGGCGATGACGAGGTTGCCCTCGACCGCACCCTCCAGCACCTTGCCCTCGGCATCGACGATTTGCGGCAGCACGCCGGGTAGCGGCAGCGTGGCCGAGCCGGGCTTCAGCGCCACCGCGCCGGGGATCGGCGCGATCATGTGCCCCCCGGTCTCGGTCTGCCACCAGGTGTCGACAATCGGGCAGCGCCCCTCGCCCACCACCTTGTGATACCATTCCCAGGCTTCCGGGTTGATCGGCTCGCCGACCGAGCCCAGCACGCGCAGGGACGAGCGGTCGGTCTTCTTCACCCATTCGTCGCCTTCACGCATCAGCGCGCGCAGCGCGGTCGGCGCGGCGTAGAAGGTCGCGACCTTGTACTTGTCGACGATCTGCCAGAAGCGGCTGAAATCGGGATAGTTGGGGACGCCCTCGTACATCAGCGTGGTCGCGCCGTTGGCGAGCGCGCCATAGACGACATAGCTGTGCCCCGTGACCCAGCCCACGTCCGCAGCGCACCAGAACACCTCGCCCTCGCGATAATCGAAAACATGCTGGTGGGTGTAGGACGCCCAGAGCAGATAGCCGCCGCTGGTGTGGAGCACGCCCTTGGGCTTGCCGGTCGATCCGCTGGTATAGAGAATGAACAGCGGATCCTCCGCCCCCATCGGCTCGGGCGCGCAGTCGGTGGCGGCGGCGTCGATGAGATCGCCATACCATTGGTCGCGGCCGTCCTTCATCGTTACGTCCACGCCGCTATGGCGGACGACGACGACATGGTCGACCGAAACGCCGTCATGCCCCAGCGCGGCGTCGACATTGGCCTTGAGCGGCACCGCCTTGCCCCCGCGACAACCGCCATCCGCGGTGATCACGATGCGCGAATCGCAATCGACGATCCGGTTGGCGAGGCTTTCGGGCGAGAAACCTCCGAATACGATCGAATGGATCGCGCCGATCCGCGCACAGGCCAGCATCGCGAAGGCCGCCTCGGGGATCATCGGCAGATAGATGGTGACGCGGTCGCCCCTGGCGACGCCCAGCCCCTTCAGCGCATTGGCGAGGCGACAGACCTGCTCGTGCAGGTCGCGATAGGTGATGCGGCGGTCGGTGCCGGGGGCATCGCCTTCCCACAGGATGGCGACCTGATCGGCGCGGGTTTCCAGATGCCGGTCGATGCAGTTGGCCGCGACGTTCAACTGTCCGTCGGCGAACCAGTTGATGCGGAAATCCGCCTCGTCGAAACTGGTGTCCTTCACGCTGGTGAAGGGCGCGATCCAGTCCAGACGCCCGGCCTGTTCGCGCCAATAGCCGTCGGGATCGGTCTTGGCGGCGTCATAGGCCTGGGCGTAGCGTTCCGCATTCATGGACGCGCTATCGGCCCATTCGGGAACGGGGTGAACATGGGCGCTCATGCCTGTCTCTCCTTGTCTTTGTCCGACCTTTAGCAGTCCAACATCACAATTGCCTATCGGCTCCGTGACAAAGTACGTCCTGCGACCGGGATTCGATGACACGGCAAAATGTCGTCGTCATGACGACCGTTGATCATAATCACGGGGCCGTTGCGCGAAGACGACGGGGGCATGATGGAAAATTGCATCCATCCAGAGCAAGATACCGCCCACCCCCTCTATTCCTGCCGCCAAAGCAACGCTACAGCGGCAAGTGCACCGGGTTTCGAGGGGGAGCCGAACCGAGGATGACCGCGACTGCCCACGACCCTGCCGAAATCCCCGCCGGTTTTGCCGCTGTTCTGGCGCGCAGCGGCGAGATGGGTCGGCTGATCGCGGGGCATGACTGGGCCGCGACGCCGCTGGGGCCGATCGCCACCTGGCCGCAGAGCCGGTTGACGGCGATCGCCATCGCGCTCGCCTCCTCGATCCCCATCGCCACCATCTGGGGGCCTGAGGGCATCCTGATCTACAATGCTGGCTATGCCGAATTTTCCGGCGACCGGCACCCGGCCATGCTGGGCACGCCCCTGGTCGGGGTGTGGCCGGAGGCGACGGCATTCAACACCCAGGTCATCGCCGAGGGGCTGGCGGGCCGAACGCTCGCCTATCGCGACCAGGCGATGATGCTGAACCGCAAGGGCGTGCCCGAGCAGCATTGGCTCGACCTCGACTATACCCCCATCGCCGACGAAAGCGGCCGTCCGGCGGGCATCCTGGCGACAGTGATCGACAGCAGCGCCCGGATGCGAGACCGGCAGGACCGCGAAATCGCGCTGTCCGCCGCGCGCGAGAGCGAGGCGCGGTTCCGCAACGTCGCCGACTATGCGCCGATCGTCATCTGGGTGACCGATACCGACGGCCATTGCACCTATATCAACCGTACCTGGCACATTCAGACCGGACAGGACGTCGCACAGGGCCTGCACTTCGGCTGGGCCGACATGGTCCATGTCGACGACCGCCCGTCGGCGGAGCAGGCGTTCCGCGAGGCCCTGGTCGCGCCGCGCGCCTTCCAGACCGAATATCGGCTGGCGCAGGTGCAGGGCGGCTATCACTGGGTCATGGCGTCCGGCGTTCCGCGTTTCGACGATGACGGCACCTTTCTGGGCATGATCGGAACGGTCGTGGATATCGACGAGCGCCGCCGGGCCGAGGCGACGCTGCGCGACGTGAATGCGGTGCTGGAGCGCCGGGTGATGGAGGCGCTGGCCGAGCGCAAGCTGTTCGCCGACATCATCGATTCCACCGGCACGCTGGTCCAGGTGCTGGGCTTCGACCATCGCTATCTGGCGATCAACCGCGCCGCGGCCGAGGATTTCGAACGTATCTTCGGCACCCGCCCGCAGATCGGCCAGCACAAGGCCGAGGCGATGGCCGACCGGCCCGAGATCCTGACGGTGATGCGCGATTACTGGACGCGCGCGCTGGCGGGCGAGGAGTTTTCGGTCATCCAGGCGCTCGACGATCTGACGGGCGCGCGGCACCATTACGAACTGCGCTTCAGCCCGCTGGTCTCGGCCGAGGGGACGCCGATCGGCGCCTATCAATTCGCGACCGATGTCTCGGAACGGCTGGCGCAGCAGGAACGGCTGCACGACATGGAGGCGCAACTGCGCCAGAGCCAGAAGATGGAGGCGGTCGGCCAGTTGACCGGCGGCATCGCGCACGACTTCAACAACCTGCTCCAGGTCGTGGTCGGCAATCTGGAGATGCTCGACCGGTTCCTGCCGGAGGGCGAGCATCCGCGCGCCAGACGGTCCGCGACCAATGCGATGACGGGCGCGCGGCGGGCCGCGACGCTGACCCAGCGGCTGCTCGCCTTTTCGCGGCGGCAACCGCTGGCCCCGCAATCGGTCGATGCGCGGCGGCTGGTCGACGGGCTGTCCGACCTGCTGACCCGGACCCTGGGCGAGCAGGTACGCCTGTCGGTCGAATCGGCCGACGATCTGTGGGTCACGGAGGCCGATCCCAACCAGCTGGAAAGCGCGATCCTGAACCTGGCGGTCAATGCGCGCGACGCGATGCCGCATGGCGGCACCCTGTCGATCACGATGCGCAATGCGACGCTGGACGGATTGGCGACGATGGCGGCGGGGCCGGTGCCCTATCCCACCGATCCGGGCGATTATGTCGCGATCGACGTCAGCGACACCGGCACCGGCATGGACCGCGCGACGCTGGGCCGCGTGTTCGAGCCGTTCTTCACCACCAAGGAGGTCGGCAAGGGCACCGGCCTGGGCCTGTCGATGGTCTATGGTTTCGCCAAACAGTCGGGCGGGCAGGTGCAGATCGAGTCGCGCCCCGGCGAGGGCACCTGCGTCACCCTGTTCCTGCCGCGCTTCCAGGGTGAGATCACCGCCCCGCTGGAGCTGCCCCCGGTCGCCGCGCATCCCGTTCGCGGATCGGAAACGATCCTGGTGGTCGAGGACGATGCCGATGTCCGCAGCTATTCGACCGAGGCGCTGCGCGAACTGGGTTATGACGTGATCGAGGCGGAGGACGGGGCATCGGCGCTCGCCCTGCTCGATGCGCCCGACGCGTCGCGGATCGCGCTGCTGTTTTCCGATGTGGTGCTGCCCGGCGGGATGACGGGGGCCGACCTGGCCTCGGCCGCGCGGTCGCTGCATCCCGAGCTGAAGGTGCTGTTCACCACCGGCTATGCCCGCGACGTGATCGTTCATGGCGGGCGGCTGGACGCCGGGGTGGCGCTGATCACCAAGCCGTTCGACTTTGCCGACCTGGCGGCGCGGATCAGGGCGATGCTGGACGGATAACGGACCAGCTGGGCGGCGCGGGCGGGCGATCGCCCAATGGGTGGAATACCGCCCCGCAACACCCTGAAATCCCCCGCTCCGTCGCGCGGATGACGGCGCGCTTTCCGGAACGCACCCGAGTCGGCGGGTTGCGCGTTCAGCGCGACGGGACGAAAGGACAGGGATGGCATCGCGGTTTCGGCAATTCTGGAGCGAGGAGGAATGGTCCTTCGCTCCCCATGAGCGGCCGACCATTCCCGGCTCGCCCGGCAATTTCGATCATCCGAACCGGCGGCGCATCGCATATGGCGTGATCGCGGTCCTGATCGGCCTGACCGGTGGCCTCGGCAATGCGCTGGTCCAAGTGAACACCATTCAGCTGCAGGGCGCATTGGGCCTCGACCCGACCGAAATCGCGTGGCTGCCCATCGCCTATGTGATGACCAACGCGTCGATCAATCTGCTGCTGATCAAGTTCCGCCAGCAATTCGGCCTGCGCCCCTTCGCGCTGCTCTTTTCGGGCCTCTACACGATTCTGGCCTTCGCCCATCTGTTCGTGCGCGATTTCGCCACCGCCATCGCGGTGCGCGGCGCCAGCGGCATGGCGGCGGCGGCGCTGTCGTCGCTGGGCCTTTATTATATGATGCAGGCGCTGCCGGCGAAATGGCGGCTGAAGGCGATCGTGCTGGGCATCGGCGTGCCGCAATGCGCGACGCCGCTCGCCCGACTCTTCTCGCCCGAACTGCTCGCCATGTCGCAATGGCGCACGCTCTACCTGTTCGAGTTCGGGCTGGCGGCGATCAGCCTGGCCTCGATCATCGCGCTGCGCCTGCCGCCGACGCAGCGGCTCAAGGCGTTCGAGCCGCTCGATTTCCTGACCTTCGCGCTCTACGCCCCCGCCATCGGCCTGTTCTGCGCCGTGCTGGGCCAGGGGCGGCTGGTCTGGTGGACGCAGGCCGCCTGGATTGGCTGGGCGCTGGTCATCGCCATCCCGCTGCTGGCGCTGGCGCTGTGGATCGAGCATCACCGCGCCAATCCGCTGCTCAACACCCGCTGGCTGGGGTCGATCGACATCGTGCGCTTCGCCATCGTCACGCTGATGGCGCGCATCGTCTTTTCCGAGCAGAATTTCGGCGCGGTCGGCCTGCTGACCGCGCTGGGCCAGAATAACGACCAGTTCGGCACGCTGTTCACCATCGCCTTCATCGCCTCGGTCGCGGGTGTCGTCATGAGCGCGGTGACGCTGAACCCGACCAAGCTGACCCACCCGGTCATGTATGCGATCGGCCTGGTCGCCATCGCCGCCTATGCCGACAGCTTCTCGACCAACCTGACCCGCGCGCCGGAGTTGTACGCGACGCAAGCCGTGATCGCCTTTTCGACCACCTTCTTCCTCGGCCCGTCGCTGTTGTTCGGCATGACCCGCGCGCTGCAACAGGGGGCCGGACACGTCATCAGCTTCATCGCGCTGTTCGGGATGCTCAATTCGGTCGGCAGTCTGGGCGGCACCGCCCTGCTCGGCACCTATCAGGTGGTTCGCGAAAAGGCGCACAGCGCCGCCATCGTCCAGAATATCGATCCCACCGACCCGCAGGTGACGCAGCGTATCGCGGCGGGCGGCGCGCGGGTGTCGGGCGTGGTCGGCGACCCGACGCTGGCACGGGCGGAGGGTGCTGCCCTGCTGTCGCAGGCCGCCACGCGCGAGGCGAATATCCGCGCCTATAACGACGTCTTCCGACTGGTCGCCGCACTGGCGGCCGCCGTCACCCTTTTCCTCGCGCTGCTGACCTGGCGGCGCGCGCGCCGCGCCCGTGCGGCGGCCAAGGTGCAGCCATGACCGACACGCGATCACCCGTCTCCCCTACCCCGATGACCGAGCAGGCCGCCGC
>NZ_LDTF01000087.1 GCF_001477495.1 Sphingomonas yabuuchiae
TTATTTGTTCGTCGGTAGCGTGAGTGGTGTATAAGAGACAGCCCAGCGGGTCCCCACCAACCCATGTTGGAGGGATAGCGTTCCTCAAGATCGCTCATACGCGCCGCTCTTGCCGCTCCCCTCCCGCCTGCGGGAGGGGAGCGGCAAGAGCGGCGCGTATGAGCGATCTTGAGGAACGCTATCACCCAACATGGGTTGGTGGGGACCCACAGGGAGAGCCCCGATGAAGACCCCCGTCGCATTTACCCCCCAGGTCGAAGACGTAAAACCCGAAGAGGGCGAAACCGTCGACCAGATGAAGCAGTCGTTCGAGCATATCCTCGACACCACCTCCAAGGATTACGGCCACGGCGTCCGTGCCGTCCATGCCAAGGCGCATGGCATCATTCGGGGCAAACTGAAGGTTCATGACAACCTCCCGCCCGAACTGGCGCAGGGGCTCTTCGCCGGGCCGGGCGACTATGACGCGGTGGCGCGTATCTCGACTAATCCGGGCGACATATTGGACGATGCCATCGGCCTGCCGCGCGGGTTGGCGTTGAAGATCATTGGAGTCGAGGGCGAGCGGCTGCCGGGTTCGGAAGGCGATACGACGCAGGACTTCGTCATGGCCAATGCGCCGGTCTTCACCGCGCCGACCGCGGACGCCTTTGCCAAGAATTTGAAGATGCTCGCCTCCACGACCGATAAGTTCGAGGGCGGCAAGAAGCTGCTGTCCGGCATATTGCGCGGGATCGAGGCGACGCTGGAGACGGTCGGGGTGCAGAGCGCGACGCTCCAGACTTTGGGCGGGGCCAAGCAGGTTCATCCGCTGGGCGAGACCTATTACAGCCAGACGCCGTTCCGCTACGGCGACCATATCGCCAAGTTCGGCCTGTTCCCGGTCAGCCCCGCGCTGACCCAGCTGACCGGCGACACGGTGAATACGCACGACCGTCCCGATGCCCTTCGCGAAGTGGTGCGCGAGGTGATGATCGAACAGGGCGGCGAGTGGGAGCTGCGCGTCCAGCTGAACCGCGATCTGGACGCCATGCCGATCGAGGCTCGCATCGCGGGGGGGATGAATGAGGACACGCCGTACCTAACCCCTTACACAA
>NZ_LDTF01000088.1 GCF_001477495.1 Sphingomonas yabuuchiae
TGGCGGGGGAGCCTCTGGGGTGTGGCGGCGGGCCTGCCCATCCTAATGCTGGCCCTGTCGACCACCGAACGTCCGGCCTTTGCTGCTGGCTTTTTGGGCGCGACGGCTGGGACGCTGGGTATACTGGTTGCAATCGGTGTGGCGGTCCGTGCCATTGCGCGGCAGCTTCCGCGCCCGCGCCGGCCCTTGCCGCGGCTCGCGCTCACCGCACTTTATCGTCCCGGTTCACGAACGGTATCGCTGGTCGTCGCGCTCGGTCTCGGCCTGACCCTGTTCGTGCTGCTCGCCAGCATCCGTACCAGCATCGACGGCAATATCCGCCGCTCCGTGCCCGCACGAGCGCCCGCCTTGTTCGCCCTAGATGTGCCGCCCGAGCGCGAGGCCGAGTTTCGCAACACGGTCAAAGCGGTCGCCCCCACGGCCCGCATCGCCACCGTCCCGCTGATGCGCGGCACGATCACCGCCTATGGCACGACCCGCGTCGCCGACCTGCAGGCGATCCCGGACGGCGCATGGGCGCTGCGGGGCGAGCGCGGGCTGACCTTCGCCTCGACGCTGCCCCCCGGCAGCACACTGACCGCCGGGCGATGGTGGAACGGCGCCGAGCAACGCCAGAGCCTGGTGTCGATTGACGAGCGGCTGGCCAAGGCGCTGAACCTGCGGATCGGCGACCCGCTGACCGTTTCGGTCCTGGGGCTGGAACGTACGGCGCGGATCGCGTCGTTCCGGCGGATCGCCTGGGATACGCTGGGCTTCAACTTCGTCATGGTCTTCTCTCCCGGCGCGCTCCAGGATGTGCCGCACAATCTGGCGGCGACGATCGATATGCCCGCCGTGCAGGGCTCGGCCGTCACGGGCGCCTTGCTGCCCCGTTTCCCGTCCACCTCAATCGTCGAAGTCGGCGGGGTGTTGAAGCAGATACAGGACGTCGTCGGGCAGATGGCGACCGCCATCACCGTCGCGGCCGGGATTGCGGTGCTGGCGGGGATCGCCGTGCTGCTCGGCGCGATCGCGGCGGCCCGGGCGGCGCGGACCTATGATGCGGTTATGCTGAAGGTGCTGGGCGCGACACGGGCGCAAGTGCTGGCGATGCAGGCGATCGAATATGCGCTGCTGGCGGCCATCGTCGGAATGGTGGCGCTGGCGCTGGGCGTAGGCGGTGGATGGTTCGTGGTCACCCGCATCTTCGAGTTTGAATGGCTGCCCGACTGGAGCGTCATCCTCGCCACGCTGACGACCGGCGCGGTGGTGACGGTGGGCATCGGCGTGGCCGGAACCCTCCCGGTGCTGCGGGCCAGGCCCTCGGCAGCGCTCCGGGCGCTGTGAAGCCTACCAGCCCATGCTGCCCGGTCCGCCCTTGAACGGCCCCGCCAGATCGGCCGTGATCCAGCCGCCATAGAAGCCACCCGGCTGTGGCCGGACCTGTTCGCCGTCGATCGTGCAATGGTCGAATGGCGCGGCGTAGAAGGCGAGATGATCGCGGAGAATCTCAAAGGCCGGCGTCGGGTTGGGATAGCTCCAGGCGACATCGCGAAAGACCGTCTCTCCGATAGCGACATGCCAGTAGATCGCCTCGCCCTTCCATTCGCAAAAGGACCGGCGATCCGACCGCCGGAGCACGCCATGGTCGATATCGGCGGGCGGCAGATACCAACTGGGCGGATGGCTGGTCTCCAGCGTCCGGACGGCCGCGCGCGTGTCGGCGATCACGAAACCGCGATGCGCGATCCGGACATGGCGCGTGCTCGGCTCGGCGATGGCGGGGCGCGGATAGGTCCAGACACTTTCCTGACCGGGGCCGACGGGATCGGGTTTGGGCTTCGTCATGTCGGGATAACGTGGCGCGACGCATCCGGCTCCTCGACGAACGCATCGGCCGTGCCGCGCTACAGCGTGGCAGAGTAAAGCCCATGATGAGTCAGGATGAACAGTCGCCCCTGCTCTCCCCCCGCCTCTGCCTTGCCCAGCACGAGTTGCAGTGGCCTTTCGGGCACGTCAATCCGGCGCAACAGCGAGCCGTTGGGATTGTAGACGAAGACCTGACCATTCGCGACATACAGCCTGCCCGCCGCGTCGCGCACTGCGCTCTCGCCCCCGCGCTCGGCCAGCACCCGCAGATCGGTGACCCGCCCGCCCTCGCTGACCCGTCCGGCATAGGTCCGGTTCTCCGAGGCGTTGGTCAGTACCACCTCGCCCCCGAGCGGCGCAGGCGCAAAGCCATAGGCGTCAAGCGTGTCGGACCAGCGCCAGCCCTGGTGATCGTCCGGCCCCTGGTTCCACACGCGAAAGGCGGGCAGCACCAGCGATCCGTCGGGCGAAACATATTCCTGCGTCTTGGCCGCGCCCATCTTGGCGGCGAACATCTCGGCCATGGTCGGATAGCGATAGCTTTTGGGGTCGATCCGGTCGGCGAACTCGCCATTCTCCCAGACATTGAGCGGCAGCAGCGTCTGCGCCCCCGAATGCGTTCGGACCGGCGTCGGCGTGATCACGGTCACGGCCGCCGGGGCCGCAGGGTCGATGCTGTATACACTACCGTCGCGCCCCGCCGAAGACTGGACAAGCAGATGGCCGGAGCGGTCGACCGCCAGATTGACCGCATCGAGCGGGGCGTCGGCGATGATGTTCAGCCCCTTCGCCGCCGACCAGCTATAGATGCGCTGGAAGAAGCGATCGATGAAATAGAGCGTACCGGTCGCATCGACCGCCGCCCCGGCGATCGAATAGAATCCCTCCGCCAGCTTGCTGACGCCCGGCGACACCGGTACCGCCGACGCCATCGCCGCGCTGGCGGGAGCGGGCGGCACGTCGAGACGCGCAAACTCCCGCTCGCGCACCTCCGTCTGGCGGGTCATATCCTTGATCGCGTTCTCGAACGGATATTTGCTCGCGCGGAGGAAGGTGCCGCAGCCCTTGGCGTCGCAACTGGCAAAGCCGCTCTCGGCATTCACATGGACGTTGCGAAAGCGGATATCGCCGGAGTCGTACAGCTTGACCGCCGCATCCATCGGCTTGGCGGTGCGGGTGACACGATAGCCGTGATAATTGGCGAACAGGATGTTGCGGCTGTGGCGGAACTCGGTCGACACGGCGTTGACGCCGTCCCGCACCTCCTGCTCAGTCTGCGGGGCGAGGAATTCCCAGTTGGCGACATGGTCGAGCACGATCTCGGCACGGTAATGATGCTCGGCGGACAGCTGATAGACATGACCCGGCGTCGTCGTGTTCGAGACGTAGAACCCGGCCGAGGCCAGCGTATTGGGCGACCAAAGCGCATTGAAGGTGCCGCCGCCGCCATCTGTCACCCAGATGCTGGGATGCTGCCCGTCGAACCGCGCCCGCTGGTCGCCGAACCCGATCGGGCTGCCCGGCGTCAGCAGGGTGCCGCCGCCGCCCTGGATCTTCACGTCATCGACCAGCGACGCCTCACCCGCCTTCCACAACAGGGCGGTGGCGCGCGGATTGACCCCGCCGGTCCACAGCCCCATGCCCGAGACGATCCCCGCCCCGCCCTTCGCGCTCTCGATCAGCGGCTTGGCCGATCCGATCCCGCGATAGCCGGGGGCATCGTCCGCCAGATAGATATGCGTCAGGCTGGGGTGCAGCGCGATAAGCACCGTGTCGGGGCGCAGCCGCAGCGTGTCGCTGACCCGGTAGCGGCCCATCGGCAGATAGAGGACGCGGTGCGTGTCGATTGCGCGTTGCAGGGCAGCGGTGTCGTCGGTGGTGTCGTCGCCCTTTACCCCCAGATCGCGGACATTCGCCCAGGCCGCGACCGGCGGCAGCGCGGGGATGGCGGGTTTGGCTCTTGCAGGCGTCCGACCCAGCGGGCTGATCTTCACATCGGTCGCGAAGTCGCCCATCTGCCCCAGCTCGGGCACTTTGAGCCCATAGCCGAAATCGGCGACGCGGTAGCGCGGCCCCGCGCCCGCCACGACCCGACCGCTGTCGCGGAATTTGGCAAAGACGGGCGTGGCGATGCCGATCGCGTCGTCGAAGCCGATTTGGGTAAAGACGCTCTTTTCCGAGGAGATGACCACGCCCGCATCGCGGACATTCTCGAACCGCACCTGCTTGCCCCAGAGCGAGTCCGAATAGCCGGGATCGATGTCTATTCCCACCGGCGTGTCGCGGATGGCGACGTTGACCAGGGTCAGGTCGACCTCATGTTCCCGGATCGCCGCCTCGCGCTGGCCGGTGAAATCGCTGTCGATCAGCGTGAACTGCCAGGCGGGCGAGGTCTTCTCGGTAACGATACCATATCGGCCGCCGAAAAAGCGCAGATTCTGCGCGGCATTGCCCGCCTGATAGATTCCGGCAAAACCCGATCCCACATGGAAATCGACATGGCGGATATAGCCGTGCTGGGCGACGCGAAACCGCACCCCGACCGCCCCGGCATTGCCCTCTCCGATCCGGAAATCGACATTGGCGAGTGCGGAATAGAAGGTGGAGGATGTGGCGTCGTACAGCGCCGGATCGAACGGCACCGTCGTCGGTACCGGCACGGGCGGCTTGCCCGATCGATACTGGTCGTCGCCCGCAAAGGTCATCATCGCGGCGATGCCCGAGCCGAAGCCGGGCGTCGCATCGGCCAACAGGATCTCGGGCCGGGTCGGACCGACGCCGAACAGACGGACGCCCGATCGCACGACGATCGTCCGGCTGATCCGATAACGCCCAGAGGGCAGGAAGACGATGCCGCCATGGCCGCCCTCCGCCGCCGCGTCGATCCCTTGCTGGATCGCGGCGCTATCATCGGCCCGGCCGTCGCCCACGCCCCGAATAGTGATCGCGCGCGGATCGGCAGGGGCGGTGCGATAGATGGAGGTCGAGAATCGTGCGGCAGCCGTGGCCGCCATCGGGGGTGCAGCGGCCATCACCACCGCCGCGCTCAGCAGCCAGTTCGTCTTCATCGCCCTCTCCTTTTATCGGTGGGTCTTAGCGTAACGGCACGGTGACCGTCGTCGCCAACATGGATCAGGCGTGGAGACTGAGTGTCTGCGCCGCGATCGCCACCTGCGTCCGGTTGCGCACGTTCAGCTTGCGCATCAGCGCGGTCATGTGCGCCTTCACCGTCGCCTCGGCGATGCCCAGATCGAACGCGATCTGCTTGTTCAGCATCCCCGAATGGACTCCGCGCAACACCTTCATCTGGGTCGGAGTCAGCCGTGCCAGCGACGGCGCTTCGGCACTCGCGGTCAAGGGTTGGCAGGCCGTCGGACGTGTCCCTTCCATCGTCATCCTCCACTATGCGGCCCGACTGGGCCAAAGGCTGTCGGTCGTATGTGCCGACATGATCCCGTGTCCTTTTCGACCCAATCTATGTGGATTCGGTTGGACAGATTTTTATCATGCGCCCGGCAATCGCCCCGGATCAAGCCCTTTTCTGTTGCCCATGACCGAAAACCTGTCGTACAGATTATGAGATAAGTCCGGCAGGTGAAAACGCCGCCACGGACCAGGGAGGGGTGTCGATGCGCGATCCGCAAAGCTTGAACCAGATGACGAGCGGACCCCGCCCGTGACCGGCGAGGACATCCGCCTGATGGCGTCCGCGCTGGCGGGCATCCTGCTGGCCGTCCTGATGATCGTGAAGGGGCGGCTGCATCCGTTCATCGGCCTGCTGTGCGGCGCGTTCACGGTCGGGCTGCTTGCCGGGCTTCCGCTCGCCGATATCGCCAAGGCGGTGCAGAAAGGCGTCGGTGATATCGTCGGCGGCACCGGCCTGGTCGTCGCGCTCGGGTTGTCGCTCGGGGCGATGCTGCACCTGTCCGGCGCGGCGGCGGCTCTGGCACAGAGCGCCTTACGACTGACCGGCGCGCGGGCGGCCCCCTGGGCGACTTTGGGCATCGCGATCCTGATCGGCCTGCCGCTGTTCTTCGAGACGGGCCTGGTCCTGCTGCTGCCGATCGTCGTGGCCGCCGCAGAGGCGATAAACGCACCCGATGGAGAGGCGCGCGACGCCGCCAAGCTGCGCCTCATCATGCCCGCACTGGCCGGGCTGGGCGTCGTCCATGCGCTGGTGCCTCCGCATCCCGGGCCGCTGCTGGCGGTCGAGGCACTGGGGGCCAATCTGGGTCGGACGATGCTCTACGGCATCCTAGTCGCCATTCCGACCGCGATCATCGCGGGGCCGGTGCTGGCGCGGATCGTCACGCCGGGCGTACGCCTTGCGCCGCCCGTCCTGGGCGACCATCGGCTGGACATTGCGGTGCCGGGGCGCGGCGCGGCGCTGTTCATCGTGCTGCTGCCCGTCCTGCTGATTGCGACGGGCGAGTTGGGACAGCTTTCCCAGGCCCTCAAGGGCGCGGCCTGGCTCGTCGCCGCGAGCAATCCGGTGATCGCATTGCTCGTCACCAATCTCCTCGCCCTACCCCTGTTGTTCGGACGACGCCTGCGCGAGGCGAAGATCCAGGACGCGGTGTGGCATGAGACGATGGGCGCGGCAGGCGCGATCCTGCTGGCGATCGGTGCGGGCGGCGCGCTCAAACAGGTGCTGGTCAGCGCCGGTCTGTCGGACCTGCTCGCCCGGCTCGTCACCATGTACGCCATCTCCCCGCTGCTGCTCGGCTGGCTGGTCGCGGTCGGTATCCGGCTGGCGGCGGGGTCGGCGACGGTCGCGACGATCACGGCGGTCGGCATCATGCCGGGCGTGGTCGCCGGATCGGGCGTCTCCCCCGAACTCGTAGTGCTCGCCATCGGCGCGGGCTCGGTCTTCTTCAGCCATGTCAACGATCCGGGCTTCTGGCTGGTCAAGAGCTATGTCGGCACCAGCACCGCCGACACGTTCAAGACCTGGTCGATGCTGGAGACCGTCATCTCCGTCGTCGGCCTCGCGCTGGTCATGGTCCTGAGCCATTTCGTCTGACACGGGGGCGGAGATGAACGAAGGACGGCTGGCGGACCGGGCCTATACGGCGATCGTCCGCATCATCAATGACGAGGGGCTGGCGATCGGCGACCGCCTGCCCTCCGAAGCCAGGCTGGCCGAGACGTTCGGCATGTCGCGGACCATCGTGCGCGAGGCACTCGCCCGGCTGGCATCGGACGGGATCACCGAAGCCCGGCGCGGCGCGGGCTCCTATGTGAAGCGCCGCCCGTCCGAGCGGCTGGGCACCCATATGCCGATGGACGAACTGGCCAAGACGCTGGGCACCTATGAGGTGCGGTTCGTCCTGGAGGCGGAGACCGCCCGGCTGGCGGCACTGCGCCGATCAAGCGAACAGATGGAGGCGATCGAGCACGCATTGGCCGCGCTGCGCGCCGCGCTTCTGTCCGATGCGCCCGCGCATGACGAGGACTGGGTGCTCCACCGGGCCATCGTCGAGGCGACGGGTAATTCGGCCTTCATTCCCGTCTTCGACCATCTGAAGGACGAGGTGATGCATATCCTGCGCGCCGGGGTCGACATCTCCCGCTCGCGCCCGCCCGAGGTGATTGGCGCGATGATGGACGAGCATGACGCCATCGTCGAGGCGATCCGGGGCCGCGATCCCGACGGCGCGGCGCTGGCGATGCGCTGGCACCTGTCGCAAGGGCGCAAGCGGCTGATGCCGTGAACCTCTCAGGCGCGCTTCAACCACCCGAGCGTCTGCGCGACCAGTGTTTCCGGCGGCAGTCCGGCATCCAGCGTCAAAGCACATTCGTCCGTCGTCGGCCGCTCCAGCGTCGCCAGCTGGCTGTCGAGCAGGCTGGGCGGCATATAATGGTCCTTGCGCCCGCTCATTCGCTTGGCGATTTCCTGCGCGTCAGTATCAAGGAAAACGAAGAACAAGGGCACGCCCGCCGCCGCCCGCAACCGTTCCCGATAGACACGCCGAAGGGCCGAGCAGGCCGCGATCGCCGTTCCCTGGTCCCGCGCCGTCTCGCCGATCGCCGCGCCCAGCCGGTCGAGCCATGGCCAGCGATCCGTATCGGTCAGCGGATGGCCCGCGCGCATCTTGGCGACGTTCTCGGGCGAATGAAATGCGTCGCCCTCCAGCACCGGGCACTGGAATTGCGCGCCCAACCGCTGCGACAGCGTGGTCTTTCCGGTGCCGCTGACGCCCATCACCACGATGCCATGGGCGCGTGCGCCTGTGCTATTGCCGTCTTTCGCCTTCACCAGCACCCCTTGTCGCTTGCATCGGCATCGATGGCCGTGCCCGTTCGATCCTCGCTATCGTGCCTAGGGCGACAATGGCCATTACGACCTTTGTCGCAGTCGTGCTGAAACACCGCCGTGCCTATCCCAATGGCCCTGCCCCTGATCCGTTCCGCCTGAAAAGGATGACCGCCATGACGCGCCTGCTTTCCCTTGCCGTGATGGCGCTGCTCGCCGGAACTGCCGCGTCGCCGCTTTGGGCGAAATCCGCTTCGGTTTTTACCCGTGCCCCCGCCGATCCCCGCTCGGTGACGGTCCAGGCGCGCGGCGACGGTCGGAGCGACGACGGCGCGGCAATCCAGCAGGCGATCGACCGGGTGGCGGGTCAGGGGGGCGGCGGCATCGTCTTCCTGCCCTCGGGCCGCTATCGCCTGACCCGCACGCTCTACATGCGGCCCGGCGTCCGCCTGTTCGGGGTGGGCAAGACGCGCCCCGTCTTCGTCCTCGCCCCCGCCACACCGGGGTTCCAGCAGGGCGTCGGGACCATGGTCTTCTTCACCGGCACGCTGCCCCCCGAAGCGGGCAAGGACCCAGCCCCGGTGCCGGTGCCGCCGCCGACCAGCGTCCCCTTCGACAAGTCCATCGCCGACGCCAATTCGGGTACCTTCTATTCCGCGATGGCCAATGTCGATTTCGAGATCGGATCCGGCAATCCGGCCGCGACCGCCGTCCGTTTCCACACGGCACAGCACAGCTATCTGGCGCATATCGACTTCCGGCTGGGCGATGCGCTGGCGGGCATCTACCAAGTCGGGAATCTGGGGCAGGACCTCCACTTCCATGGCGGGCGCTATGGCGTCCTGACCGAAAAGCCCTCCCCCGCCTGGTCCTATACGCTGATCGACTCTAGCTTCGACGGACAGCGCGACGCGGCGATCCGCGAGCATGAGGCGGGACTGACCCTGGTCAATACGGTGATCCGCAACGTGCCCGTCGGGATCGAGATCGACCGCGGCTATGGCGACTGGTTCTGGGGCAAGAAGGTGCGGTTCGAGCGGGTCGCACGCGCAGGCATCGTCATCAGCAACGAGGACAATGCCTATACCCAGATCGGCTTTCCGGACGCGACCGCCAGCGACACGCCGGTCTTCGCCCGGTTCCGGGACAGCGGGCGGACCATCACTGGCCCCGCCCGGCGCTATCGGATGCGGGACTTCTCCTATGGCCTCGCCGTGCCGTCGCTTGGCCAGACGGGGCGATACGCGACCAAGGCGGATGCGGTGCCGCTGTTCGCATCGCGATCCAGCGAGGCTCCCGCCATCCGCACCCTTCCGCCGGTCGAGCAGTGGACCAATGTCCGCGACCTCGGGGCAAAGGGCGACGACGCGACCGACGACACCGCCGCGCTGCAACGGGCGATCGACACGCACCGCGTCCTCTATTTTCCTGCGGGTTTGTACCGGGTCAGCGACAGCTTGCGCCTGCGCCCCGACAGCGTGCTGATCGGCCTGCATCCCAGCCTGACCCAGATCGTCCTGACCGACGACAGCCCGGCCTTTCGGGGCGTCGGCAGCGCAAAGGGGCTGATCGAAAGTGCCAAGGGCGGCGACGCCATCGTCTCGGGCCTCGGCCTGGCGGCGGGCGGGCGCAATCCACGCGCGACGGCGCTGCTCTGGCGCGCGGGCGAGGACTCGCTGGTCGATGACGTGAAGTTCCAGGGCGGGCACGGCACCTTCCGCGCGGATGGCAGCCGCTTCGATCCCTATAATGCCGACCACACCGGCGATCCCGACCCCAAGCAGCGCTGGGACGGTCATTATCCCAGCCTGTGGGTGACGGATGGCGGGGGCGGTACGTTCAACGGGCTGTGGACGCCCGACACCTATGCCTCGGCGGGCATGCTGGTGTCGAACACCGAGACGCCGGGCCATGTCTATCAAATCTCCGCCGAGCATCACCGCCGGGCCGAGATCGTGCTGGACCAGATCGCGCATTGGGAGTTCCTGGCCCCCCAGACCGAGGAGGAAGCGGGCGAAAGCCGCGATGCCGTGGCCTTCGAGGTGCGCAACGTCCGTGACGTGCTGTTCGCAAACCTCCACGCCTACCGCGTCACCCGCTCGCTACAGCCCGCCAAGGCGGCGATCGCGCTGTACGGCCGGAACGACATCCGCTTCCGCAACGTCCATGTGAACGCCGAAAGCGGCTTTGCGACCTGTCAGGCGGACGGCTGCGGCACCTATTTGCGGGCCAGCAAATATCCTTACGAAAATGCGATCCGCGACATGACGCGGGGGGCGGAGGTCCGCGAACGCGAGTTCGCGACGCTGGACGTCACCCCCGCCGCCCTGCCAGCCCCCTCGCCCAGCCTGACGCCGGTCCGGCGGCTGGCGGACGGCTTCTACTCGCTCGGCGGCGGGGCGATCGATGCGAGCGGCAAGCTCTATTTCGTCGATCGCTATTTCCATCGCATCCATGGCTGGAGCGAGGAGGAAGGCCTCTCGGTCGTGTCCGACGCGCCGCTCGATCCCGTGAACCTGGCGGTCGATGGCTCGGGCAAGCTGCTGGTCCTGTCGTCCGCGGGGCCTGCCGCGACGGTCTATAGCATCGATCCAAAGGCCCCCTCGGCCGTAACGCTCCTGTCTCCGACCGCCGCGACACCGCCGGGTGCCCGGATCGTCCTGCCCGGCAGCGTGTGGGTCAATGGCGAGTTTCGCGACCAGTACGACCCCGCCACCGACCGGTTCACGACCCTGGGCGAGATGTTCGCCCAAGACATCGGCCAGCCCAAGACGCTATCCTATGTCGCCCCCGATGGCAGCATCGCCCTGCCCGCCTTCCGCGTGTGGCAGCAGGGGCCGACCGATCATCGCGGCTGGCGCTTTTCGGACACGCTCGACACCTATGGCCTGATTGCCACGCGCCCCGGCACCCGGATCGCGATCGCCAACGGGTCGGAGGACCGCACCTATACCGGGCTGGTGAGCGCAGGCGGTGCCGTCACCGACCTCAAGCCGTTCGCCGATCGCGGTGGCGAAAGCGTCGTGACCGGGGCGGACGGGCGCGTCTATGTCGCGAACGGGCAGGTCTTCGTCTATGACGCTGCCGGTGCCGAACTGGGCCGGATCGACGTGCCCGAGCGCCCCTTGCAACTGGTCTTCGGCGGTGCGGACGGGCGGACCCTATTCATCCTGACCCATCACGGCCTTTACGCCGCACGCCCCTGACCTCGGCGATACCGACTATGGTCGTAGATGCCGCCCCTTCGTCCCTGCGGTAAAGCGGGTGGGAGACGGAGGGGCCGGCGATCACCGGCCCATGCTCCGCGGTCTGAGTGAGGGGATGGAGTGATGAGCATCGGCAATCGGCGCAGCCGCGCCTCGTGGAAATCCGGTAACGCTACCAGTGCCATGGCATTGGCGCTGGCGCTGATCGCCAGCCCCGCATTGGCGCAGCAGACCCAGGCCCCCGATCCGGCCGCCACGCCGCAAGAGCCCGCCGCCAGCGAGCGCGACATCGTCGTCACCGGCACCCGCATCACCGCCAACGGCTATAACGCCCCCACGCCGACCACGGTCATCGGCGAGGAGCAGATCCAGGCCAATGCCCAGCCCAACATCTTCAACACCGTCGCCCAGCTGCCGTCCCTGCAAGGATCGACCGGCGCGACGACGGGCACCTTCAGCACGTCGAGCGGGCAGCAGGGTCTCAGTTCCTTCTCGTTGCGTGGCCTGGGGACCATCCGCACCCTGACGCTGCTCGACGGGCAGCGCGTGGTCGGGGCGAACGTCACCGGCGTTCCCGATATCAGCCAGTTCCCGCAACTGCTGATCAAGCGGGTCGATGTCGTGACCGGGGGCGCCTCGGCATCCTGGGGTTCCGACGCGGTCGGCGGTGTCATCAACTTTATCACCGACACCCGCTTCACCGGCTTCAAGGGCAATCTCCAAACCGGCGTCACCACCTATGGCGACAATGGCCAGGTGCTGGCCCAGGCCGCCTTCGGCAAGGCGCTGGCGGGCGACCGGCTCCACCTGATCGTCAGCGGCGAATATGCCAAGGATCAGGGCGTCGGGCCGGGCAATTTCGGCGAGGACCTGGCGGGCAGCCGCGACTGGTATCGCGCCTCGACGCTGGTCGATACCGGCATCCGCAACGGCAGCACGCCGCAATTCCTGTACCGCGACCATGGCCAGGCCTATCAATACACCAAATACGGCCTGATCAGCGCCGGGCCGCTTCAGGGCACGGCGTTCGACGCCAATGGCAATCCCTTTCCCTTCCAGTATGGATCGAACGGCGTTCCCGCCAAGAATGCGGCGGGCAACGTCATCGGATGCTATGTCGGTTTCTGCGTCGGCGGCGACCAGTCGGGGCATGTCGGCTCCGGCACCTCGCTCCAATCCGCGCTTGAGCGGGTCAACGGCTATACCCGTATCGGCTATGACATCGCGCCCGACATGGAGCTGTATGTCACCGCCAATATCGCGCAGGTGAAGACCAGCAATCAGCCCAATCCCGGCGCTTCGAAGACCGGGCTGACCATCCAGTGTTCCAACCCCTATCTGCCGCAATCCATCCAGCAGCAATGCGCCGCCAACGGGATCACCCAATTCAGCTATGGCCTGAGCAACGCGATCCTGCCGAACATCAAGGTCAACACCGATCGCCGCCAGTATCGCTTCGTCGGCGGCCTGAAGGGCAAGGCGGAGGTGCTGGGCGGCAGCTGGACCTATGACGTCTATTACGAGCATGGCATCAACGTCACCGACATCAATGTCGACAATATCAGCCTGACCGGCCGCTATAACCAGGCAGTCAACGCGACGACGCTGAACGGCCAGATCGTCTGCGCCAATGCCGCCGCCCGGGCCAGCGGGTGCCAGCCGATCAACATCTTCGGCGGTGCCACGCCATCGGCCGCAGCCTTGGCCTATATCACCCCGGCCAACGGCCCGTTCCAGCATACCCGCCAGACTCAGGACGCGGCGGCGGGCAGCATCTCGGGCAATCTGATCGACCTGTGGGCCGGACCGCTATCGATCGCGACCGGCGTCGAATATAGGCGCGAGGCATACCGCGTGAACGCCGACCCTTATGGCGCGGGCGTCTCGGCGATCAGCCCCAATTCGGCCGACTATCCCGCCGACCCGTTCCTGAATTCGGCGACCGGCAGCAACTGGTATGCAGGCAACTACAAAAACGGGTCTGGCAAATATGACGTGTATGAGAGCTTCCTGGAGCTTAACCTCCCACTCATCAATTCGGCAAGCCTGGGCCGTGCCAATCTAAGCGCGGCGGGCCGTGCCACCCATTATTCGACCTCGGGCGCGGTCTATGCCTGGAAGCTGGGGGGCACCTGGGACACGCCGCTCGACGGCTTCCGTCTGCGCGCCGTCACCTCGCGCGACGTGCGTGCGCCCAACCTGTCCGAACTGTTCGCCGCCCCGACGACGACGACGGTGCCCAACTTCACCGATCCGTTCCGCAACACGCAGGTGCTGATCATCCAGAACTCGCTGGGCAATCCCAATCTGCGCCCCGAAATCGCGCGCAGCACCGAGGCGGGCGTGGTCCTGTCGCGGCCGAGCTGGGCACCGGGGCTCAGCCTGTCCTTCGACTATTACACGATCAAGGTGAACGACGTCGTCTCCAGCCTGTCGGCCGCGCAGATCGTCAACCTGTGTTTTCAGGGCAATACCGAGACGTGCGGTGCCTTCAACCTTCAGAACACGGCCGGGCCGAACTTCGTCAACGTCCAGGCGTTCAACCTCGCCTCGATCAAGACCAGCGGCTTCGACATCGAGGGCAGCTATCAGTGGCGCAACCCGATGGGGCTGAACGGCAACCTGACGCTGCGTGCACTCGCCACCCATGTCATTAAGTTCGTGACCGATCCCGGCCTGCCCGGCACCATCCCGATCGACAGCGCGGGCGCCAATTCGGGTGCGACGCCAAGCTGGAAGTGGCTGGCGATCCAGAGCTACGACACCGATAAATTCAGCCTGCTGGTCCAGGAACGCTGGTTCAGCGACGGCGTGTTCGGCAACCAATATGTCGTCTGCTCGACCAGCTGCCCGGTCTCGACCGGGAACAATCCGACGATCGACCGCAACTTCATGAAGGGGGCCTTCTATGTCGATATCGGCGGCTCGCTGAACGTGACGCCAGCGGTCAGCATGTTCTTCAAGGTCGACAATCTGCTGGACCGCGACCCTGAGCCCTCGCCGCAGACCAATACCGGCCTGGACGTCAATCCGGCATTGTATGACACGCTGGGCCGCTCCTACCGCATCGGCCTGCGCGCCAAGTTCTAAAATGGACAAGGGGTGGATTTCGGCCTCCCGAAATCCACCCCTTTTCCGTCCCGCTATCGGGCGATCAGAGCTTCAGGCTGATACCCGCAAAGAAGGTCCGGCCCAGCGCATCATAGACGTTGGGGAAAGTATTGCCCGAATTCGATCCGGCACTCCCCGCCACGCCGCCGACGACGGGCGGATTGACGTTGAACAGATTGCTGACGCCAAGGCGGAACGTGTACTGCTTGTTGACGTCGAAGCTGACATTGGTGTCGAAGAAGGAATAGGACGGGATGCGGCTGACCAGGATCGGCGTGCCCGGATCCGCGCTGACCGGCCCGATATAGCGCCACCGCCCCTGGATCGAGACATCACCCAGATCGAGGGTGGCCGATGCCTGGTGCTTCCAGCGCGGGATCGGGTTGATCGACACCGCCGCGCAACTGTTACCGAACTTGCCCGCACAGTTGATCGGCGTCGCCTGCGCGCCCAGGTTGAAGGTGTAGCGGTCGACATAGGTGCCCGCCATCGCCAGCGTCAGGCTGGTCTCACCCGGCAGCTTGAAGCGGTAATCGGCCGACACGTCGATGCCGCTCGTCTGCAGCGTGGCGACGTTGATCAGTTGCTCGGTGACACCCGGAAACTGGCCGTTCGCATTGGGCGAGCCAGTCAGCTGGCCCGAGATATTGCTGCGCACGATCAGCGAGCAATAGGCCGAGATGTTGTTGTTGAAGCACTGGTTCACGATGTCCTGCGAACCATCGGAGGCGATGTAGTTGTTCACCTTCATCCGGTAATAGTCGACCGTGACGTTCAGGCCGGGCAGGACGCGCGGCGAGAACACCGCCCCCACCGTCAGCGTATTGGCGGTTTCGGGCCGCAGCGCCGGATTGCCACCCGCGTTGATGTTGGTCTGGCCGGCGGTCACGTCCTGGATCACGCCCGAATTGACCAGCGCGGCGGGGGCACCTTGCGCGATACACTTGGCGGCCAGTGCGGCATTGCCCTGCGGCGCCCCCCGCGCGCACGGATCGGTCGACAGCACGTCGGTGCCTGCCTGGGTGATCGGACTGTTCAGCTCGGCGATGTTGGGATCGCGGGTCGCGCGGTTGAAGATCGCCCGGAAGCGCAGCCCCTCGACCGGGCTCCAGTCGCCGCCCAGCTTGTAGGTGACGGCGTCCAGCTTATTACGGCCCGCTACCGTGTTGTTGGTATAGGCCGAGTAACGCACGCCGCCTTCAAAGTTCAGCGCGCGGACGAAGGGCCGGTCGGTGACGAGTGGCATCTGCAACTCGCCGTAGACTTCCTTGACGTCGAACGAGGCGCTAGGAACCGCCGTGCCCTGCCCGTAATAGATCAGGTTGCCCGAGCCGTAATTGGCATCGACCGATTGGCTGCCCGTCTCGCGACGATATTCCGCCCCGACCGCGATCGCAGCTGGCTTGTCGGCCAGCGGGCTTTGCAGGAAGTTCAGATCGCCCGACAGGCTGCCGCCGGTAACGAACTGGGTGTAGCGATTGTCCTGTGATCCGTTGGCAGTGATGAAGGACAGGGCCGCGGACGAAATCGGCTGTGACGTGAACAGGTTGACGGGGACGCAGCCGTTGCTGGGATTGACGCAGACGGGCGTGCCGTTCGCCCCCACCGTCGCGTTGATGGCCTGGGCGGTCCGGTTATAGTCGAGGTCGTTCAGCAGCGCCTCGTGCCGCTTGGCCAGGCCATATTGCGCAAACACGTCGTAATGGAAGCTGTCGGCGAAGTCGCCGCGCAGGCCGACGATCCCGAAATAGGTGTCGTTGGTGAATTGCTGGATGCGACCGCCCGTCTCGGTGACGCGGCGACGGATACCCACATTGGCCGTGCCGTCGGCGTTCAGATTGGCCGGATCGCCGAAGATCAGGGCCGAGTTGGTTGCGTTGAGGAACGGATTGCTGGGGGAGATCGCAAAGTTGAAGCCGCCCGTCGCCGTCGGTGCGAGGATCGCCGTCACGTCACTGCGCGTATAGCTGCCGCGCGCATAGAGTTCGGCCGCATCGGAGAATTTGTAGCTGCCCAGCGCCGTCACATTATACCGCTCCAGCGGCACCTGCAGGTAATTGGCGGGGTTGAAATTATAAGGCTTGTAATAAGGAACGAAATTATCCGTCCCGCCGGCTTGGCTGCCGTCGTTGATCTGGTAGCGCCCGGAGTTGATGTCGATAACGGTCGGCGTAGCATTGCTCGACCCGGTCGGCTTCAGATTGCCGTCAAGGGCTTGCGCCGAATAGGCGCGGGCCGACTGATAGACGCCGTCCCGCTTCGAATATTGGCCCGCGATGACGATATGCCCGGCATCGTCGCTGCCGAACTTCACACCCGCCGCCAGACCGGCATTATACTGGGCGCCGTCGCCATGCCCGGTGATCTGCGAGCTGGCATCGGCACGCACGCCCTCCAGCTTGTCGTCGAGCACGAAGTTGACCACGCCCGAAATGGCATCGGCACCGTAAACGGCCGAAGCGCCGCCGGTCAGCACGTCGACCCGCTTGATGAGGACGGTCGGGATCGCGTTGATGTCGACCGCCCCGCCGATATCCGACGGCACCATCCGGCGACCGTTGACCAGCACCAGTGTCCGCTGCGACCCCAAGCCGCGAAGATCGACCGTCGCGGTACCGCCATTGCCGTTATTGGTCGTGCCGCTCGCGGCGGGCACGAACTGCGGCGAGGACGACAGATAGGACTCGGCGGTGACGGTGTTGGTCGCCTTCAGCTCACCTGCGCTGATCGTCGCGACGGGGCTGCTGCTCTGGAGGTCGGGACGCTGGATGCGCGATCCGGTAACGACGATATCACCGGTCGGCGCCGGGGTGGCGGTGGCCGGGCTGGTGTCCGTCGCCGGACCCTGCACGGCCTGGGCCGACGCCGCCGTCGCCAAACTCGCCATACCGAGCCCCAGGCCGACCAGGGTCAGGCTCTGAAGGGCGGTCCCGATATGCAACCGGCGACGGGCAGGCGTGGAATTCTTGGTCATGACGCGTCCTCATTCTGCTGAGGATCGGGGCCATCCGATCCTCCAGCCAAAATTGCCGCCCCTGCCCCATCACGAGGCCCGGAAGCGTGGCGTCATAAAATCGACACAGCGAAACACTGTAAATTTACGGAAATTTCATGTTGCTCTATTCGGATGGATGTAACCGGAAAAACACAGTCGGATACAGCCGAGGCAATAATGGTTCAAATAACAGTGATATCTCGACACTTATATTGTTTTTGGCGGGTGAAATGATCGTCATCAATACTTCATTTCTATCCGACTGATGCCGACGGCGCACAGTATCCCGACGAACATTACTGCATCTGTTAATCTTCCGTGCGAGGCATGGGCACGGGTTGATCCCTGCCTCGCCAGCGTGGTGCGATCAGGCGACGGCTTCGGCCTCGACGATCCGGGGCCGCAGGCTCGCCACCCGTCGCACATGGTCGGGATCGGCCAGCAGGCGCGAGGGCCTGCCGATCAGATACCCCTGGACCGCGGCGCAGCCCTCCCGGGTCACGATGGCCAATTGCGCGGGCTCCTCCACTCCCTCGGCCAGCACCGGCATGTTGAGCGTCGCACCCAAGGCCGCCACGGATCGCAGGATCGACACCGCCTGCTCGTCATGCTCGATCTCGGAGACGAAGGACGCATCGAGCTTGATCCGGTCGAACGGGAAGGAGCGCAGCACCTCCAGCGAGGAATAGCCGACCCCGAAATCGTCGAGCGCGATGGCGATGCCCATCCCCTTCAGGACCTTCAGCTGTTCGAGCGCAAAATGCTTGTCGTGAATGATCGCGCTCTCGGTCAGCTCCAGCGTCAGTCGCTCGGGTGACAGACCACTGTCCGCAAGGGCCGAGCGCACCGTTTCGACCAATTGCTTTTCGGCAAGATGCTTCGGTGACAGATTGACCGAGACGGGCTGCGGATCGGGCCATCCGGCTGCCTCGAAACAAGCGCGTCGCAGCACCCAATTGCTCAACGGCACGATGTCGCCGCTCTTTTCGGCAAGCGGGATGAACCGGCCGGGCGGGATCATGCCCCGGACCGGGTGGTTCCAGCGGATCAGCGCCTCATAGCCGCAGATTTCGCCCGATGGGATGGCCGACTGCACCTGATAATGAAGTTCGAACGCGTCGGCCTCGAGCGCATGGCGGAGATCGGCGATCAGTTCCCGCCGCTCGCGCACCGCATCGTCCATATGCGCGTCGTAGAAGCAAGGCTCCTTGGAATGCGCCGACTTGGCCCGGTACATAGCCAAATCCGCCTTGGCGAGCAGCGCGTCGGCATCGGAACCGTCCCGTATGGCCAGGGCGACCCCGATATTGGCGCCGATCGACGCCGTAAAGCGGTCGAACAGGAACGGCGCCTCGGATGCGGTGGTCAATCGGTCCAGGAAATCGTCGAGTTCGGCCGGATCGTCATAGGAAACGACGGCCGAAAACTCGTCGCCGCCCAGCCGGGCGATGCGTTCGCCGGGCCGCAGGATGGACGAAAAGCGGGCCGCGAGCGCCGCCAGCAATTGGTCGCCCGCCTGATGGCCATAGGTATCGTTGACCACCTTGAAGCGTGACAGGTCCATCATGACGACCGCCATACGCTGATAGCCGCCCCGGATGCCGAAACGGGCCTCCAGATCCTCGATGAAGCTGATGCGGTTGGGCAGGTCGGTCAGGCTGTCGTGCAGGGCCATGTGACGCAGGCGGCGATAGGTTTCCGATTGGGTATGACCGTCGATCAGGGCGCTGATCGCCGCACATCCGACGATGATGAGCGTGGCGACCGTCGTCGTGGTCGCCAGCGTCGCCATGGTCATGCCCGACAGGCCCTGGCCGAGCTTCAGGACGGTGATCTTCATCGCCGTCATGCCGGTGAAGTGGAGCGCCGCGACGGCAAGGCTCAGCCATGCCACCGCCGTCTTGTTCCGCCAGCACCCTTGCCCGGCCAGCACGTGAAAGGCGATGGCGGACAGGCTGCTCGACAACAGGATCGAGGCGACGACATAGGGCGTGTTCCAGGTGACGATGCCGTCGACCCTGTACGCCGCCATGCCGACATAGTGCATGACCGAAATGCCCGTGCCGATCACGGCCCCGCCGACCGCCCCCGACCAGCGCCGCCGCCCAGCGGCTAAGGCCAGTCCCGGCGCGGCGATGCCAATCACCGCCAGCAGCGAGATCAGCGTCAGGATCGGATCGAGGATGACGGGCGCGGTCGTTCGATACGCCATCATGGCGACGAAGTGGGTAGCCCAGACCATGGTGCCCGCCCCGACCGCGCCCAATATGATCCAGCCATAGCGGCGATAGCCCCGCGAGGCCCGGACCCGGCTGAACAACTGGACGGTTGCGAGCGACCCCGTGACACAGATCAGCAGCGCCAGCGCGACGAAGCGGAGGTCATGCTGTTGTGTCAGGCACAGGACCACGTCGATCACGCGGCTCCCTCCATCCGGAGCAGGTCCGCCCGGCTTTCCAGGGCAACCGACGCTTGCCGGGCCAGTGCCATGAGATAGGCTTTCTGATCCGCCGAAGCAGGGCTGCGTCGGCGCGTGTCGAAGACGCACAGCGCGCCGACATCGATACCCCCGGCGACACGCAGCGGCACGCCAATATAGTAGTGGACGAACGGTGCGGCGTTGACGGCCGGCAGCTCGGCCACGCGCGGATCGCTGCACGGGTCGCAAATCTCCAGCACGTCGGGATTGTCGAGCGCGAAGGTGCAGAAGCTGCGATGGCGTGGATTGCAGACGATCTCGATGCCACGGGTCGCCTTGAACCATTGCTGATTGCCATGGATCAGGGACAGGAGCGCGATCGGGGCGTCGAAGGATGTCGCGGCCCGCTCGACGAAACGGTCGAAGCCGGGTTCAGGCGACGAGTCCAGAATGTTCAACGCATGTACGGCGCTGGTACGTCGCCTTTCCCGGAACAGGCTCTTGAGCATCGTCTCTCTTCAGTACTGAGTGCTCATTCTGGTCGCATCTGAACCTTAAAACTTGATTTAACGACATGAATTATTCCGGGAGTTCCAAGGTCGTGACGGCGGAGGTCCGGGTCGATCCTCGGCCGGCCTCGCCCCAATCTGGCAAAAACAAACGCGGCGGGTCGAACTCCAGCCACAAATGCCAGAATTCCTGACCAAGTCTTCCCAAAGACCTTCCTGCGCAGTTCACCAAGATAGAAGTTGTGGCCAAAATCGTCACAAGCACGCTTACCTTTAACGGCCCGGTAACTTTGCCGGTGATAGACGTCAGCCATCGCAGCGCCGGATCATGGCGAGTGGAACACCGGCGACGACAGTCGCTGCTGCGTCAAAGGGGGAATTGCTAAGTGACTTCGATGAATTCCGCATTTGGTAAACTGCGCCTTGGGATTTCGACGGCGGCGTTGCTGACCGCGATCGCGACCCCGGCCTTTGCGCAGGAGGCAGCACCGGCTCAGACCGCCGATGCCACCGACCAGAGCGCGGCCGCAGCCGCCGCGCCCGCCACCGCCGAGCAGGACGTTCAGATCAAGCGGGCCGCCCCCGCACCCGCCACGGCCGAAGGCGCGACCGTCGTCGTCACCGGCACGCTGTTCCGCGATTCCAACGCCAGCTCGATCTCGCCCGTGACCGTGGTGAACTCGAATGTGATGCTGAGGGCGAACATCACCACCGCTCAGGATGCCATCCGTTCGGTCTCAGCCGACAGCGCAGGTTCGATCTCGACCGGTTTCAAGAACGGTTTCTCGGCCGGTGGCGCGGCGGTATCGCTGCGTGGCCTGGGCGTTTCGTCGACCGTCGTGCTGATCGATGGCCTGCGCTCGGCGAACTTCCCGTTGAACGACGACGGCCACAACGCCTATGTCGACCTGAACTCGATCCCGTTCAGCACCATCGAGCGCATCGAGGTGCTGAAGGACGGCGCTTCGTCGACCTATGGCGCGGACGCGATCGGCGGCGTGGTCAATCTGATCAGCAAGAAGAATGTCCAGGGTATCTCGGGTTCGGTCCAGGGGGGCACCACCGAAAAGGCCGATGGCGCGCACTATCGCGCGACGCTGA
The DNA here is from genome assembly GCF_001477495.1 of Sphingomonas yabuuchiae. Classification (GTDB taxonomy): domain Bacteria; phylum Pseudomonadota; class Alphaproteobacteria; order Sphingomonadales; family Sphingomonadaceae; genus Sphingomonas; species Sphingomonas yabuuchiae_A. Next base: position 21,446 of record NZ_LDTF01000088.1, read on the forward strand.
CCGCCGGGTTCGGTGATTATCGCGAGCAGGGGTTCAACTTCTACGTCAATGGTGAATACACCTATGACGGGTTCATCACCAACAACTCTCGCGGCTATCCGTTCAACACGTTGGACCTAAGCCCCAGCGGCCTGCAGGACCGCAACCGCAACGACGACTCGCTGCTGGCGGCCAACCCGCAGGCCGTCGTCACCCGCGTCCGCCAGACTGACCTCAACAATCCGCTGGCGGGTCAGGTCGGTTCGCCGTTGACCAACCAGTATACCCTCCTGAACCCGAATGCCTGCCCCTTCGGCACGTTCACCGTGACCTCGGGCGCGGCGCAGGGCACAGGATGCAAGCACAACCTGCCCGCCGAATATTCGATCATCCAGCCGCGCCAAGAGCGTTATTCGACCACGGCACGTCTGAACGTCCGTATCGCCGAGGGCTGGGAAGCGTTCGCCAGCGGCAGCTATTCGCATTCCGAAGTCGATATCCGCGGTGCGCCGTCGGGCATTCGTCAGACCCAGCCGTTCGGCGGTTCCGCCGCACTGGCGTCCAGCAGCCCGGGCATCGTCCTACCGATGTATGTCTGCTCGGCGGGCGTGAACTGCGCCACCGCCGCCGACCGTCGCCTGAACCCGAACAACCCCTATGCCGTGGCGGGTGCCGACCCAACGCAGAACGCCGCGCGCATCTATTACTTGTTCGGCGACATCCCGGCCGGCAGCCATCGTTATGTCGACGTGTTCCGTGCGACCTATGGCATCTCGGGTGACTTGGGCGATGGCTTCAAGTTCCGTCTGAACGGCGTCTATGCCCGCGACAATTTCGCGGTCACGCAGCGCGGCTTCATCAACATCCAGGGCCTGCTGAACGCGGTCAACACCGGCGCTTACAACTTCGTCAACCCGGAGCAGAACACGCAGGCCGTACGCGACCAGATCTCGCCCGAGCGGACCACCCCGTCCTATTCGACGGTGGCGACGATCGGCGGCTCGCTGCTGAAATCGCTGATGGAACTGCCGGGCGGTGACCTGAATGTCGGCGGCGGTTTCCAGGTTCGTCGCGAGACGCTGATGAACCGCAACCAGAATGCGGACCTGTCCTATTATGCCCTGAACACCTCGTCGGCCCAAGGCCGTCAGACCGTGACCGCCGGGTTCTTCGAAATCGACGCGCCGTTCGCCCGCTCGTTCGACCTGAACGTCTCCGGCCGCTACGATCACTATTCGCAAGGGTATAGCCACTTCTCGCCGAAGGTCGGTGCCAAGTTCACGCCGGTCCGCGAATTCTCGCTGCGCGCCACCTACTCGCAGGGCTTCCGCGCGCCGACCTTTGCCGAATACAACCCGGCCAGCAGCTATTCCGGCTTCTCGTCGTTCAACCCGCCCGCCAGCTTCATCGCGGCGCACCAGGGCAATCCGGCCTACACGACCTCGTACAACATCGGCAGCGGGGCACAGGGCAACCCGGACATTCTGCCCGAGGTGTCGCGCAGCTTCACCGTTGGCACGATCGTCAATCCGGCGCGCTGGCTGAACGTCACGGTCGATTACTACAACATCCGCAAGTCGAACCTGATTGTCAGCGGACCGCTGCGTGCCGAGGCGATCAACGCCTATTACGGCCAGACCAATGCGACCGACGGCTGCGCCGCGCTGGCCAAGGTGGGCCCTGGCTACAAGTGCAACGTCATCGACGCGCCCGATCCCGTCAACCCGAACGCCCTGCCCCGCCTGCTGGTGTTCGACGTGCCCTACGTCAACGCCAACTATATGGTCAGCTCGGGCATCGACATGCAGGCCAATGCGAACTTCCAGTTCGACAATGGCGTGAAGCTGATCAGCCGCGTCGACGTCACCCGCGTCCTTCGCCTCGATCTCGTCACCCCGGGCGGCGTGGTGCAGAAATATGCGGGTACGCTGGGGCCGTACGAGCTGTCGTCGGGTGGCGGTACGCCGCGCATCCGCGGCAACTGGCAGAACACGATCGAGGTCGGCAATTTCTCGCTGACCAGCACGACCTACTATGTGGGTCGGATCAAGCAGGTGGCGGCCGATCGTATCCAGCCGACCAACGGCGTGATCGACCTGTCGTGCAAGAACACGCTGGTGCCGATCATCGCGGGCAGCGATGTGAATAACCAGTGCTTCGTTCGCCCGTTCATCTACACCGATCTGAACATCGGCGTGCGGGTGAATGACGACTTCCGCTTCTTCTTCAACATCCAGAACCTGACCAACGCCCGCGCTCCGCTGGCGGCGGCGGCCTATACCAGCAATCCCAACTATCTGAGCAGCTGGCATTATGCCGGTCTGGTCGGTCGTAACTTCAGCGCCGGTGCGAACTTCAACTTCTGATCCGGCCTGACTGGGTGATGCGCGCCGGGACCGACTTCCCTGTCGTCCCGGCGCGTATTGCCATCCTACCTATCGCGGCGTCATAGGCGACCGATGCAGCCGGAGCGTTCCAAGACCATGTATCCGGGTTCGGACCATCCGACCGCCCAGGCCAGTGAACTGTACCGACAGTCGCTGGTGATGCGGGCGATCGGCACGCCCTTCGTCGCCGACCTGCTGGCCGCGGTGGACCGGCAGCTCGACAAGGCACCGCTCAGCGCCGCGCTGATCCGGTCCTGGGGCAGCACCGCCGCCTCCTCCGCGATCGCGATGCGGATCAATGCCGCCCTGCACGCACTGGCAAGGCGCGGTGTCGAGCCGCAACTGGCCGCGCTCTATGCCGGGGAGCATGACCGCTTCGACGAGGCCGTCGCCCTGGCATTGACAGCCCATGACGAATTCCTGGTCGACTGGTTGCTGCGGGTGCCGCAGACCAACGAGATCGGCCGCGCGGCAGCCCTGTATGCCGCCCTGATGGTCCTGGCGCAGGACCATGGCCATGATTTCGACCTGTTTGAAATCGGGGCGAGTGCCGGACTGAATCTCAACCTGTCTCGCTATGCCTATGATCTGGGCGGCGTCCGGACGGGCGCAGCCGACTCGATGGTGCGGATCGCGCCTAATTGGCGCGGCCCCCCGCCCCCCAATGCCGCCGTAACCGTCCATGAGGCGCGGGGCGTCGATCTCCACCCGCTCGACGTCAACGATCCGGCGGCCTGCGAGCGACTGGCGTCTTTCATCTTCGCCGACCAGCCCGAGCGAGCCGAACGCCTGGACCGGGCGCTGGCGATCGCGCGGCAGCATCCGCCCCGGCTCGATACCGGTGATGCCGCATCCTGGCTGGCGACACAGCTCGCCGCCCCTGCGCCGGACGGACGCCACCGCGTCGTCCTGCATTCGATGGTCCTGCAATATCTCAGCGTCGAGGACCGAGCCAAGCTGGAGACGACCCTGCACGAGGCCGGGGCGTCGGCAACCATGACGCGGCCCTTCGCCTCGATCGGTTTCGAATGGGACCAGTCACGCGAGCGGGTCGAGCTTCGACTGCGGTCCTGGCCCGCGGGCCGCGACCGCGTGCTGGCCCATTGTCATCCCTATGGTGCGTGGATCCACTGGCTGGCGAACTGACAACTATTTGTCACGGTAGCGGTTACACGTTTCACCTATCCTTAACTTTGCGGTCCTACCAATTGTCCGACGAAACGACCGTTTCATTTAGGACAAGGGGGATAGGACATTGCGCGACGATGACTGCGCCAGTGTATTTGGCGGCACTTCGCAAAGCCGAATCCATGACCGCGATTGATCGTCTCCGCGTCCTTGCATCGTCCATTGACGCCCTGCGAAATCAGCCGCGCCTGGCTGCCCTTGATAACGATAACTCAATCAATTCGTGCTTATCGTCCTTCGTCCGACCTGTTGAGAGAACCGCATAATGCTCACGAACATGAACATCCCCAAGAAACTGGGTGTATCGTTCCTGATCGTCAGCCTTTCGGCCGCCGTCATGACGATCGTGTTCTTTGTGAACATCTGGGAAATCAAGAACGCAACGGCGCGGAACAACCATGCCCGCGAGGTCTATGCGAAGGCGCTGACGCTGGAGACCTCGATCCTGCGAGAGAACAGCCAGTTGCGCGGTTTCCTCGTCACGGCGGACAAGAGCTATCTCAAATCCTACGAAGAAGCTCGCAAGGAATATGACACCACCAGCCGCGAACTGAACGCGATGCTGAACGACTCCGGCGAGGTGGCGCTGCTTGCCAAGTCCAACGCCGAGAAAGCCAAGTGGCGGCGGACATGGAGTGACCGTCTGACCGATTGGGTCAAGGACGGGCGGCGCGACGAAGCGCAACAGGCCGTTCGCGATGCCGGCAAGGCCGTACTGACCAGCGACATCGTCTTGCCCCTGCGGGCCATTCGCGACCAGGAAACGGCGGCGATCGCCAGCAACGCCGCATCTCAGGAAAAAGCCATCGACACCGCCATCATCGCCCTGGTTCTGGGCGGCGTGATGCTGATCGGCGTCGTCATCACGCTTCAGATGCTGCTCAGCCGCAGCATCGCACGGCCGATCACCACCCTCACCCGCCTGATGGCCGAGCTGGCGCGCGGCCGTAATGACGTGGACGTGCCCGGCAGCGAGCGCGGCGACGAACTGGGCGACATGGCCCGCGCCGTCGTCGTCTTCCGCGACGCGGCCACGGCGAAGGTCAGCGACGACCGCGAGCGTGAACTGGCCTTGCAGGAAATCGGTTCCGGGCTGCATCGCTTGTCCGAAGCGGACCTGACCGTGCGCCTGACGGACCTGCCGACCGCCTTCCATCAGCTGGCCGCCGACTTCAATCGCGCCGTCCAGAATCTTTCGGGCCTGACCAGCGACGTTCGCGGCAGTGCCGGGTCCATCCGCTCGAATATCGAGGAAATCCGCCAGGCCACCGACAATCTGTCGGCGCGCAGCGAGCAGCAGGCCGCCAGCCTGCGCGAAACCGCCGCTGCGGTCGGGGAGATCACGCAGGGGGTCCGCGAAGGCGCCGCCAGCGCCAGCCAGGCGAACCGCGCCGTGACCGAGGCTCGCGACGAAGCCGAAAAGGGCGGGCAGATCGTCGCCAAATCGATCACCGCGATGAACGGCATCGACCAGGCCAGCCGCGAGATCGTAGATATCATAACCGTCATCGACGGCATCGCCTTCCAGACCAACCTGCTCGCCCTCAACGCAGGTGTCGAAGCGGCGCGGGCCGGTGACGCGGGCAAGGGCTTTGCCGTCGTCGCCTCCGAAGTCCGTGCGCTGGCGCAGCGTTCGGCGGATGCGGCATCCGACGTCAAGGCGCGCATCCTGTCGGCGATCGAGCATGTCCGCTCGGGCGTGGTGCTGGTCGACGAGACCGGCAATGCCCTGCAACGGATCATCGGCAAGGTGTCGGACGTCAGCACCGTGGTCGACGTCATCGCCCGCTCCTCCGAACAGCAGGCTCACAGCCTGGGCCAGGTCAATATCGCGATCGGCGAGATCGATTCGGTCACGCAACAGAATGCCGCGATGGTCGAGGAGTCGACGGCGGCCGCCAGCCTGCTGGCGCAGGAATGCGGGACGCTGATGGCCTCGGTGATGCGCTTCAACGTCGACGCGGCCGCGCAGCACGCTTCCATGGCCGCCCCGCCATACCGGATGGAGTATGGCCACGCGTCCAAATACGCCGCCTGAATTCGGACGCGGTCCGCGCGCCACGGCGGATACGCGGTCGTCGATGGAGGCCGTCGATCGCGACGCCGTATTAACCTGGGTTTGCAACTGATGGCGTGATCGCGCAGGAGAAGCTCGCACAGGAGGACGTGGACGGCATATGGACGCGAAGCGCCGGATATTCGAGCAACTGCCGCTGCTGGGCGAGCGCAGGGCGCTGGCCTATGGCGTGGCGTTGCTGCTTTCGGCCATCGCCTGGTGGATACGCTGGACCCTGGATGCGGCTTTTCCGCCGGGATTTCCCTATCTGACGTTCTTCCCGGCCGTCATCATCTCGTCCTTCCTGTTCGGGCGTGGCCCGGGAACGCTGTCGGCCATCGTCTGCGGCCTGCTTGCCTGGTATTTCTTCATACCGCCCGCCAACAGCTTCGATTTCGAGCCGCGCACGCTCGTCGCCCTGGGTTTCTATGCCGGGGTCGTCGCGGTCGACATCATTCTGGTTGACGCCATGCAGCGCGCCAACCAGCGGTCGTCGCGGCTGGCGGCGGAACAGCAACAGCTGGCCGAGCGCACCGAGTTGCTCTTCAGTGAATTGCAGCACCGGGTCTCGAACAACATCCAGATGGTCGGCGCCATGTTGTCGTTGCAGCAGCGTCAGGTCGTCGATCCGATCGCGCGCATGGTCCTGGCCGACGCATCTACGAAGCTTCAGCTGATCGGGCGCATCCAGCGGCAGCTCTATGCGACGACGGGCGAGCAGGTGCCGCTGGACATCTTCCTGCGCGACCTGATGGCGGACCTGTTCGCCGCCGATACGAAACCCGGCATCATCCACCGGATCGAGGCGGTCCCCGGACTGCAACTTTCACCGGATGCGGCGATCCCGCTTGCGCTCATCATGGCCGAGGGCATTGCCAACGCGATGGAGCACGGCTTTGCGCATCGCGAGTTCGGGCAGTTGGTCGTCACCCTCACCCGTCAGGACGACATTATCGCGCTTTGCGTGATCGACGATGGTGCTGGCCTGCCGCCGGATTTCGACCTTCAGGGGTCGAACAGCCTCGGCCTGAAACTCGTGCGAAGCCTGGCCAAGCAAATGGGGGCCGAACTGAGCGTCGAAAATGGCCCTTCGGCGGGAACGATCCTGCGCCTGACATTGCCCGATGGCGAGGGCCCGCGTCCGTAACTACTCACTCGGACGGATTACCGCAGATGTCCGTTCAATCATCGAAGGGATAAAGCTGGGCTCGACCTGAGAACGCCGTTATGGCGCTGCAACAGTGACTTCCATCGTCACGCGACGGTTGGCGGGCGCGACTTCGTCGTCATCGCTCATCTCGAGCAACGGACGACCGTCGGCGGCCCAGTGAACACGACGCAGCCGTGTGTCCCGTCCGTCCTTGCCGACCCCGTTACCCCAGCTGTGATAGACATAGAGATCATTGCCATCCTCGTCCGTGGTGAACGAGCCATGGCCCGGCCCCTGTTCGTAACGCCGATAGTCCTCCTCGCCCTTCGGCATGGCTACGCTCTTCTGAAGCGGGGCCGACCATTTGCGCCACCCGTCGATGCGGGTCAGGTCGCTGTCCAGTGAGGCGGATGCGCCGTTGACGACATAGGTCGGGCTGACCCCCGAACTGGAATAGACAAGCGCTACGCGATTGCCCCGGATCAGCGCAAAGGCCCCTTCGGCGAGGTTTTCCTCGACCGACGTTTCCGGCGCGATGATGGGCAACGGTGGACCGGCCAGCCGCGTCGGCCGGGCGGGATCGACCTTGGCGATCCACGTCAATGGATCGCCGAGCGCCCCGGATGTCGGCAGGTATCGCTGGGACCAGGTGTAGTAGCCTTGGCCCCGCACCTCGAAATAGGACATGTCGAGGCTGATATTGGCGGGCATGTCCGGCCGCCCGAGCAGGGTACCGTCCGCCTTGAGGATCGCGGCCGGTTTCGACCAGTCGGCGGGATTGGCAGGATCCCCGCCATCGCGAAGCTGCATGATGTGCGCCTCCACCGTCGACCATGCTCCGCCCTCATTCGATTGCGGGTCGGTCGGATGGAAGCAGGGTGCGAACAGGATCGATAGCCGTCCGCCGATTTCATGGATTTCAGGTGCCCAATAGCATCCCGCGATCATTCGGCCTTCCATCGTCCGATCGCGGCGGGTGCGCCGATTGAGCAGGTCCACCTCCCGTGCGCGGCCGCCATTGTCGTCGGCAAGGTCCGCGATCCTGTCGGCGACGCGGAGCGGCAGATGGGGCGAGCCGACATTGTCGTTGTTCGTATCGTCGGTGGCCACGAACAGATAGTGGACCCGGCCCTTATGCTCCCACCGATAGATGTTGGGATCGGCGCGTTCATAGGCGAATATCGTCGGATAGCGGCGCTGGCGGACGGTGCCATGGACGCGATACCGGCCCGGCCTGGTCAACTGCGCGAGATCGGCGGCGTCCCAGTCCACCGAACGCGTTGCGGTGGAGCCGTCCGAATAGCCCAGTTTCACCGGCACGATGGCAAGGTTATCCGCTCTGCCCCGTCGGATCGTTTGGGGCGTGACGGTCGCCGTCGTATTGACGATGCGGCCGAAGCGATTGTTCAGCGCGGCTGCGGTGATGTCGTCGACGGGCAGCGTGTCGCTGGCGGTCGTCGCAAGATCGCCGATGCGGACGTCGCCCACATTGCCCTTTGAGGCGATCCGGGCGCGACGCCCGCCTGTCTCCGGGTAATAGGCCGTTGGCTGCCATTCCTGACGCGCCAGGTCCGCCACGGTCGTCCACCGCGGCTGGCCCGAACGGTCGATCCATGAAACGATATAGTGCTGGGCGGCGCTATCCCACATGGCACGCGGATGGTCGATGCCGTCATTCGACCCCAGGTCCAGCGTGCCGAGCTCGACGAACTCCGCCGATTTGGGATCGCCGCGGAAGATGACGATAGCGGACCGGGGCGGGTCCCGTTTGCCGTCCATGTCCACGCGCGTGGCGATGACGCCGATGGCGCCGTCGGAGAAATGGAACAGCGAGGGATTCGACACCCCGCGAAGCGCGACGCGGTCGACACCGGTATAGTCCCCACGGGCGAACATCACGCCATAGTCGTCGTTCAGCGCAGCCATCGTGCCATCGGCCCCCGACATGGCCAGATGGACACTTCGCGCAATAGTCGGCTGGTTCGCATCCTGCGACGTGGTCGGCATCCGCGCATAGGCTTCCAGCTGGCGGGCGGACTTGCCGAGCAGCTTCACATTGAATTGCTTGGTCAGGGTCGTGCCATCGGGTCGCGTCAGCGTGCCCTCGAGGTTGACATTACGGGTGTCCGCCGTTGTGTTGGTCAGCATGCCGTCGCGCAGGTCGCGACCATCGGCGCGCCATGCGGCGACATGCCCCACCGGCACCGGCAGGCGTGTTCCCGATGCCAGGACCGGGGCGACGATCCAGCGATCCGCGACGGTCGCAAGATCGGACCCGGCGCGGCCCCAATGCGCGACCAGAGCATCGCGCTCGGCCGCAGTGATGGGAAGCACCGTGCCGTGTCGCGGGGACTCGGGCAAGTGGAACTGGCGGGGATAAGTCCACGCGATCTTACCGTCGAGCGACTGGGTCGCGAGCGGAATATAGCCGACACCGCCATAATTATCGACCCAGAGGAAATATCGAAACCCGCTGGTATCGCCGGGATTGGCGCGAAACGCGGTTGGCCCTTCCACTTCGGGCGTACCGGCGCGGCGACCGATGCAGCGGTCGATGATCTTCCAAGCACCCGACGCACCATCTGCCCGAAGCGAGGAAGAGGTCTGCGCCAATATGTCGCTGGACGGGCAACCTGCCGCATCGCTGATCTTGGTGAAACGGTAATAGCGATCGCCGTCCCGCAGGACCGTGGCGTCGATCATCCCTTTCGCCCTTACGGCACCGGGGACATCGGCAGCTCGAAACCATGGCTCGGGCGTGGTGAAGTGGCGGAAGTCGCGTGTGACCGAACGCAATATCTGCGGACCGTTGCCATCCTCAACCTTATGCGCCGCATCCTTGTAAAGGGTGGAGGTCCAGTAGACGACATAGGCGCCGATGGTCGGGTCATAGGTGGCCTCCGGGGCCCAGGTCATGCCCGCGTCGGGCAGATTGACGAGGACGTGCCGTTGCTTGCCCCAGTGGATCAGGTCGGTCGATTCCCAGACTTCGAGATAGCGGCTGCCCTGACTGGTCGAATCACGCCACCCCGTGCGCCCGGTCGAAAGATCGGTCGCAAGCAGGAAGAAGCGGTCCCCTTCGGCAGAGCGCATGATGAACGGATCGCGCAGGCCGCGCGTACCCTCGTGCGACTCGAGGACAGGCTGAGCATCGTTCAGGGTCTTCCATTGCAGGGCATTATTCCCGTCCGAAACGGCAAAACGCAGCTTTTCGCCGTCGATGCTATTTCCGGTGAAATAGACGAACATATAGGCCGATGGCGCGGGGACAGCGGCGGGTGCGGCCTCAACGGTGACGTCGATCGGGACGGACACCGGCCGGTGATCGGGTAACACGACGGTTGCGGTCAGGCGAATGCGGCGATCGCGAGGGCCACGCGTGACGCGCCCCTTGCGTATAACGTCATGACCGCGTCCCATATCGGCGTCCGAAATCGTCGCGGGGTCGGAGGATCGCCACGTAATCCGCGCCTTGTCAATACTCCGGGAATTCGGAAGTTCTGAAAGGGCCGAGGCATTGTCGGGCAGCGTGACGTTTCCCCGTAGCGGGGCGGCGAATGCGGGATCGGAGCGCAACGCTTTCGCGATGGCGTCCGCGAGTGGATCGGCCACCGGTGCGGCTCCGACCAGTGCCATGCCGGCCAAGGCGCATACCAAGCGGCCAAGGGGATGCGATCCGCCATTCATTCCGTCTCTCCCGGTAGCGGCGATGACGAATAGGTCGCCTCGCCGCCTTTATTCCCTTCTCTTTATGTCGGACATTTAGGCCTGCCGTGCAAGGCATTTCATACCCGAAATTCTCGGGACGCTCCTCGCGACGACCTCCATCGCCGGTCGAGGAGCGCTATGCCGTTCAGTATACGCCGATTATTGCCATATGGCCCGCCGGACTCCGAAAACAGAAGCCCTAGACGCTGCGGGCGTGCCCCTGCCCCGTTCGGTGATGGCAACCGAATGAAGGGCGTCAGCGCTGCTTTTTGGTAATCGTCGCGGTGAAGTCCGGATCCTTCTTGGCGACCCAATCCACGAATTTCCGCACGTTCGGGTGATCCAACAGCCCAGCCACGTTCATGCCATGCCGCTGCAATTCGGAATTGCTGAAGTTCACGGTCAAGGTCTGCTGGCAGATCGGATGCATCGGCACGACGTCCCGGCCACCCCGGCTTTTGGGCACGGGATGATGCCAGACAATGGTCTTCCCCATCGGGCGACCACAGAGCCAGCACGGCATCGGCGCGGCCTCGACCTCATCTTCTGCCGGAAGATGGTCATACGGATCGTATTTGGAACGTCTGGCCATAGCGAGGAAAACTGCCTTATTTTCTACCGCCCGTAGCAAAGCGATCCACGCCGTCATATGAAAAGCCGCAAATGGCCCCCAACCCGTCGAGCCGATGCGGCCTTCGAGTTGATCGACGCCATTGCCGCCAGGCCCGACTGGATGATCCTCTACCCCGCGAACCTGATCCACTCGGGATGGTTCACCCGTCTATCCGCCCGACCTAGGTGTTCAGTCCCAGCATCTGGTGGATAGGGTCGACGATGAACCGGTCTGGCTCTGACGGCCAGATCGTGGCGATGTATTCGTAGGGGGTGAGCCCGCTGAGCGTCTTGAGCCGGCGGGCAAAGTTGTAGGCGGCCATGAAGTCGGCGAGGTGGGTCCGGAGCTGGTCGTGGCTCTCGTAGTGGAAGCGTTTGACGGTCGCCTCCTTGATGGTGCGGTTCATCCTCTCGACCCCGGCTTTCGCCGGGGCAGGCTCTGTCCGTTGGTCCACGGATGGTTCGGTTTGGTGAGCCGGTGCTCGATGTCGTTTGCCTCGCAGATCATGTCGAAGCTCATTTGGCGGGACCATGCGGTGTTGCGGTTGCGGGGCTGCTCGGCGAACTGGATGCCATTGTCGGTCAGGATCGTGTGGATGCGATACGGCACGGCTTTCAGCAGGTGTTCGAGGAACTCATATGCCGTCCGCCTGTCAGCCTTATCGACCAACTGGGTGACCGCGAACTTGCTCGTGCGGTCTATGCCGACGAACAGGTACAGCTTGCCTTCGGCGGTCTGTACCTTGACGATATCGATGTGGAAGAAGCCGATGGTATAACGCTTGAAGCGCTAGCGCTTCGGCTTGTCCCCTTCGACGTCCGGCAGGCGGGAGATGCCGTGCCGCTGGAGGCAACGATGCAGCGCTGAGCGCGTCAGATGCGGGAGCGAGGGCTGCAGAGCGTAGAGGCAGTCCCCCGCCTACGCGGAGGCAGGCCAGCGGCAGCAGGGTGTGACGTCGAAACGCCACAACCATCGCCTCTTCGGCCTCGGATAAGGTTGTCGAATGAGGGGCCTCGGTCCGGTCTTCAGGTCCTCGACCGTCGCCCGCTTACGCTACTTCGCGACCGTCTTCGGGTTGATCCCCAACTCCCGGCTTAGCGTCGCGAGCGAAGCTTGCGATCGCCGTATTGCGGCTCGGACGGCGTACGTGGTCGTGGCGCAGCCATGACGTACCTGGCCCATACGGCTTCCTTCCATTCCGGCGAAAGGATCGCTCCATCAAACCGTGGGATCAAACACCTATTGCGGCTTCACCGGATGCCGTAGCGTCTAAATCTGACCGCCCTCCTTGTTGACGAATATGACACTGCCATCGACTTTTTCGTCGGAAAATTCGGCTTCGAGTTGCGCGAGGACACAGCGCCGACAGATGGAAAGCGGTGGGTGGTGGTCGCACCACATGGCGCGGCGAGAGGACTGCTACTGGCGCGGGCTGTCGGTGACAGGCAACGTAGAGCGGTCGGCGATCAGAGTGGCGGTCGGGTGTTCTTGTTCCTTGAAACTGATGATTTCGCCCGCGACCACCTTGCCTATACCCAGCGGGGCATCCGATTCGTCCGGAAGCCTTTCCACGAACAGTATGGCATCGTGGCCGTCTTCGAGACCTTTTATGGCAACCGATTGGATTTGATCGAACCTGTCACCGCCAAGCAATGACTCCCATTTCTCGATAGAGACCGTCCGAAAACGTAGATCAGGATTCCCGTGCGCATTTCGGCAGTGTAATCTTCTGGCATGGCGTACATCGAGGGGCATGCTCGGGATCAGGCGCTGCTGCTGCCAGCGTCGGTCGAAGACTATGTGGCGGCAGACAATCCGGTGCGGTTCATCGATGCATTCGTCGAGGACCTCGATCTGGGCGCTGCCGGTTTCCAGAGGACGCAGCCGAAGGCGACGGGACGGCCCGGTTACGATCCGGCCGACATGCTCAAGCTGTACCTGTACGGCTATCTGAACCGCGTGCGCTCTAGCCGGCGCCTGGCGGCGGAGGCGACCCGCAATCTCGAATTGATCTGGCTGCTGCGCGGGGTGCGGCCGGGCTTTCGGACCATCGCCGAGTTTCGTCGCGATAACCGGGCCGCGTTCAAGGCGGTGTTCCGCGCCTTCGTCCTGCTGTGCCGCAAGCTCGACCTGTTCGGACGTGAGTTGCTGGCAGTGGACGGCACCCGGCTGAAGGCGGTGAATAGTCGGGCGCGCAACTTCAGCCGTGAACGACTGGCGACGTATCTCGCCTCGACCGGCGCGTGACTGGAGCGGTATCTGGCGGAGCTGGACCAGATCGACCGCGGCGAGGATGGTGCCGGCACCGGTCGCGGCGAGGCGCTGGCAACCAAGATCGCCCGACTGCATGAACAGCGTCAGGCGAGCGCGGCGCTGCTCGAGCAGTTGCAGGAAAGCGGCGAAGGGCAGATCTCGCTCACCGATCCCGACGCACGCCTGATGGTGGCGCATTCGAAGGTCACCTGCGCGCCCAAATCCGCCAGCACTCTGGCCCAGTGGCGCGCCGCGGTGGCGATGTCGGCCTGCAGGGCGCCGCGCTCCACTTCCCATTCGGGCGCCGCCAGCCATGGCATCTCGCCTGCGATCCTCAGCGCCAGCAGCATGGGCACGCGCGCCGCCGCCGCCTCCGCCGTGGGCACGGGGTAGCCGGCGGGGAACAGGTCCTCGAACACGCCATGCGCCAGCGTTCCGCGGCCCATCACGTCCAGCGCCTCCGGCTGCCAGTCCACAGGCTTCGTGCTTAGTTCCTCCAGCAGCCAGGCCAGCGGGCTGACCAGCAGCGTCTCCAGCCGGCTCGGGCTTTGCGGACGCACCTGTCCTTCCCCATCCCGGCGAATCCTCAACAAGTCACGGCCGAATTCATAATGAACTGGCGGCTGGACTCGCTTGGCGGACTTGAACTCAGGCCGGAGGCGCCAATCGACCAGCGCGTCCCACGCCGCGCCGCCGTCGGCCAGCGGCGCAATCAGCTCTTCAACCTTGCCCACGCCCGCAACCAGCCGCGCCACCAGCGCCAGCCCCGCAGCAGGGGCCAGCGGCTTACCCACCCCGTCCCGCTCCGAACACAGCAGCACGATCCGCTCGCTTGCCGCGCACAGCTACCGCCGGAATAGGGCCAGCCCCCTCTCCAGCACCTGTCCGCGCGAGGGCAGGCGCAGCCCGATCGCTTCGGCAATTAGCGCCACCTCGCTGTCCAGCAACAGCGGGTTGCCGCCGCCTGCGCGGGGGTAGCAGCCATCATTGCAGCCCAGCACCAGCACCCGACGAAAGGCCCGGCGCGGCGCCTCCCCGTCATGCAGCACGGCGATGCCGCCGCAGAACACGGGCCCGCGCCCACCGTCGCCATTGCCATAGGGCGCAACCAGCCCGATCAGCCGCTCCCATGCGGGCGGTGCCTTATCCGCCGGCACCTCGCGCAGCAGGCGCGCGATCCAGCCGCGGGCCTCCGCCCGTTCATCGCGCAAGCTATCGCCCCCGCTTACGCGCTTCATCAGCAGGTGCAGCCGTTCGGCGAGTTCGCCGTTGGTTGTTGGCGGCGGCAGCGCTAGCAAGGCGCGCATTGCCAGTCCGGCCCGATCAAGCTCGATGCCCCGATAGGGATCGCCCTCCCCCGCCACGATCCGCCGCGCCAGCGCCGCGCTAGCGCCGCCGAAATTTGCCAGCGGATTGGCATGGAGCGAGGCCAGCACCATCGCGGGCACCGGCGGACGCAGCGCGCGCAGGAACAGCAGCAACAGCTCCGCTCCCAAGTTGCGCGCCCCCGCAACTGCCGGCACGCCGGACAGCACTAGGCCGCACGCTGGCGCAATTTGTGCCAGATGCGCGGCATGGGATCCGCCCTGTGGCACGATGATGCCGATTTCACCCATGGTCAGCCCCGGAATTTCGCGCAGCCAGCGCTGGATGATGGCCAGGGCCGCTTCCGCCTCCGTCAAGCTGTCGCGAACGGACAGGACACAAAGGCTGTCATCCACCTGGACGGGTTGCTCGCCTGGATCCGTCAGGCCGCGCTGCACATGGCCGACCAGCGTGGCATTGGGTGCAGCAGGCTCCAACCGCTCGCCCAGCAGGCGCCGATAATCGGCACCCCAACGCCAGCCTGCTGCGCTTCGGCGAAGACCGCGTCTGGCGTCCCTCCGAGGTCATGGCCGAGGTTCGCCGCTACATCACCGAGTGGAACGCGCGGCACGACGATCCTGAGGACCGGATCGTCGGCGTGGTCATGGACTCCGCTACCAGCATGGCCGGGTTCGACGGCATGGAGGGCGAGGCCACCACCAACTTCTTTTTCTACCTCGGCCGCCTATGCGAAGCGCTCGGCATCTTCTTCACGATCATCGGCCATGTCCCGAAGGCCGCTTTCGTCCCCCGCAAGGATCCGTGGGGCAGCGCCGCATCCCGGCTGCGCTTCGTTGCCATGTGGACGACGGCACCGCGCATGGCGGTCGAGGTGCGCCTGATCCAGGAGTGGCGCGAGAAGGGAGGGCCCTACTACGAGGCGGAGGAACTTCGCGACCTCTTCCCCGATATCGAGCGCAAGGACTTCCTCGTCATCTATGCCGCCAAGGCCAACTTGCTCGGGGTCTGCCGCGAACCACGCTACCTCATCCGCGACGCTCAGGGGGCATTCCGCGAGGTGAGCCTCCCTGCCCCCACCGATGACGAGGGCACTGGTGCTGGCGAACCGACGCCGCCGCAGTCTCAGGCCAAGCCGAAGTCCGGAGCCAAGCCGAAGACCTCTCGCACTGCGCCGTCCCGCGCTGACCGATCCCGACGTGTCGAGCAGGACTACACCCCGGGCACCGCCCTCGTGATGCAGGTCATGGGCGTGACCTATCCTGACCTTGCCGATGGTCAGCGCGTCGCGGCCGACCGCGTCATGAAGACGCTCAAGGCCATGCATGCCGAGCAGCCCCTGCCCGCGCGGTCGCTAGTCGGCAGCGCCTCAGGCGGCGGCAAGACCGGCGCGCGTGCCGGCAGCATCGCCTGGCACTTCCAGAAACTTGAGGAGCGCGGCATCCTCATCAAGCGCAACAGCCGACATTTCTATGTCGGCCAGACCGATGCACCCACCGACCAGCCATAGAGCATGTCGCGGCCATCAGGCCGCTCATCAGCCCTGACAGCGTCCCGAGCGAGCGTCGCCCCTTCTCCTCTTTTTTCCCTCCTCAAGGTCGACCTGCAATCGATCGATTCTGGAGAAGATTGGCGAAAGCCAGAGAAAGGAAAAAAAGGAGTATTTAGAATGAAGACGTTCGCAACTGACCTGCTTGAAGCCACGCTGGTCGATAAGTTCGATGCTGCCTTGCGCTCGGTTGAACTGGAGAACGGAACATTGCTCGCCACTGTCTTAGCATCCGCGATCATGGTTGATCTACGATGCAGCGGGAGTGAGGATGGCGTCGATACAATCGACACTCTGGACGAAGACGCAATCAAGGAGCTTGGCGCCCTTCTGTTATTCGCCATCGAGGGAGACGATAGGCCGTTCACCCTCCCGCTCGGCACCGTAGTTCGGCCGTACGAACCGGGTTCGGTCGAGATCGGAGAGGAAGTCTGGGTGATCCAGACGGGCAAGCCGGGCCTGTCTCCGATCGAGATCGTCCGGCACGACGCCTATGGCCGTAACCTCGAGTTGCTACGTGAATTCATCGGCAAATGGGTTCAAGGTCGGCCGTGGCAATGCATCGGCCTGCCCTCACCCAGCAACATCTCGGATTACGGTCCCGTAAATCTGCTCGCGTTCCCGCCCTTTCACGACGCTGGCGGCGTGGTATTGCAACGAGAGGTCAACAGCACCGGTGCGGCCTGCTTCGCCGCCGCCATGCCGGAGGACATCAAGTTCCTGGCCTTGTCGATCGCTAACGACATGAGAGCCATGTGGCACCGTCGGCAGGACATAGCCGATCAAGCTCGCGCGGTGCGCCAGATCGCCGAGAGCAAGATCTCGAACGATGCGGTTGGCGTCGCGCTGCACGCGATCGCCATCGACCTTCACCGGCAACATACCGACAAGCACTTCGGCTTCTACGTCCACTATGACGCCATCGACGATGCCTTCCGTCCCGGCGTGGTGCGAAACTTCATGCCCGCTCCCTTCGAGGGCGTGTATCCAAACCAGGGCGCCACCCACGAGATCGTCGGTCGCCGCGAAGCACGAGACGCCGTGCGCGCGCTTGGCGCAGACGGTGTCCGCCTGTTCTTTGCGGAATATGAGCGCGAAGCCACGCGACTTGCGCGGATCGACAGCCACGAGGCTGACACGGCCAGGATCCGGCTACAGCAACTCGAGCGCGAACTTGGCAATCTGTATGAAAATCTGCTGGCGGGTATCGCCAGCCCTGCCCTGCGTCAGATGATCGACGAACGGGAGACGGAGAAGGCCCGTCTCATCTCGCGAAACGCTATCGTCGACAAAGGCGTGGTCTCGCATCGCACGCTTCCAACGCCATCCGCTCTGCAAGCCCAGTTTCAGGCGCGGATCGCCGACCTGCGCAGCACGCTGGAAGATCCTGCGGTTCGCGGACATGCCGCATCGATCATGTCGCGGCTTATCGAGAGCGTGACGATCTATCCGGATGCACCGGAGGGTCCTGCAGCGGAGGTGGTGGCGTACGCCATAAACGACAACGCCGCCCGTGAGGGCGGCGTGTCGAGTTCTATAGCGGTGGTTGCGGGGGCAGGATTT
>NZ_LDTF01000089.1 GCF_001477495.1 Sphingomonas yabuuchiae
CCCCATCCCCTCCCGCCTGCAAGAGGGGAGTGTGCAGAGGCGAGCGATTGCCCCTCTAAACGGGGGCTGCTCGCCCCCACCCTTCGTTCAGCCCGAGCGAAGTCGAAGGCCACGCCCCGGTCCACGCAAAATGCCTTTGGAAACGAGCCGGAGGGACGGTTCAATCCGATGGGATATTCCCCTAAACCCCGCTCCATGACCGCGCTGATCGCCGACTATTACCGCCACCTGACTGTCGACCTGCGCCGGTCCGACCATACCGTGCGCGCCTATGTCGCCACGGCGGAGCGGCTCTGCGGTTTCCTGTCGTCCCATTGGGGCGAGGCGATCGACGGGCCTGCGCTGTCCCGCGTGAGCGCGGCCGACCTGCGCGCCTTTCTGGCCGCGCGCCGGGGGGAGGGACTGACCGCCGCCTCCACCGCGCGGGAATTGTCGGCGGTACGGACCTTCCTCCACTGGACGGGCGTCGAGCCCCCCCCGCTGAAAGGCCCCCGCCGGAAGCGGAGTCTGCCACGCCCCCAGTCCCCGGCCGACATCATGGCGCTGGGCGAAGACATGGCCGAGAACGCCGCCGAGCCATGGATCGCCGCCCGCGACTGGGCGGTCCTGCTGCTGCTCTACGGGGCCGGGCTGCGTATCGGCGAGGCGATGGCGCTGACCGCCAATATCCTTCCCCTGGGCGAGACGATCCGCGTGCTGGGCAAGCGGGGCAAGACCCGGATCGTGCCGCTGCTCCCCGAATTGCGCAGCGCGATCGAGGATTATGCCCGCCAGTCGCCCTATCCCTTGATTCCCGGCGAGCCGCTGTTCCGGGGCGCCAGGGGCGGGCCGCTGTCGCCCGCGATCATCCGCCGTTCGGTCCAGGGCGCGCGCGAGCGGCTGGGGCTGGGCGTACGGACGACACCCCATGCGCTGCGCCACAGTTTCGCCACGCATCTTCTGGGGCGCGGTGCGGATTTGCGGCAGCTTCAGGAATTGCTCGGCCATGCCAGTCTCAGTTCGACGCAAATCTATACGGCGGTCGATGCCGCGCATCTGCTCGACATCTACCGCACTGCCCATCCGCGGGCATGACGATTGACGAATTGGTCAGCTTGGCCTGATACTCTCTAAAGCGGCGGGATTTGGAGCGTCTTCATGGCATTGGGTCCGACATGCCCCCATTGCGACACCCGTGTGCCGTTCCGGCGAACCCAGTTCGGCATCGGAAAGGCCTTTGCCTGCTCGGACTGTGGCACCCGGCTGGCCATGTCGCGGTGGCGAGGCTTTCTGGTCACTTTTCCGATCCTGACCATCTACATGCTCGTGCGGCTCCGCTTGTCCGATGGCCTGCCATTCTGGCTCTGGACGGCCGCCATGGTGACGAGCGTAGTTGTGATGGCGTGGCTCTTCATGAAACCGCAGCCTGCCGAAAGCGGCGCTTGCGACGCGAACTAGACGCCGGGCTTGCCTATCGCTCGCCGCGTGGCTTCCAGGTGAGGACGCGCCAGAGATAGCCGCCGACCATCAGCACGGTCATTGCGATGGCGGCGGGGCCGACATAGCGGTTGATCGCCTCGAAATTCGCACCCAGCCACAGGCCCGCATAGGCGAGGATGGCGTTCCAGATGGTGCTGCCCGCAAAGGTCCAGATCAGGAACTTCGCAAGCGGCATCCGCGTGATCCCGGCGGGCAGCGAGATCATCGTGCGGAAGGCGGGCATGAAGCGGAACACGAACACCACCCATCCGCCATGCCGCACGAAGAACAGGTGCAGCCGCTCGACATCGCGCCACTCCATCGTCAGCCAGCGGCCATATTTGTCGACGAAGGGCCGGAACCGTTCATAGCCGATATAGCGGCCGACCGCGTACCAGGCGTAATTGCCGATCGTCGTGCCCGCCGTACCCCACAGGATGAGCGGAACCATCGCCATGTCGCCGCGCGCGACCGCCATGCCGCCCAGGCCCATAATGACCTCGGACGGGATTGGCGGCACGATATTTTCCAGCGCCATCAGCAGGAAAATCCCGAAATAGCCGCCCCAGGCGATGAGGTTGAGGATGAAATCGGTCATGGGTGAAGGGATGTACCGATGAAGGGGAGGGCGGTTCCCCTAAAGCGGCACCAGGCAAAGTGAAAGAGACCGGGCAGCCCGCTGGCGACACTTGACGACAGGGGCCGCTTGCGCGAACCCGACGCCATGGCCGACACCCCGCAAAAATCATCTGAAACGTCGCCGGAAAAGTCGGAGGCGAAGGACACGCTGCGCTTCTTCCTGAAGCTGGCGCTGTTCGTCTTCATCCTGCGCAGCCTGATCGTCACGTCCTTCGTGATCCCGTCGGAATCGATGCTGCCGCGCCTGCTGATCGGCGACTATCTGTTCGTGACCAAGTGGAATTACGGCTATTCGCGCTGGTCCTTCCCCTTCGGCCTGCCGCTGCTGCCCGGCCGGGTGCTGGGCCGCGATCCGGCGCGCGGCGATGTGGTGGTGTTCCGCTCGCCCGAGCCCGACGATCACGACGTCATCAAGCGGGTGATCGGCCTGCCCGGCGACACGATCCAGGTGACGAATGGTCAGGTCATCCTGAACGGCCGTGCCATCCCGAAGCAGCGGATCGCCGACTTCATCCTGCCGCTGACCCCCAATTTCGACGCGAACAAGTGCGGGCCGTTCCTCGACACGGTCGCGGGCCAGCCGGTGTGCCGCTATCCCCGGTTCCGTGAGACGCTGCCGAACGGCAAGAGCTATGACGTGCTCGACCAGGGCAATTTCCCCGAGGCCGACGATACCGGCGTCTATACCGTGCCCGCCGACCATGTCTTCCTGATGGGCGACAATCGTGACGATTCTGCCGACAGCCGCTTCGCACCGCCGCGCGGCATGGGCATGATCCCGATGAACCGGCTGGAGGGCCGCGCCGCCGTGACCTTCTTCTCGACCGACGGCTCGGCCGAGTGGATCAAGCCCTGGACCTGGGTGTCGGCCGCACGCTGGAACCGGATCGGAGAAGGGTTTTGAGCGCCGTCGATGACTGGCTGGCGGGAATTCTGGGTCGCGCGCCGAGCGATGCGACTCCCTTCCACCGCGCGCTGACCCATGGCAGCCAGGCCGCCGAGAATTACGAGCGGCTGGAGTTTCTGGGCGATCGAGTGCTGGGCCTGATCATGGCCGAATGGCTGTGGGAGCAATTCCCCGCCGAGCCAGAGGGGCAGCTGTCGCGCCGTCTCAATTCGCTGGTGACGGGCGCGGTCTGTGCCGATGTGGCGCGCGACCTGGGCGTGCGCGAGCATCTGCGGCTGGGCAAGCAGGCGCGGGACGACGGCGCCTCGGACAGCGACAATGTGCTGGGCGACGTGATGGAAGCGCTGATCGGTGCCTGGTATCGCGAGGCCGGGCTGGAAGCGGCGCGCGCCTTTATCCGCAAGGCCTGGGGCGACCGGGTTCATTCGCAGGGCAAGGCCCCGCAGCATCCCAAGTCCGCGCTTCAGGAATGGGCCGCCGCGCACAATCGCAAGGCCCCGGAATATGTGGTGGTGGACCGTTCGGGTCCGCATCATGCGCCGCGCTTCACGGTGGCGGTGCGGATCGGCCGCACGGCGGAAGTGACGGCGACCGGGGCCAACAAGCAGGAAGCCGAGACGGCAGCCGCGAAGGCGATGCTGGCGAAATTGAAGGCTTGAGCGAAAGGTCAGGGCGTGGCCTTCGACTTCGCTCAGGCTGAACGGAGTTTTGGAGATTCGGCTGTCATTTGCAACAGCCGTTCTGGCTGAGCGAAGTCGAAGGCCACGCCCCGACTTCGCCCAGAAACCGATCTTAGCGCCCCTTGGCGGCCGCCGCTTCCTTCTTGGCCTGTACCTTGGCGCGGTGATGGCCGATGGCGCAGCCTGCGGCGGCCCCCAGCACGGCATGGCCCTTGCCGACGAAATGCCCGCCGACGCCGCCCACGGCCGCGCCCTTCAGGCAACCCTTGGCCGAGGCGGGGCCGGCGACGGTCAACAGCGCCGCAGCCGACAGGGCGGTGAGAAGGGTCTTCATAACGTCTCTCCTTGCACACGAAATCGTGGCCGGAAAAATGCGTGCGGGGCCGTGGCCGTTCCGTGATCCGACCATTACATTGTGTCCATGTGGGCGGACCGTTGCGGGAAGGGGGCGGGACCTGTACCGCTGGCGGTCATGACTGAACAACGTTGCGGCCTCGTGGCCGTCGTCGGTGCGCCCAATGCCGGCAAATCCACCCTCGTCAATGCCCTGGTCGGCCAGAAGGTCGCGATCGTCAGCCCCAAGGCGCAGACGACCCGCGCCAAGCTGCTTGGCGTCGCGATCGAGGGGGAAGCCCAGATTCTGCTGGTCGACACCCCCGGTATCTTCGAGCCCAAGCGCCGCCTCGACCGCGCCATGGTCGCCGCCGCCTGGGAAGGCGCGGAGGGTGCGGACATCCTGGCGCTGGTCGTCGACGGCAAGGGCGGGATCGGCCCCAAGATCCACGCCATCGCCGAGTCGATCGCCCACCGGCCCGAGCCCAAGCACCTGATCCTCAACAAGGTCGACATCGCCGACAAGGCGCGACTGCTGACCCATGCCGAAAAGCTGAATGAGGTCGTCAAGTTCGACGAGACCTGGTTCATCTCGGCCCAGACGGGCGACGGCCTGCCCCAGCTGAAGACCCGTCTGGCCTCGCTGATGCCCGAGGGGCCGTGGCACTATCCCGAGGACCAGGTGTCCGATGCCACCGAGCGCGCTCTGGCCGCCGAAGTCACGCGCGAGCAACTCTATCTCCAGCTCCACGCCGAACTGCCTTACGCCAGCGCCGTCGAGACCGAGGCCTATAAGGAGCGTGAGGACGGTTCGGTCGAGATCCACCAGCAGATCCTGGTCGAACGCCCGACCCAGCGTGCGATCGTGCTGGGCAAGAACGGCGTGCGGATCAAGGAGATCGGCGCACGGTCGCGCGCGCAGCTATCCGAGCTTTTGGGGCAGAAGGTGCATTTGTACCTGCATGTGAAGGTCAAGCCGGGCTGGGACGAGGATCGCTCGGTTTATAAGGACATCGGGTTGGATTGGGTGGATTGATTTTTGGGGTTGGGGCTCGGTGAGACACCTTTGCCCTCCCCCATCCCCTCCCGCTTGCGGGAGAGGCGTGCCCAGCCATAAGGACATGCGCTTCAACCGGCGCTGAGTTCGTGGCTTATGCTCAACGCTCGCCCGGTAACGCACCCCTCCCGCAGGCGAGTTTCAGGTCGGTCATGCCCCCGGCATGACCTAAACGATGCGGGGCATCGTTTACCTAAAACTGGGATGGGGGAGGGCAGGGGCTAGGCGACAGACCCGCCAAGCCGCCCCAAAGCCCACTCTACCGCCTCGACGACCACCGGATCGGGGTCCCCCAACAACCCCCGCAACACCGGCACCAGCTCCGCCGCCCCGCTATTCCCCGCCGCGATCGCCGCGTTGCGCACCATCCGGTTGCGCCCGATCCGCTTGATCGGCGACCCCGAAAACACCTGCCGGAACCCGGCATCGTCCAGCGACAGCAAGTCCCCCAGCTCCGGCGCGGTCAGCTCGGCGCGGGGATGGAACGCCATGTTCGCCTGCGCTGCCGCCGCAAACTTGTTCCACGGACACACCGCCAGGCAGTCGTCGCAACCATAGATGCGGTTGCCCATCGCCACCCGGAATTCCGCCGGGATCGGCCCGGCATGTTCGATCGTCAGATAGGAAATGCATCGCCGCGCATCGAGCTGATACGGCGCCGGAAAAGCGTCGGTCGGGCAGGCCCGCTGGCACGCGTCGCAGCGCCCGCACGTATCCCGCGCCACCGCATCGGGCTCCAGTTCCAGCGTCGTGTAGATCGCCCCCAGGAACAGCCAGCTTCCATGCTCGCGGCTGACCAGATTGGTGTGCTTGCCCTGCCAGCCCAGCCCGGCCGCCTCGGCCAGTGGTTTCTCCATCACCGGCGCGGTGTCGACAAAGACCTTGAGGTCGCATTTCGCCTCCTGCGCCAGCCAGCGGCCCAGCGCCTTCAACTGGCGCTTCACCACATCGTGATAGTCCGCCCCCTGCGCATAGACCGATATTCGCCCGATCCGCCCCTGATCGGCCAGCCGCATCGGGTCCTCGGCGGGGGCATAGCTGACGCCCAGCGAGATGATGCTCTTCACCTCAGGCCACAGGCTGGACGGGCTTTGCCGCTGGTGCGCGCGGTCGGCCATCCAGATCATCGATCCGTGGCGTCCCTCGGCGAGCCACTGGTGCAGTCGCTCGACCGTTTTCGGCGCGGCATCGGCATGGGTGATGCCGATCGCGGCAAAGCCCAGTTCGGCCGCCTTTGCCTTGATCCGGGTTTCCAGCTTGTCTTGCGCCACGAACGCCCGCTACCACAGGCGATCAGGGAGGGACAATCAGCGTGGATAATCAGTGGGCGGTCACCGCCTCGGGCCTCGCCAAGCGGTTCGGCGACCGGCGGGTCGTCGATGGCGTCGATATCGCCGTGCCGACGGGGGCAGTGTACGGCGTGCTCGGCCCCAATGGTGCGGGCAAGACGACGACGCTGCGCATGCTGCTGGGCATTATTGAGCCCGATGAGGGGCAGCGCAGCCTGCTCGGCCATGCCCATCCGCGCGATGCCAGCGATCTGGTCGGCTATCTGCCCGAGGAGCGGGGTCTGTACCCTGCGATGAAGGCGCGCGATGCGATCGTCTTCATGGGCGCGCTGCGCGGGCTGGACCGCGCGACCGGGCGGGTGCGGGCGGACGAGCTGCTCGAACAGGCCGGGCTCGGCCATGCCGCCGACAGCAAGATCCGCAAATTGTCCAAAGGCATGGCGCAGCTCGTCCAGCTGCTCGGCTCGGTCGTCCATCGCCCGAAGTTGCTGGTGCTGGACGAACCCTTTTCGGGGCTCGATCCGGTCAATCAGGAACGGCTGGAGGCGCTGATCCTCGGCGAGCGTGACCGGGGGGCGACGATCCTGTTCTCGACGCATGTCATGGCCCATGCCGAGCGGCTGTGCGACCGGCTGGCGATCATCGCCGGGGGACGCCGCCGGTTCGAGGGGACGGTGGACGATGCGCGCGGCATGCTGACCGCCCGCGTGCGCTATCGCCCGCGCGATCCGGAGCGGGTGCTGCCGGAGCTGCTGCCCGCCGATGCGGTGCGCGAGGGCGCGGACTGGAGCTTCCCGATGCCCGACGATGGAATAGAGCCGATATTGGGCCGCCTGCTGGCGGCGGGAGCAGGCATCCTGAACCTGTCGGTCGAGCGCCCCAGCCTGCACGAAGCCTTTGTCCGCATCGTCGGCGAGCAGGAGATGACGGCATGAGCCAGACCCGCCGCCTGATCCGCCAGACGATGACGATCGCCCGCCGCGATTTCATCGCCACCGTCTTCACCCCCATCTTCCTGCTCTTCCTGTTCGCGCCGCTGATCATGGTGGCGTTCAGCACCATCGGTGCCCTGGGCGCGGCGCAGGCGGCGGACCATGGCGCCGACCGGGTGCGGATCCTCGCGATCGTGCCCGATGCGACGGCCGCCGCCTTTGCCGCCGCCGACCGCCAGTCGCGCGCGATCTTCCGCCGGGACGAGGAGCCGCCGAAACTGGTGACGCTGCCCCCCGCACGCGATCCGGCCGCGCAGGCGCGCGCGGCGTTCGAGTCGCCCGATTATGACGCGACCGCCGTGCTCTATGGACCGCTCGACCGGCCGACGATCCTGTACGGCGCGCGCGGCACGCGTGCGGCGGATTATCTGGCGGTGCTGGCGACCGGCGCGCTCTCGGCCGAGCGTCTGGGCGGGGAACTGCCCAAGGTCACACCGCGCAAGCTGGCCTTCTCGCGGCAGCGCGCGACGCTGGGCGGACAGAACCAGACGGCGTCGCTCGCGGTCTTCGGCGTGTTCTTCCTGACCCTGTTCCTGGCGGGACAGGTGGTCGGCACCATGGCCGAGGAGCGGTCGAACAAGGTGATCGAGGTGCTGGCCGCCGCCGTGCCGCTGGAGGCGGTGTTCCTGGGCAAGCTGCTCGGCATGTTCGGGGTGGCGGTGCTGTTCATCGGCTTCTGGGGCACGGTGCTGGGCCAGGTGGCGAGCCTGTTGCCGCCCGCCTTTGCCGGGATGGTCGGCGAATTGTTCCCGGCGGTCGGCCTGCCGATGTTCGTCATGCTGTTCGTCGCCTATTTCACCATGGCCTATCTGCTGCTCGGGTCGGTGTTTCTGACGATCGGGGCGCAGGCCTCGACCATGCGCGAGATCCAGATGCTCTCGCTGCCGATCACCATCATCCAGGTCGGCATGTTCACCCTGACGCTGAGCGGCCTGTCGCAGCCGGGCAGCTGGCTGGCGCTGGTGGCCGAGGTGTTTCCGCTCTCCTCGCCCTTTGCGATGGCGGGCGTGGCGGCGGCGAGCGATGCGCTGTGGCCGCATGCGGTGGCGCTGGCGTGGCAGGCTTTGTGGGTGGCGCTGTTCGTGACGCTGGGCGCGCGGCTGTTCCGGCGCGGCGTGCTGCAATCGGGCAGCACGCGGCCTTTCTGGCGGCGCAAGGGGGCGTGACCTGCAATCCTCCCCGTCATCGATGGGGAGGATGGAGGGACGCCCTTTTTCGGTGCGGACGGTCTTCCTATCTTGGGTCGATGACCGCATCTCTTTCCGATCGCCGCCATTTCCTGTCGCTGGTGGGGCTTGGTGCCCTGGGCGTGGGGCTGTCCGCCTGTGGGCGTCCGGCTGATGCGGCGGAGCGCTTTCCGGTTTCGATGAGCGATGCCGCGTGGAAGCAGAAACTCGGCCCCGCAGCCTATAATGTCCTGCGCCGCGAAGGCACCGAGCGGCCCTATAGCAGTCCGCTCAATGCCGAGCATCGCAACGGCGTCTTCGCGTGCAAGGGGTGCGCGCAGCCGCTGTTTTCATCGAAGACCAAGTTCGAGAGCGGCACCGGCTGGCCCAGTTTTTGGGCGCCCCTGCCGCGGGCCGTGGCGACGGAATCGGATCGGTCGCTGATGATGGAGCGGGTCGAGGTGCATTGCAGCCGCTGCGGCGGGCATCTGGGGCATGTCTTCGACGACGGACCCAAGCCGACGGGCAAGCGGTATTGCATGAACGGCGTGGCGATGACGTTCCGGGCGGGGTGACTGTTTCGGGCCCCAACGCCCGTTCACGCTGAGCGAAGCCGAAGCGTACGTTCCGTGCTACGCGTCGGGCCTGCCCGACACCCGGCAGGAAATTACTGGATCGGCGCCGCGAAGGTCAGGATGCCGTTGACGCGGCCGCTGTCGCGCGAGGCGATCTGGGTGGCGGGCAGGTCGGCGACGCCGCTCTTGTGACCCGAATAGATGAAGCCCTTCGTCGGATAGGCCGAGGTGCCCAGGCCGCCATTGGGGCCGTACCAGACCTTGACCATCGACCAGTCATTGTTCGGCGAGACGTCGACGGCGCGGACGTCGCGCTCGATGCCGCCGCGACGCGACCAGTTGGCATGGGTCAGGAGGACTTCGCGGTCGCTGACGACCTTGCTGACCATGGCGACATGGCCGACGCGCATCCGGCTGGTCGATTCGAAAGCGAGGACCGAGCCCTGTTCCGGGGTGTGGCCGCGCTGGTAGCGGCCTTCGGCCTGGCCCCACCAGGTGTTGGCATTGCCGTGAAGATCGATGCCCGAAATCTCGCGGGCATAGGGGGCGCACTGCCAGAACTGCGCGGCAGCGGGGGTGGCCATCATCAGGCCGCACGTTGCCATCAGCGCGAATCGCACTGCGAATGCCTTGAACTTCACTGGACCCCCCGGTCGGAATGTCGGTGTGAGTGTCGATTAACCGGGGCTAAATGGATTGGAAAGCGCCGCCGGAACCATATCCGGTGAACGGTGTTTCGGCGGCGGTGACCCGAAAAACCGGCGGCGAAACGAGTTTTTCGTTCCTCGCTTCGCCGCTCATGCGGCTCGGCTTATCGTCCGAGCAGGCGATCCACCGTGACCTGCGTCACCGCGTGATAGCCGGGACGGGCCTTGTCATAGATTCGCTTGGCCAGCGCCTGGCCCCATTCGCCCTGTCCCTGAAGCTGCTGGAACAGCGGCGCGACGAACTTGCGGCGGCCCTGCGAGGTCAGGAACTGCTCGGCCGAGGCCTGGGCGGGCGGATAGCGGTTGGCGAGCGCGAGGCGGAGCCAAGCGAAGCGGATTTCGCTGTTCCCCGTCTCGTTCCAGTGGAACCGTCCGTCGAGCGCGGCGAGCCGCTCGGCCGACAGCTGGCGCGGCAGTTGGTCGAGGAATCGGACATATTCCTGCGTCGTGACCTTGTCGGGCACCGCCGAGACGGGGCCACCGGCGGCGAACGCCTTGGCGGCGGCATCGATCGCGGGGAAGGCGTCGGAACGGACATGGACGGCATTGGCGGGAATGCCCGGCTGATAGACCCATTGGTCGACGCCGATCTTCGCGTCCTCGCCGGGCTTGAGCAGGTTCTTGCGCAGATCGGCGAGGAAGCCCGCGCTGGTCTGCGGCTGGAAGGCGTGACGGTCGAAATAGCCGCGCAAATAGGCATCCCAGCGGGCGCGGCCGACGACCGACTCGATGGTGCGCAGGAAGGTCGCACCCTTGTCATAGGCGATCTGGGTCATGCCGTCGTCGGGATCGCGCTTGGCGTCCAGGTCGAGGTGCAGCTTCGTGTCCGGCGACTGCGGGCCCCCGGCTTCCTTCACCGCATTCTGCATGTCGGTCCAGGCCAGGTCAGCCTCCATGGCGGCGCGGCGCTTGCCGTACATCGACTCCATGATCCGGTTCTCGAAATAGCTGGTGAAGCCTTCGTTCAACCAGAAATCGTCCCAGGTCGCATTGGTCACCAGATTGCCCGACCAGCTATGCGCCAGTTCATGCGCGATCAGGCTGACCAGGCTCCGGTCGCCCGCCAGCACGGTCGGCGTCGCGAAGGTCAGCATGGGGTTTTCCATGCCGCCGAAGGGGAAGCTGGGCGGCAGGACCAGCACGTCATAGCGACCCCAGCGATAGGGGCCGTACAGCCCCTCGGCGGCGGTCACGAATGTGTCGAGCCCGGCAAACTCCCAGGCCGATTTGTCCAGCATCGCGGGTTCGGTCCAGATGCCGGTGTTGGCACTGAGTGGCTTGAACTTCAGGTCGCCGATGGCCAGCGCGATCAGATAGGGGGCGACCGGCTTGTCCATGCGGTAGCTGGCGGTGTGGCGGCCGTCATTGCACGGCGTCTCGCCGGTCCGCTCACCGCTCATCACGACGGTCAGCGCGCAGGGGGCGTTGACCGTGGCGTCCCAGGTCTGGCGGATGCCGGGCGAATCCTGGGTCGGAATCCAGCTGCGGTTGAGGATCGCCTCGCCCTGGCTGAACAGATAGGGCTGCTTCTTGCCCGCCGTCTGTTCGGGCGACAGCCATTGCAGCGCCTTGGCGCCGGGTACGGAAGCATAGGCGATCTTGACCGTGCGATTGCCGTTCAGCGTGATGGTCAGCGGCGCGCCATGCACCTTGTCGACAGCACCGACCGTATAGGGAAGGGGGCGGTTCTGCGCGTCGGTGACGGTGACGATGCGCAGACCGTTGTCGTCGACGACCAACTGCCTGGCATCCGGTTTGGCATCGACCGACAGGGTCGCGATGCCGCGCATCACATGGGTGTCGAAATCGGCATAGAGGTTCAGCGAGACATGGGTGACCCGCGCCTCCAGCGGCTGCGCATAGCTGTGCACGTCACGCGCATCGGGGGAGGTCAGGACCGGCGCGACGTTCGGGGCGGGGG
>NZ_LDTF01000009.1 GCF_001477495.1 Sphingomonas yabuuchiae
GCTGCCCATCGCGATGGGTGATCGCGCTCGTGATCCAGCACCATCCGTACCGCTCGCTCGCGGACCTCGGGCGCAAACTTGTTCGTCGTCTTGCTCATACGGACTCCACCTTCTCAGGAGTTGGAGCCTCCGACAAACCCGGCGCGGTTCAGTATCGGCATATCGCTTCGCTTGAGCGGCGCCACCGCCACAGGCACTATAAAGTCGCTATGCTCGACGCCAAGTCGCTCAGCAGTCGCTGCCGCACGCTCGATCTCGTCGAGAACTCCGTTTTTGTTGCGGGTGACACCAGAGACCACGACCACCGTTTTACCGATGACCGTATCGAAGGCATCTTCGATGTCAGCCCAAAAACGCTCGCCCCCAATCAACTGCGTTGCCTCGGACCAAACGCGATAACCGACGTTCGCCAGTTGCATGCCTAGCCACGCGGCGAATTCAGTATCTTCGGGCATGGCGTGACTAAGAAATATCACATCCCTTGGCTGCGCCTCGGACGTATCGTTCATCGCCTGTCTCAAATCTCTAGGTAAGTGATGTAAAAGCTGCGGATCATGCGATGCTCTTGCATCCGCTCCCCGAGAGAAAAACCGTTCATCCTGCGGGGTGTCGGTTGAAAAATATCAAGCCCTCGATCCAGCACCAGCTTCCATCCAGTGTCCGTCGTGATGTCGCGCGCATGCAGCGCTCCGGAGCCATCAAAGGCCCAGGTGAATTCAACGCCTGTGCCAGTGCAGGCCTCGGCAATTCCGTCCAGGCATTCCCGCTGTTCCTGAATGTTCCCGTCGTCCGGAGCCGTGACGAGATGCACCGCGACCTGATCTTCGGGCTGCTTGCGCCGGATCAGCATCTCAACCAGTTCCATCACATTGCGCGCCTGATGGAACTTGCGGATGTAGGGATCAGTGACAATGATCCGTGTCGCTCCATCCGTCCAGGGGCCAAAGATGTTGTCGAAACTGATGCCCTTGCGGTTTTCCGTGAAAACGACATGCCCCGACTTTGGAACGACAGCAGGAGGAGCGACAGCAGGGGCAGCAGAAACGGCAGGCGTGTATGCCGGCTGTGCTGGTATCGGTGCGATTTCGGCTTGATCCGCAACTTCATCCGCGTCGCCGGTAAAGCGGCG
Source organism: Sphingomonas yabuuchiae (assembly GCF_001477495.1). Lineage (GTDB taxonomy): Bacteria > Pseudomonadota > Alphaproteobacteria > Sphingomonadales > Sphingomonadaceae > Sphingomonas > Sphingomonas yabuuchiae_A. The sequence goes on from NZ_LDTF01000009.1 coordinate 1,130, forward strand.
ATGGTAGAACTGGGGAAACTCCTCTTCCTCGAGGGTCGTGACAGCACGCTTTGATCCATCCGGCGCAACATAGTGGAAATCAGCGACCTCGAAGGTGCTGTCGATCCGCAAGAGCTGGTCTTTCACCCGCTTGCGGCATTCAATCGCAAACCGCAGCAGCTCTTCAATTTCAGCTTCGGTCTCGTCGCCATTCGGGAAGATCAGCTTGAGCAGACCCGACATGGTCTTGTTGATCGCTGCGCGGTCACGGATATGGGTCTGGACGGGAACGGTGAAGAAGCGATCCGGCCGATGCGAGAAGTCCTCGGCGCGCAGGTGGCGCAGGATTTCGGCGAGATAGTCGACGATGAACCCGTAGCCCGACGTGAACATTTGACCGCAAATGATATCAATCTCCCATCCAGGCAGATAGGCATGCAGACGATCGATGAAGGCGCTGTCGTGGAACTGCGGGGGCAGAGCTTCGAACAGGTCGGTATTCTTTAGCATCCACGGCACGTTATGGTCGGTGTTGCCAACGAAGGCGAAACTCGCTTCTGCACCCATGGGGTTCACCCCGCGCGAGAACTGCTTGTTCGCCATGTAATTCTTCATGATATCGACAAGCGCCTTGTTGGCCGTCTTCTCGCGCCCGGCGAATTCGTCGAAGGCCACGACATCCCAATAGCCGACCAGGCCAATCCGCCCGTTGGAGTTGTTCACGAAGAGCTTGGGAACCGTGACTTCGCCGCCAGAAATCAGTTGGCCGTGGGGTGAGAACTCGGAATAGATATGCGACTTGCCCGTCCCCTTCGGCCCGAGCTCGATGAGATTGTAATTTCGTTCGACGAATGGGATCAGGCGCAACAGCTGCAAAAGCTTTGACCTGCGTCCGAACATGGACGGATCAAAGCCGATGCTCTGCATCAGCAGGTCGATCCATTCGTCGGTGGTGAATTTGCCGCGTGTTTCGCGATAGCCATCATAGTCGACGCGGGCGATCTGGATCGGTTTCAGAGTGTCGATGATCCACGGGGAGATCCTGCTGTCTTCCGAGAACTCGTACTGCACATCGGCGATGCACCAGATGGCGGTGAGCACCAATCCTAATCGGCGCACGATCGTCGCGCACGGCCGTTTGGCGATGCGCGAGTTGCGCCTCAATGCTGCCCGGCAGCGGCTTCACGGGTTGCAGATTTTCTCGTTCGAGCAACTCGCGGTCCGACTGGCGGGCGGTTTCACGCGGCCTATCCACGACGAAAGCCTGCGCAGCGCGATCCAGGCAGTCGTGCCCGAGACGCCTTTGGGCGAGCTGGATGGCATCAAGCTCTTGCCGGGCATGATCGATGCCGCTGCTGATACGCTCCACAAGGTCTGGCGCTCGGGGATCGATTTGGCCGCGCGCGCGCATGAACATCCACGCCTCGAGTCGATTGCCCGCCTCGAAGCGGCCGTTCAGGATCGGCTGCCGCCTGGAATGATGCGGCCCGCCGATCTGGCATCCGCTGCGCTCAAGCGCTTGGCTCACGCTCCGGCGATTCTCGGCTCCGTCGAAATCGTCGGCATCACCGAACTTTCGCCAAGCTGGCGTCCGCTTCTCGCCGCGCTTGCGGCGCATGTGCCTGTCGCATGGGTCGCCGGACCGCGTCCCGTCCCGGAGTGGCTCGCCGAGACCGATATCGAGGTGCGCCGCTCGGATGGCGAAGGCCGCCGCCGACGCACTTTCGGGCCTGCCGGCGAGCTATGGCGATGCGCCCAGGCTCGGCCCACCGCTTCCCGGCGATCTTGGCCGGCCGATCCTTCGCGCGCAGGAACGGGCCGGAGTGAACCCTGTCTCGACCTCGGTCGACACCGCAACGGCAGCACGGCAACAGCGGATGGCCGACCTTAAGGCAGCCCGGGAATCGGGTCTGATGGCACAGGTCACGACCGGCCGTAGCGCGGTCGCTCCTGCATCCTCCGTCGGTTCCGATATCCCTGATTCCGCCCCTGCGACGGCGACGGGAACTCGCAAGGAGCAGTTCGCCGCGGCCAGGGACACGGGCGGCGATCTTAACCCCAGCGCCCTGGTCGCACCCGCTTCGCCCAACAGCCTGCTGGCGGGCAGCGTGATTGCGGCAAGCCTCATCACCGGTTTGGACTCCGACCTGCCTGGCATGGTCACCGCGCAGGTCACCCAGAACGTGTTCGATACCGTCACGGGGACTATCTTGCTCGTACCGCAAGGCGCTCGGCTGATCGGCAAGTATGACAGCGTGGTCGCGTTCGGGCAGCGCCGTGCGCTGGTGATCTGGCAAAGGCTGATCCTGCCCGACGGCGGCTCGGTGCGGCTCGACAACATGCCTGCCACCGACCCGGAAGGCTATGCCGGGCTTGCCGACCGGGTCGATTTCCACACATGGACGCTGCTCAAGGGCGTCGCGGTCGCGACCATGCTCGGGGTGGGGTCCGAGCTGTCGATCGGCGGCGACGGCGACCTCGTACAGGCGATCCGCCAGTCCGCCCAGACGAATGCCGCGCGGGCCGGCGACCAGATCACCCAACGCAACCTCGATATCCAGCCCACGATCACGATCCGACCCGGCGCGCCCGTTCGCGTGCTGGTGACCCATGATCTCATTCTCGCGCCGTGGCGCGGCAAGGAGAACTGACATGGCCGATCTCAAACTTGGCAAGCTGCCCGACCGGACGCCGGTCAAGCTGACGATCACGATCACGCCAGACCTGCAGGCCGCGCTGCAGGCCTATGCGGCGATCTATACCGCCACCTATGGCGTCGAGGAACCGGTCGCCGATCTGGTGCCTGCCCTGCTTGCCACCTTTCTCGACAGCGACCGGGCCTTCATGCGCGAGCGCGAAGCGCGGGCACGCAGTTCACGATGATCGAATGGGCAGGCGTATTGTAGATCTTCCAGCGTGCCATTTTCAGAAGATTTCGCTCAGGTCGGCTCCCCCCTTGCTGCGCGGCGCGATCTGCACGTCGAGGTCAAGCGCCGCCATGACACGAAACAGGGTTTCCAGCGTCGCACCAGTCTGCCCGCCTTCGATGCGGGAGATGGTCTTCTGCCCTGTTCCGACCGAGGCGGCCAATGCTTGCTGGGTGAGGTTGCGCTGGATCCGCACGTTATGGATGAGCGCACCGAGCTGTTTGGGAGAGCCTACAATATGCGCCATCCGAACGCCTTTCAACGACGGCATACCGTTTGGGGATAAGGTCGCCATATACCATGCAGGGCATATTTCGGATCTATACCCTGTAGGGAATATCACGGATTCATACGTTGTGAGGTATGATCAGAGCTGCAAACCTTGGGCTATGCCGGGGCGTCGGCAATGCCGCCGCCCGAAGCGGGTAGGAGCCGTTCTTATCGGCACCGCTAGATGAGCGCATGCCATCTTCTCCGCTAACGCGTGCTTTTTCGACGTTTGCCCGCCCGGCCTGCCCCCCTCGCGTAGCCTGATGGCAACTACCGGTGTGTGGCCGGATGGCGCGACACTCGCGCATTCTTCGCCTGTGGGGCAAAAAAACAGTACGGATCCAGGCAGAGCGGCTTGGCATTATACCAGCGGCGTAGATGCCGTTCCTGCAGCATCGCGAGAGACGGTTGCGAATGTCCCTTGAGAGCACCGCCGGGACCTCAGGGAGGCTCTACTCCCCATCAAGCGAAAGCAGGACCTTATCGGCTTCCCAACCGCAAAAGCCGAAAGGTGACGTCCATGTCCGCTAATCCTGACCGCTTCCTCCGTCTGAACGCCGTCCTCGCTCAGACGGGACTTCGCCGTTCCACCCTCTATCGCAAGATGGCGAACGGCACCTTTCCGACGAATGTTCAGCTCAGCACCCGCTGCGTAGGCTGGCGTGCGTCGGCCGTGGATGAGTGGATGCGCAATCCCACTTCCGACCATCTTGCCGAATAACAGCACCATCATATGGCAGGCGTCGCAAGTCCTACATGCGCTTGCGAAGCGGGCCCTTGATGACGGCACCGCCGATCCGGAGTTGGTCGAGATAATCCGACCACCACTGCGCCATGCGCACCCGTTCCGCCCAGTGCGCGCCGCGATGATAGGCGGCGCGCACCTTATCCTACTTGCCTTCTGTCAGCGCGCTCGATGGCATCGAGATGCCACAGCCCTGACTCGTCAAGGAGCGTGCTGGCCATGGCGCGGATGCCGTCGCTGGTCATCTCGTACGGATCGTTCGAATTCGCATATCGGGCATTCGCGACTTTTTGCGAGGATCGGTCGACATAGCCGGACCCTCGCCAATCCGCCTTACGCAACGTCGACCAGGATCACTTCGCTATCCTCGATCGCGGTGACGCGCAGCGTCCCGGTCTGGTCGATCGCGGCGCCGTCGCGCATGCCGACCCGCTGCCCTTCGATCTCGACCGCCCCCGTCGCGGGGACGAGATAGCCGCGCCGGTCTGCGCCCAGCGGGTATTCCGCCGTCTCGCCGGCCTTCAGCGTCGCTGCCACGATCCGGGCATCGGTCCGGATCGTCAGCGCGTCCGCGTCCTCGGCAAAGCCCGATGCCAGCGTCACGAACTGCCCGGCCCGCTCGCCCTTGGGGAAGGGCCGCGCGCCCCAGCTGGGCTTGTCGCCCTTGGCGGTCGGCACGATCCAGATCTGGAAGATCTTCGTCGTCACATCCTCCAGATTATATTCCGAATGGGTGATGCCGGTGCCGGCGCTCATCACCTGAACATCGCCCGCCTCCGTACGGCCCTTGTTGCCCAGATTGTCCTGATGGGTGATCGCACCTTCGCGAACATAGGTGATGATTTCCATGTCGCGGTGCGGATGCGGCGGAAAGCCCGTCCTGGGGGCGATCGTGTCGTCGTTCCACACGCGCAAATTACCCCAGTTCATCCGGGCGGGATCGTAATAGTCGGCGAAGCTGAAATGGTGCTTGGCATTCAGCCAGCCATGATCGGCACCACCAAGACCAGCGAAGGGACGAACCTCGATCATCATCTATCTCCTTGAAACCGGGCGGATCAGCCCGTCTGTTGTTCCGGATATAGGCCTTGCCGACATGCTTGCTCAGTGAGATAAATCAGGCGCTAACGTTCGATGGAATTGAAATGGCCAATCCCGGCTTTCCGACTTTCGACCAGATTAAGATATTCCTGGCGGTGGTCGACACGGGCAGCTTTGCGGGGGCGGGGCGGCGGCTGAACCGGGCGGTGTCGGTCATCAGCTATGGCATCGCCAATCTGGAGGCGCAGCTGGGCGTGCGGCTGTTCGACCGCGAGGGGACCAAGAAGCCGGTCCTGACGGTCGAGGGCGGCGCCGTGCTGGCCGAAGCGCGGGCGATCGGCGAAGGCGTGGATGGTCTGCGCGCCAAGGTGAAGGGCCTGCTGGAGGGGCTGGAGGCCGAGGTCAATCTGGCGGTCGACGTCATGCTGCCCGCGCCCCGGTTGGGGACGATCCTGCGCGCGTTTCGCACTGAATTTCCCACTGTGTCGCTGCGCCTGCATGTCGAGGCGTTGGGAAGCGTCACCGCGATGGTGCTGGACCAAACGGCGGCGATCGGCATTTCCGGCCCCGTCGCGGCGGGGATCGAGGGGGTAGAATGTATCGGCGCGGGCGCACTGCCCCTGGTGCCGGTCGCGTCGCCCGATCATCCGCTCGCCCGGATGGAGCGCATCCCACCGGGTGCAGGGCGAGACCATATCCAGCTCGTCCTGACCGATCGGTCGCGCTTCACCGAGGGGCACGACTTTTCGGTGATGAGCCCCAGGACTTGGCGGCTCGCCGATCTGGGGGCCAAGCATTCGCTGCTGCGCGAGGGGATCGGCTGGGGCAACATGCCTTTGTCGCTGATCGAGGCCGATCTGGCGACGGGGGCCTTGGTCCGGCTGCACATGCCCGATCATCCTGGCGGCATGTACCGCTTCGCAGGCGTCTGGCGACGCGACCTGCCGCCAGGGCCCGCCGCATCCTGGCTGCTCCAGCAGTTCGTCGAGGCGGGCGCGGCGGATCGCGATATGCCGGGACTGGGCGAGATATGAACACCGGGCGGCTGGAAGCCTTCACCGACGGGGTGATCGCGATCATCATCACGATCATGGTGCTGGAGCTGAAGGTGCCGGCGGGCGGCGAACTGTCGGCGCTGTCGCAGGAGGCGCCGGTGCTGCTGGCCTATGTGCTCAGCTTCATCAATGTCGGGCTCTACTGGAACAACCACCATCATCTGCTCCATGCGACCGAGCGGATCGACGGGCGAGTGCTCTGGGCGAACCTGTTCCTGCTGTTCTGGCTGAGCCTCGTGCCCTTCGTCATTCGCTGGCATGACGAAAGCCATTTCGCGGTAGGGGCGACCGCGGCCTATGGCGTCGTGCTGGGCATGGCCGCGATCGGATACAAGCTGACCGAGCGGGCGATCGTCCTGTGCAACGGCGCGCAGTCGCGCGTGGCGAAGGCGATCGGGCGCGACTGGAAGGGGTGGGGCAGCATCCTGATCTATACGGTCGCGGTGCCGCTTGCCTTTGTCAGCCGGGTCGCCGCGATCATTCTCTATGTCGGGGTCATCACCTTGTGGCTGATCCCCGATCGCCGCATCGCGCGGGCGCTGGCGACCGAGGACACCCCCCTCACGCCTTGACCACGCCGTTCGCCGCCGGATGTGCGATGCAGGCCAGCGTACCGCCCAGCACCAGCGCTCCGGCCAGCGCGAGCGGCGCGGCAAGCCCGACATGCAACAGCAGCGCCGCGCCCACGCACGCCCCGATAAGGATCGCGGCCACCGCCGCGATCCGGCGGGTCCAGTTCGGGTTGCCGCCCCCGGCGGCGGTCGAATCGGCGGCGAGGCCGGTCAGGGTCAGCGTCAGGACGGTGGTGGTCAGGTCCGCGACCTTCATCTGGCGGATGGTCGCATTGCGGAAGCCCATGGCGAGGCCGGTCAGCGCGATAATCGCGAATAGGGTTGCGGACTCCGGGCTGTTGCGCCCCATGCCGATCGCCAGCACGGCGGCGATCCACAGCAAGGCGCTCTCGATCGCCGCCGCCGTCAGAAGCCAGCGCCGCTCGGGCCGCCCGACATGCGCGCGGCCCGTCCGCCCGCCGATCAGCGCGCCGAGCAGAAAGCTCAGCAAGGCGGCGACGAACAGCGGCCAGGCAAAGCCCGGCGTCCCCGCCGCCGCAAATCCCAAAAACACGATGTTGCCGGTCATGTTGGCGGTGAACACCTTGCCCAGGCCCAGCACGCTGGCCGCATCGACCAGTCCGGTCGTCACGGATAGCACCAGCAACAGGGGCACGCGCGGGTCGAAACGGGGAGTGTCGGTCATGGTCATGCTCCTTAGAACCGGAAATTCGCCTCCAGCCCCCACAGGCCCGTGGTGCGGGCGGGGCCGGTCTGGCGAAGGAAGCCGCCCGGCACGAAGGCCGAGAGCGAGGTGGAGAGTTCGAGTTCGGGCGTCGCCTGCCACGCCAGTGCGACCTCGGCCTGCTTGCCGATGAAGCGCGCGCTCGCGGTGCCGGGCGCGCGGATCAGGTTGCCGGGAATGTTATAGACGCCGTCGCCGCGCGATTGCCGCCAATAGGCCATGGCGGCGACACTGGCCGAGATGCCCTGCCCCAGCACGAAGCTCGCGCGCGGATTGACGTTGACGATGTTGCTCGGCCCGACGGGCGACAGCTCGCCGAAATATTTGCCCTTGGGAAACAGGGCGTTGAAAGTGCCCAGCCGTCCATCCCCGGCATGGGCGTCGCCGCTGACCATGTTGACCCGCAGGACGAGGTCGGGTGACAGGGGTGCGGTGGGAAAGCGGTGGCCCAGCTCGGTCGCGACGGTCCAGGCGCGAATGGATTGGTCGGCGAACCGTCCGAACTGCACCACCCCCTCGACATTCCAGTGCCAGGGCCCGGCCGCGCCATAGTGACGCACCCCCAGGCTGTGGCGTCGCTCCGATCCCGTCATTCCGCCGAACCGGGCGAGGCGATTGCGATAGCCGAGATAATAGAAGTCCAGCCCATTTTGCCCCCACGGCATCGTGGCATAGGCGCCCCAGAGCGATTTGGTCGTCGAGCGGCGATCGTCGAAGCTGTGGGGTCCCGGCTGGACCGGCCGCACCGCCAACAGGTCGATGCGCGCCCCGGGCAGCGATACGATGGCGCGACCGCCGTCAAAGGCCAGCGGGACATTGGGGCCATAGCGCGTACCGATCAGCCGCTCGCTGCCGAAGGACAGCATCTGCCGCCCAGCCCGCAGGGTCACGCCCGACGCATCGCTCGCGCCGGTGTCGGCGGGACCCAGTCGGAGGTCGGCGAAACCTTGCAACAGGTCGACACGGGTCTGGTCGATCGGCCCGGCGGAAGGCGCGACGCCGATCGCATAGGCGGCGATCGGCTGGACGAAGCCACGCACCCGCCCGACATGGAGATCCGCATAGGGCAGCGCACGCAGCCAGACATAGGCGTCGTCAGGCACCGCCGCATTGCCCCACAGATTGTCACGATAGGCCTCGCGCCGTGCCCGCAGCTCCAGGCCGGTGGTCAGATAGGCGCCATCGTCACCGATCGGGATATATTTGAACGGCTCGGTCCAGTGATCGTCGCGCGCGCTGGGATCGGCCAGCCGGTCCCAATGCTCGTCATAGCGCACGATGGTCAGCGTGGGGGCCTGCCACGCCTCGGTGCCGCTTTGTGCTACGGCCCCGGCATCGACTTGCGCCGCCGCCAGCAAGACTGCGAGGTCAAGCACGATCCCGCCCGGCGAGCATCGCGACCAGCACGAAGCCGCCGACCAGACCGATATGCTCGAAAAAGGCGTTGGTGGCAGCGAAGCGCTCAGGGCCCGCTTGCATTGTCCAGAAGCCATTGGCGGTCAGCGCGGCGAGCGCAGTGAACACGCCGAGCATCCCCGCTCCCAACCAGACGAAACGCCCGGTCAGGATCAGCAGCGGGCCGATGAGCTCGACCGCAATGGTGACTGCGGCCCAGAGCGCAGGCGGGGTCATGCCGAAATGCGCCTGCTCCGCCACCGCCCCCGGCCAGTCGCTCAGCTTGACGATGCCGCCCAGCAGATAGGCGCCGCACAGCGCCAGCCGGGCCGCGAACCATGCCGCACGGTTTTGGACGATGGCCTCGACAAAGGCGGGGTTGGCGGAGCGGCGCATGTCAGTGGATCACGGGCGCGTGGATTTCGGCGATATAGCCGCCGGGAAAGCGGACCATCGCCGATTGGCGGTCGCCCGCGACATGCGGCGACACCAATGTCTCGACCCCGGCGGCGCTCGCCTTGGCCAGCGTGGCCTGCAGGTTGGTGACCGTGTAGCCCGTCACTTCGCGACCATAGGGCCAGGGCAATTGCCCATCCGAGACGATCACCATCATGTCGCCATAGCCCGAGGTCATGCGCACCCGGCGATAGGTCTTGCCCGGCTGGCCGATATCCACGCCGTCCGCCGCCTTGTCATCCGACAGCACCCGCGCATGGGCATAGCCGCCCCAGCTCTTCAGGAACGCTCCGGCCGCGTCGGCGGTCAGATAGACCCGGTTCTCCGGCACATTGGCCAGCGGCGCGTAACTCGGCTTGGTGGTGTGCCAATAGAGCTGCATGTTGATGCCGCCCGGCCATTGCACCACCACGTCGCGCCCGATCGGATCGGGAAAGGTCGTGATGACCCGCACCGCGCCATGCTTCACCGCCGCCGCGACCGCCTTGTCCATGTCGGTGACGAGATAACCGGTCCGCTCCTGTCCGAAGGGATAGGGGATGGGCGTCAGGAAGCCGAAGGCCGAGACGCTGCCCGCCGGGGTCAGCGCCAGTTGCGACTTGGTCTTGCTGGGCGTCGGCGTGACCTGGAACTGGCCCTGTTTGCTCAGGCTGCCGCCAAAGGTGGCGACGAAACTGCGCATGAAGGCGTCATACTGGTCCTGCGGCACATAGACATGGGTCGTGTCATATTGCGGGCCGACAGCGAAATCGGGGGTTTTCTGGGCGGTGGCCGGCGCGGTGCCGAACAGGACGACCGCCGTGAGAAACATGGTCTTCTTCATCGCAATTCTCCTTCGGTCAGGATGGATCAGACGGCCCAGCAGCCGCAGCCGAACGAGCCCCAGAAGCTCTGCACATCGGCGGCGGGCACATCGGCGCCGAGCGCGGCGGCATGGTCATGGCCATGGACTGCGCAGCCGCTCGCGCAGCCACAGGCACTCGCCAGTTTCGCGCTGGCTTCGGGCGAGCGGTGATAACCGCCAAAGGTCGCGACCGGCGACCAGTCTGGCATGGGCTTGGGCAGCGCAGGCGCGAGCGGGGCATAATCCCCTTCGCCCGACACGACCTTGCCCCCCAGGATGGTCAGGACCGAGCACAAATGCGGAATGTCGCTTTCGGGCACCGCGAAATAATCGTCCGACAGGACCGCCAGATCGGCGAGCTGGCCGACCTTGATCTGCCCCTTCTTGCCTACCTCGTTGGAGAACCAGGTGTTCTCGTGCGTCCACATGCGCAGCGCCTTTTCGCGGCTGACGCGGTTGGCGCCGGGATAGAGCGACAGTCCGCCGACCGTCCGGCCGGTTACCAGCCAGTTCAGCGACACCCAGGGATTGTAGCTGGCGACGCGCGTGGCGTCGGTGCCCGCGCCGACCGGAATGCCTGCCGCGATCATCTTGCCGATCGGCGGCGTCCGCTCGGCGGCCTTCTGGCCATAGCGTTCGACGAAATACTCGCCCTGATAGGCCATGCGGTGCTGCACCGCGATGCCGCCGCCCAGTGCCGCGATCCGGTCGATATTCCGGTCGCTGATCGTCTCGGCATGGTCGAAGAACCAGTTGATGCCGGTCAGCGGAATGTCGCGGTGGACCTTCTCATAGACGTCCAGCGCGCGGCCGATCGTCTGGTCATAGGTGGCGTGCAACCGCCACGGCCAGCGATGCTCGGCGAGCAGGCGGATCACCGGCTCCAGATCGCCCTCCATGCTCGGCGGCATGTCGGGGCGCTCGACGCGAAAATCCTCGAAGTCCGCCGCCGAATAGACCAGCATCTCACCCGCGCCGTTATGGCGATAGGTGTCGTCGCCCTGCCCCGGCGACACCTGCTTCACCCAGCCGGAGAAATCGGCCAGTTCTTCTTTGGGCTTCTGGGTGAACAGGTTGTAGCTGATGCGGAGGGTCAGCTGGTCGTCGGTGTGCAGCTTCTCGATGATCTCGTAATCGTCGGGGTAGTTCTGGAAACCGCCGCCCGCATCGATCACGCCGGTCACGCCCAGCCCGTTCATCTCGCGCATGAAATGGCGGGTCGAATTGAGCTGATACTTGGGCGGCAGCTTGGGTCCCTTGGCGAGCGTCGAATAGAGGATCGTCGCATTGGGCTTGGCGAGCAGCAGGCCGGTCGGGTTGCCCGCCGCGTCGCGCACGATCTCGCCACCCGGCGGGTTGGGCGTATCCTTGCTATAACCGACAACCCGCAGCGCGGCGGCGTTGAGCAGCGCGCGGTCGTAGAGGTGCAGGATGAAGACCGGCGTGTCGGGCGCGACCGCGTTCAGCTCAGCGATCGTCGGTAGGCGCTTTTCCGCGAACTGATGCTCGGTGAAGCCGCCGACCACGCGCACCCATTGCGGCGCGGGCGTGTTGTCGACCTGGCGCTTCAGCATCGCCATTGCATCGGCCAGCGTCGGCACGCCGTCCCAGCGCAGCTCCATATTATAGTTCAGCCCGCCCCGGATGATGTGCATGTGGCTGTCGATCAGGCCGGGGATGATGCGGCGCCTGCCCGCATCGATCACCTGCGCGCGGGGCGCGGCGGCGCGGACCTCCGGCTCGGTGCCGACGCACAGGAACTTGCCGTCACGGATCGCGATCGCCTGCGCCTCGGGATTTTCGCGGTCGAGGGTCGTGACCTTGGCGTTGACGAGGATCAGGTCGGTCATGGCGGCATTTCCTTGGGCTGCGAACAGGGAGGACGCGGCGGTGGCGGCGAGCCCGGCGAGCGTCTGGCGGCGGGTGGGCATCATGGCTTGTGGTCCGGGGCCGGGGCTGCGACCGTGCTGGCCGGGGCGCCGATCCAGTGCCGCGCCACCGGCACCGCTTGCTCGCCCAGCAGGATGCCGAACAATCCGACCAGCGCGATCACCGGCGGCGCGGGCGATTTGACGCCGAGGAGGCTGTAGACGATGCCGACCAGCAGACCGGCACCCAGCGAGAGAAGATAGGGTTTCATCGGACAGCCTCCTCAGGCAGGTTCGGAGGGATCAGCTGCGCACGAAGGCGAGCAGATCGGGGTTGATGACGTCGGCGTTGACGGTCAGCATCCCGTGGCTGAATCCCGGATAGATTTTCAGCGTCGGGTTCGGCAGCAGCTTGGCCTGCAGTTCGGCCCCCTGATGATAGGGCACGACCTGATCGTCATCGCCCGCCAGGACCAGCGTCGGGACGGTCATCGCCTTCAGATCGTCGGTCTGGTCGGTTTCCGAAAAGGCCTTGATGCCCGCATAATGCGCCTGGGCGCTGCCCATCATGCCCTGGCGCCACCAATTGGCGATCACGCCCGGCTGCACGGTCGCGCCTTCGCGGTTGAAGCCGTAGAACGGCCCGGCGGCGACATCCTGAAAGAATTGCGCGCGGTTGGCCGCGGTGCCCTCGCGGAACCCGTCGAACACGCTGATCGGAAGGCCGTTCGGATAGGCCTCGGTCTTGGCCATGATCGGCGGCACCGCACTCACCAATACCGCCTTGGCGACGCGGCCCTGCGGGATGCCATATTGTGCGACATAGCGGGCGACTTCGCCGCCGCCGGTCGAATGGCCGATATGCACCGCATTGGTCAGGTCGAGGTGGCGGGCGACCGCGTCGGCATCGCTGGCATAATGGTCCATGTCATGGCCGGTGCCGATCTGGCTGGAGCGGCCATGCCCCCGCCGGTCGTGCGCGACGACGCGGTAGCCTTCGTTGAGGAAGAACAGCATCTGGGTGTCCCAGTCGTCCGACGACAACGGCCAGCCATGGTGGAACACGATCGGCTGCGCGTTCTTGGGGCCCCAATCTTTGTAGAAGATTTCGGCGCCGTCCTGCGTGGTCACATAGGTCATGGGTCGTTCCTTTCGCGTCTTGTGTGGGGGGATGGGATCAGGCGTGGCCGCCTTCGGAGGCGCCGAACATCGCCTTGGCGTAGGTGACGCCCAGGCCGTAGGCACCGCCCCATTTCTTCGCGATGCCGGTGGTCGACTCGTAGGTCTCGGTGCGCGCCCAGTCGCGTTGCAGTTCGAGCAGATATTGCAGCGCGGTCATCGGCTTGGCGCCGAGCTGGATCATCCGCTGTACCGCGCGCTCATGCGCCTCGACCGAAATGTCGCCGCAGGCATCGGCGATGAAATAGACGTCGAAACCCTGGTCGATCGCGGAGGCGACGGGGCCGACGATGCACACGCTGGTCCACAGCCCGGCGAACACGATCCGGTCCTTGCCGATCCGGTTCACCTCATCGATCACGGCGGCGTCTTCCCAGGTGTTCATGCTGGTGCGGTCGAGCATCGGCTGGCCGTCGAACGCCTCGACGATCTCGTCGAACATCGGGCCGGAAAAGCTCTTTTCGGCGACCGTGGTCAGGATCGTCGGCACGCCGAACGACTTGGCGGCGCGGCTGACCAGCGCGGCATTGTTGCGCAGCAGTTCGGGCGCGATCGACTTGGTGGCGAAGGCCATTTGCGATTGGAAATCGATCAGGACCAGGCTGTGGTCCGTCGGCGAGAGCAGCGAGGAACCAGGGGTCGGGGTGGCTTTCGGCATCGTGTCTTCCTTCCTGTGTTTTTGAGCAACTTGGCTGATGTTGAGGGGAGATTATGCAGGACCGGCTTGGCGGAATATCCCGATAGTTTCGGCCTGTGCGTTCAAGAAAGTCGAATAGACGGTGAAGCGCTTCACTGGCGTGCGGCAGGCGCCATCACGGCGCGCAGCACGATGGCGAGGCCGATCAGATAGAGGAACAACAGCATCGCCAGCGTCCCGTCCGGCCCCATGGCAAGGCAGGCGAGCCCCACCAGCAGCAGCCCGCCGCCGCCGATCAGGATACGGGGGAACAGCGCGTCCCGGTCGGTGGGCGGCGACAGATCGTGTGGCATCAGCATGGGGAAAGCTCCTCGGAGGCGGGGGTGTGAAGATGATCGCGCAAGGCGGCTGCGATGACGCGCAGCGCGTCGGTGGCACCGGCCGCGTCGCGTAAGGGGGGTAACCAGGTGAAATCATGGATCATGCCGATGACCCGTGCGGCGGACAGGTCGACGCCCTGCGCCATCAGGCGGCGGCCCAACGCCTCGGTCGGTTCGGCAAAGGGGTCCGCCTCGGCGGTGAGCAGCAGCGTTCGGGGAAAGGCGAAGGGCTCGACCGTCAGCGCGGCCGGATCGATGATCGCGGCGGCTTTGGCCGCCAGATGCGTCGCCCGTTCGGCGTCCAGCCATTCCGTGCCCGCGACATCAGAGGGGTGCCCGAGCACCGGGGTCGCCAGGATGAGCAGCCGGATCGACCAGCCGGCGGGGCGCGCCACGACCAGCGCTAGCGCAAGGGCCGCGCCCAGGCCGTCGCCGCCAATCGCGATCGGACCCCGATCGGCCAGCGGCATCGCCGCGACCAGGGCGGCGGCACCCGACAGATCGGCATCGGCGATTCGATAGCGCAGGATCGCCACCCCGGCATCTTCGGCCAGCGCGCGAAGCGCGGGCAGCCGGTCCCCGTCACGATCGGAGGCGACCTCCAGATACAGGAAAAGCGGCAGCGGCCGGTCGTCGCCCGCCGGACGAAGCGTTACGAGCGACGCCGCGCCTGGATCCTGCTGGCCGGCGCCTTCTTGCCAGCGATCCAGGAACGACTGGACGACGGGATCGAGCACGGGATGCTCGGCGACTGTCGAAAGCCGCACGGCGCGGGGCGGGACGACAGGGTTCGTGTCGTGAGGCACGGTTCAAGTCCTTCAAATCGTGTGTCGATCACTGACCGACTGACAAGAAGGACTATGGGCGCCGCACCCGATCCCCGCGAGTGAAGCGTCGTGAAGAGTCGTTAAGCGCCTTCGCGCCGCCAGGGCACGTCACCCCCGCCGCCCGCCGCGACTGCATACATCTCGGCCTGCATCCCGCTGACCCGATCGGGCGCGCGGGTGGCGGGATCGAGCGCCTGCCCATAGCCCGCGACGAAGCTGTGCCAGTGGTTGAGGCCATGGCGGGTCGTGCGCCGCGCCAGTGCTGCGATCCATTCGGCCGCCAGCTCACGTTGCTCCGCAGCGATCGCCACGGGAATGCAGCCGACTGCTAGCCCGTAACAGACCGACAGCGCATGATCGATCCGCTCGGCATCCTCGGCGCAATCGCGGGCAATGGCCATCGCGGACATCAGATCGCCCTCGGCCCAATGGAGTCGCATCAACAGGCTGAGCACCGCGATCTTGCCGTCGACTTGCGCATGGTTCGCATGGTTGGCGCGCTCGGGGGCGGCGTCGCCCGCCATCACCACCTCCAGCATGCGCCGCGATCCGGCGTGATCGCCTGAGAAATGCAGCGACAGGGCCAGCATGTGTGCCGCCGTCTGCCGATCCGCCAACGCGCCGTCCCCGCCGACCCGCGCATCGAAGCGTCGGGCGAAGACGAGGCTTTCGTCGTAGCGTCCGGCCAGGATGCTCTGCGCCCACACGCCCCACAGCGCGCGTAAGGCCAGGGGGGCGGAGCCGATCCCCTCGGCCAGCGTCAGCGCGCGGGCAAAGGCATCGGCCATCGCGGGCACCGGTCCCTCAGTATGCCAGAGGCCATGGCCATAAGCGGTCAGCAGTTCGACCTGCCGCGCAGGCTCCACCTGCCCCTCGGCCATGTTCGCGATGACTGCCTCGGCATAGCGCAGGAATTCAGCGGGCAGCGACAGGTGGAACCACAGGGGCGCGGCGGCGATGACCAGTTCCGCCGCCAGGCCTGCGTCCTTGCCTGCGCTCGCCCAGGCGATGGCGCTGCGCACGTCGTCGATCCGCACACTATATTCGGCCAGCCATTCGCGCGGGGCCTTGCCCTCCCAGGCGGTGGCGCTGTCGGCCAGCCCGCGCAGCAGCACATGCGCATGATCGCGCTGCGCCTGTTCGGCCATGCCGGTCGCTCGCAACCGCTCCTGTCCATAATGCCGCGTGGTATCCAGCAGACGGTAGCGCATCGACCCGGGCGATGGCGTCGCCACGACCAGCGACTTGGCGACGAGTTCAGCGAGCAGATCATCCGCCTCGAACCGGCTGATACCCGCCCCCGCTGCCATGGCCGCCGCATCCTCCGCATCGAAATGGCTGCGGAAGAGCGCGAGCCGGTCGAGCAGTTTCTGCAGCGGCGGGGCGAGCAGGTCGTAGCTCCAGTCGAGCGCGCCGCGCAGCGTCCGGTGGCGCGGCAAGGCCGTGCGCCGCCCGCGCGTCAGCAAGGCGAAACGATCGTCCAGCGCATCGGCGATCGCCTGCGGCGTCATCGTATCGATCCGCGCGGCGGCCAGTTCGATCGCCAGCGGAATACCGTCCAGCTTGCGACAAATGTCGACGACCACCGGCACGCTCTGCGCGTCGAGGCGGAAATCACTATTGGCGGCGCGGGCGCGTTCGTCGAACAAGGCGGGCGCGGAGAGCTGGGCAACCTGCTCCAGGCTGGTCGTCGCATGCTCGTCGGGCAATTCGAGCGCGGCGAGGCGGTGCACCCATTCGCCCTGCGCACGCAGCGGCTCATGGCTGGTGACGAGCAGCATCGCCTGCGGGGCACCATGCAGGACCGCCTCGGCGAGCGAGGCCGCGGCGTCTATGACATGCTCGCAATTGTCGAGCAGGATAAGGGAGGGGCGCTCTGCCAGCCTTGCCGCGATACGCTGGGACAAATCGGTGCCCGGTGCTGAAAGTTCCAGCGTGGTCGCCAACGTCGCCGCCACCATCGCGGCATCCGTCACGGGCGCCAGGTCGACAAACCACGCCTCGATCCCCATCGCCCGTACCAGCCGGCGACCGATCGCGGTCGCGGCGGTCGTCTTGCCGATCCCGCCGGGGCCGACGATCGAGATGAAACGCCGCTCCGCCAGTTCGTCGGCGATGGTCGAAATCACCTCCTCGCGCCCGAAGATCCGGCCGATCGAGGCGGGCAGCCGGCACACGCGACGCTCGGCCGACGGGGTCATATGCTCACCCCCCAATCGTTCGACCGGGAGGGCCAGACGATAGCCTCGCCCGGCATCCGCCACGATCGTCGCTTCGCCGTCCGGCATCGCCAGCGCCTTGCGCGCGGCGGACAGGTGAACACGAATCGCGCTGTCGTCGATCGCCTGGTTGGGCCACACGCGATCGATCAGCGCATCACGCGCCACCAACTGCCCCTCCGCCTCGACCAGCACCGCCAACAGGTTGAGCGCTCGGCCGCCCAGCTTCAGCGGCACTCCGTCACGGGTCAACGCCAGGTGCGGAACGTCCATCTGAAAGGGACCGAAACGATAGCGGGCGCCGGTCATGGCATGATGGAACCTTTTGCGGGTGATCGATCATGCTTCTCTAACCACGAGACATTTCATTGAGAATATTCTGTTTTCGGCTCGATGAGGAAGGTGCGCAATCGTGGCACCAGAAAGTCCAGCGCTGCGCGGGTCCGCTTCGGCAACCGCCGCCCACCAAGGTATAGGGCTGCTACCTGCTCCTCATCACCGACGCCGTGATCGGCCAGCACTTCCACCAACCGGCCGGCCGCCAGATCATCGCGGACATGATATTCACCCAGCCGGGCAAGGCCCGCGCCCGCAACTGCCAGTCGCCGAACCGTCTCGCCATTATTGGCGAGCAGATTGCCCGTCACCATCCGGTCGATGATGCGACCGCCGGTCCGCATCGGCCAGACCGGCTGCGCCCGTTGAAAGTTGAAGCCGAGGCAATTGTGCCGATGCAGGTCGGCCACGTGGCGCGGCGTACCGGCGCGCGCCAGATAGGAAGGGGACGCGACGATCAGGCGCCGTGCACGCCCGATCACCCGTGCCGTCAGTGCGGAATCGCGTAGCCCCCCGACCCGGAAGGCGATGTCGGTTCGCTCCAGATACAGGTCCGTCATCGCGTCCGACAAGGAAAGGTCGATGACGATCGCGGGGTGCGCATCCCAGAAGGATGGCAGCAAGGGTTCGATGGCGAGCGTTCCGAACGCCACCGATGCGGAAATGCGCACCGTCCCTCTTTCGCTGGCGCTTCCCATCGCGAGATCACGTTCGAGCAGGTCGAGATCGCGCAGCATCTGCGTCGCACGCTCTTGATAGAGACGTCCCTCAGCCGTCAGCGACAGGCGCCGCGTCGACCGCTCGACCAATTGCACGCCGAGCCGCTCCTCCAGCCGCGCGATCAGCTTCGATATGGTCGAGGGCGTCATCGTCAGCCGTCGCGCCGCCCCCGAAAAGCTGCCGGTTTCGGCGACGGCCACGAAGACCTGCATTTCGCCAGCGCGGTTATCCATGCGATCTCACTTATGACTTGAGTTCACAACTCAAATGGCCCGTGCCTCTGTTATCAACCACTTAGTCTATCTCCAAATTCCTGAGTGACGGGCGTTGCGACGCTCCTTGCAAACGGAAAGGCTATAAAATGGACCTCGAACTGAAGGGAAAGACGGCGCTCGTCACCGGCGCGACGGCCGGGATCGGCCTTGCGATCGCGCGTCGCTTGGGCTCGGAAGGGGCCGACGTCGTCATTAGCGGGCGCCAAACGGCGAAGCTGGAGGCGGCAGCGGCGGACATCGGCGCGCGCGGGATTCTGGCGGACCCGGCCACGGCGGAAGGCGCGGAGACGTTGATCGCGGCAGTTCCGCAGGTCGACATTCTGGTCAACAATCTCGGCATCTATGAGGCCAAGCCGTTCGGTGACATCACCGATGCGGACTGGCGTCGCTTCTTCGAGATCAACGTGCTGTCCGGTGTGCGACTGGCTCGTGCCTATTTCCCCGGCATGATCGCCCGCAATCAGGGGCGGATCATCTTCATCGCCAGCGAATCCGGCGTGATGGTGCCGTCAGACATGATCCATTACGGCATGACCAAGACCGCCCAGCTTGCCATCTCCCGTGGTCTTGCCGGACTCACGAAGGGCACCGCCGTGACGGTCAACACGGTCATGCCCGGCACGACCCGCTCAGAGGGAATCGTCGACTTCCTCAAGAGCGTCGCCGATGATCCGCACGCCCCGATCGAGGAGATCGAAAGCAACTTCTTCGCTCGCGACCGCGCGACCTCGCTGATCCAGCGCATGATCGAGCCCGAGGAGATCGCCACCATGGTCGCCTATCTCGCCAGCCCTTTGTCGGCGGCGACCAATGGCGCGGCCCTTCGTGTCGACGGAGGCATCACGCCGACGATCGTCTGAGCCGATGCAACGGGCTGGCCGCTGCGCGCGCCAGTCCGTTGCAGCAGAGGGCCATGATCGATAGCACCAAGGGCAACAGGGAGCTTGGGCCATGGAATCGATCGGGCGTGATCTCAATGAGATGCAGCGGATGCCGCTCGCTCCCGCGCATGTCGGGGCGATCCGTGCCGCGGGTGTGCAGAAATGCTACGCGGCGGGCGAATGGCTGGCGGAGATTGGAACGCCGGTCGACCGGTTCGTCTATGTCGAGGCAGGCGAGGTCGAAGTAGTGAACCCCTTCACGGGTGAGCGGCTGCGGCCCTCGACGCTGGGACCGACCCAGTTCATGGCTGAAATCCCTCTCCTGTCGGGCGGGAATTGGTCGATGGCGATGCGCGCGGCCGTCGACACGCGGGTCGTGGAGGTGCCGCGCGACCGCATCCTGCACCTGATGTCGGCGATCCCCGAGATGTCCGACATCATCATCACGGTTCTGGCGGCACGCCGCAGACGACAGTTGGAGTCCGGCGATGCCATGCTTGTCTTGGTCGGCGAGGAAAAGGATCGCGCCATCCGCCAGATCACCGAGTTCGCCGCACGCAACCGCATTCCCCATCGCTCCCATCCGCTGGGCAGCGCCCAGGCCGCGGAGGTGGCGACGAGCTGCGGCACGCCGCAGGATAGGCCGTTGGTGGTGTTCGGCCGCGATCTGGTTGTCACCGATCCGACGCCGGAAACCATCGCACGCCTCTTGGGCATCGAGCAGGACCTGCCCGACGATGCCGAATTCGACGTTCTGATCATTGGCGCGGGGCCAGCCGGTGTCTCCGCTGGCGTCTATGCGGGAGCGGAAGGGTTACGGGCGCTGGTCGTGGACGAAACCGCGATCGGGGGACAGGCTGGCACCTCAAGCCGAATCGAGAACTATATGGGTTTCCCGACCGGCATCTCGGGCGGCGACCTGGTCTGGCGCGGTGAGATCCAAGCGATGAAGTTCGGCACCCGCTTCGTCATGCCCCGGCGGGTGGCATCGCTCGAACAGCTCGACGACGGCGGCTTCTGCGCGCACTTTTCAAACGGACAGCGCATTCGTGCCGCGTCCGTGGTGGTAGCGACCGGGGTGCAATATCGCCGACTGCCGCTTGATCGGCTGGTGGAACTGGAGGGGGCGGGCATCTATTATGCGGCGACCGAGAGTGAGGCGCGCTTCTGCCGCGATGCCGATGTCGTCGTCATCGGGGGCGGGAATTCGGCTGGGCAGGCCGCGATGTATCTTAGTCGAGTTGCCCGCCACGTACGGCTGTTGGTGCGTGGCGACACACTGGCGACGTCGATGTCGCATTATCTGTCCAGTCGGCTGGAGGCCGATCCTGCCATCACCATCGAATATGGCGCGAAGGTCACCGAACTTCACGGCGACACGACGCTGGAGGCCGTTACGATCCGCAACGACGCCGGTCTTCGCACCCTGCCGACCTGTGCGATGTTCGTCATGGTCGGCGCGGTGCCGAACACCCATTGGCTCGCCGACCTCGTCGCCCTGGACGACAAGGGGTTCATCCTGACAGGTGCCTCCGCTGGCGCCACATCGGCTTATGCCACGTCGCGTCCCGGCATCTTCGCGGTCGGCGACGTACGATCGGGCTCGGTCAAGCGCGTGGCCTCGTCCGTCGGCGAAGGCTCCGTCGTCATCTCGAAGGTGTGGGAGCACGTCCGAACCTAACGTGTCGTCGCCCGGATACCTGCGGGAAGCATATAGGGCGGGCAATAACGATATTCGGTCGTCGGACCGCGGGTCTTGATGTCGAAGGTGAGCGCATCGCGGATGCCGACCGTCTGGCGCTCGACGAAACGCGGTGCCGGACCTGCGCCAGCGTCGATGCAGGACTGGCTGACCTCATAGCGGTCGCCACGGCGAGACAGGATGCGTGCGCGGCATTCGCGAGTGTGAGGCGTACTGATGCCACGCCCGTCATATTGCCGGATCGCGGCATTGGGTGCCGATGCGCAGGCGGTTCCCTTCTGGACATAGATGCCGGGCTTCAACCGATAGACACCGCCCGGCTTTGGCGACGTATCGACGCTGGCCGTCGCCGCCGTGGTTCCCGTAAGCATGCCGATGGCGAGAATGATGGTCGATAGGCGCATGATGACGCTCCCTGCTAATGGCGATCCATCCTTAGGAAAGCGAAGCTGAACGAAAGGCGCAGGGCGGCCCCGATCCGTGTGCGGTTTTCCAACAACGCCGCTGCGCTTGTAAACTTTCTTGTGCCAGCAATGCGGGCGTATCTCCGCGTGGTTCCAGCGGAAAATGCGCTATGCCCCAATGCCGAATGGCATCATCACCGAGCCTTAGCGATACCAACGCCGTGGCGATCCCGGGCCCCTTTCGCCTGATCGCCAGCCGACGGCGCGCCCGCAAAGAAGAGGTGCGCCCGAGCCCTTCTGCGGCGATTCCCGTTAATCGCCGGGCAGACCGACGTGCTGCTGGACTTGATTTACCCGCCTGATCGCGACGAGTTGGATCAGCACGGCGGCGGCGGAGAGGATCGCGCCCAGAAGGACGACTGCGCTCCAACCGCCAGCCTGCCATGCGACCGTCACACCGGCCGAACCCGCCGCGCCGCCCAGGAACATGGCCCCCATGAAGATCGTGTTCAGCCGCGCGCGGGCGTCGGGCCGCAGCGCGTAGACGATATGCTGGTTGGAGACGAGTGCGCTCTGCACGCCGAAATCGAGCAGGATGACGCCGACGATCAGGCCGGCGATTGATCCGACGGCTCCGAACACGCCCCAAGCGACCAGGGTCAGCACCGCGCTGAACAGGATGACGCGCTGCGGTCCGCGACGATCGGCGATCCTGCCTGCGACAGGCGCAGCCAGCACCCCGACCGCTCCGACGATCCCAAACAGCCCTGCCGCGGCCGCGCCGAGCGAGAAGCTCGGTTCCTGAAGATGCAGCGCCAAAATTGTCCAGAACGCGCTGAAACCGGCAAACAGCAGCGCCTGGGTCAACGCCGCCTTGCGCAAGGCGGCAAATTCCGACCAGAGGCCACCGAGCGATCGCAGCAGCGATCCATAGCTGTGCGTTGTGTCCGGAGCGCTGTGGGGCAGCATCCATTGCATCAACGCGCCCGCCCCAATCGCCATCGGCACGCCGAGCCAGAACATCTCGCGCCAACCACCATATGTTGCGACGAAACCCGCCAGCGTCCGGCTGAGCAGGATACCGCATAGCAATCCGGCCATCACCGTGCCCACCGTCGCGCCGCGACGCTCCGGCGTCGCCAGATGCGCGGCAAGCGGCACGATCTGCTGCGCGACGGTCGACAGCACGCCGACGAGCAGCGAGGCAAGGACTACCATCGCCGCACTTGGGGCGATCGCCGCGATCGCCAGAGCGACGGCCAAGCCGCCGAACTGGATGACGATGAGGCGCCTGCGCTCGATCAGGTCGCCCAGCGGGACCAATAGGAACAGCCCCGCCGCATAACCGAGCTGCGTTGCGGTCGGTACGAACCGGGTCAAGGAAGCGGGAAGATCCTTTTCCATGATCCCCAACATCGGCTGATTGTAATAGATGTTGGCGACCGCGACGCCCGCCGCGACCGCCATCACGAGGTTCAACCCCGGCCGAAGCTTCGTTTTTTCGTTGACGTTATTGATGGGTGCGGTGGGCGTCATATGATCCTCCTGCATGCGCATCTGCCCATCTGGACCTTATCGCGCGAAAGCATAAGTAGCTTCATCTGATCAGACGGTTTATCATCAGGCGATATGCTGGATCTCGCTGACATTGCTGTGCTGGTCGAAGCCGTCCAGCAGGGCAGTCTCTCTGCGGCAGGGCGCCGGCTCGGCTTGACCCCGGTCATCGCATCGCGGCGGCTGGCGGCGCTCGAAGCTGAGATCGGTGCCCGGCTCGTGCATCGGACAACCCGTTCCCTGTCGCTTACACCGGATGGCGAGGCATTCCTGCCTCATGCCAAGGCCATGCTCGCGCATGCCGAGGATGCGCGAGCGGCGGTTGCCAGTGGGGGCACGGGCACCGTTGGGTTGCTGCGGGTAGCGGCATCAGTTCCGTTCGGACGAAAGGTCCTGACGCCAATGCTGGTCGGCTTTCTCGCCCAGCACCCGCGGCTCAAGGTAGAGTTGCTACTCAGCGATGCCGTGGCCGATATCGTCGCGCAGGGTGTCGATGTCGCGATCCGCTTCGGGGACTTACGCGACAGCAATCTGATTGCCCGCCGCCTGGCTACCAATGCAAGGGGGCTTTACGCCGCCCCTGCCTATTTGGCGATGCACGGCACTCCGACCAAGGTTGCTGACCTACGCGATCACGAGTGTCTCGCCGTCGCTAGCGGACAGCAGTGGACATTCGAACGATTGGGCAAAACCGTTCGTCAGTCGATCAGCGGCCGCTTTGCTGCGGACAGCGTGGAGGCGCTGCATGAGGCGAGTATTCGCGGCCTCGGTATAGCCCAATTATCGGAATGGAATGTGCGCGAAGACGTCGCTGCAGGGCGGCTTCAGCATGTCACGCTGACTGATGGAGCTGTGCCTGATCACGGCATATGGGCCGTGCTGCCAACCAGACGTCTTACTCCGCAGAAGGTGCACCTCTTCCTCAAAGCAATGTCCGACCATCTTTCTTAATCTTAAATGCTTCACCTGTTCATTTGACGTGATCATGGACTGATCGAGGTTCAGGATTAATTGATCATTGCCGGAAGAAGACGGCGGCAGCGGGGACGGCGGCGGAGAAGAAGGTGTTCGGGCCGCGGCCTTACGCCCGCTTTCGAAACTTGCCCTTGATGACGGCACCACCGATCCGGAGTTGATCGAGATAATCCGACCACCACTGCGCCATGCGCACCCGTTCCGCCCAGTGCGCGCCGCGATGATAGGCGGCGCGCACTTGTCCTTCTCGCCATGGGCCAGCGCGCGCTCGATGGCGTCGGGATGCCACAGCCCTGACTCGTTGAGAAGTGTGCTGGCCATGGCGCGGAAGCCGTGGCTGGTCATTTCGTCGTTCTCGAACCCCAGGCGGCGCAGCGCGACGTTCAGCGTGTTGTCGGAGATGCAGCGCTTGGTGGTATGAAGCGCCGGGAAGAGGAATTCGCTGTCCCGTGCCAGCGACCGTAGATCCTGCAACAAAAACAGTACCTGCCGCGACAACGGTACGGCATGGGGCTGCTTCATCTTCATGCGCTCTGCCGGCACGCGCCAGACCTTTTCGGCGAAGTCGATCTCGCTCCACTTCGCCTGTCGCAACTCTCCCGGGCGCAGGAAGACATGCGGCGCGATCCTGAGTGCATGCAGGGTCTCGGGCCGCCCCGTGTACCCGTCGATTGCTCGCAGCAGGTCGCCGACCTTCTTCGGCTCGACGATCGCGGCATGATGCTTGACCCGAGGAACGGTGAGGGCGCCACGCAGGATGTCGGCTGGATTGCGCTCAGTCCGCAGCGTCGCGAAACCATAGCGAAAGACACGGCCGGCAAAGGAGCGTAGCCGAAGCGCCGTCTCATGATGTCCGCGACGCTCGACCCGCTTCAGCACGTCGAGAAGCTCATGCGGGGTGATCGCGGCTATTGGGCGCTTGGCGATGCCGTCGAGAAGTTCAAGGAACCAGCGCGCTTTCTTGATGGTGGCGGGGGAAGGGCCCTCACGCTCCATTTTCTCGATATATTCCCCGGCGACGAGTGCGAACGTTGTCTGTGGCGCCAGTTCGGCCTTTAGCCGCCGCTGGCGCTTTTCCTCGACGGGATCGATCCCGTCATCGAGTTCGGCCTTGGCCTCGTCGCGCTTCCGCCGCGCCTGGACCAGGGAGACATCGGGGAAACTGCCCAGCGATAATTTGCGCTCGATGCCGCAGCATCGATAGCGAAAGCGCCAGAGCAGGGCGCCGGATGGCTGCACCAGTAGATACAGGCCATCCGAATCGGCCACCTTGTAGGGACGCTCTGCCGGTTTCAGCGCCCGAATCTGCACAACCGTAAGCATGGGGCCACGCCTCCTGCAACGTTCGTGGCCCCATGATTCGTGGCCCCTTTTGAGTGGGCCACGGCGGAACATAATGAGATTTCACGGGACCGCCGAGAGGCAGTTTACCGCAGATTTCTGCGGTTTTCCAGGTTTGTTCCGGGGACGTGATGGTGCACCCAATCGGACGAAACTGGGCACTCAGATTGCTGGGAAATTTCGGTGCCAAGGGGCTGATCTGAAATGATGCGTCTCTTCTGAGTTGATCGAGGAATTAAAGGGCATCATGCGGCTTTGAACCACCGCACCGTTTTGCCGAGCGTTCATATTGATACGCTACTCGCGATGCGCTCTTGTCAGCGGACCCCAGCATGCCAGGTTTGGCGGCGCCTTTGCGCCCTGCTCTGATGCATCGCCGCTAAACCAAGCCGAACTCAACTAAAATGTGAGCCAGCCCTTATCATCATATAATATTTACATCGAGGAGGCTATTTTAAACGTGGAGGTAAAAATGCAGGTTTTTAAAGCTCTTATCGGAAATCAGTTTCATACGAGCGAGGTGTATGTCGCCGCTACCGACAAAGAGAAGGCGTGCGCCGCTATTGAACGCCATCTTCTATCTGAAAGCTGGCAAGCTATTGAGCGTCGGGAGTTGGAGTGGTCAGATCAACTAGAAGGTAGCCGTAAGGCTACCGCTGAGGATCATCGCTACGAGCTGATGCGAGACAGCGTTGAAGCTGAAACGGAGCCGGCGGAAGCCGATGAATTGAAAACTCACTCATTCTATGGTCCTTTGCTACAGAACCCCGAATCGGTGAATACATCAACCGGACAGACGTGGGCAAACGGCTAGAATTTGGAGTGATACATCAAGAAGATATCAGCTTGATTATCTGCTAAACACAAAGATCGCAGCCATGTATCTGTCGCCGCCGCCGCAATTTATCATTCCGGCGAACGGCAGCATCTTGAGGCAGGCTCTGGTTTTCGGGACAATGCAGATCGTCATTAGCGTTTTCGTCAACGCCATGATCGCAATCTCGGCGGCCACGGTCGCTGTGTTGCTCACGCAACGTTCTACCTTCGCGCGCTGGTCCAGTGTTGGGTTATGGGCACCGTCCTGGCCGGCTTGGCGGTCAAAATGGCTACCGAAGCGCCTCGATAGGCCAGACTATCCTCACCCGGTGACAGCTTGGCGGGGATGTCAGCAACGTAAGCGGCTGAGGCGTTCCTGCCGGGATGGTATTTCGGGATTTTAGAAAGATGCTGACCTAGCCTGTTCCACCTGAGACGTCGGGAGCCACCTTGGGATCGGGATCCTGCGCCTTGCCGGTCGCAGGTGCGGCCTTCTGGCTCGGCATGGCGGTGAGATAAGCAACGATCGCGTCGACGTCCTTCTCGGCCACCGGCGCCTTGTACACCTCACGCATCTTGGTGACGGTCGCCTTCCACTGATCCGCCGATAGCGATGGCTGGGTCAGCGCCATGCTGGCCGAGTGGCACGAGGTGCAGTTGGCGTTGACGACGTCGGCGTGCGGCCCGTCGGGATAGGTCGCGTCGTCGACCGGCAGGTCGACGCTGGTCGAGGCAAGCGAGAGGCCGCGCGCCGACACGCTGGCGGCCGGTGCCGGCTCAGAAGTCTCGGAGATCGGAACGGGCGCCTTGCGGCTGCTCGGCGCGCCGATCGAGACGAGGATGATACCGGTTAGGCCGATCAGGCCGGCGGCCATGACGCCGGGAGACGGGGTCTTCATGCTACTCGCTCCTCAAGAGGCGATGATGGTGGTGGTCTCGATATTGCCGCGCATGAACCCGCCGGGATTCCAGATCGGCTTCATCGGCTGGGCGACCCCGTTGGTGTTCCAGCAGCGCACCATGATCGGGTTGGGGCCGCGTCGGAGCGGCACGCGACCATGCCAGCGGCGAAAGCTGTACCTGCCCTCGTCCGCGCCGAGCGTCGTCCTGTACCAGGTGCGGCCACCGTCCGACGACACATCGACCTTGGCGACGCCGCAGTCGCCGCCCATCGCGATACCGCCGACCGGGATCGACGCCTCATAGGCGATCGCCTGGCCATCGGGCAGGCTGGTCATCCAACTGCGCGGGATCATCCTATTGATGGGGACGGTGGGGAAGTCCTTGGTACCGGGCTCGACATTCGCGCCGGGTGTCGCAGGGATCTTGTAGGCCTTGGCCATCCAATACTGGTCGTCGGGGCGGGGCAGCACCTCGATCGCGTTCAGCATCTTGACCCAATAGGTCGAGTACCAGCCCGGCACGATCAGCCGGCAAGGAAAGCCGTTCAGCAGCGGCAGCTGTTCCCCGTTCATAGCAAAGGCGATCATTACCTCACCGTCGCGGGCATGGTTGATGTCGAGCGCCTTCTCGAAGTCAGGGGCACCCGCCACGACCGGCTGATCGAGCGCGCCGAAGCGCACCTGTACTGCGCCTGTCTTGACCCCGGCGAGGTCGAGTACGTCGCGCAGACGCACGCCGAGCCATTTGGCATTGCCCATCGCGCCGTTGCCCCATTGCGCACCGGCGACACGCGGCTGGAACAGCCCACGACTGTTGCCCGAGCACTGGTTCACCGCCGCCATTTCGACCCGCGGCAGGCGGAGCAGCTGGGCGAGGCTGATCGATAGCGGTCGGTTGACATGGCCGAAGACGTTGAGGCGGAATCTCTCGACGTCGATCGACGTCGGAATGTCGGCCCAGTGCCAGCGGACGAAGAACTGGTCGTTGGGCGTGAACACCGACTTGTCGAACACGTCCATCGGCGTCTCCAACAGCGGAGGATGGACGCGCTGGAGGATCATACTGCCCTTGCCGGGAAAGGCGCTGGTCATCGGCCGTTCGGCATTGCCGCCGGGCAGCTTCAGGTCGACGAGCTGCTGCGCCAATGCCGGGGCGGCGGCAAGGCCGGCGCTGCCGAGCGCGGCATGCCTGAGAAAGCGGCGACGGCTGGTCTCACTCGCCAGCCGGGCGTCGAAATTGTCCATGACGAAGCTCTCCTGTGGCCAGCCACGCTGGCGGATCGAAGGGACGTTCTGCAAGTGATCGAACCGACTGATCCGATCACCACGGCGGATCAGTTCGGGGTGGCGATGCAGGGCGAGACGAACAGGTTGCCCCGCCATGCACCGGCTAGCGTCTTGGCACCGACCAGCAGCCACATCGCCGCGAGCGCAACCGTCAGCACTGTGCCGACGATACCGAAAAACATCAGGTTCAGCGTCGTGCCGAGGCGGAAGGTGGCGACGGTGTAGACGCCGAGCGGGAAGGTGTAGCCCCACCAGCCGAGATTGAACGGCACGCCGGCGCGCCAGTAGCGGATGGTGATGAGCGTCGCGAGCGCCAGCCACCACAGGCCGAAACCCCACAGGCAGAGCCCGGCGACGACGCCGATCCCTTGTGCGACGCTACCAACACCGGCCAACCCGTGCGCCGCGAGGATCGCCGGCGCATCCGCCCCGAGCACCAGCATACCCAGCGCCCCGGTGCCGATCGGCCCCAGCGCGAGCCAGGAGGATGCCGCCATGCTCTCGTGCGGGAGCTTATGGAGCGCCATGCGCAGGATGAGGATGGCGAGGATGCCGAACGCGACCGGCACCGAATAGGCCCACAGCACATAGGAAGTCGCAAGGGTTACCAGCTGCGCTTGGGCGTCAACCAGATGCGGCGCGAGCAGCCCGCCGCTGGCACCCGCCACTTCGGCAGCGACGACCGGCAACAGCCATACCGCGGTCATGCCGTCCAGGCTGTGCTCGTGGCGGGTAAACATCAGGTACGGGATCAACACGCCGCAGGCGAGCGACATGGCGACGTCGATCCACCACAGGACGTGTGCGACCGGCACGATGCCGTTACCGAACCGCGCGATACCGAAGGCGAGGCATCCGTTGATGATCGTCGCCAGGCCCATCGGGATGGTCCCGATGAACATAGACACGGTGTTGTGCCCGAAGATGCGCCGCGCCTCGTGCCCGAACATCACCCAGCGCGCACCGTAGAGGCTGGCGAACAGCGCGAAGAGCGCGATGTTGAAGAACCACAACACCTCGCCGACCGGCTTCAGCGAGGGGCCAATGCCGGGCACCTGCGGTAGCGCGAGCGCGAGGATGCCCGTGCCCATCGTTGCGGCGAACCAGTTGGGCGTGAACTGGCGGATCATCTCGCGGGGGTGATCGAGCCGGCTGAGCGGCTTGAGGCCGGTCAGGACCGAGGGGGTGTCGGCAGTCATGCGACCTGCTCCTTGATGAGGTCCGTCAGCGCGTCGGCCGCGCGGGTGCGATAGCGCTCCTTGTGGCGCAGCGCGTGAAAGGTGCGGTCGGGCAGCCCGAGCGGCAGCTCGACCAGATCGCCGGCCTTGAGCGCGCGTGCGACGACCAATCGCGACAACACGGCAACGCCGGCACCGGCCTCGACCGCGGTGCGCACGGCTTCGTTGGACGGCAGCGTCATCGCTACCGTCAGCTGGGTCGGATCAAACCCGCGCGTTCGCAGCACGTCCTCGAAGGTCGAGCGCGTGCCCGAACCCTGCTCGCGGACGATCCAGCGTGCAGCCCGAAGCCAGTCCTCGTCGACGCGCCCGGCGTCCTCGCGGCCGACCAGCACCATCGGGTCACGCCCGACATTCCAGTGGGCGAGCGCCGGTTCGTCCACCTCGCCCTCGACAAAGCCGAGTTCCGCCGCGCCGCTCAGGACATGCGCTGCTGCACCTTC
Organism: Sphingomonas yabuuchiae; assembly: GCF_001477495.1. Lineage (GTDB taxonomy): Bacteria > Pseudomonadota > Alphaproteobacteria > Sphingomonadales > Sphingomonadaceae > Sphingomonas > Sphingomonas yabuuchiae_A. The sequence goes on from NZ_LDTF01000009.1 coordinate 31,122, forward strand.
GGTGTTGTCGATCGCCAGTTCGACCGCGATCTGCGGGTGGCGTTCGTGGAAGGCGGCGAGCTTTGCCGGCAACCAGTAGCTCGCGATCGTCTGGCTGGCGACGATCCGCAACGAACCACGCGCGAGCCCGGCATAGTCCGCCAGCATCGTCTCGGCATGGGCTGCCCGCCCCAGCACCGCGCGCGCTTCCTCCAGAAAGCCGCGGCCTGCTTCGGTCAGCTGGATGCCACGCCCGACGCGGTGAAACAGAGGAACCCCGTAGCGCGCTTCGAGGGCTGCGACCGCGCCGGAGGCAGCAGACTGCGTGACATTCAGCGCTTCCGCTGCCTTGGTGACGTGTTCGCGCTCGGCGACACCGACGAAGATTCTGAGCTGCTCCAGGGTCATGCAGCTTATATCGCGCAATCTGATTGATACGACCAACCGTTTGATCTGTTTATTCCAATCTGGATATCGGAACGATCGGTAATCCTTCGTCTGCGACAGTCTTGAAGACTTGAAGCGATCCGCGCGCTTGCGGCGTTGGTTCGTCCATGACTGATATGATCGAGCGCAAATCCGATCCCTACAACGCCGAGCCGACGCCTAACGCGCTGATCGAACGGTTCCTGACGCCGCAGGCGCTGTTCTACGTGCGCAGCCATGGTGCAGTGCCTGACCTGCCCGCTGATCACCGGGTCGAAGTGAGCGGGACAGGCGTGGCGAGCCATTCCTTTTCGGTCGAGGAGTTGAAGAGCACGTTCGCCACACACACAGTGACGGCTGTGCTCCAATGTGCCGGCAACCGGCGCACGGATCTCCAGCAGGTCGCCAAGACCTCCGGCGATCCGTGGGATGTGGGCGCGATCGGCAATGCGGAGTGGACCGGCGTACGACTGTCCGACGTGCTAGATGCGGTCGGCGCGCCGGATGCGTCCGAATTGTTCGTGGGCTTCACTGGCGCGGACGAGGTGGACGTGGACGGCGGCGAAGCCTTGTTCGGAGTATCGATCGCCATGAGCAAGGCGCGGGAGCCCGACGTACTCCTCGCCTGGGCGATGAACAGCGAACCGCTGACGCCCGAACATGGCGCCCCGCTCCGCATGGTGGTGCCGGGCTATGCAGGCGTGCGCAGCGCCAAATGGCTGACACGGATCGAGGTGCGCGACACGCCCTCCGACGCACCGATCCAGGCGCACGACTACAAGCTCTTTCCCGCCGATGTGACGAGCGACACCGTCGACTGGGACGAGGGTCTGACCATCAATGCCATGCCGCTCAACGCCGCGATCTGCTCGCCCGGCTCGGGCGAAACCCTGCCGGCCGGGGAAGTGCGGATCGAGGGTTATGCGATCGCCTATGATCGCCGCATCTCGCGCGTCGAGGTGTCGGTGAACGGCGGTCGTGACTGGCAACAGGCGACGTTCGCCGATGATCCGGAGACACGCTGGAGCTGGCGGCGCTGGACCCTCGACGCCACGCTCGGCAAGGGGCGCCAGCATCTTGTCGTGCGCGCCTTCGACGAGGCTGGACAGGGTCAGCCTGAACGACCGGACACGATGTGGAACTTCGCCGGCTACCTGTGCACCGCCTGGCACCACGTTCACGTGCTGGTCGAATGATCGAAGCATCAGCGGCATCGGACATCACCTTCTGGATCGATGCGATCGGCCGGCTGGTGGTGGCGACCGCAGCCGGGATGGTGCTCGGCTGGGAACGCTCGCGCGAGAACCGGCAGATCATGGGCCTGCGGACGCTGGGTCTGGTCGGTCTGGCGAGTTGCATCGCCGTGCAGGCGATCGTGCATAGTGGCTTGCCGAACGTGAACGCCGATGCCGCAGGACGGGCGATGCAGGGCATTCTGTCCGGCGTCGGCTTCATCGGTGCCGGTGCGGTGCTGCGGGTCGGTCAGGGTCAGGAAGTGCATGGTTTGGCGACCGCCGCGTGCATCTGGGTCACCGCCACGATCGGCGCGGCAGCGGGATTGGCATTGTGGCCGCTCATCGTCGGCGGGGTGAGCCTCGCAATGCTCGTCCTGTTCGTCGGAGCGCCGCTGGAACGCCGCATACGCGAGCGGGCCCGCCTGACGCCGGCCGAGGCCGACAGGAAGGATGCCGAGCGCAAGCCGTGATCTCGGCGGTCTACCCAGTGCCTGTCGGCGCCGAGAAGCGGCAAGGCGCTATCAGGACACAAGCGCGGCATCGGCCTGCCGCCGGACCTCATCAGCGATCGGATGCAACTCGGCCGTGGGTCGCTCGCCCACCACACTATAGCCGATCCCATCGACCGCCCATGTGACCCGGCCCAAGGTCCCGCTGGACGTGCTGGTCATGCTCGCAATCTTGTCGATCTGCATGGGCCTCGTCAGCACCGCGAGTTTCGACGCTTGCGGTCCGTCGTAGAGGAGCAGTGCCGCAGGGCCGTGAGGCGTCGCGACCAATCGCCCCCCGCCATAGCGATAGCCGGCTGTGCTGAGGTCCGGGATGGTGACGCGCTCACCCAGTCGGGCGGAGGTCCACCGGATCAGCATGGCGCGCTGGTCGGGGCCGATTTCCGCCGGTCGTATCCGGTCGGCGGCATAGACACGGAAATTGTCACTCGCCTCGTTGGCCAGCGCCGCGATGCCCGCGCGGGGTTCACCGCTCCACCGCGCGCTCGACCAGCCCCCGCCAAACCCCAACGCCAGCAGAAGTGACGCGGCAATGGCGAGTTGCCAACGCGGTTGCCTTTGCCGTCCCCTGATCGCTGCCACGCGCATCGTCGCCGGAATGGGTTCGTCCGCGATCGTGGCGAACAGGGATGCAAGGGCTCGCGCCTGCTCCGCCTGCTCCCGCAAACGGGCATGCAGATCCGGCTGGCCTTTAAGGTAGGCGTCAACCAGGCGCTGCCGCTCGGGCGACAACCTGCCATCGATCCATGCGGCCAGATCGTCCTCGCCGATCGGGCTGGTCATTGCACGCTCCTCAATCGCGGCCGTTCACCCTCCCGGAGGAGGGTCGCCAGACGGTCGCGCCCCCGCGATATGCGCGACATCACCGTGCCGAGCGGTACGCCGACGACGGCAGCGACCTCCGCATAGGGCAGGCCCTCGACCGAGACTAGGAGCAGCACCGTTCGCTGCTCCTCGGGCAACGCATCAAGGGCGCGCAGCAGGTCGCGGTGGTGTAGGCCTGTGTCCTGATCGGCCGGACGGCCGAGCGTGGCGTCGTCCACGAGGTGGAGCGGAACCGCTGTGCCTCGCCGGCTATGCTGCCGCTGATGGTCGACCAACAGATTGTGCAGGATCGCATAGACCCACGGGCGGACCTCCGCACCCCGTCGCTGTCGCCAACGCCCGACCGCGCGCTCCAGGCAATCCTGCACCATGTCATCCGCCATCGCCCGGTCGCGCAACCACGACCGGGCATAGCGGCGCAGACCGGGGATCAGTGGCTCGATCGCGGCGGCAAGCGGGTCCATCTCAGTCGCGCTGCACCTGCACGATGCGGCCCGGTGCGCCATTCACTACCTCGGCGACCGCCAAAAAGCGCCGGGGGGCCGCTGCACTGCCCTGAACGATCTGCCGGATCGGACCAGACGCGTTGACGATCGCCGCACCTGCCGGGTTGCTCATGAAGTTCGCAAGCGGCTCTACCGCACCGCTGCCGTCCGCATTGGCAGTCAGCACGAGCATGTAAGGCTTTTTGGGCTGCAAACCGGTCACGGCACTCTGCACGACCTGAATGATGCCCTGGTCGAAGAGGGTAATGCTGCTTGCCGTACCGTTGCCGCCAACCGGCCCCATGGTCAGATGCACCGCCTTGCCGGCCGTCCCGAGCGGTTGGAGATTGTCGGTGCCGGGGCCTGTCGGGACAGCGTTCGGCACATAAGCGATCGCCTGCGGTGCCTGTCCGACCGGCACGGTGGCAACGACCGTGTTGCCGGCGGTGTCGATCGCGGCGAGTTCATCGGCATTCTCCAGCCCGACGTAGATGCGCCGGCCGTCGCCCGATGGCCAGACGCCGTGCGGCATCTTGCCGACCGGGATGGTGGCGACGGGCGCGAAATCGGACGTGCGGAACACCTTCACTGCGTTTTCCCCGCCGACCGTGACATAGGCGAACTGCCCGCTGGTCGTGCGGGCGAAGTTGACATGGTTGGTGATCGGCCCGGTATCCAGCACCTTGAGGATCGCGAAGGGTGGCTTGGCATCGAATGCGACCGTCTTGCCGATGTCCTTCAGCGTGAACCACACCTGCTTGCCGTCCGGCGTTGCGGCGATGTTGGGACAGAACGGGCTTGGCTGTGCCACCTGTCCGACCTGCGCGTGGGTCGCGACATCGAACACGGCCAGCACCGGATTGAACGACGAACAGACATAGCCGTACCGGCCATCGGGCGAGAAGATCGTCATACCCGGACCACCGGGCGTCTTGATGCGCCCCGTCTCCTTGTACGTCGTAGGGTCGAGCACGGCGATATAGTCCTCGCCGCGGACGGTGACCCAGACCTCCTTGCCGTCCGGTGTGAAGAACGCCTCATGCGGACTGCGCCCGACATAGGTCGTGTGCTTGACGGTGTTGGTGGCGGTGTCGATCCACGACACGGCGTTCGATCCGATCGACACGACTGCGAGGGTCTTCCCGTCCGGTGAGAAGCCGAGGCCGTGAACCAACACCTGCCCCTTATAGAGCGGCGAGAAGTTCATCGGCTGCGGATCGCCGAGTTTGATGACGCCGAGCAACCGGTTGTCGGCCGGGTCTGTCACCGACACTGTGTTGGAAAATTGTTCGGATGCATAGACACGGTCGCGGTGGCTGACGGGTACGTCCCTGGCGTTCCACGGCGCCTGCTGGGCCATGGCGATGCTCGGTGCGGCGCTTATCAGCAAGGCGGCCGAGCGCAGGATGGTCCGGATCATGTCAGTGCTCCATATGGCTATGGTGGTCGCCGCCCTGCGTAGGGGCTGGCGTCGAAGGGGGTAGCGGCTGACCGATCGCCAGCTTCATGGCGGCGATCTCCTGCTGCTGATCGATGATGATCTCTTGCGCGATGCGCTTGAGCTGCTCGTTATGGCCGTAGCGCAGCTCCGCCACCGCCATATCGATGGCACCCTGATGATGCGGAAGCATCATCGCCACGAAGTCACGGTCGACGTCGCCGGACGGCTTGACCATCATGCCCGCCATCATCCGGTCCATCGCGGCAGACACCATGCTGGCGTAGCCATTGGCGGGGGCGGCCGCGGCTGCGCCGGTGAGTAGGGTTAAAGCAGTCAGACCCAGCATCCAATCTCGTCTATGCATAAGCCTCCGGCGCATCAGTCTCGAAAGCGTAGACGATGCTCGTCGGGGTTTATTCCATGGGTGAGCCAATTATTGATCCTCACCAAAACAATGGTCTTATCGTAACCCTGCCGTTGGTTGACCAGGTCGCCGTCAAACAGCATATGGTCGGGCACGGCGATGGATTTCCGCCGGGCCATTCGGCCGAACCGCCCTCGCAAGGGCCGATGATTCCTACCAGGCGCCGCAAGGCAGCAAGGAGGAATCGTGCGCGCGACGTTTCGCAATCTCTACGACCAGTTCAACATGGCAGCGTTCATTCGCGATCGCCGCACCCATGCCATGTCGGTGCTGCGGTGGACTTTGATTTTGGTACCGATGGCCGCAGCGGTGGGAACGCTATGCGCGACCTTCTTGTGGAGCCTCGATGCCGTAACCCGGCTTCGCTTTGCCGTTCCTTGGCTGCTCTACCTGCTGCCGATCGGCGGGTTCATGGTCGGACTGCTCTATCATCTGACGGGGCGATCGGTCGAAGGCGGTAACAACCTCATCGTCGAGCAAATCCACGAGCCGGGGGGCGGTGTGCCGCTGCGCATGGCCCCGCTCATCTTCTTCGGCACGGTCGTGACACACCTGTTCGGGGGATCGGCGGGGCGTGAAGGCACCGCCGTGCAGTTGGGCGGCAGTCTCGCCAGCGGGTTCGGCCGCGCACTCAAGCTGGATGCGGAAGCGACACGCACCCTCCTTATGACCGGGATTGCGGCGGGGTTCGGCGCGGTGTTCGGGACGCCGATCGCGGGCGCAGTCTTTGCACTGGAGGTGCTGGCGATTGGCCGGGTCGAGTATCGCGCGCTAGTACCATGCCTGGTCGCGGCACTGGTCGGTGACTGGACCTGTCTTGCCTGGGGCATTCACCACGGCGTCTACCATGTCGATGCGATAATACCGGTCGACGCGCCGGTCGTCGCCAAGGCCGGTGTTGCCGGCATTGCCTTCGGACTGACCGGGCTGACCTTTGCCGAGGCCAATCACGCGCTAGGTGGATGGCTGAAGCGTCTCGTTCCCTATGGCCCACTACGACCCGTTATTGGCGGGCTGGCCGTGATTGCGCTGGTCTGGCTGCTCGGAACCCGCGACTATCTTGGCCTGGGTACGCTCGCCGCGACACCGGACAGCCTGACCATCGCCAGCTTCTTTGGTCCCGATACGCACTCGTGGAGCTGGGCGCTGAAGCTGCTCTTTACCGTCGTGACCCTGAGCGCGGGCTTCAAGGGGGGCGAGGTCACGCCGCTGTTCTTTATCGGCGCGGCGCTCGGCAATGCGCTCGCGCCGATGTTCGGAGTACCGTCGGGGCTATTCGCAGCGATCGGCTTCGTCGCGCTGTTCGCGGGCGCGGCCAACACGCCACTGGCTTGCACGTTCATGGGGATCGAGTTGTTCGGCGCGGCCTATGCGGTGCCGATCGCAGTCGCGTGCTTCGTCTCCTACCTCTGCTCAGGCCACAACGGCATCTACCTGTCGCAGCGCGTCGCCGTGCCTAAGGTGCCTGCCGCACACCTCACACCCGACGCCACCCTGCGCGATGCCCGCACGCACCGCGCTTCTCGCCGGCGCACGCGCGCCTGATTCCGCTTCCCACCGAAAGCCATGCCATGCCCGATCGTTTCACCGTTCAGCACCGCGAAGTCGGGATGCTGCGCATCTATCTTAAGCCCTCCGACAAGATCGGCTCACGTCGCTTCTGGGGGGCAAAGCCGCTCTATCGCGAGCTGATCCGGACCGCGAAGGCGGACGACATCATCAACGCCGTCGCGCAACACACCCATTACGGCTTCAGCAATCGCGGCCCGATTCGGGAAAATGGGTCGGAGATTGCCGATCCACATCTGACGATCTGCGTAGAGCTGGTCGGTGACCGTGACCAGCTCGACTTATTTTGTCGGCGGCATGGCGATCTGCTTGGCGACAAAGTGATCGTCTACAAGCAACTGGAGCATTGGACGATCAGGCGCAAAACTTAGCGAACCAGAGCCTGATCGGCGTTCCCGGTTGGAAACGACCAGCAAGATGGCCGAGGCTTTCCCATTAGGATGGTATTTGAGACTGACAGTCAACCTGCGGTCCAAGCAGCTATATTCCCGTCCGCGTGCGGCTTTGCTAAATGGCGGATGAGGATGTGCCAGGGGGCTTGTCCGCCCTTGGACGCCCTAATGATCCGTTCCCAGCCTGTCAGTTTCTTCGACCGGATCGTAGCCTGGTCACTCCACCTTCAGCTCCCGATCGTGGTCCGGTATCTGCTCGCGGCGATCACGATCCTTGCCGTGGGCTGGGGACGTGTCCTGTTCGTACCGGACACGTTGCCGTGGCTGCTGTTCATTCCTGCGACGATCGCCATCGCGTTGGTGGCGGGCAAAGGGCCGGGGATTTTTGCAGCCTTTCTGTCGGCAGCCACCGGCATCGCATCCCTCGGCACCATCGAGCATCCCACCTGGGTGCCGCGGCAGCAATGGGTGGCGGCATCCCTGTTCCTCATCGTCATGCTTGGCATTGTCATGCTGAGCGCCGAGTTGCGCGAATCCCTGCGACGGGCACGGCGGCTCAACGAGGAGCTTGTCGAAAGCGAGCGGCAGGCGGTCGAGCGGCAGGCCTTCCTGTCCGGCGTGCTGGCCAGCTCAACGGATTGCATCAAGGTCCTCGACCTCGACGGCAAGCTGACCTTCATGAGCGAAGGCGGACAGCATGTCATGGAGATTAGCGACTTCAATGAGGTCGTCGGCTGTCCGTGGCCGGACTTCTGGCAGGATGCCGGCAACGCCGAAGCCAAGGCCGCGATCGAGGCAGCCAGGCGCGGTGAGGCGCGCAGCTTCATCGGCAAGGCCGACACCTATCGCGGAACGCCGAAATGGTGGCACGTCGCGGTCAGCCCGATCGCCGGGCTGGATGGGCGCCCCAACCGCATCCTGTCGGTGTCCCGCGATATCACGAACCTGCGCGCGAGCGAGGAAGAGCGCGACCGCTTCGTGCGACTGGCGGAGAACAGCACCGACTTCATCGGCATGGCCCGTACCAACGGCAGCGTCTTCTACGTGAACGATGCGGCGAGGCGCCTCGTCGGTCTGGAGGATGCCGACATCACGCAACTGACCATCGCCGACTTCTTCCCACACGATCGGATCGAGACGGTCATGCGCGAGGTGCTGCCGGCGGTGGACCGCGACGGCCACTGGGCCGGCGAGCTGGATTTCCAGCATTTCCGCACCGGCGAGCTGATCCCGGTCCTCTATTCCGTATTTCCGGTCACCGACGCGATGGGAACGCTGATCGGCTACGGCACCGTGACCCGCGACTTTCGCGAACGGCGCCATGCCGAAGACGATATGCGCCTGATGAACGGCGAACTGGCACATCGCCTCAAGAACGTGCTGGCGGTCGTCCAGTCGATCTCCCAACAGACATTGAGAACCGCCCCTGACATGGCCTCTGCCAGCCACGATCTCGGCGCACGGCTCGTGGCGCTGGGCGCGGCCACGGACGTGCTGACTGGCACCTCCTGGCGCTCGGCCGACCTGTGTGAGGTTGCAACGCGCGCGCTAGCACCGCACGGCGCAATTGGCGAACGCATCCTGCTCGACGGCCCAAGGGTAAACCTGAAAGCCGAGGTGACGGTCGCTTTCGCGCTGGCGCTGCATGAACTGGCAACGAACGCGGCCAAATACGGCGCGCTGTCGAACGATAGCGGTACGGTGACGTTTGGATGGGACATCGCTGGCAAAGGTGCCGACGCCACCCTGTCGATCTGCTGGCAAGAGCAGGGTGGCCCGTTGGTTTCACCACCGCAACGCAGAGGTTTCGGATCGACCCTGATCGAACGCTCACTCAAATCATATTTCAGGGGGCGGGCGGCAACTCATTACAAACCGGAAGGTTTGTCGTTTGAACTGGAGGCGCGGCTGAGTGATGCCGCGACCACGGGCGAGTAGAGAGTATGGGTCAGAGCAATCCGATCGGCAGCAACACGGTCCTCATCGTCGAGCCTGAGGCGCTGGTGCGCTTTGACATGATCGCCTTCTTTGAAGAGCGTGAATGGCGCGTGTACGAGGCCGAGGATGCCGACCAGGCGATGGACATACTTGACCAGCGCAAAGACATCCGGGTTGTACTGATCGACGCAATGGCGAGCGGGCGGATGGATGGGCTAAAGCTCGCTCATTATGTTCGCGAGCGATTTCCCCCGACATTGTTGTTCGTTGTATCAGGTAACGTCCCGATCCCGCAGGATGCTTTGCCGCAGAAGGCGACTTTCCTCCCTAAACCTTTCGACCTGCACCGGGTCATGCGTCAGATCGAGCAAAGCCCCGTCACGCCTTAGCCTAAGCTATCTTCCCAAAAACGAACATGTTGCGAGAATTGGACCTTAGAACGGTACGATTCACTGTCCGGTGGCAGGCCCATTCTCTAAACCTGTTCCCGATTGCCCATTCCCAAAACGCCTGGTCGGAGATGGAAAAGCGGGAATGGATTTGATCGGCGCCTTACCCACATGTCAGGCGATGCTCCGGCAGGACGTCGAGCAGGTAGAAGGTCCGGCGCACGTCATACTGATCGCCATGATCATCGCCGATCTGTCGGTCGCCGGCCCGATCAAGGAATGCCAGAGCGGCATTGATCGGCTGCTTGCCCGTCAGCTCCTCGCGGGCGTCGCCATCACGCGCCCGAGAATGCAGGTCCTTGTCGTTCAGCACCGTGATGCGCCACGCTTGTAGCAAATCCCTGGAACGCCTTTGCCAGCCTTTCGGCATGTCGCGACGATCGAAGGCCGGTAGTGCCATGGCCCGGCGAACGAGCGGCCGGTTGCCCCGAACGGGCAGAACTTCCTGGATCAACGCTTCCACTTGCGCTTCCGCCTGTTGATAGCGCAGGATCGCCACACTCGATGCCGCCAGGGGCGACAGGCCGGAGAACCACATCGGGTGAAAGCTCTTTTGGCCGGAATGCGTACCGCGCGGCGCGACCAACTGCTGGAGGAAGGCGTCATTGGCGCCCTCAAGCCGCTTCGCGATGCTCTCCATCAGCACGGCGACTTTGCCGGCAGCTCGTCGCGGATCGATCCCTCGCTCGCCTGCTTCCCGTTCGACCTGCAACCGGAGGCGGCGCATCAATCCGCTTTCCCTGACGAGCGGGTTGTCAGCACCTTGGTCGGTTTCGGCATCCCGATGGGCACGATAAAGTTCGAGCAGATGCACCAACGCCTCGCGCATCTCTCGCGCGCTCCGCAGCACGGCGGCGGGTTCGACGACCGTCTTGTCGGAAGAGAGCAGATCGCCGAGCGGGGCCGAGGTGGCCTTGGCATTACGGGCAAGGATCATCTGCACGTCATGCGCGCACCAGAGCAGTGTCTGGCATTCCAGCGCCGATATGACCTTGTCACGGGTATCCCCCATCATCGTTTTGTCGCCGGACGCGATGAGGTCAGCATGAAGAGCCTGAGTGACGCGACGGTGGTGCCCCGTCACCAGCCAGCGATACAGCGGCCGATGATCGCTCCGAATCTGCCAGAGATTGTTGATATGGGCGGTGAAGCGGCTCATGCCGCTGCCTCCCCCCGGCCAGCCTTCGGCGACGGTATCGACGAGATTTCGATCCCGCTTGCTGGTGATCATACGCAGGGCGAGGTCGGACAGATCCTCTTTGCTGTCGGGCACGTATTTGCCGGGCAACAGCTCTTCCTTCTGGTCGAGCACCCCCATTGGGAGCCGCGATAGATCGGTCAGCGCCGGATCGAAGATGCGGCCGGCGAAATCGTCGCTCGCGACCCCACCATAGTAATATTCCTGGTACAGGCACGCCATTGCCGCGTCCGGGTCGATCTCGCGGCTGGTGACGACGAGCCGCACGAGCGAGGGTAGATCGCGGATGGTCAGCGTCTTGCTCGCGGCGGCGATCTTCTGGCGGCGGCGAGTTTCCTCTTCGCGGGCGGTGCGGACGCGTCGCCGCTCATCTCGACTGGGGAGCAACAGGTCCATCACAGCCTCCCCAGTTCCTGATCGATGCGTGCCTGCAGACGCGATGCGAAATCCTGCATTGCACGCTGCAGCATCGCGGCCTTGGCATAGGCGGTGATGCCGCTGCGGCCCCGCTTCTGATCGTCCTCGACGGCCGTCACGGCGGCGGCGAGCGCAGCGGATTTCTCGTCGAACAGCTCGAACGCGTCGTCGAGGTCTTCGGGCATATCGATCATGGTCATTCCTTTCACAGGTCGGTCGGCAGGGGCGGCTCCTGCCAGTACGTCGGGTTGCCGCCGTGGGCGTGGATCCAGTCGAAGGCGTCGCCGCGGGTCGCGGGGGTTTCGGTGGAATCGGGAAAGGTGACGCCCAGCAGCTCTTCGAGCGTTCGGATGAGGAAAAGCTGGGCGGCGGTGATGTCGCGCTTGCGCCAGCGCTCATCGGGGCCGGTCCGCCCCGAGGTGATGAACCGCTCGACCTCGGCGCGGTAAAGCGGCGCACGTTGCCGCCACTGCAGCACTCGGCCCCATTGGCGGCACCACGGCCCGATGGCCGGATCGGCCAGCAGCGCCCTCACCTGCCCCGCAAAGCTGGTGTCGCCATCATGGCGCGGCAGGCGATCGATGAGCCGCGGGATCCGGTCCGAGTGGCTGAGCAGCCCGAGAAGCGCGGTGTCGTCGACCTCGCCTAGCCCGAGCATCACGAGCACCGACCCCAAGGCGTATTTGCGCGCGTCTGCAGACCCCGGCCCGCCGCGGCGCTTGTCCATGGCGTGTGCCTGACGCTGGAGCTCGCGAAGCTGCGCGTCCTCGGCGGCGATCTTCGCCTCGAGTTGCTGGCTGGTGCCATCGATGGCCGCCCGGAGCCGGGCGAAGTCTCGCTTGCGTTCGTCGTCATGGGTCATGCCGAACGGCGTGTCACGACGACGAGCAGCTTACCGTCGACCTACCCCGACGAAGTCGAACGGCGGCGCCGGCCCTTACGGGTAGGTAGACGGCACCACCCATGGGCCCAGGATAGAGCGAAGGGGTGAAGGAGTGGGGGGTGGTGCGCGATAAAGTGTATTTCGGGGCTAAACGCCCCCGAAAACTGCTCTGCGCCACCCCCCCACCATGACGGGAAGAAGGGTCGACGTGGTGAAGCTTGCAACGCTCCGGAAAGGCGCACCCGCCGTCGCCGCACAACTGGCGGCGGCGCGTAGCGCGCGCAACCGTGCGACGCGGGCGGTCCATATCGAGGCGGCGGAAGAGCGTGCCTCGGCCCGGCGCTACAAGCGCGCCCGTGCCCGCGAGGATCGCGAGCGGGCGATGACCAAGGGCGTCCGGGTCACGGTCGCCGAGCATGAACGACCGCGCACCAAAGGGCGCGCGCCGCACAAGCTATTCTATCGGCTTGGCGGCAAGGCGATCCGTGGGCGGCTGCTGACGGGAGGCGCGGCATCGGGCACCCGGTCGGTGCATTTCGCAATGACCGCGCGCGGCTTTGCGTCGAAGACCGGGCGTCGCTGGCGGACCGGCGAAGGCGAGCGCGCCGCCCAGTACATCACCCGCGAAGAGGCGCTCGAGGGCGGCGAGGCCGGCTGGTGGTCGACGATCGCGCAGGACCGCAACGAGCTCGTCGCGTTCCACCGGGCCAGCGAGGCGCTCGAGAGGCACGACCGCGCCAATGCCAACGTCTATGTGACCGAGATCGTCGCGCTACCTGCCTCGGCTAACGCACGCCAGCGTCGTCATATGATCCGTCGCTATTGCCGGTATTTCGACGAGCGTGGCCTGCCGTACACGGTCGCGATGCACAAACCTGATCCGCAAGGTGACGTGCGCAACTACCATGTCCACATCGTTTATTCGCTGCGGCCCGCCACGCGCCTCGGTCCATACGACTGGCGCTTCGCCGTATCGAAGGTGAGCGATGTCAACACGCCCGAGGGCATCGCGACGCGGCGCAAGCTGGTGGTCGACGCGATCAACGCGACGCTGCGGGCTAACGGTAGCGGGCAACGCTACACCCATTTGTCCAATCGTGCGCGGGGCATGGCACCGCCTGCGCCGAAGATCGGCCAGAAGCAGAATTGGGTCATCCGGCGGCTCGCCGATGCAGAAGCGGGGTATGCCCGATTGGTCCGGTTGAAGACGATGATTGACCGGTTCGGCGACGGTATTCAGACTATCGCCAGGGCTCATGTGGCGCAGGATGTCGCCAAAGATCGCCTGACCGACAAAGCCGATACCATTGGGAAGGTGCTGGGCCTACAGAACAGGCGGCTGGCATTCTGCCACGCCCACCTGACGAACTGGCTGAATTATCGTGCCATCCGTCAGCGCCTGCGCCGTCACGAGGACGCCTTGGCCAAGGCGAAGGCGGCGATCGAGGCCGATCTTGCCGCGGCGAGTGCCCTGATCGATGCGACGGATCAGCGCGCCCGTGATGTCGATACGGCGATCCGGAAGACCGCGGCGGACCGTCTTCGGGCCGTTCGCCAGCGTGTCGGCATAGTCGAAATCACTGCCATGCGGCTGGAACAGCTCCGTGGCGGCGTGAAGGATCGTCTCGAACGATGCCGGGCGATCGTCCGCGCGCATCACACGTGCGTTCCGACGTTGCCGCCGTCAGTTCATGCCGCAGACCGTCGGGTCGAGGTTCCTCCGAACATCCCGCTCGAACCGAAGGTCAGCCTCGTGGAGGCGGCGCGTGAGCGGGAGGTGGAAGCCCTCGCCCGCATCCATGCACAGACCTTCGTCAAATTGGCCGCGTTGGACGCCAGGCCGAGCCGTGACGCCAACGGTCGATGGACGATCGACACCATCGGCCTGTCCGTTGCAGAGCGCCGAGCAGTTGAGCATCCCGCATTGGCCGCGGAAACCCAGCGGCGGCTCGCAATCATGGCTGCTGACCCTCCGGCACCGATTACGCCGGAAGTGGTTGTGCCACCGCAACCTGCGGATCGTACGCCCGCCATCACAGTCGATCCCGCTGCACCGACGGCACGGCGGCAGCCCCCGATACTGAGCAAAGGGCCGAGCGATGTCGGACCCGGCTCGCCGTCCCGGCCACGTGGCCCCGAACGCTGATGGCGAAAAACGAAGATATCAGGCGAACCATGGCCTGAGGATGAAACGGGAAAGGAGCCTGTCGGCTGCACCATGATGGTGAAATGGACCTGAAGGCGACGCGAGCAGCCCCGCGCCGCCGGACTGGAAATGATATGAAGACGAAGACGAACGTGGCGCCCGGCTGGCTGAGTCCCGCGCAAGTGATGGATACGCTGTTCGACGTGCGCGAGCCGGGGTGCGAGGAACTGGGCTATGCCCTGCTGCGTCCTCGCGCCAAGCAGAAGGCGAATAGCGCGGCCGCGCTGCTCCGCGCGAAGATGGCGCCCGTCGAGCCGACCAGCGCCGCGCGCACGACCACCTGCGGCATCCCGGTGACCGCCCGTCAGCATCGGCTCGTGCTCGCCCGGGGAGTCGGCGATATGGCATTGGCGCCGCTGCTCGACGAATATGATCGCGCCGTCCGCCCGCACCAGCGTCTGCTCGCCGGTGTGCTGACGGTGCGCGGCGATATCAGCACGCCGATCCATGATCTGTTCGACATGGCGACCAGCTACGCCGCGATCCATCTCGCCTGCGGCCGCTCGCTGACCAGCGTAGTCGTGGCGCATGCCCCCGGCGATGAACTCAGCCGCGCCCTGCCGCACGTTCATATCTGCATGCTCGCGCGCCAGCACACGCCGAGCGGCTGGGCCGCGGAGCACCCCGATCTCGCCGACACGACGCACCGCCTGTGGGCGGAGGAATGGGGCGCGTTCCGCAACGGGTGGGAGCAAATGGTCGCCGCCTGATCATGTGGACGGGGCGGCGATGCCGCCCCGTCTTTAGCCGGATTGGCGAACCGCGTCAGAACGACGATTTCGGGTCCGTACCTCCACCGACCGCACGGCTGACCGCATTCTGCCATGCCCGCTCCGCCGCCACGCCTTGCGACAGGGAGATGTTCAGCTTGCCATAGACGTCGAGCCTGACCTCGAGCCCCTGATGCGGATTGCCCCAGATTTGACGACACCGGTCGCCGCCCGTGCACCAATTCGCCTCGTAGATGGAGGCGGCGACCTGCGAGGTTTCGGGCTTGCCGTAGCGCTTGACCATCTCGGCGGCGATCTGCTCGGGCGTCCGTCCGGCGGCGGGGGCGACGTATTTTACCAACTTGACGGCGTCACCGGTCGGCATCGGCTGGAACTCGACGGTCAGGCGCTCGTCGCCTTTCGTCGCGTTCATCACCGCAATGCCGTTCTTCGGCTCCTCGATCGGGAAGACGTCGCGCTGCCGCTTGGCCTCGTGGTCGACGGTCGCGGCCCAATCCTCGCCCGCCGACGTCTCGACCTTCCATCCGGTACGGGCAAGCGTCGCCTGCACCTCGGGCGCGGCCATGCCGATACGGATGCCCGCGATCGTCAGCGGTGCGGCCGCGGTCTTCGTCTGCGCCGCGGCCTCCTGCTCGGCAACCGAGGCCGATCCGCAAGCGGTGAGCAGCGCCAGCGCGGCGGCGGCGGTGAATTTCGTCATCATGTCATGTCCTTCTTCTGGACGCGCGGGTTCGTTCGCCGGGATGCGTCCCGGCGTGGCAGGTCCGTTGGGGGTGTGTTTCTAGGGGTGGGCTGTGCTTGCCGGTGGCGAGCGGGCCCGTACGGCGAGCCTCATCGCAGCACCAGCGCGACGAAGCCTGCGGTGTCCCGCGCGCCGGCGACGTGGCCGGCGTCGAAGGCATGGGCGAAGCCGAGCCGCAACGACGAGCTGGGCGACAGCGCGGCCGACCAGCCGAGCTCGACATCCATCTCTCTCGCGGTCGGTGTCAGGTCGACGCTGGTCAGGCGAGTGGCGAGCACGCCGGTCATCAGGTCATAGGCGACGGGCGCCTCGACTACTGCGCGGGCGCGCTCGAGCCGGAGCGGTGATGATAGACCGAGCGTGACGGTACCGCCGCCGAGGCGATGCGCGGCGTCGAGCGCGAAGGCCGTCCCGGTCATCGGGCCGGTGAAGCGCAGCAGGTCCGATCCGCCAGCGATCCGAGTGGCGGCGGCTGTGGCCCGAGCCGACAGCAGGACGCCTGCAACGCTGCGGCTGGCGGTCAGGGTGGCCAGCGTAGTCCGGCTGCCGGAGAGGGCAAATCCAGCGGGGCCGCGCAGTCCCAGCACCTGACCGCGTTCAGTCAGGTCGGACAGCTCGACACCAAGCCCCAGCGGCGTTGCGAAACTGACACTGCGCAAAGCAGAGCGGCCGTCGCGCGACGCGCCGGAAGCCAAGCCTGCCGACCAACCGTTGCCACTCCACGACGATGACGTACCGACCGGCGCGGCGACGATACCGCGCAGGGCAGAACCCGCGATGCCTGCGCCTTGCCCGATCGCGGCATTCGCGCTGAAGCTGACGGTCTGACCTGCGGCAGGCGAGAAGGCGAAGGTGGCCGGGCGACCGGAACGCGCCGCGACCCATGGACCGGTGGCAGCGGAGATGAAACCGAACTTTGCGTCGTTGGCCGTGGTGGCCAGCCCAGGCGGATCGATCGTCCCCAGCATCGCGCCTGCCAGCAACCCCGATCCCCGACTGCGTGGCCCGGCGCTACCGGTCATGGCGAAGTTACGGCCATAGCGGTCGAACACCGTCATCCGGGTGACGGTATCGGCTAGTTGGCCACCGTCACCGAACGGACCGGAGAGGCTGAGCGAGGAATAACGTGCCAGCACCGTGTTGGCGGCGGCAAAGGCGCTGGCCGGTGCTTGAGCCTTCATCGCGGCCTCGACGTTGAGCAAACCAGCACCGAAGATCTGGTCGGCACCCTTGTCGCCGAGGTCGGTCGCGGTATCGAGCAGGATGCGCGAGATCGCCTTGCCGCCGAGTTGCGGCCAGTATTGCTTGAGCAGCGCGGCCGCCCCGGCGATCGCGGGGGCGGCAAAGCTGTTGCCCGTGACCGTGGTGATTTGCCCGTCCTTGCCGACGACGCTGACGTCCACCGCCACGACCGCCAGCGTCCGGTCGGCAAGCTCGCCGGGCAGGCCATTGCCGCTTGGCGGTCGCAGCGCACTGTCGACACGGATGCCGAACAGGAAGTTGCCCTTGTTTTGCAGATCGCCGCCAACGAGATTGCGGGTGATGGTGCCGGGTGCGGCGCTCTTGTCGTCGACGAAGTTGGAGACGGACTGTACGAGCAGCCGGTCGGCTTTGACGACGCCGTCCATCGCGTTGCGCTGTTCGGTCGCCGCCTGACCGGCTGCCCCGCCGTTCAGGCTCAGCGAGATGACAAACGCGCCTTTCTCCACCGCATAGGCAATCGCCGGGGCGATATTCATCGGATTAGCGCTGTCCGCCTCCTTGATGACGGAGGTGGCGGTGACGCCTTCGAGATCGGGGCCGGCGATCTTGAGGGCGAGTAGTGTGGCGTCATAGGCGACGCCGTGCACGCCCGAGCCGTTTTTCGCGGCCAGCGTGACGGAGGCGACCTCGGTGCCGTGGCCCTGCACATCGTCGAGCGGGAAGGTCACCGTCTCTGGTGCACAGGTCGCGCAACGTGCGATCTTGTTCGCGAACGCCATACTGTCGGGCGAGATGCGGCCGGCGAACTCGGCGCTGCTGGTGGCGATGCCGGTGTCGATGACCGCGATGGTTACGCCCTTGCCGGTGATGCCCTTGTCATAGGCGTAGGCGGCCTTGGCGCCGACCACCGCGGCGGACGCCTTGTACTCGGCGCTATCGGCAGCGCTGAGCGGTGGGGTTGGCGTGGGAGACGGCGTCGGTGTCGGGCTGGGCGTCGGCGTAGAGGCAGGCGTCGGGATCGATCCGGACGAGTTAACGCCTCCACCGCCTCCGCCGCCACAGGCCGCGAGCAGCATGGCTGCTGAAATCACCGATGATGTTTGAAAAGCATTCCGCCACTGGCGGCCAAGTCCCGCAACCATACGCACCCCCGTGTCGGGCGATGCATCGGCTTCCCCAGCCGGCGGCACCGCCCCGTGAAACGAGGCGATGCCGGCCCGTGAGCCGGGGATTGGAAACCTGCAAAGAGACAGGCGCGGATGCCTTTAAGCTGAAGCTCTGGACATACGCACCCGCTCCCCGGCCGAAATCTCTTTCGACCGGGCGTACGGCTCTCTTTGACGAGGTTTCCACGCCTCGGTCCGCCTGCTGGCGAACCGGGCTTGTGTAGGCGGAACCCGTTAACGAACCAAGTCCCGCCGTGCAGGATTGAGGTTCGGGTTGCTGCAACATGCGGCAAGCTGGGCCGCTTCTGACTGCATAATCGGCCGTATCTTGAGATGCTTAGCCTCTTCAGCAGCGACAATCTGCTGAAGGAAAGAAAATGAAGCGACGCCGCTTGCCCATGGTGATTCGCCTAGCGCTGTGCTGCTGCTGACCGCCCTGATCGCGGGACAATGGTGGCAACGCCAGCCCGCCGGCACCATCGCCGGTTGGGTGCCGGCCATGGCCGAAGTCTATTGCCCGGCCGCCGCGATCCATCGCTCCGGCACCATCGCGGACAGCGCGCGGACGCTCGACGGTTGGGCTTATGCCTCGATTGGCAACACCGTCTTTCGCGATGGCCGCGACCGCTGCCGCGTGAGGAAGGGAAGATCGGCCGGAGCCGAGCGAAGCCCTGACGAGAGATGAAAATCGAAGGGGCCTGATCCGGACCAGCCGGTCCGGGGATCACGTACGTCCACAAAGGTCTCATGTCTCTCATGATCCACGATGTTTTGCCGAGCGCCTCGGTCGCGCTGATGAACTATGCCCTCGCAGCCCTCGGCTGCGACGAACCCGCGCCGCTCTTCGGCAACTCCGGCCTGCCCGGGGCGGTCGAATGCCTCGACCATAACGTCATCATCGCAATGACCCCCGTTACCGAGCCGCTGTTCGATCAGGCGCTGCTGCGCTGCTCCGCGACGCGCAGGCGGGACACGATGTTGATCAAGCACGGTTTTCACCCCGAGACGATCGACCCCGTCCGCGTCGACGTCGCGCTGCGCTCGATTACCGGCCCGCTGCTGCTCACGGACCTCAGTTTCTATCGCGACCGCGACCAGGGGCTGCATCTCGTCCCCGCTCGTGGCGGGCTGTCGGTGAAGCTCGGCCGCCACGGGGTCGAGATCGGCACCCGGTTGCCCTGGAACTGCCTGTGGGACCGCGCCGCCGGGCTGGAGTGCGCCGCTGCCCAGATCGTGCGCGCCTGCCGCAGCGAGAACCAGGGTTGAGATGAACGAGACGATGAACGGCCCCGATGCGGGGATGAAACAAGGAGATAGAATGATGACCACGACCATCGAAGCCGCCGTCACCCGCGCCATCGTCAAGCTGCTGCTCGGCAACCGTAAGCTTAAGCCCGGCGTCTTCATCACCGGTGGCGATCCGCTCGGGATCGAGGACAAGATCGAGATGGGCCGCCATGCCGTAGAAACCAGTTCCGATCTGCTGCACCTCGAATTTCGCAACCGTCCGACCCCGGCGCTGACCGGCATCGCGCTGTTCCTACCGCGCGATGGCCGCTGCCACATCCAGAGCGGCTGTCACTTGTGGCTCTCGAAGGCGGGCAACCGCGGGCTGATCCTGCCGCAGGCCCATGTGCGCGGGCACTTCCGCCTCGCACCACGCGAGATCGTGCACATCGACAGCAAGCCGGCCGACGATCTGAGCGACGGCATCGAACGCGCCAGCGCCTGGCTGACCCGGCAGGTCATGCGGCCG
This sequence comes from Sphingomonas yabuuchiae, assembly GCF_001477495.1. Classification (GTDB taxonomy): domain Bacteria; phylum Pseudomonadota; class Alphaproteobacteria; order Sphingomonadales; family Sphingomonadaceae; genus Sphingomonas; species Sphingomonas yabuuchiae_A. The sequence continues at coordinate 51,096 of NZ_LDTF01000009.1, forward strand.
GGCGTCCAGTATGACGACGCGCAGTGCACGCTGTGGGCGCAGGCCGCCTGACGGACCCTGGCCGAGGTCTATCACCCTATACGGACGAACCAGCGAATTCGGACACCTGCCAATAAAATTGTTACCTTCGTGTCCGAATATGCCGCCTTGTCCGTATAGGGTATGAGGAGGTCACCATCTCATCGATCGATCCAGCACCCGTCGCCGAGGACGTCGATGACGATCCTCACCTGACGGTCGACGAGATGCGCGAACGCCTGCAGGCGCTGACAAAGGATCAATACCAACGTCTTATCCTGCGATCGCAATATCTTGTCCGCAATCAGCGGCTGCTCGCCGCCGATCTTCGCCAGGAGGCGATCTGCCGAGCGCTCGATGGTCGCCGCAAGTGCCGCCAAAGCTGGGACATCGTCGCGTTCCTCAACTGGGTCATGCGCAGCATGATCCGCGATGACTATCGCGCCGAGGCCGAAGGGCGGACCTTGGTCCTGTACGACGACTTGGACGCGGCGAGCTTGAATAACGACGTGCCCTCGTTCGAGCAGATGACGCACGATCCGATCGACGCTCGACGCACGATCGCAGGCATCCGGGAGGCGCTTAGTTCCGACCCACGATTGCTCGCTTTGCTTGATGCCGTCATCGCCGGAAAACGCGGTGAGGAGCTACAGAACCAGTTCGGGGTCGATGATAAGGGGCTTGCGGCCCTTCGTAAGAGAATGAACCGCGCGATCGGTCGCATCGGCAAAGGAAAGACGGTGTCATGACCAACGAAGACGAACTCGCCCGGCTGCGCCTGCTCGATGGATTTGTTGAAGGGGACGAACCTGACCTCGACGACTGGCACGCCGAGCTCGATGCCGCCGAACTGAAGGTGAAGAAGGCGCGGCTTCATGACATCCGCGCGTTGCTCGACCGTGACGCCGGCGCGTCCGTCGTACCGATCGATCGCGCCCGGCTCCGTGCTGAGTTGCAGAAAGCGATGGCGAGCGACATCGACACGCCGCTGACCCTGGCCGCACGCGGCACCCATCCCGACGACTGGGACGCGCTGATCGACGATCTGGCCGAACTCGAACGGATGAATGCCGACCAGCTGAAATGACGAGCCTGTCGCCGGCGGAACAGCTGCTCCAGAATCTCGGCATCACCGAACCGGATGAGATCGACGTCGAGGTGATCGCCTGGTCCGTCGGCGCGTGGGTTCGCTATCGTCCACTGCCGCAAGGTGATGCACGGATCGTCGGCATAGGTGACCGGGCGATCATAACGGTCGACGATAGGGCAAGCCGCGTGCGCCAACGCTTCTCGGTCGCGCACGAGCTTGGTCATTGGCACCATCATCATGGGCAGCGGCTGCTTTGTCACGATGCGTCGGGGAATGCGCAAGCTGACACCTGCGAGCGCGAGGCCGATCGTTACGCCGCGGATTTGCTGATGCCGCGCTCCATGCTCGCGCCGTCGATGGCAGAAGCACCGATGTCGATCGCGTTGATGGACGGTATCGCTCGGCTATTTCAGGTGAGCATATTAGCGGCGGCGCTGCGACTAGCCGACATCCACGCTGGCCGGTTCGCCCTCATCGTCGACGAGCCGGATGGGCACCGCTGGTTCAAGCGGTCGGCTGCTCTCCCCAAAGGGTGGCATTTGCGGCTTGATGCCCGAATGGACGAACAAGGCGGCAAACCCGGATCCCAACCGAAGCAATGGTCGGCGCCTGCGTGCCGTCATTTTCGCGGTCGAAACCTCAGCGGCATACGGCTCCGTTGCGAAACGGCTCATGCTGCCTCAGGACGAAGGCTGACTCTCATCACTGCCCCTGTGTAACGGCAGCTGACGGCCGTCTAAAAAGCCCAGCCTGCTGCAATCACTGGTGGAAAGCGGAACGGCCGTTTAAGCGCACGAGAATGTGTATCCGGCCGTTCGTTCATTCACCGTCCGACGGCAGCTACGCGCCCCGATCTCGGTCATTCGCTGACTGAAATCACATCTCAGACGCGGATATTCACCGGTAGGGAAACGCCAGCGCGATGCCCCGCTTGATCTACAGCTTGATTAGCTGTCGGCGCAGGACTTGGCCTTCAAGCCCGAGATTGGCGAGCTCGGCTTTGAGATCGATCACGAAGTCGCTGTTCTGCCGCCGCGCCACCCAGCGCGGATGGCCGTCGATCAGGCTTTCGACCCCGCGCTTCCCGGTCCTGCCGATACGCTGACTAGCGCTGCGGATCGGCATCGTCACTCCTTGGTATGTCGGCGCGTCGGCGACGACGCCGTTGTGAGACTCTAGCGGTTGCCGCAGACGACGAGCTCATCGAACAGCGGACAGCCGTTTTTGCAGCTGGGTCGGTGGGAACAGTCGCCGCAGCGGTCGGACGCGAAATAGCGCCGGAACGAGCGGACATTCTCCGAGCCGTGCCAGATATCGAGCAGTGACGTCTCGTCGCTGAGCGTGTCGCCCTCGACCAGCCCGCTTTGGAACGAGCAGGGATAGACCCTCATGTCTTCGGACACGTAGAGCGAGAATCGGCCCGCATCGCAGGCATCGACCAGCGCATCGTTGGCCTGGGTACGGGCGAACACCCCGCTCACGCAGCAGGCATCGAACCCGATCCTGAGCTTCGCGTCGGGCGCTGTCGCAAGCGCGAAGAATTCATCGAGCCGGTCGCTATGCCGAAGCATCTTTTCCTCGAACACCTTTCGCCCCGAAGGCTTGTAGTTGAGAAAAATCAGGGCATTGATCGGCGCGAGAAAGGCAGGTGGATCGCTGAGCCAGTCGATTGCGGTGTCGACGCTGTCGCGGTCGATGATGAAGTGGACGTTGGTCTTGATACCGTGGTCGGCGAGCAGGCGGATGGTCTCGGCGGTCTCGACATACGGCGGGTAGGCGGAGACCGCCACCGCGCCGCAGGTGCGGCGCGTCGCCGCCAATATGTCGTCGGTCAGCCCGCGCCCGTTGGTCGTGTAGTTGGGGACGATCCCTTTCGCCCAGGTATAGTCGAGGATTTCGACAAAGTCGGGATGCTGGTTGGGATTGCCGCCGCCAAGCGCGACTTGGAAGGTGCCCATGTCGGCCGCCTGGTCGATGACCCGCTTGTAATCGGCGAGCGCCATGTGCGACCCATGCCGGGTCGAGCTTTTGTAGCAGAACACGCAGCCCTTATCGCACCAGTTGGTGATCGAAATATCCATCAGCTCGGGGCCGTGCGGCGACCAGAATGGTTCCCGCTGGCCTGGTTCGGGGACGCGCGCGAAGAAGCCGGTGCGCGCGTTGAAGAAGGTAGCATAGCCGAGATCTTTGTAGCGATTGACGCGCAAGCGCGCCTCACCAATAGTTGTCATAGGCATTGATGAAGAACCTTTCGGACTCAATTTCGAAAATCTCGGTGCACAGCGTCATCTCGGCCAAATTGTTCTCGCTGCTGAAATGGCCGATCGTGACCGTCTGGCCGTCTTCTATGCCCTTCTTCATGCGATCGAGCACGTCCGGCGTATAATGTTGCCGGTCCTCGAGACCATCGACTTCCTCGACCCGCGTGAGCACGGTGCCGCGGTCGATTTGAGTCTTGAGCTCGTCGAACATGCCGTTGAACAGCGGCGCAACCGGGCTGTCGGGACCGACGCCGGCCGCCGTCAGGAAATCGTCTCGCGACAACATTTCACGGGCGATATAGACGAAGGAGGTCGACGAGCTATTCGACACGAAGTCCATCTTAATCTTCATAACTGCTCTCCAGCTTCCTTACGCAATCGATGACCGTGTCCCGGACGTTGTCGTCATAGGCTTCTTCGAGGACGCCTCCGGGTGCCTTAATCTTGAGGATATGCGTCTTTTCGAGCTCAGTCGGTTCGAGATAGATCTCATGGGCGATTTCGAGATAGGCCGCGAGCGTCGGATACTCCACGCAATAATATTGATCGTATTGCGCACGCAGGTCGGTCGACCAAACGAAGAGCTGGTTGTAGACTCCCGTGAACAGTTGCGCTGCGAGCCCCGCCGGCTTGATCTGCAAGGCATCGAGAAACTCGCCGAGCGGCGGAATCCGGCGCAACGGCAAGACCAAATCCTTTTCGGTCATGCTGGGACTCCGGCGGGTTCTGCGATGTCCGCCAATAGCGTTTGCACCGCCGCGGTTTTGGCCGGCCGGACGAGCGCCAAGGCCTCGACGCAATTGGCGGCGTCCCCTGCTTCCTGGAACAAAGTGGAGACGCGCTCGCGTTCGAGCCAGCCAGCATGTGCGGCGGCATGTAGGAAGAACGCAAGCCAATGGGGGGCGTATCGCACCAATCCTCGGCCGCCTTCGTCTTTCCCGACGTCCGTCACCAGCTCGTCGATACTTTGCCGCCAGGCTTGGGGGTCGTAATCGCGATGGCCGCCGAAGATCGCACGGATGAACGTGGCGTGCTCCTCCTCGTCAAGGCCGTTCAAATGATCGATGAGGATCGAGATGTTCAATAACTCGGCTGCGTCGCGCCGGTACAGCAGAAACAGCGCAATGCGGCGGCGGCGCCGGGTCGCGCCGGCGTCCGCCAGGATGGCCTTGACGCGCGCGACGTCTTCGCTCGTCTGCACCGCGGGGGGCAGAAGGTGGACGTTGAGGCTGAAATGCTCGGTGAAGTTCGTCGCGTTTTCGCAGGCCGCTATGGCGGCTGGGTTGTTCGCCCTGCGCGCGAGCAAATAGGCATAGCGGTAGACGCCTTCGTAGACCGGGCGGCTGGACAAGCGGGCCAGTATTTCGGTCAGCGCCTGGGCCTGGTCGGCAGCAGCTCGATCGACCATTCGATAGGCTATTACGAAGTCCCTGAGCTCGTCATAAGTGAAGGAGATGGCGAGGTCGCCGGCTGCGGCGAGGCCGTCGCTTTCGACTTCCCGGCGGAGGATGACGTCGTCCTCGACGAAGCGCCGGACGATCTCGTGTTCCTCAAGCGTAAAATCGCGCACCGACAGCTTAGAAAAATCGTCCGCGGCGAGCATCGCCGCTACGATTTTGAACAAGGTGGGCAAGGCCTTAGCTTGGTGCTGCTGCGGAAAGGAGTCGATCTTCTTGCGCAGATAGTCGGCAAAGAGGTCGCCTTTGTAAATGTCGGTCACATACCCGATATCGCTGCCCTCATAGCGTTCGCAGAAGATTCGCAGCAGCAAGAGATCGTTCTCGAGGAACGCCTTGGCTTGCCCCTGCAGCGACCCTTTGATGCTGAAATGCGCAAGATAGGCCTTCAACAGCCGCGCCTTACTGAGTTCGGTCATTTTCGACCGCAAGTCGTTCACGCGGTGGATATGGGCCGCGAACGGTTCGTTGAGCATCGTCGCGAAGCGCTCGTCGAAGAATTCGCTGCGGCAGGTGATAACGAGCTTGATCCAATCATATTGGCAAACCGCACCGCAGAAGGCCTTCAGCTCTTCGTTGAAGGAGGTGAGGTTGGTTACCTCGTTGATACCGTCAATCAGGATCACGAAAGGCTTTTGCACGTCGTGTGCGACTTGGTCGAACAGCGTCAGATAATCGTGTAGCTTGGTGCCGTCTGGCGCATAGCGGTTGTGAGCTATATAGTCGAACAGCCGATTGCCCGGCGCGAAGCCGTTCAGCTGGCGCGCCGGTATGAACAGGCAAGGAATCGCGAAGAGCCGAAACTGATTCTCGACCAGGTCGCACACGAAGTTGGTCTTGCCTTGACCGGCCATGCTGGTGACGAGGAAGATCTTGTTGCGAATGAGGTCGATCAGCACGCGCGCTTCGTTCAAACGCGATGTCAGCCCGCTGGCAGCCCCCTCCAGCTGGAGCCGTGCGATCATCCAGCCCGCCGAGTCTGGGTCCGCTGGCTTGTAGGGCGCCTCACCTTCGCCACGATACCACGACAGAGGGCGGACCTTGGCGAGCTCGACGTCGATCGAATCGCTCGCCCGGTCGAGCCATGCGCTGAGCTCGGCGAAGCTCGCCGGCGCGGCGCTGAGCAGGCTTGCGTCGACGTCCGACACCAGTTCGGGCTGGGCTGCTATTCTCAAGCTGGCATTGAGACGATCGTAGGAGAAACGGCGGAGCTTATCCTGGATCTTGCGATAGAAGAACAACGGATTGGCGAAAAGCCTCATTTCTTCTTTGGTGGAGTATGTCTCCACGAAGATCGCCGGTATGTATTTTCGCGACGTCTTTTCTACCTCAATCTTCTCGGTCGAAAAGGCGAGAAACTTGTCGAGTTGATCACGGAAATTTGCATTGCTGTCGCGCTTAGCCCAGCTCGCGGCGAGATACTGATCGATGGCCTCTAGCTTGCTCGTCTCGAGGTGCCGGATGCGCGCCAGGATATCGCGCCAATCGACGATGTGCTGGGCCGGGTCGAACGGGATGGCAAGCGCGCCGATCGCCAACTCGAGTCGCTTCGCCGTGTACGACGACTGCTTCTCGGTCAACGCGACGACGTAGAGGTGATCGAACGTGTTATCCAGGCGATGCTGGTGAAACTTCTCGAGTGTCTTTTCGACCTTACCGCTCGATCCGTCGGTGGTCACCTGGAACGCGATCCTGTTCGTCGTGCACCCCAAGTCCACGGCCGGGAAGTTGGCTCGGACGTTGTTCAGGTTCTGCAAGTCGGGACAATCGAACACCAGTTTTATGACCGGTATGAGGAAATCCTCGGCAACCGAGTTGATGTCGAAGCGTCCGACCGCGTTGAGCGCCCTGATCTCGTGCTCGAGGCGCCCGACATATTTAGCGATGTTGTTGAGGTGATCGTCTCGGTTCATCGGACCACCAGCTGCCGCGAGCGCCGATCCTTCAGGTTGCCGTCTGAGCCGCCCTGACGCTGCTCGGTGTGCCGGTCGGAATGTGACATTAATTCTCCCCTACGCGCCTAACTATCGAGAACGTTGCGGTGCGGCGCAAGCAGGCGAACGAATCCTAGGCTGCGTCGTTTTCGGAGCGGCTGGCGCCGCGCCGCTGGAGGGCGATTGTCGGGAGGCGGCCTTGCACACACGGCGTCGAAGAGGTCGGCTCGGAATTCATACGATCAGACGATGGCCGGACGAAGGTCCGCTTGTCGGCTTTCCGTTTTATGTGCGGTCAGTCTGCAAGCGACCAATTGAAGGCATTCAAATGTCGAGAGTTGAACGTCTGCATTTGACAGTAGCGGCATCGGTTGGGATCAGCCCGCTCAGGGTTGATCACGGGTTAAAGCGGTGAAAGAGTCTCTCTCAACAGCTTGATCCATTCGAGGATCCCCTTGCCTCGTTCGGCGCCGACCGAAACCGCGTGCTCAAGCTGAATTTTCCTGCTAACTCGACGAACCCGATCAAGATCGAAGTCTGGCAGGGGGCTGGCGGTCGAAGAAGTTCTTGACTTTAACTCGATAATACGTTTCTCAATTGCATGACCATCGAGGGACACGCCACTTAGTTCAACGCTCAAGCCGTGTCGAACCATCAGATTTCTGATGTTCGACGGGTCCTCCTCTGCACGTCCAATCGCATGTGGAAGCTTCTTAACGAGGTGAGCAGCCTTGCCGCTTCGACCTATCTCTATCTGCACTTGCCGAGCGAAGCTCGCGACCTGCTCGTTCTGAGCGAACTGAAGGTCCGCTTTATACCGCTCGAACGTTTGCCTATTATCCTCGTACCACTTGCTCATCACGCGCCTCAAGTCCGGGTAAATCTGCGTGAGTGGAGAATGTGCGAGAGGGATGAATGCTACGGCGTCGGGTTCTGATGCTGACAGAAAGGCGATGCCCGGCAGATCCTGAAGGGGGATACTCAGTAAGCGCGCCAGATTGTAGCTCTCGGCTGACATCCGTCGAACCAACTGCTCGGTCAACTCGGGATCGTCGCGCCACGGCAGTTCGTGGAAGCGTTTGAACCTTTCAACGGCACGAAGCTGCTCCCGCCGCTCCGGCGGCGGCGGCATAAACAAGAGACCTATGCAAAACTTCCCGTGAAGAAGATTATCAAGATCGTGCCCATACCGGATGACCTCGACAAGGAAGTCTCGATCATACTCGCTTCCGAGAAAAAGAACCAGCAGCCGCGTTTGACCTAGCACGCCACGCTGCCACATTCGTTCAAGCACAACACTGCCCGGATCGTAGGATATCATCATGAGCCGCTCGATCTCCAACCGCTATGCACCCCGACATGAGCAGAATGGCGAAGACAGCGTCCGTCTGCAATCTTACAAGCATGCCGCTAGACCCGCAGTCAGCAAATGACAGCGTCTGCCTATTTTAAGCCGTGGCAAGAGCTAGCACTTTGGAGGTCCGCTCCTATCGTAAGCGGTCGTTCGCTGTCGCCAAGGGAATGGCGGGAAAGTCCCAATTTTCTCCATTCCCGCGACCCAGCAGGTCGGTCGCGAAGCGATGAACAAATGTCCGGAGCTGGGAAGCGGGAATGGCCGTTTGAATGTCCGAGTATGGGTCGTCTCTACAGCGACAGCTTCCGACCAGCTCAAGACATTCAGCGTCGTTGATGTGAGCGGCGGCTCTTGTTGGCACCCGCCATTCCGGCCGCGCAACCCAGTCGGTCAGCTAGATGCACTTATCGGGTTTTTGGTGCATTGCTATCCCAGCTATGCGCGCCTCAAAGCGACTAGGTAATCTATCCAAGCTCGATCTAGTTCGTTGACGGTCAGCGGCGACACGATCTCCACATTGTCGCGGTGACGTCGCCCGTCGAAGTGGCGCAACAAGGCCTGTTCCATTCGGAAAGCGTCGCGTGCGGTTGCAAACAATTGATGGAAGCGCGTTTTGTACCGCAGCCCACCGAGCGTCGGCATCGAAGAATGATTGAAGTGGCGCTCGCGCTGCTCCCAATCGAACGCCCAACCGATCTTGAAGGCACCGGCCTTTGAACCTTCGATGATCATCGCATAGGTGAACGCAGGCGCGCGCCGCATATGCATCACGCCGCGCCTTTCCGTGGTCGGAGGCGGAGCGGCCTTGCGCCGAGCAGCATTCGCGCCTTCCACTCTTGCACGGGCGGCAATGGAACTGAGCAGGCCGACCTCGCTTCGCGGCAGAGCGAGGATCGCGCGCGCTTCCGCTGGTTCGAGGGGGACAATGCCCTGCGCTGAGTCCATGTGAAAATGTCGTTGAGTGACTTCTGTGAGCAAGGGCCGCGAACCGTCGAACCGCCAAGCACGCATCAACTCGAGCCCGAAGGGCCATTTATAATTTCCCGCTGCGTCATAGTCCTGCGGTCCGCGGGCCAGATCATAATCTAACGATGAGACGATGTGTCGCGTCGGCTCCATCAAGCCGAGAATGCGTCCTCGTTCATCGATCTCGGTCTCGTCGCCTTTGGTGCCGACGATCACCACCAGATCGCCAGGCTGCAGCACGCCGCGCGCGTTTGTGCGCCAGCCGTTCGTACTGAACTGCAGCGGTCCCGAAGGTGAGCCGAAGCCCCACGTCTTGGTCATGAAGACTGCCATCGACGAAGCTCGCTACTAGACAGTGTGATGCGCAGGCAGCGTGGCCGCTAGAATTCGCCTGCGCGAAGTAGGTGTCAATTGTATTCGATAATTACGCTTTTAAGAAGCACCCGACAAAGGCGATTGCGCTCGGCCAGGATATTTTCCTGATGAATATTTTGTGGGCACACGAGTGGGAAGCAGAGTGGATCAAGCTTGCGCGCGGTCAGGACGCCGACCCCTATGTCGTGGGTTTCTTCATACCGATCAGCGTGTCGAGCATATCCGACACCGCATTGAATATTCCCTAATACCCGAACACCCGCCGCCATGACCCCAATCGGGAGCAAGCGTGCCAACCGGTCTGCTCTTCAAACGCCCACAATCTGGATGCCTCATTCAAATGCCCGATTGCCTCATTGCGATCTCAATCGCTGCATTCTTGATCGCGCTGGGAACGAAGCGAGTTGGTGCATTTGGCCATCTCGCGTACGCAGTTCCGCTGATCCTCAATCCAAAATGCCGCGGTCCGATTTGTCAATCAGTGACACATATTGGCGCGCGAACTCTACCAAGCTGCCTTCGAATGTCACGACCTTGGGAACACGGTAGATAGACATCGAGGGGAACACCTCAGCCAGTTTCTTTCGCATCTTCACTGCGCCCAGCTTCGGGTCGATATAGAATATGACCTTCGCGCGTCCATCTTCCGGCTCTTCGGCAAATTGGCGGATGACAAACCGCATCAAAGCGTCGTCCTCTGGCAGGCTGTAGCCTACAAGTACGAGAATCTGTGTGTCACGCATCAACCTCACGGCCTTCGGAAATATCGCGGTGAAGTAAGGGTCGCTATAGTCCTGCTCGCGCGACGGCAGCATCAGAACAGGTGGCTCAGCGCGAATTTCAGCCTTTGTCCGATGTGCGTAGTCCAGCGCGTAACCCTTGTTTTGGGGCAAAATCTCGAAGCCACCGTTGAGCTTGATGAGGTGAGAGCCGATCCAATGCTCCTGGGTCGGCTTGGGATTGCCGTATCCCGAAATGCTAAGCGGTGTGAAGCCGCGATACGTGTAGAGAAAGAGGGAATCGTCGGGCGCGATCAGATTGTCGAGGATCGTTTCGATCACATAATCATAGTTGGTCGTGACAAAATTGGTCCGAATCCCTTCGGCGAAAAATTGGGATCCGTCTATGCAACGGTGCAAGTGCGCGAACATCGCTAGAATCGCGCCCTGATCCCTCGTCGCCGCAAGCGGAAACTTGGACAGGCTCGGGTCAAAATAATTCAGGCCGCTGAAGCTCGCATATCTATCGACTACCGCTGCCCGCAAAGCCGCGCGGATCATGGCGGTGTTCTGATCGTCGATGTAACGGGAGCGGATGTCGGGGTATCGCTCGTACATGTCGAGCTGATAGGTGATTTGCCGGATATCGTCGGGCTTCAACTCGTCCGTGCTTACGCCGAAGGCGCGGGTCAGGACGTTGGGATCAATGACATCATCAAGCAGGTCGGTATCGAAGGTGAACAACTCAGATCCGATCGGCGCAGCAGGGTCCCAAGATTTGGAAAAGCCTGCACCAGCGAGGAAAGTGAAATTTGTGAGGGCAGTAGGCTTGGTCGAGCCCCGCGGATATCTAAAAAGTTCGACGAGCCGCCTGAACTCCAGAACCGGCTCCGATGCTCTCTCTGAACCCTTACGAGCGCCCTTCTGTCTTAGAGTTGCGTCCGTCCCCGCGATGGAGGGCTTGCTCTTTGGATTTCGGGCCATCTCAGGAGATTAGCTATTCGAGTGTCGCAGCGCAAAGATTGGCGGGCAGGATAGCAAGGCCGCTGTGGTCGCCAGTCATACGCAAGCACGTACCGCTGTAGCCAGCCGCTTGCCCCAGAGCCTCCATCCGCGCCGGCCCGTTGCCACTGCGATGACCGGACGGTGAGATAAACGCCTAATCGGAGGCGATAAAGACGATCCGCCGCCGATGTCGCCGTCGGGCTGAGCGAACCGCTTTGACGCATCGCCTCGCGGCCAAGATCGCGACCGTCCGCCTACAACGGGATAGCAGCGTCGCGGCGGAGACGGTGCTGCTGAAGTGGCGCGCTGATTGGAGGCGCCGCGTTGATGCTGATAATTAAGGTAGGGCTGGTTTGGCCGTCATCGGTGAGGCTTCGCCCGATAGGACGTGCGCGACCATCGCGGCACGCAAGCTGTCGCCGTTGGTCATCATGGGGTCGAGCGCGAGCGCCAGCAATTCGCGGAAAGTTTGCGCATGTTGTTGGAGCTCGGCGTTGATGCTGTCATCGCGCCTGAAGGCATAACCGTGAACGATCTGCGAGCGCAGATTATAGGATTTCTTGAGCGCATCGAAAGCCGCGACCCTTTCAGCAGCGGGGGACAGCGCGGACAAAGCGAGCGCAAGTTGAACGGTGGTTTCGTTCTTGAAAGACAGCAGCCGCTCTATCGCCATCCAGAGCTGGGCGAGTTGCAGCACGGCGACCCCGGGTCGGCGACTGTCCTCCACCGTATCGATGGCAAGCAGCCGGTAATCCTCCTTGCCGGCGACGAACTTGCTCTCCGTCGATCGGGCGATGAGCGTGATGAGAGTCCGTAGGACGGGGTTGTCAGCCCAGGCGACATTCTGCCAGACGCCGGCGCCGGTTTGATAAGGGCGGCCCCATTGTTCTGAACGCGCGTGGGACGAATAACGATCATCCTCTATATTCATTTGTAGGGTGATCTGGCCCGACACGCCGGAGGTAAGCGCGACCGCGGCGAGCAGGCGGCTGACAAGCGCATCAGCGTAGGATTTGCTCATTATTGACAGATCGGCCAGGAAAATGCCGCTGGCGTCCGGCGGCAGCGTGATCTGGAACGACGGAATCTTGGTGCCCGCGCTGCTGAACCGTTCGACGTTCGCTGCCTGCCGCGCGTGATGGGTGGCGATTAGCTGTAGACAGTCGGTCGCGAGGAATTCCCGCATCGTTAGGAAGCGGAGTCCCGGAACGATCTCGGGGTCGGGCAGACCCACAATCGAAAAGATGCGGCAAAAATATAGTTCCTTGCCCTTAACACTTTCGATTTGGGATGGTGTCACAGGTTGCGGGATGCCCGTGTCCAAGAGGAACGCGAACGCACCCAGATCCGTCTTGGAAACGCTGATCGTCTCGCGTGCCGTGGGATTTGGCGGTGGGCCACCGACCCCTGGCTGATCATAGAGCGTGAGCGTCATCTCGGTCAGGCGGTCGCCGTTCACGACATCGCCCAGCCGGATTTCGCCGCGCGCGGGGCCGCCGGGCGTCATGCGCTCGATCTTGACAAAATATTCCCATCTATATTCGGGAAACGCAGTCCAAATCTCGGCCGCCCCGACCGCGGATCGCTTTGTATAGGTCGTGAGGCTTTCGCGGATATCCGCAGCGCCGTGATCGATCGCAGCAAGGCACAGAGTCTCGCGAACCCGGGCGCAGCTTGCGTAGCCGAGCGAGTCGGCAAACTCCGCGGGCCAGAGATCCGGCGAGCCGGACTCGATTTCTAGCATCGCGATCACGGGCATGGGAGTGTCTGTCGCGTCATCATGCGCCTACACTAGCAGATGCTTGGCGCTGCGGCGTGTAAGTTGTCTCCCGATACCTGCCGGCCTCAAAACGGCCAGTCTTGCTCGTTCAATGAGCCAAGGTGGACGCAAGTACGAATGTCGGCTCGTGTCGGAAGCTGACATCTGGCGAAACGGGCGGAATGACGGATAAGTCCCACGACGCGGCGTTCCGCATCCGGCAGCAGGCGACCAAAATGCGTCTTTCCCCGAAGGGGCCTTGAACGGCAGCTTCCGGCCCGAATGCCGCTCGTTTCTGCGACTCTGTCGCTCCGGTCAGGCAAGCGACCGATATTGGCCGGTCGGCGACGTGCGGCGTTTGGGCAAACGATAGTTGAAAACTGTCGCCGCTGAGCGCTGCGGGCGGGCGGCCGACTGCGGTCGTGATAAGGCAAAGCTTCCGGAGCATTGTTGACGATGCCGCGAATCGGTTTGCCATACTCCTCGGCATCGAGCTGGTCATATGTCTGGTCGATGCTGCGGATGTAGAAGGCGGTCACCTGCTCGCTCAGCGCCATGGCGCGGTTGCATTCGGCGCAGGCCGGAAACTCGAAATCGTCTGGACAATGCTTGCCACGAAACACGATCCGCGCCGGGGCATGATCACGCTCGACCGCGGGCCGTCGCCCCCCACAAAAGCAGCAGAGTGGATGCGCGAGCAGAAATTCGGCCTTCGTTGGCCTGCGGCCACACGGCATGGATGAGGCCCGCCTATTGGTAAGAGACAGACGCTAGACGCAGCAGCGATGCCTCGTCCTCCGGGGCGTCGACGTCGATGCATTGCTCGTTTTCGCAAAAGAGAACGAAAGCATTGGCCCCGGCATGCTTGGCGCTCCGGTAGATGATGCCATCGAGACTACGACCATCCGCCGATCGGAAGAGCCGGCGAAAATACTCGGTGACGATCTGGGTGGGGACATATTCGATGTGCTCGCGGCCATCTCGCGCGATCGGTTGTGAGATGTCGGCGGCGAAGGCGTGAAGGAACCGTAGAGAATGAATTAGCGGCTGCCGATCAAGATCAAAGACGCTCGGCACTGGCGGCAGCTCGGCCAAGTCGAGCAATGTGAGGTCACGCAGGGATCGGAAGGTTCCTACCGACAGTGCCTTCCCAGCATGCGTGGCCGGATCGAAGGTTTCAGCATGCGCCGTGTCTAGGTCGAACGCGCCGTAAAACATCGGAATACCAGCAGGGCTCATCCGGTTCGACTGACGTGCATGTTCAGGCTTTGGCGTTCCAATCGCCGACGCTGTCGTCTGCGGCTGATCGTCCACGCGAATGCGGATCAGGTCAGTGTTCCTGCCTATCGTTTTGATCAGCCCCTCATCGGCGAGTTTCGTCCTGATCATGTCGGAAACAGTTGCCAACACTTCGGCTGGCGTCAGTTCGTCATAACCATCGCCCGGCGCCTGGAGAAAGAAATAGCGTGTATGGTTCTTGGTGAAGGTTTTGAAACTGTCCCAGCCCCAACTGAGTCGCTGACTGTCGGTACCGCGATAAAATTCGCGTTCAACCCAGGCTTCGCAGTCGATCATGTCGTCGAGCGCCGCGATCATATCGTCATTCTCAGAAAATCCGGCATCGTAGAGCACATCGGCAGTCGTCGAGAGCGACGCCTGCCAACCGCCCTCACGCGTGATATACGTGATCCCTTCTTGGGTCGGCTCATTCCAATCGAAGCCGAGCCCGCCGAGGACGACGCCGGTAAAGTCCTCGAAGGGAGCGGCAATGGGCTGGTCGGACACGGCCTCACAAAAGCTGCAGGCATTCGCCTCAGCATGCCCAGCGATCCACTCAGCGAGAAAAGGATCCGTGACGCAGGCGGCGCACACATAGTCGTCGGACTCGCTGTAACCGCGCTCTTGCATCTCCATCATCCAGGCTTTGACGATGCCCATCACGTCTCCCCGCTGTGCGTCTGACAGCTAGATAGGTGAGCAACGGACCGAAGTCATCGCCAAGTTGAGCTTCGAACTCAGGATGGTTACTTGCCTTAGATAGCCTAATCTCAGTAGCTATGTGCCAGGGGGGGGGCTTGTGGCAGATCATTCAGCAGCCGATTCGGCGAGCGGTTATCTTTTTCAGTGCCGGTACGCGCTTCTCGCAGCCTTGAAGCGTCAGGACGTGACGCCCGGGCTCGAGGTCTCGATCGAGTGTTTCGACGACATCGCCTTTTCCAACAACGGCTCGCCGCAAGAGCTTCTGCAGTCGAAGCACAGTCTCAAGCCCAAGCCTATGAGCGACCGGGCGGTTCAGTTCTGGAACACGATAGGTATCTGGACCAAGCGGGTGAGGGATCATCCGGCCGAGCTTGGAAAGATTAAGCTCACCTTCGTGACGACCTCGACGCTTGGCGCGGATACGGCGGTCTCGCTGCTCCGGCCGGGCCCCAGGGGCCGGGACGTTACGAAGGCCGCTGAGAAGCTCGCGATTTCGGCCGCGGAATCAAAAAGCAAAAAGGTCGCCTGGGCAACCAAGGTGTTCCTCGAGCAGACACCCGAAATGCGCGAGCAGATTATCGGGATGGTCGAGATGCTCGACGCCTCGCCGACGATCGTGGACGTGAAAGATGAGCTGGCGGCGGCGCTCAAGCGTGCGTGTCGGCTCGAATATATGACGGCATTTCGCGAAAGGCTCGAGGGATGGTGGTTCGCGATCGTGATCGACGCCCTAGCGACCTCGGGTGGAAAGCTTATTCCGGTGTCGCTGATCGACTCCAAGATCGATGATCTGCGCGACGAGTTCGGACCGGACCAGCTGCCGATCGACTACGGCACGGCAGATCCGTCGGGCGAAACAGTCGGGCTATTGGAGCAGCGCCCGTTCGTCGAGCAGCTCAAGCTCATCGGCCTTGGCCCGACTGGCCAGAAGATCGCGATCATCGACTATTTTCGGGCGCGCGAGCAACGCTCGCGCTGGACGCGGGACGGTCTGCTCCGGCAGAACGAACTCACCGATTATGGGCGCCAGCTGACCGAGCACTGGCAGCGGCGCAGAGGTGTCGCCGAGGGCCGCCTTCGCGAGAACATGTCGGAGGCCGAGCTGGCCGATATCGGCATGGACGTTTTCTCGACGACCACCGGCAATGCCATTCCGCTTCGCGAAGTGATCGAGGCGTATGTCTCGCAGGGATCGTATCACATGCTGTCAGACGATCATATTATCGGGTGGCACCCGCATTATGTCGAGCGCCTGAGCCCAGCTGCGCCAGGGGGTGACGATGAGCCCGGCATGGAATGATCGGTCCATCGAGGACCAGACCCTTTTCAATCCGGTCTTCTGCGCTCTGCTCCTGCGCGCTGCGACCCGGGGCTATCAGGAGGGTGATACGAGCCGTGCGCTTCCGCTCGCCCATGCTTTTCTCGTCCTACCGATCGTCCTCAATGCGCGAGTACGCCGCGCGCTGCCCACGCTTAAGACGCGAATGACGAGCTGGGTGACAACGCATCCAGAGTTCAACGCAGAGTTCGCCAAACTCTGCCGGGAACTGGTCGATACGACCCGCGAGGCGATCCAGCTCGGTTGTGCGCAGGACTGGCTGACCATTGCTGGGGACGGTCTCAGACCGGGGGCGTACCGCTTCAAACCTGATCCGCCGCGGCTCGATACCGACACGATGGAAATAAAGGACTGCTACGAGGCGGCCCGCTTCGTGGGGCGATGGATCCCCAAGGATGATCGTCAGTCCACCATCTTATCTATGCTTGGAGTCGCCCCGTGAGCCTCAGGATTTTGGAAATCGGCGTCTATGGGCACAATGGCGAAATGAACTCGGTCAAGCTCAACGTTTCGGGCTTGAGCATCATTACCGGGGCGTCGAAAACTGGCAAGTCGTCCCTGATCGACATTATCGAATATTGCTTCGGTCGAGAGCAGTGCCACGTCTCGGACGGCGTGATCCGCCAGCATGTCGCATGGTATGGCATCCTGCTCGACCGGGATGACAGTCGGATTTTTCTCGCGCGGCGCAACCCCAGACCGCCAAAAACACGCAATCCGGACGTCTATTACGCCGTCGGCGCGGACGTGGCGATGCCCGAACGCGCCGACTGGACCCCCAATATCGGCGTTTCGGACATCGAAGCAATCCTCACATCGTCGGTCGGCATCTCCGAAAATGTGACGACAGTCCCCGAGGGCCAAACACGCAACCCGATCGCGGCTAACATTCGCCATGCCCTGATGTTCTGCATCCAGGACCAAGATGAGATCGACAGCCGCAAGATCCTGTTCCATCGCCAGAGCGAGCCGTTCCTACCGCAGACGATCAAGGATGTGCTGCCTTATTTTCTTGGCGCGATCGACGAGGACGTGTTGCGGCTTAAGGTCCAGCTTGATCTCGAACGTAAGGAACTGAGGAAATTACTTAAGCTGGCCGGCGAGCGCGAGCAGCTTGCCAGCCTGTCGGCGGCACGCACCGAAGACATGTTTCGCGAGGCGCAGTCGGTCGGTCTGCTTCCTCCCGGCCCGCCGCCCGCACAGGACCTCGCGCTCGGCGGCCTTCGCGCTATCAATCCGGTTATTCAGGAAGTGCCGGTGCCGCCCGATTCGACGGAGCCGATCGCTGTCCTTCGCCGTGAGCGCACCGGGCTGCGGCGCGAGCTCGCCGTGCTGAAGGAGCGCCTGCGCCAGATCCGGCAGGTCGAGGATGTCGCCGGTGGCTTCGCGCAGGAAGCCGAAGAGCAAAGAGCAAGGCTGGCAAGCCTTGGTTTGGTCACGAAGGGCGATGTCGAGGCCTGCGCCCTGTGTGGTTCGACCGACGTCCATGTTCCTTCGGCGGCGGAGATGCACAGGACTCTGAGCGGGATCGAAGAGCAACTGAGCCAAGTTCGGCGCGAAGTGCCACGCCTGCAGGAAGTGCAGGGGGATCTCGTCGAGCAGCAGAAGAGGATCGAGGACGCGCTTAAGCGCAATCAGGATCAGATCGATACGCTCGCCAAACAGGATGACGCCTTCAGATCAGAGCGCGACAGCCAGCTGAGGCTTGCCCGGACGATGGGGCGCATCGCCTATTTCTTGGAAACGCTGCCCCCGCCGCCCGCGGCGGCCGCATCGACCGAGGAGCTCGACGCTGCCCGCAAGCGGGTCGAGGCGCTGGAGAAGCTGGTCGACCCTGAGAGCACAGAACAGCGACTGACCTCGATCCTCAATCTAATCGGCGACTTTATGACGCGCGACTCAGAGAAACTGGACCTCGAGCACAGCGGAAGCCGCTTGAGGCTTGACATCAAGCAGCTCGCCGTCGTTGCGGACACGCTCGATGGACCGGTTCCGTTGTTCCGCATGGGAAGCGGTGAGAACTGGGTGGGCTATCATGTGCTCGCCCATCTCGCGCTCCATCGCTGGTTTCGGCAGAAGGATCGCCCGGTTCCCGGGTTCATCTTCTTCGACCAGCCCTCGCAGGCCCATTACCCAGCCGAGCAGGATCGCGACGGCGATGTCTCCGGATTGCCGGACGCCGACCGTGAAGCGGTGTTTAAGCTCTTCAAGCTGATGTTCGACGTGACGGTCGAATTGGCGCCGAGCCTCCAAGTGATCGTGACCGACCACGCGGATCTCCGGGACAGCTGGTTCGCCGATGCCGTGGTCGCGCGGTGGCGTGGACAAGGGCTCATCCCGCAGCGCTGGATCGACGCGCGTGGCTGAGGTCAGGCGGGGAACGGCTTGGCGGCGTCAATCTCCTGCATCATCCGATATTGCTCGCCAGCCGCTTCGACTCCAGGCGGCCGAAGCCGGAAGCCCGGACCTTCCGCGGCCCATGTCTGTCTTTCTGCGATGACGGTTAGACAACCGCCGGACGTCGGCTCCTGACAAGAGCTGCCGTTCCACGTGTCGCTTGGGAACGGCAGAAATGTTCCAAATCTCGTCGTTTAGCATCGGGAGCGGCGTGGGCTTCCGAACCCGATTCAAAACATGAACGAACGTCCGCATCTGGGGCGCTGCTGAGCCAGCGCCAATGTCCGCATTTGGGTCTTTTTGTGAGGGCGCCGTCCACGTTCATTGATGATGATGCCACAAGCTTTTGATCAATTTTGGGGTAGGTGGACCGCAAACATCTGAGAAGGATGGCACCGCTCGGTCACCATGCCGCCGGTGCCACCTCCTCTTGCGAAAGACGCAACTGCTCGAACGGCTGGAGCCCCGTGTTCGCCTGAGGTCATCGTCGACGTCCCCCCTGTGATCGGGCTTCTGCCCGGTGAGGTCGATCTGATCGTCAGCATGCTCGGCGAGGCCCTGACCGAGCTGTTCAGCATAGAAGATAAGAATACTGCCGGGCGGCATGGGCATTAATTTCAGGATGAAAAAGCATGAGCGAGCCGCTGCGCGCCTATGGGTATGTCCGCGTCAGCAATGATGACGAGGACGGCAACAATGCCAGTATTGCGGCCCAGATCGCCGCGATCAAAGACAGGGCGAAGCGCGACGGCGTCGAGTTGGTCGAGATATTCCAGGAACTGAACGTCTCCGGCCGCAAGCTCCGTCGCCCTCAATTCGACGGAATGATGGCCAAGGCGACGGGGCCGGAGCGACCGGTGGACATCATCTATGTCTACGCCTTGTCACGCTTTGCCAGACGGCTGCTGACGCAGGTCAACAGCGAGCATAAACTCGAGCAGGCTGGCGTGCGGCTCATCTCGCTGACCGAAGAATTCGGGGAAGACGCGAATGGTCAGCTCATGCGCGGCCTGTTCGGCGTCTTCAACGAGAAGCACGCCCTCGACTCATCCATATTCACGCGGCGCGATAGACGCGGAAATGCACAATCAGGATATTTCAACGGCGGGCCGGTGCCGTTCGGCTACCAGGCTCGCACCGTGGTCATCGAAGGACGCAAGGAACGCCGCAAACTCTTCATCGTGGAGGAAGAAGCCGCCGTCGTTCGAATGATCTACGATCTGGCGCGAAGCGGCCTCCACGGCACGCCAATGGGCACACGTGCGATCGCTCAGCATCTGAACGCCTTGGGATACCGGATGCGTGGCCGCGAATTCTTCCACAGCAGCGTCGATGGCATCCTGACCCGCCAACATTACGGCGGCCATTATCTCGATCGAACGGCCGACAGCAAAGGTCGAAAGCCCTCGATCGAAGAGAGCATCATCGTGCCATGCCCGGAAATCGTCCCGCCCAAAATCATCGCAGAGGTCGCGGCACGTCGTGCGAGGGCTGCCCCCAAGGTGACGCCGCCGCGTGTCACCAACGGCCCTACGCTGCTGACCGGTATCCTGAAGTGCAACGCACCCGGCTGCGGGGCTGGCATGACGATCCGCACCGGCAAGTCGGGCCAATATATCTACTATGCCTGCAACGCGAAGCTGACAGGTGGTGCCGGGCGCTGTGAGACGCGCGCGATCCGCCAGGACAAGCTCGACGGCATCGTCCTCTCCGTTCTGGCGGATCGTATCCTCCAGCGCGACCGGCTCCTCGAACTGCTGCAGGCCGTCCTCGAAAAATCCGATACCGCGGATGCGCAGCGACATCAGGATCTCGAGCGTATCAGGCGGGAGAAGATCGAAGCGGAAAAGCGCATGCGAAGATTGCTGGAAGCGCTTGAGGAGGGCGTGATGTCGGCCAAGGACCCGCTGTTCGCCGAGCGACTCACACAGCACCGTCAGAACGTCGCGCAATTGGACGCCAGCGCGCGTAGCCTGACGCTTCAGCTTGAACGAGGACCGCAGCGTATCGGTGAGGAAACGATCGCCAAGTTCGGCAAGCTAATCAGCGAACAGCTGAGGGGCGGAAACCCGGCGCTGCGAAAAGCCTATGTCCGGCTGCTGATCGACAATGTCCGCGTGGACAACCAAACCATCCACATCCAGGGCAGCAAAGCAGCGTTGGAAAGCGCAGTCGTGCGGGACGGCGATGCCGCCATATCCATGGTGCCCGGTTTTGACCGGAAGTGGTGCCGCTTACAGGACTCGAACCTGTGACCCCCGCATTACGAATGCGATGCTCTACCAGCTGAGCTAAAGCGGCCCGTCTCGTGAACCGGCTGGTGTCCGGTCAGGTGGGGGCGCTTAACAGATCGTTGGGGGGCTGGCAAGCGGCTTTGCGATCTTCATCTATGGTTAACTATGTCGGGGCATGACAGGATCATGACCAGGAAGACCGTCATGGACCGCGAGCCGCAAAATCCCCGGAATCCTGTTTCGGCTCGTCCGGCGGGCGAAATTGCGGGCGGGGCGGAGGATGCGTTGTCGCGGCTGGGCGGGGCGGAGCGGCGGCTTCATGCGCGGGCCTATCATCATTGGGTGTCGCTGTCGGGGGAGGCGCGGTTTCCCTCGATCCGGGCGCTGGATACCGAGGCGATCGGCGACTTTGCCGCCAATTCGGTGCTGCTGGATTTTCGCGGCGACCGGATCGACCCGGCCATCGCCTATATCGGCCAGGCGCTGCGCGAGGAGTGCGGCACGGTGGCGCGACCGACGCGGATCGGGGAATTGCCCGAGGCGTCGTTGCTGGCGCGGCTGACCCGGCATTTCGACCATGTGCTGGCCGATCAGGTTCCGGCCGGTTTCGAGGCCGAGTTCGTCAACGCGCGCGGGCGCATGACGCTGTATCGCGGGATATTGCTGCCTTATTCGTCCGACGGGTTGATGATCGATTTTATCCACGGCGTCCTGAGCTGGAAGGAAGTGGCCGATCCGCTGTTGCAGGCGACGCTTGATTCGGAATTGATGGATTCGGCTGGCGAGGCGATTACGCCACCGCCACCGGGTTCGGCTGCCGCGCTATGGAACGGCCCGTCGTCCTCCAGCGGTGGGGGAGTAAAAGCTATCGCTAACATGACAGGGCCGATCGATGCGGAGCCTGGCGCACCCGTTGTAATGGTCGGGCACGTCGCCGAGGATGGTAGCGTTGCCATCACTGGAACGGTGGTTGGAGACGCGCGCTTGGCCGAAAGGGTGTTGCGCGCTTCGCAATGAAAATTGCGCTGCGGCGCAACATCTTTTCTCTGGCGGCGAAGGGTTGAGCGCCGCGAGAGCCCGGCCTAGGACTTGGCACCATGGCACCGAATATGTCGCATCCGATGGCCGACGCGATTGCCGCGCGGCTGACCCAGGGCGCCCTTCCGGCGGAGTTGCAGGGGTTCGGCCCCGCGGAGGTGGCTGCTGCGGCGGCCTTCGTCGCGGGCGTGGCGCAACAGCGCTCGCCGGGCGAACCGTCGATCGCGCTGGAGCCGATGTCGGGCGACGACACGCATCGCCGGATGCGCCTGGCCATCGTCAATGACGACATGCCCTTCCTGGTCGATTCGATCGCGGCGATGGTCGGCGCGGACGGTATCGCGATCGACCGCGTGATCCACCCCGTTCTGCCCGTCACCCGCGACGGCGAGGGACAGCTTCAGGCCATCGGCACGGGCGGAAAGTCCGAATCTTTCATCTATCTGGAAATGGAACGCGCCGATGCGCGCGACCGGCGCGGGCTGGTCGACGATCTGCGCGCGGTACTGGCCGATGTCCGGGCCGCCGTCGCGGACTGGTCGGGGTTGCAGGACGCGTTGGCCGCCGATGCGACGACGTTGGGCGAAAAGAATGGCGAGGGCGCGGCGCTCCTTCTGTGGTTCCTGGGTGGCAAGCTGACGCTGCTGGGCCATGAGAAATGGTATGAGGATGGTCGCGACGCGCCCGCGCTCGGCGTCGCGCGGACGCCGCACAAGGTGCCGCTGCTCGCCGACACCTCGCGCCAGCGCGCGCTGGATTATTTCGTAGAGGGCGGGGCGGCGCCGCTGCTGCTCAAGTCGAATGCGATCTCGACCGTACATCGCTCGGTGCCGCTCGACCTGGTGCTGGTACCGGTGATGGAAGGGGGCCGCGTCGTCGGCCTGTCGATCCATGCCGGGCTGTGGACCAGCGCCGCGCTGGCCAGCCCGCCGCATGAGGTGCCGGTGCTGCGCACGCGCCTCGCCGCGCTCCAGGCCAAGTTCGGTTTCGACCCGCGCGGCCATACCGGCAAGGCGCTGACCCATGCGCTGACCGCGCTGCCGCATGATCTGGTGACGGCGTTCCCGGCCGAGGCGCTGGAGCAGCTGGCGCTGACCGCCATGTCGCTGGCCGACCGTCCGCGCCCCGAACTGGTGCTGATCCGCTCGGTCTTGCAGCGACATCTGTTCGCCTTTGTCTGGCTGCCGCGCGACGAACTGACCACCGCGCGGCGCGTCGCGATCGGCGAGATGCTGGGCGAGGCCGCCAATGGCTCGCTGCTCAACTGGTCGATCGCGCTGGAGGACGGCGTCGTCGCGCTGATCCGCTACACCATCGACCTGCGCCAGGACGGCCGCCTGCCCGATACGGCGGCCTTGTCGGAACGGCTGCGCAAGATGGTGCGCGGCTGGATGCCCGATGTCGAGGCGGCGCTGGCGGAGAAAATTCCCGCGCCGCGCGCCGCGCGTCTGGCGTTGCGCTGGGCCAATGGCTTCCCGACCAATTACCGCAATGTCAGCGACGCATCGGAAGCCGCCGCCGACATTCTGCGCCTGTCGAGCTTGGAGAATGAGGGGAGCCGGTCGGTTCGCCTTTTCCCGGTCCAGCCGGGGCAGGACCGCCAGCTGAAAATCTACAAGCTGAACGGCGCGCTGCCCTTGTCGGACGCGGTGCCGGTGCTGGAGAATTTCGGCTTCCGCGTGATCGGCGAACTGCCGACGCGGCTGCGCGACGAGGCCGATCCCTTCGTCCACGACTTCATCGTCGAGACCGAGGCGACCACCGAGCCCAAGGGCGCGGCGGTGCTGGAGGGGGCGATCGCCGCCGTGCTGGAGGGCCAGGCGGAGAATGACGCGTTCAACCGCCTGATCGTCGATGTCGGCCTCAGCCCGCAGGCGGTGGTGCTGTTCCGCGCCTGGTTCCGTTATCTGCGCCAGGCGGGGCTGCCTTATGGGTTGACCACGGTGGTCGATGCGCTGCGTCGCGCGCCCAAGCTGGCGACTGCGCTGATCGAGCGGTTTACCGCCGCGCATGATCCGAAGGCGACCGGCGATATCGCCGCCGCCGATGCCGCTATCGTGGCGGGCCTCGATGCCGTGTCGGCGATCGACGACGATCGTATCCTGCGCAGCTTCCGCGACATGATCGCCGCCACGCTGCGCACCAACGCCTTTGCCGAGGCGGGCAAGGAGGCGCTGGCCTTCAAGCTGGACAGCCACAAGATTCCGGGGCTGCCCGCGCCGCTGCCGTGGCGCGAAATCTGGGTCTATTCCCCGCGTGTCGAGGGCATCCATCTGCGCGCCGGACCCGTGGCGCGTGGCGGGCTACGCTGGTCGGATCGCCGCGACGACTTCCGCACCGAAATCCTGGGCCTGATGAAGGCGCAGCGGGTGAAAAACGCGGTCATCGTGCCGACCGGCGCGAAGGGTGGTTTCTATCCCAAGCAGCTGCCGTCGCCCGTCACCGATCGCGACGGCTGGGCCGCCGAGGGCAAGGAAAGCTACCGCGTGTTCATCCGCGCGCTGCTGTCGATCACCGACAATATCGTCGAGGGCGCGGTGGTGCATCCGGACGGCGTGCGCGTGCTGGACGGCGAAGACCCCTATTTCGTGGTCGCCGCCGACAAGGGCACCGCGACCTTCTCCGACGTCGCCAATGCGCTGGCGCTGGAGCGCGGCTTCTGGCTGGGCGACGCCTTCGCCTCCGGCGGCAGCCAGGGTTATGACCACAAGGCGATGGGCATCACCGCCAAGGGCGCCTGGGTCTCGGTGCAGCGGCACTTCGCCGAGCGCGGCGTGGACGTGCAGACGCAACCCATCCGCGTCGTCGGCTGCGGCGACATGTCGGGCGACGTGTTCGGCAACGGGATGCTCCTGTCCAAGGCGATCAAGCTGGTCGCCGCGTTCGACCATCGCCACATCTTCCTCGATCCGAACCCCGATCCCGCGACGAGCTGGGACGAGCGGGCGCGCATGTTCGCGCTCCCCCGGTCGAGCTGGGCGGATTATGGCACCAGCCTGATCTCGGCGGGCGGCGGCGTCTTCCCGCGTTCGGCCAAGACGATCCCGCTGTCGGACGAAATCCGCGAGGCTTTGGGCATCACCGCCACCTCGCTGGAACCGGCGGCTTTGATCTCGGCGATCCTGAAGGCCCCGGCCGACCTGCTTTGGTTCGGCGGAATCGGCACCTACATCAAGGCGGCGGCGGAGAATAACGTCCAGGTCGGCGACCCGGCCAATGACCGCCTGCGCGTCGATGCCGAGGATCTGCGCGTCACCGCGATCGGCGAGGGCGCGAACCTCGGCGTGACGCAGGCCGCGCGCATCGCCTTTGCCGAGCGCGGTGGCCGGATCAACACCGACTTCATCGACAATTCGGCGGGCGTCGACTGCTCGGATAACGAGGTCAACATAAAGATCGCGCTCAACCGCGAGATGATCGAGGGCCGTCTGGCGGAGGGCGACCGCAACACGCTGCTCGCCTCGATGACCGATGACGTGGCGCATCTGGTACTGGAGGATAACCGCCTCCAGACTTTGGGCCTGTCGATCGCCGAGGCGGACGGCGCGGGCGCGATGCCAAGCTATGTCCGCGTCATCGAAATCTTCGAGAGCGCCGGGCGGCTCGACCGCGCGGTCGAGGGTCTGGGCAGCAACGACGTGCTGTTGCGGCGCGGGCAGGACGGGATTCCGCTGACCCGGCCCGAACTGGCGGTGCTGCTGGCGACGGCCAAGCTGACGCTGCAGGACGCGATCGAGAACAGCGCGCTGGCGTTGGACGACGAACTGCTCCCCGATCTGCGCGCGGCCTTCCCGCCCGCGATGCAAGAGGCGTTCGGCGAGGCGATCGACCAGCATCGCCTGCGCGGCGAGATCGTCGCGACGAAGCTCGCCAACCGGATCGTCAATCGGATGGGCATCCTCCATCCGTTCGAGCTGGCGGAGGAAGAGGGCGCGGCGATGGCCGATATCGCGGCGATGTTCGTCGTGGTCGAGCGGCTGTTCGATCTGCCCGCCCTGTGGACCGCGATCGAGACGGCGGCGATGCCCGAAGCGGCGCGTATCGCGCTGTTCGACGAGGTGGCGCGCGCGACCCGTTCGCAGATCGCCGACCTGTTGCGCTCCATGCCTTCGGGCACCTCGCCCGGCGCGGCGCTGGAGCGGTTGCAGCCGGGCATTGCGCGGCTGGCGGCGGAAACGCCCGCGCTTCTGCG
The DNA here is from genome assembly GCF_001477495.1 of Sphingomonas yabuuchiae. Taxonomy (GTDB): domain Bacteria; phylum Pseudomonadota; class Alphaproteobacteria; order Sphingomonadales; family Sphingomonadaceae; genus Sphingomonas; species Sphingomonas yabuuchiae_A. Next base: position 77,214 of record NZ_LDTF01000009.1, read on the forward strand.
CGAAGAGGCCAAGGCGCAGAGCGCGCGGGTCGTCGCGGCGCTGGAGGAAGCGGGCGCGCCCGCCGATCTCGCGGCGCGGGTGGTGCGCGTGTCCGAACTCGACGGCGCGGTCGGCCTGGCCGATCTGGGCCAGCGGCTGTCGCTCGACGAGACGCGGCTGACCCATGCCTTCACCCGCCTGGGTCAGGCGCTCGGTCTCGACTGGGCACAGGGCCAGGCGGCGCGGATCAGCCCGAGCGATCCGTGGGAGCGTTTGCTGATCGCGGGCCTCGCGCGCGATTTCCAGCAGCAGCGGCTCGACTTCCTCGGCCGTGCAGGCGCGACCGACCCCGAAGCGGCGGTCGAGGCCTGGCTGGAGCGCAATGCCGCGCGGGTCGGCCAGTTCAAGGCGGTGATCGACCGCGCCCGCCTGGCCGCCCAGCCCAACGCCGCGATGCTGGCCCAGATCGCAGGGCAAGCGCGGGTGCTGCTGGGCCGGTAAAGGGGAGGGCGAGCAAACCCTCTTCTGTTCCCCGGCGAAGGCCGGGGTCCAGTTCCTTTGCCGTGAGAGGCGCGCAAAACGCCGCGTGGGAGGCCTCTCCTACGCGGCGTTTTCTTGTTCACGCGAAGCCGCGATGACGCAAAGAGCTTTGGTTCGCGCGGAGACGCGGAGGCGCGGAGAAGAAGGTTGGTTCGCGCGGAGGCGCAGAGGACGCAGAGAGGTCGGGCCGCGCGCAGCGCCCTCTATTCGTTAGCGCGGAAGATAAGAGGGCCGCTGGCGCGGCAGGCGAGACACCTCCGCGTCTCCGCGCCTCCGCGCGAACCAACCTTCTTTTTCTTCGCGTCCTCGCGGCGTCGCGTGCGAATCAGATCGCCGCGCACTTCTCCAGCAGCCAGTCGCGATCCGCGCTCTCCAATTCCGGCGCCAGAACCTCCGCCACCCGCGCATGATAGGCGTTGAGCCAGTCCCGCTCCTCCGCGGTCAGCAACTCCGCCACGATCAGCGTCCGCTCGATCGGGCAAAGGGTCAGCGTCTCGAAGCCCAGCATGTCCCGGTCCGCACCCGCGATGGCGCGCGGTTCGACCAGCACCAGATTCTCGATGCGGATGCCATATTCGCCCGCCTTGTAATAACCCGGCTCGTTGGACAGCATCATGCCCGCGCGCAGCGGCTCCATCGCCGCGCCGCCGGGATAGTTGGGCGCAGCGATACGTTGCGGCCCCTCATGCACCGACAGATAGGCGCCGACACCGTGGCCGGTGCCATGGGCGTAATCCAGCCCGACCTCCCAGAGCGGCCGCCGCGCCAACGAATCCAGATGCCCGCCCAACGTTCCGTCCGGGAAGACGGCGGTGGCGAGGGCGATATGCCCCTTCAACACGCGGGTGAAGCGGTCGCGCATTTCGTCTGTGGGCGTACCGATCGGCATGACGCGGGTGATGTCGGTGGTGCCGTCCTGATACTGCCCGCCGGAGTCGATCAGGAAGAGCTGGCCTGGCTCGATCGCAGCATTCGAGTCTTCGGTAACGTGATAATGCGGGCTGGCACCGTGCGCGCCGGTCGCCGAGATGGTCGAGAAGCTGGTGTCCTTGAGCAGCCCGGTCGCCTCACGGCACGCGAGCAACCGTGCGGCGGCGGACAACTCGGTCTGGCCGCCCTTGGGGCATTCCTCCTCCACCCAACGCAGGAAGCGCACCATCGCCGCGCCGTCGCGGACCGAGGCGGCGCGGTGCCCGGCGACCTCGGCGGGGTTCTTGATCGCCTTGGTCAGCACCACCGGGTCGCGAAGCGCCAGCACCTTGGCCCCGCCTGCTTCCAGCGCTTGCGCGATGGCGGCCACGGCGCGCTCGGGATCGGCCACGATACGCTTGCCCGCAAAGCCGGTCAGATACCCCTCGAACGCCGCGCGGTCGTGCAGCCGTACCGCATTGCCCAGATGCGCCCGCACCTCGGGCGTGATCTTCTGAGGGGACACGAACAGGTCGGTCTCGCCGTCGGCATGCACGATGGCATAGGACAGCGCGACCGGCGTATGCGCGACATCGGTCCCGCGCACGTTCAGCGCCCAGGCGATCGAGTCGAGCGCCGACAGCACCACCGCGTCCGCCCGCTGCTCGGCCAGCCATTCGCCGATCCGCGCGCGCTTGGCGGCCGAGCTTTCGCCCGCCACCGCTTCGTCCTGCACGGTGAGCACGGCAGGGGAGGGGGCGGGGCGGTCGGTCCAGATCGCGTCGATCGGGTTGACGGTGACGGCGACCAGTTCCGCCTCGCGGTCGGCGAGCGCGGCGGTCATGTCGGCCACCTGCTGGCGGGTGTGCAGCCACGGGTCGTACCCGATCCGCTGCCCCGCCGCCGTCTCTCGACCCAGCCAGCCCGCCACGCTGTCCTGCGGCACCGGAATATAGGCATAGTCCTCGCCCGACACCTGCTCGCGCACCTGAAGGGTATAGCGCCCATCGGTGAAGATCGCCGCCTTGGTCGTCAGCACCACCGCCGACCCCGCCGAGCCGCCAAAGCCGGTCAGCCAGCCAAGGCGCTGCGCATAGTCGCCGACATATTCGCTCATATGCTCATCGGTCAGCGGCACGACGAAACCGTCGAGCCCCCGGGCGGCGAGTTCGGCGCGGAGGGCGGCAAGGCGGGCGGAATGGGACATGGAACGGCCTGACAGCAATGGGAAACGCGGCCGGTCTAGCCCTCCGCCCGCACAGCGTCGAGCCTCACGGCGGGCTTGCCGATCTTGTCAGACCATATACGATCCGGGAATGGCGGCAGGTGGGAGGATGCTATGATGATCGACCGGCGAAGTGTCCTGGCCGGGGCGGGCGCGGTGGCGCTGATGGGCAAGGCGGCGCGAGCGGCCGAACCGGATGCCTTCCGGCCCGGCGAAGTGTGGAACGACACGAACGGCGTCGCGATCAATGCGCATGGCGGCGGCCTGCTGCGCCATGCCGGTCGCTGGTGGTGGCATGGCGAGCACAAGACGGCGGGCGAGGGCGGCAATACCGCGCTGGTCGGCGTCCATTCCTATAGCTCGACCGATCTGGTGAACTGGCGCGACGAAGGGGTGGCGCTGTCCGTGTCGGACGATCCGGACAGCCCGATCACGCGCGGCTGCATCCTCGAGCGGCCCAAGGTCGTCTATAACCCCCGCACTCGAACGTTCGTGATGTGGTTCCACCTGGAGCTGCGCGGCAAGGGCTACGGCGCGGCGCAGGCGGGCGTCGCGGTGGCCGACCGGCCGCAGGGGCCGTTCCGCTTCCTGCGCGCTGGCCGTGTCAATCCGGGCATCTGGCCTGCCAATGCTACGCCTGAGGACAAGGCACCCGGCACCACGCTTGCGCGCGACTTTCCCGGCGGGCAGATGGCGCGCGACATGACGGTTTTCGTCGATGGCGACACCGCCTGGCACATCTACGCCTCCGAAGAGAATGCCACGCTCCAGATCGCGCGGCTGGCGCCCGACTGGACGCGGCATGACGGCTATTATGTCCGTGCGCTGCCCGATGGAGGAAACGAGGCGCCCGCGCTCTTCAAGGCGAAGGGGCGCTATTACATGTTCGCCTCGGGGCTTACCGGCTGGCGACCCAATCCAGGGCGGGTCTATGTCGCAGACAAGGTGACGGGGCCGTGGCGTTCGCTGGGCAATCCGGTGCGCGGCAGCGAGGAGGACCGGAAGACGACCTTCCACTCGCAATCCACCTTCGTCCTGCCGCTGCCGCCCCAGCGGCCGGGGGCGGAGCCGCGTTTCATCTTCATGGCCGATCGCTGGCGGCCCGAAAATGCGATCGACGGGCGCTATGTCTGGCTGCCGGTGGAATGGGAGGGCGAGACGCCGGTGCTGCGCTGGCGCGATCGCTGGACGCTGGCGAATGGGTGGGCGGGCAAATAACGCCCCATATCCTACCGTCCGTTCAGCCTGAGCGAAGTCGAAGGCCAAGGGAATCCGTTGGCCAAGCGCGGAACGTGCGCTTCGACGTCGCTCAGCGTGAACGGATGTAGGAGTAGGCTGAACGGAGGTTGGGAGAAACCGTCCCTCACCCCTTCCGGCGGGGCCTAACCCTAGCTACATCCGGGCGATGACCGAACCCGCGCCGACGCCGCCCATTGCCCAGACCCGTCCCCACAGCTTCACCGCGCACGGGATCACCATCACCGACCCGTACGCATGGCTGAAGGACCCCGCCTATCCGGAGGTCGAGGACAAGGACGTGCTCGCCTATGTCGAGGCGGAGAACGCCTATTTCGAGCAGGTCATGGCCCCACGCCAGCCGCTGATCGACCGGCTGTACGAAGAGATGAAGGGGCGGATCAAGGAGGACGAATCCTCGGTGCCGCAAAAGGACGGCGACTGGATTTACTGGACCGGGTTCGAGACGGGCGGGCAATATCGCAAATGGTGGCGCAAGCCGGTCGCGGGCGGCCCCGACGAACTGCTGCTCGACGAACCGGCGCTGGCTGAGGGCAAGGAATATTTCCGGCTGGGTGCCTTCTCGATCAGCAACAATGGCCGTTACCTGGCCTATGCGATCGACGACAATGGCTCGGAACGGTTCGAGGTGCGGGTCAAGGACCTGACCACCGGCGAGCATCTGCCCGATGTCATCCCCGGCATGTTGTCGGAGATCGTCTGGGTCGCGGACGACAGCGGCTTTCTTTACGGCGTGGCGAATGCGCAGTGGCGGACCGACAATGCGCGCTTCCACAAGCTGGGCACCGATGTCGCCGAGGATGTCGAGCTGTTCCACGAGGATGACGAAGGCTATCGCGTCGCCGTCGCCGAGACCTCGGCGCGCAACTGGATCGTGATCGCGACCGGCGACCATGTCACCAGCGAGGTGCGCTTGCTGCCCGCCGACAATATCTTCGCCGAACCGATCCTGGTCGCCCCCCGCAAGGAGGGCCGCGAATATGATGTGGACGAGCATGACGGTACGCTGTTCATCCACACCAACGACGTCGACCCGCAATTCCGCCTCTGCACCGCCTCGATCGACCATCCCGGCGACTGGCACGAACTGATCGCGCCCAACCCGCATTTCTACATGACCGGGGTGGAGTGCTATAAGGACTTTTTCGTGGTCGAGGGGCGCGAGGACGGCTTGGACCGCATCGCCATTCATCGCTACGACACGCCGACCGTGCCCCAGCGGATCGACTTTCCCGAGGCGAGCTATACCGCCGGGCTGGGCGACAATCCCGAGTACGACGTGTCGACCTTGCGGCTGGGATACGAGTCGATGGTCACGCCGGGCACCGTCTATGACTATGACGTGGCGACCGGCGGCCTGACCGTGCTGAAGGTGCAGGAAATCCCATCGGGCTATGACGGCGACCAATACCGGACCGAGCGCCTCAAGATCGCCGCGCGCGACGGGACGATGGTGCCGGTGTCGATCGTCTACCCGAAGGACTTTCCCCGCGACGGATCGGGCAAGCTGTTCCTCTATGCGTACGGCGCGTATGGCTATGCCATCCCGCCGGGCTTTTCGACGGGGCGCATGAGTCTGCTCGATCGCGGCTTTGCCTATGCCATCGCGCATATCCGCGGCGGCGACGATCTGGGCCAGCAATGGTATCTGGACGGCAAGCTGGAGAAGCGGACCAACACGTTCCACGATTTTGTCGACGTGGCGAAGGGGCTGATCGAGGGCGGCTGGACCAAGGCGGGCCAGATCGCCATCGCAGGCCGCTCGGCGGGCGGCGAGCTGATGGGCGCAGTGGTTAATTCCGACCCCGAACTCTGGGGCGCGGTCATCGCGGACGTGCCGTTCGTCGACGTGCTCAACACGATGATGGATGCCGAGCTGCCGCTGACGCCGGGCGAGTGGCCCGAATGGGGCAATCCGATTGAGGACGCCAAGGCGTTCGAGCTGATCCGCAGCTACAGCCCCTATGACAATGTTCGGCCGCAAGCCTATCCGCCGATGTTCATCTCGGGCGGGCTGAACGATCCGCGCGTCACCTATTGGGAGCCCGCGAAGTGGGCCGCCCGCCTGCGCGCGACCAAGACCGATGACAATTTGCTGCTGCTCAAGACCAATATGGGCGCAGGCCATGGCGGCAAGTCTGGCCGGTTCGAGTCCTTGCGCGAAGGCGCGGAGGAGCACGCCTTCATCCTGTGGCAGATGGGAGTCGAATCCTGAGCATAGAGGCGATCGTCGCGCGCTACGGTGTCGCGGCCATCGCACTCGGCGCCGGGCTGGAGGGCGAGACGGCGGTCGTGACCGGCGGCATCCTGTCGCATCAGGGGCTGATCGGCTGGCCCGCCGCCTTCCTGGCCGCGGCAATCGGGTCGTTCCTGGCGGATCAGGTCTTCTTCACCATCGGCCGCCGCGCACGCGACGGGCGCTGGGTGGCCAAGTTGCGCAAGCGGCGCGTCTATACGCGCGTCACGAAGCTGATGGAGCGTTACCCGGTCGGCTTCATCTTCGCCTTCCGCTTTCTCTACGGCCTGCGCACGATCAGCCCGGTGGCGCTGGGCACCAGCCATGTGTCGACCCGGCTGTTCGTCGCGGTCAATGCCGCATCCGCCTTGTGCTGGGCAGCGATCTTCACCGGCATCGGTTATCTGTTCGGCGAGGCGTTTCACGAACTCGCCGCGCGCTATCGCCCGACGCTGCCGCACATCCTGATGGCGGCGGGGCTGGTGATGGTCGCCGCCGCGATCGGCTGGGGCGTCCGCGCGCTGTGGTTGCGATACAGGGAATCGGACGAACAGGCATGAGCCGCTTCACCATGACCTTCACCGCCGGGCCGGAGCATATCGACGAGCTGGGCCATGTGAACAACGCCGTCTGGGTCCAGTGGATTCAGGCGATTGCTGGCGCGCATTGGGAATCGGTCGTGCCCCCCGAACATGCCGCCGCCCATATCTGGGTCGTGACGCGGCACGAGATCGACTATCGCGGCAATGTCGTGGCGGGCGAGACGGTGACTGCCGAAACCTGGGTTCCCAACCCGCCCAAGGGCGCGCGCTTCGACCGGCATGTCCGCTTTCTGGATGCGCAGGGCCAGGTGAAGGTGGAGGCGGTGACGACCTGGGCGCTGATCGACCGCGCCACCGGCCGTCTGCTGCGCGTCACGCCCGAGATCGCGGCACCCTTTCGGGTTTGACCGCAAGAAGCGGGACGCATCGCGTGCGTTCCTGCGCTAGGATCGCACCCATGTTGAGCGAATGCACCATGGCCTCGCCGGTGGGCGAACTGATCCTCGTCGCGAGCGAGCAGGGCCTGCGCGCGATCCTGTGGGCCGAGGAGCGGGAAGGGCGGGTGACGCTGCCCGACCGCCGCGACGATCCTGCGCATGCGGTGCTGGCGGAGGCGGTGCGTCAGCTGTCGCAATATTTCGATGGGCAGCGCCGCGTGTTCAACCTACCGCTCGACCCTGTCGGCACCGATTTCCAGAAGGCGGTGTGGACCGGCCTGGGCACCATTCCCTATGGCGAGACGCGTAGCTACGCCGCGCTCGCCATTGCGATCGGACGGCCCGGCGCATCGCGTGCGGTCGGAGCGGCGAACGGGCGCAACCCGCTGTCGATCGTCACGCCCTGCCACCGTGTCATCGGTGCGAACGGCACTCTGACCGGCTTTGCGGGCGGGCTGGCGGTGAAGCAGTGGCTGCTGGCGCACGAACGCGGCGAACGGCAGCGGGCGCTCGCATGAGCTATCCGCCGCGCGCCTTCGCCGAGACCCGCGAAGACGTGCTGCTGGACGCGGTGGCGGTGATCGGCCTCGCCTCGCTGGTCGTCGCGCGGGACGGCGTGCCCGAGGCGGTGTCGTTGCCGATGATCGCAACGCGTGATGGCGAGGCGCTGATGCTGGAAGGGCATGTGGCGCTCGCCAATCCGGTCTGGCGGCTGGCCGAGGGCGGTACGACGGCGCTGGCGATCTTCCAGGGGCCGCACGCTTATGTCCATCCCGGCTGGTATCCCGCCAAGCGCGAGCATGGGAAGGTCGTGCCGACCTGGAATTACGTGGTGGTGCAGGCGCATGGGGTCCTGTCGGTCACGCGCGATCCCGAATGGCTGGCGGCCCATCTGGCGCGCCTGACGGAGGCGAAGGAAGCGGGGCAGGTCGAACCCTGGTCGATCGACGATGCGCCTGCAGATTTCATCCAAGGCTTGCAGCGCGGCATCGTCGGCCTGACCCTGTGCGTTGCCCGGCTGGAGGGGGTGTGGAAGATCGCCCAGCACCACCCCGAACCCAACCGGCGCGGCGTGATCGCCGGGCTGGCGGCATCGGACGCGGCGGGGGACAGAGCGATGGCGGCCGTGATGCAACAGGCCGAGCGCGACCGAACAGGGTAGGTTGATCGACAATTCGATCCTCCCCGGAACGGGGAGGGGGACCATGCGCAGCATGGTGGAGGGGGATCGCCGCAAGGTGTGTCTCAGGAGGAAGCCCCCCACCGTCAGGGCTTCGCCCTGCCACCTCCCCGTACCGGGGAGGATGTCACCGTGACGGCGATGTCACTGGCGGCGGGAAAAATGCGGCCGTACCGGACCAGATATCGGTCCCGTGTCGGAGATTCCGGATGCGTCTGTTGCCCGCTTGCTCCGCGCTGTTCGCCATCCTGCTGTCCGCGCCTGCCTCGGCAGAGATGGCTGCCACGCCCTGCTGCCGGACTCTGGGCGAGGTGCGCACCAATATCGACCGGATCGACGACCAGATTCTGCGTCTAATGGCCGAGCGGTCGCGCTATGTGGCGCAGGCCGGGCGCTTCAAGACCTCCGCCGCTACGGTGCGGGACGATGCGCGGATTCGCCAGATCTTGGCGCGCATCCGGGCCAAGGCGGTAGAGGCGGGTATCAGCCCCGACGTGGCCGAGGCGACCTTCCGCACGATGGTCGAGGGGTTCACGGCGGAGGAAGCGCGGCAGAAGCGGCAGTAGGACATCATCCTCCCCGATACGGGGAGGGGGACCATGCGTAGCATGGTGGAGGGGGCGTGCGGCGAGGCGCAGCCTCTATGGAAGCCCCCCTCCGTCAGGCCTGTGGCCTGCCACCTCCCCGTACCGGGGAGGATTTTAGTTCATGTCATCCCACAGGATCATGATCGGCGCGTCGATGCCCAGCACGGCATGGACCGGGCAGGCCGCCGCCGCCGCTTCCAGCCTTTTGCGCTGCGCCGCATCGTACTGCCCCGGCACCCGCACCGTCACGCCCAGCGTCGTGATCCGACGCGGCGCATTCCCCATTTCCTTGGTGACGGTCGCGGTCGCACCCGCCATTTCCAGCCTGGCGACACGGCCTGCCATCGCCATGATGCTCAGGACGCACCCGCCCAGCGATACCGACAGCAGGTCGCTGGCCGAGAAATTCTCGCCAAGGCCGCCCAGTTCTGGCGATGCATCCATGACCAGCACCGCGCCATTGTCGGGATGGGCGACATGACAGCGCAGGCCACCTTCGTAATGAACGACGAAATCCGCCACCGCGCTTACCCGCTGTTGCGCAGGGCTGTCGCGATGCCGTTGATCGACAGCAATATGCCCTCGCCGATGCGCGGATCGTCCTCGCCCGCGCGGTGGCGCTTCATCAACTCGATCTGCAGCAGGTTCAGCGGCTCGATATAGGGCAGGCGCAGGCGGATCGATGCCTCCAGCGCCGGATTGTCGGACAGCAGACGCGTCTGGCCGGTGACGGTCAGCAGGCCGTCGCGCGCGCGGTGCCAGCCGTCATGGATTCGCCCGAAGATCGCGTCGCGAAGGCCCTCGTCCTCGACCAGCCCGGCATAGCGCCGCGCGATGCCGATGTCCGACTTGGCGAGCACCATCTCCATATTCGCCAGCGTGGCGGCGAAGAAGGGCCAGTGCTTCGCCATCTCGGCGAGCAGCGCCTTGTCCTCGAAATTCGCGATGGCCGTGCCGACGCCGTACCAGCCAGGCAGCATCACCCGCGCTTGCGCCCAGCTGAACACCCAGGGAATGGCGCGCAGATCCTCGATCGCGTCGGATTTCTTGCGGCTGGCCGGGCGACTGCCGATCTTCAGGCCCGCAATCTCGGCGATCGGGGTCATCTGGCGGAAGAAGGTGCGGAAGCCCTCGGTACCATAGACCAGCCCGCGATAGGTGGTGAAGGCGGTGGCCGACAGCGCCTCCATCGCCGCGGTGAAGCGCGCGGTGTCCGCCGCCGACAGCCGGTCGGGCTCGAGGCTGGCGAGCAGCGTCGCCGATGCCATGGCCTCCAGATTGGTTAGCGCCGAATCGCGGGTGCCGTATTTGCCGGCGATCACCTCGCCCTGTTCGGTGATGCGGATGCGGCCCTGGACCGTGCCGTGCGGCTGGGCGCGGATCGCGGCAAAGGCGCTGCCGCCGCCGCGCCCGACCGCGCCGCCGCGTCCGTGGAACAGCTGCATCCTGACGCCGAGTTCGTCGAAGACCGGGCAGAACGCGCTCGACGCCTTGGACAGCGACCAGGTGGAGGTGAGGTAACCGCCATCCTTGTTCGAATCCGAATAGCCGATCATCACTTCCTGATGGCCCCGCGCCCGGACGATCGCGGCGATCTCCGGCAGCGCAAAATAGGCGCGCATGATCTCCGGCCCTGCCTCCAGATCCTCGATCGTCTCGAACAGCGGCACCGCCATGATCGCGGCAGTGGCGGGCTCGCCGGGGCGGTAAAGGCCGAATTCCTTCAGCATCAGGTTGATTTCGAGCAGGTCGGACACCGACTTGCCCATCGAGACGATATAGTTGGTGATGCACTTCGGGCCATATTTGGCGTGCGCATCGGCGGCGGCCTGGACGATCGCCAGTTCGGAGCGGGTCTCGTCCGAATACTCGGCATAATGGCTGAACAGCGGCCGGGCATTGGCCAGTTCGCGGCGGAGCAGCGCCACGCGCGCATCCTCGTCCAGTGCCAAGTAATCCGCCTCGACCCCGGCGACCTTCAGCAGCTCGGCGACGACGCGTTCATGCACCGCCGAATTCTGCCGCAGGTCGAGCGTGGCGAGGTGGAAGCCGAACGTCTCGACCGCGCGGATCAGACGGCCCAGCGCCCCACCACCCGCCAGCGCACCGTCGCCCTGTGCCGCGAGGCCGCGGGCGATCGCGACCAGATCGGTGCGTAAGCTCTTGGGGTCGGGATAGGGCGCGCCGGTCAGGCGGCCGGGGCGCGGTGGGGTCTTGCCGGTCAGCGTCTGATGCGTGGCCGAAAGCCGCGCATAAATACCCGACAGCGCACGACGATAGGGTTCGTCGGAGCGGCTGAGCGCCTCGTCGCCGCTGGCATCGGCGAGCGCCAGCACCGCCTCGTCGACCTGCGCATGACCGGTCGAGATGGACAGTTCTGCGCCCAGCGCGTGGACGCCCTCGCAATAATGGGTCAGTACCGCGTCCGCCGCCTGCGCGAGCGCGGTGGTCAGCGACTCGGCGGTGACGAAGGGATTGCCGTCGCGGTCGCCGCCGATCCAAGAGCCGGGGCGAAGGAAGGCGGGCACGCGCGCGCCGAACGCCTTGTCCCAGCGCTGGTACAAGGCGGGCAGGACGGGCAGGAACACATCGCGCAGATAGGACAGCGCCGTCTCCACCTCGTCGGTGACGTAGAGCCGTTCGCGGCGCAGCACGCGCGTCTGCCACAGGAGTGCGATCTGGCGACCGATCGCCGCCTCGACATCGTCGCCATCGGGGGTCACCGCCCGGCCCGCGTCGCGCATCGCCAGCAGTTCGGCGATGCGGTTGCGGTGGTCGATCATGCTCTTGCGCCGCACCTCGGTCGGGTGCGCGGTCAGGACGGGCACGACCAGCGCCTGCGCCAGCAATTCCATCGCAGCGTCGCGGTCGATCCCCTGTTGGGACAGCGTCGCCAGCACCTCGGCAATGTCGGTGCCCGGCTCGCGCGCGATACCCTGCCGGTCCTCGGCCAGGTTGGCGAGCATTGAGAACAGCATGAACCCGCGCACGAAATCGAGCGTCTCGTCGAGCGCGAGGCGTTCCAGCTGGAGATCGACCGAACCGTCCTCCCCCAGCCCACGATAGCGATCGACCGAGGCGCGGCGGATCGCCTCGGTCGCCTCGAACAGCGCGTCACCGCCATAACGGCGGATCACATCGCCGAGCTGCGCGCCCAGGAAGCGGATATCGGCATTGTTGGCGATCGGAGGCAAAGTCGTCATGGGCGCTATTGCTGCAACGCAATAGGGTAGGCGTCAACCGATTGTGCCGGGTAATTTTGGTATAATATCGAGGCCGAATTTTGCGATGATATTACGTGGTGGTTTGAGTTGGCTGGCGAAGAACGGGGCTGTCGGGCTACATCCGTCCCGCAGCATTGGACAAAGGGGGCACGCGTCATTTGAGAATCGGGATGGGTGTCGCCGCAGGTATTGGCTTCTGGCTTTTGGCCCAGGCGCTGGCCTTCGGGCTGGCGGGAGCAAGACATGGCAGGGGCGGCGCATCGGCATTGTCGGTTCCGTTGGCCATCCTCTATCCGCTGGCCTGTGTCCGCACGAGATCGTCACGGCGCGTGGCGCGGGCGATGGCCGCGACCCCCGCCCCGTTATGGGGGTGGTTCGGCTTATGGATCGCCTGGCAGATTGTGATCTTCGTTCCCGCCTTGTGTCATAAAGCGGGCCGAATGGCCGATGGTGGAGCGCGACGATGATCGGCCTTCTTGTCCTGGCGTTGGCTCTCGTCGCCGATCCGGTGCGAGATGAGGCATCCCGCAAGCGGATCGTGCCGACCCAGGCCGCCTGCGAAGCGTCGTTCGCGCTGATCCGGTCCCAGGTCGCCATGCGGGGTGATCCGGTCATTTATAGCGAATGGACAGAGGCCGACGAGCGGGATTTCGAACCCGGCAACTATCAATGGTCGCCCACGCCCTATGCCAAGGCGCATCATTTGCCGGTGCCGTCAGGTCCAGCCATCACGCGGACCCATCGCCTTCGAAATCTGTGGTTTAGCGCGGTCCATCGATGCCCGTCGATCCGCCGCTTCCTGGATCGGCATCATGTCGCCCATGGTGCCGATGCGGTCGATCGGGTGCTCCGGCGACAGGACGGCAAAGTGACGTTCATCAGCATCGCACTGGCGGCCGTCGACGCCTCGGGTCATCACGCGGTCGTGACGTTCGGATCGACCGGGCTCCACGGCGGCGGAGGCTGGGCGACAACGCTGGTTCGCGATGCCAGGGGCCGGTGGCATGAAGCCTATTCGGCACCGACCTGGATTACGTGACCGGTCTCAGGTGGCCGGCGGACGACAGCCGGGTCGCCTTAGTTCGCGTTCCCCGGCGCGGTCGCCCCGGCACCGGTCGCGACCGGATTGCTGGGCGTAGCAGGCCGCTCTGTCCGCGACGCTTCGCGCTCCTCCGAGGTGACGGTGCCGTCGCGGTTCAGGTCCATCCGGTCGAACCGCGCAAGCATCCCTTCGAAGAACTCACTCTCGGTGATCTCGCCGTCCTTGTTGCGATCCAGCTCCCACAGGCGCGAATTGGTCGTGGGCATTTCATCGGCGGTGATGATGTCGTTGCCGTCGCGGTCCAGTTCGCGGAAGCGGCGCGCCATCATGCTGCCGAAGTCGATGCGGCTGGTGACGGAGGGCGGCACGAAGCCCGCCTTGGCGGCAGCGCGGTCGGCCTCTGCACGGTTCTCCGCCTTCTTGCCACAGGCGGCGGTGGTGGCGGCCAGTGCCATCAATCCCAGGCTGATCAGGCCCTTTGCCCATCCACGCATTCGACACTCCCGCTTCGTTACGCTTCCAGCTCAACGTCCCAATAGAGCCAGTCGTGCCATGTTTCATGCAGATAATTGGGCGGGAAGCTGCGGCCATGTTCCTGTAAATGCCAGTTTGTCGGGCGGATCGGCTCGATATGCAGCGGCATCGCCGCCTGGCGCGGGGTGCGGCCGCCCTTCTTCAGGTTACAGGGCGCGCAGGCGGTGACGACATTTTCCCAGGTGGTGCGGCCGCCTTGCGCGCGCGGGATGACATGGTCGAAGGTTAGGTCGCGATGCGATCCGCAATATTGGCAGGAGAAGCGGTCGCGCAGGAACAGGTTGAAGCGGGTGAAGGCCGGGAATTGCGACGGCTTCACGAATTGCTTGAGCGCGATGACCGAGGGCAGCTTGACCTTGGCGGTCGGGCTGCGCACCTCGCGCTCATAATGGGCGACGATATCCACCCGGTCGAGGAAGACGGCCTTCACCGCAGTCTGCCAGGGCCAGACCGACAGCGGATAATAGGACAGCGGCGTATAGTCCGCATTCAGTACGAGCGCCGGACAACTGTCCGGGTGTCGGATCAAGTCGGGATGAAACACAGCTCCTCCCATCGATGTACGCCGACGCTCTTCGCGCAGGCGCGTGACATGGCTATGACAGCATGGGATTGGAATCGCGGTCAAGGGGGTGGGCGATGAACGGAGCGCCGCGCACTGCGCGTTTCGCGCCCAGCCCGACCGGGCGGCTGCATCTGGGCCATGCGCTGTCGGCGGTGCGTGCATTCGATCTGGCGCGTGCGGGGGGCGGGCGTTTCCTGCTGCGGATCGAGGATATCGACGGCACGCGCAGCCGGCCCGAGCATGTCGATGCGATATTGCGCGATCTGGCATGGCTGGGGCTGGAATGGGACGAGCTGTCCTTCCAGTCGGAGCGGCTCGACCTTTATGCGGCGGCGCAGGCACGGCTGTCGGACCTGCTCTATCCCTGTTTCTGCACCCGCGCCGAGATCGCCGCCAGTCTCTCCGCGCCGCACGGCGCGACGCCGCTCTATCCGGGGACGTGCCGCCATCTGTCACCCGAGACGCGCGCCGCGCGGATGGGGGAGCCGCATAGCTGGCGGCTCGACATGGCGCGCGCCGTGGAAAGGGCCGGGCCGCTGACTTGGCATGACGAGCATGCGGGGGAGGTCGCCGCCGACCCGCTTTCCCATGGCGACGTGATCCTGGCGCGCAAGGATGCCCCCGCCAGCTATCATCTGGCGGTGACGGTCGATGATGCGGCGCAGGGCGTGACCGACGTGGTGCGCGGGTTGGATCTGTTCGACGCCACCCATGTCCACCGACTGCTCCAGGCGCTGCTAGACCTGCCGACGCCGCTCTATCATCACCACCCGCTGATCGTCGGCGTGGACGGCCAGCGTCTGGCCAAGCGGCACGGCGCGCCTGCCCTGGCGGTGATGCGCGAGGCGGGCGAGGATGGCCGTGCCCTGGCCGATGCGCTGCGCCGCAATATGCTTCCCGCTGGATTTCGGCTGGGGGAGGCGTAAGCTCCCGCGCCATGACCACTTTTCTCGTGATCCTGCTGATCGCGGCGATGCTCGCCACCCTGGTCGCGCTGGTGCGCGGCATCATCACCTTTCTTCAGGAGGCGACGGCCGAAGCCAAGGGCGAGGGGCCGACCGCCTCGCAGCTCAAGTCCAACCGGATGATGCAGCAGCGCATCTTCTTCCAGGCGCTGGCGATCACCGTGGTCGTGCTGCTGCTGTTCATGGCGGGCCGGACCTGATCCCTTGGTCAAGCTGACGAAAATCTATACCCGCACCGGCGACGAGGGCACGACCGGGCTGGTCGACGGATCGCGCCGCTCCAAGGCGGAGCCGCGCATGGTCGCGATCGGCGAGGTGGACGAGGCGAACAGCGCGATCGGCGTGGCCCTGCTGTCGGTCGAGGGGCCGCTCGCCGAACGGTTGACGACGATCCAGAACGATTTGTTCGATCTGGGCGCAGATCTCGCCACGCCCGACAAGATCGAGGGGGCGCTGCGCATCGTCCCGGAACAGGTCGCGCGGCTGGAGGCGGAGATCGATGCGATGAACGCGTCGCTGTCGCCGCTGACCAGCTTCATCCTGCCCGGCGGCAGCGCGGCGTCCGCACATCTGCATCTGGCGCGCGCCATCGCCCGGCGGGCCGAGCGCGCCGCCGTCGCGCTGGCCGAGCAGGAAGCGATCAACCCGCCCGCGCTCGCCTATCTCAACCGATTGTCCGATTGGCTTTTTGTTGCCGCGCGCACGATGAACCAAAGCGGCGCATCGGACGTTCTTTGGGTTCCAGGAGGGGCGCGCATGGTACGGTAAGGGGCCGACCGGCGTCTCCATGATCCCGGGGAGCGCCCAATGCCGACCCTCGTCCCGTCCTCTGCGGCGGCCTCTAATTTCGCCGATGGACTAGCATCCCGATACCGGGCGGTACGCGGGCTGACGCTGGCGCTGGCCGAGCCGCTCTCCGACACCGATGCGACCGTCCAGTCGATGCCGGACGCCTCGCCCGCCAAATGGCATATGGCGCATACCACCTGGTTCTTCGAAACCTTCGTGCTGCGCGACCATGTGCCGGATTACGGCCTGCACGACCCGCGTTTCCCCTTTCTCTTCAACAGCTATTATGAGGCGGAGGGAAAGCGTCACGCCCGCCACCGCCGGGGGATGATCACCCGGCCGACGCTGGACGAAGTGCGTGCCTATCGGGCCCATGTCGATGACGCCCTGCTGGCGGCGCTGCCCGACTTGCCCGCCGAGGCGCTCGAACTGGTGGCGCTGGGCTGTCACCACGAGGAGCAGCATCAGGAATTGTTCGTCACCGACATCCTGCACCTCTTTTCCGAAAATCCGCTCGAACCCGCGCTCTACTCGCCCGAGCCCAAGGCCCCCGTCGCCATGCCCGGCCCCATCGGCTGGATCGAGGGCAAGGCCGGGATCGTCGAGGTCGGCCATGACGGACAGGGCTTCGCCTTCGATTGTGAAGGGCCGCGCCATCAGGCGCTGCTGCAACGCCATGCCATCGCCGACCGCACCGTCACCAATGCCGAATGGATGCAGTTCATCGACGATGGCGGCTATCATGATGCACGGCTCTGGCTGTCCGATGGCTGGGCCTGGGTGAAAGGCGAGGGGATCGCCGCGCCGCTCTATTGGGAGCAGCGCGATGGCGGCTGGACCCGGTTCGGGCTCGACGGGCGGCGTCCGATCGATCCGGCCGCACCGGTCACCCATGTCAGCTTCTACGAGGCGGACGCCTTCGCCACCTGGGCGGGGGCGCGCCTGCCGACCGAATTCGAGTGGGAGGCGGCCGCCGCGTCGCAGGACGCATCGGGCGGCAACCAGCTGGACCGTGCGGGCGCGATCGAGCCGCGTCCCTCGGCGGGCGGCCCGGCCTTGTTCGGCGATGTCTGGGAATGGACCGGCAGCGCCTATCGCCCCTATCCCGGCTTCCACCCTGTCGAGGGCGCGGTCGGCGAATATAATGGCAAGTTCATGAACGGGCAGTTCGTCCTGCGCGGCGGCAGCTGCGCGACGCCGCGGGGCCATGCCCGCGCCTGTTACCGCAACTTCTTCTATCCCCATCAGCGCTGGCAGTTCACCGGCGTCCGTTTGGCAAAGGATCTGTAATCATGCTGAAGCCCGAGATCGAGGACGGCCAGATGTCGCTGGCCGACCCTGCCTTTCGCGCCGACGTCCTCGCCGGACTGGAGCGTCGTCCGCGCGCCATCCCGGCGCGCTGGTTCTACGACCGCAAGGGGTCCGAGCTGTTCGAGGCGATCACCGACCTGCCGGAATATTACCCGACGCGGACCGAGACGACGATCCTGAAGACCATGTGCCCTGATCTAGCCGCGCATGTCGGCAAGGGGCGCGCGGTGGTCGAGTTCGGCTCGGGCTCCTCGACCAAGACGCCGGTCCTGCTGCGCTGTGTCGAACCTTCGGCCTATGTGCCGATCGACATTTCGGGCGACTTCCTGCGCGAATCCGCGCGCGGGCTGCAACAGGCATTTCCCGACCTGCCCATCCATCCGCTGGAGGGCGATTTCATGCGCCCGCTGACGCTGCCCGCGATGGTGGCGGATGCCCCCAAACTGGGATTCTTCCCCGGCTCGACCATCGGCAACATGACGCCCGCCATGGCGACCGACCTGCTGCGCGCGATGCGGGGCTCGCTGGGCGAAGGCGCGATGCTGCTGATCGGCATGGACCGGACCAAGCCCAGCGAGGTGCTGGTCCCCGCCTATGACGATGCGCAGGGCGTGACGGCGGCGTTCAACCGCAACCTGCTCGACCGGATCAACCGCGAGCTGGACGGCACCATCCCGGTCGACGCCTTCCGCCACCGTGCGATCTGGAACGACGACCGCTCGCGGATCGAGATGCATCTGGCGGCGCAGCAGGATGTCGACTTCACCATCGAAGGCCGCCCCTTCGCCATGGCGGCGGGCGAGACGATCCATACCGAGAACAGCCATAAATATGGCCCGCGCGATGCCAAGATCCTGCTGCGGGCGGGGGGCTGGACTCCGGTGATGGACTGGACGGATCCGGACCAGCTGTTTTCGGTCTATCTGGCCGAGGCGCAGTCGGCTCGGCTTGCGCCATGAACCTTTTGTCGTGAAAGCCCGATGAAAATCTGATTTTTGTTAGGTTCGTGCGTCTTTTTGTCGGGATCGACGTTTTGACTTCTGGTTCGGCTAAGACCCTGCCCCCCGGTAGGCCTTGGCGCGATCTCCACGGCACGTACTTCTGATCGTTACGCTATAACAGAAGAGATGGCCGCTGGTTCCTGATCGGGAGGAGCATGATGACGGAAAGCGCACAACTGCTCGACGCGTTCGATGCACGGGTCGAGCGCCGCAATATGCGGCGCGAATTCTTCAAGACGGCGATGGGCGCGGCAGCCGCCGGCGTGACCGCCTTTTCCCTGGCGGGCAAGGCCGGGGCCCAGTCGACGATCACCGACACCGACATCCTGAACTTTGCGTTGAACCTCGAATATCTTGAGGCGCAGTTCTATGCCTTCGCTGCCAACGGCACCGGCCTGGCCTCCAGCCAGTTGACCGGCACCGGCACCCAGGGTGCCGTGACCGGCGGCCAGCAGGTCAATTTCGCGACCGGCAGCGCCGACGACGCGCTTGTCGGGCAATATGCCCGCGAGATCGCGGCGGACGAGGCGGCCCATGTCGCCTTCCTGCGCACCGCGCTGGGCAGTGCGGCGGTCGCGCAACCCGCGATCAACATCTCGGGCGATGCCAATGGTCCGTTCACGGCGGCGGCGCTGGCCGCGGGCGTGATCACCAGCGGCACCTTCAACCCGTACAGCTCGCCCACCGCCTTCCTGCTGGGAGCGTACATCTTCGAGGATGTCGGCGTGACCGCCTATAAGGGCGCTTCGCCCCTGATCAGCAACAAGACCTTCCTGCAGGCCGCCGCAGGCATTCTGGCGGTCGAGGCCTATCACGCCGCGATCGTGCGCACGACGCTTTATGCCCGTGGCTATGCCGACCCCAATCCGGAATCGTCGCTCATCACCGCGGCAGGCAAGATTTCGGACGCGCGCGACAGCCTGGACGGTTCGAGCGACCTCGACCAGGGGATCGCCCAGACGATGGTCAACGGACAGCTGGTGTCCAACATCGTGCCGCTCGACACGAACGGCATCGCGTTCAGTCGCTCGCCCGGTCAGGTGCTCAACATCGTGTACCTGAACAAGGCGGCCGCCACGCTGGGCGGGTTCTTCCCGGCCGGCGTCAACGGCAATCTGCGCGCGAGCGTGGCGAACTGATCCCCTTTTTCCTCCTCTGGAGAGGATTTGAATCATGAGCGAAGAACGCTGCATTCTCGAGGTTATCGAAGAAGCCTCCGCCAAGCGCCGGTCCGATCGTCGCCGTTTCATGCGTATGGCCGCCGGGGCTGGCGCCGTCGGCGGCCTGGCGATGCTGGGCGCCTGCGGTGACAATGGCGACAACGTCATCGTCGTGCCCACGCCGACGCCCACCACCACCCCGACCGGCTCGGTGACGGATGCCGATGTGCTGAACTTCGCGCTCCAGCTCGAATATCTGGAAGCGCAATTCTACAGCTACGCCGCCTTCGGTGCGGGCCTGTCCTCGTCGCTGCTCGGCGGCATGGGCTCGCAAGGCTCGGTCGCGATCAACACCAGCGCCACCAATGGTGCGGGCCAGCCGCGTCAGGTCCAGTTCAAGGACCCGATCGTGGCGCAATATGCGCGCGAGATCGCCTATGACGAGATCGCCCATGTCACCTTCCTGCGCACGGCGCTGGGCAGTGCGGCGGTGGCGCAGCCCGCGATCAACCTGTCGGGCGACGCCAACGGCGCGTTCACGGCGGCGGCGGTCGCGGCGGGCGTCATCAGCAGCGGATCGACCTTCGACCCTTACGCCTCGGACGAGAATTTCCTGCTCGGCGCGTTCCTGTTCGAAGATGTCGGCGTCACCGCCTATATGGGCGGCGTCACCCTGCTGACCAACAAGACCTTTGTCGAGGCGGCGGCGGGCATCCACGCGGCCGAGGCCTATCACGCCGGTCTGGTCCGCACGACGCTGTACCGCAAGGGACTGAGCACCGCGTCGCTGATCACCAATGCGGGCAAGATCTCGGACGCGCGTGACAGCCTGGACGGCTCGACCGATCTCGACCAGGGCCTGGTGGCGACGGTGAACGGCGCGCAGGTGGCGAACCTGGTTCCCGCCGATTCCAACGCCATCGCCTTTGTCCGCACGCCCGGCCAAGTGCTGAATGTCGTGTACCTCAACAAGGCGGCGGTGAACGGCGGCGGCTTCTTCCCCAGCGGCCTGAACGGCACTGTCCGCACCAGCGCAGCCAGCGGCTAAAACCCCCTCCCAAGGTCCCCTCCAAGGGCCGTATGCCCCGATCGGTCGCTAGTCCCCTGGCCGGTCGGGGCATTTTGTATGCATCACGGGGCTGATCCACGTTCACGCAAAACCGCTTCTTATCCGCCGCGAACTCGCTTATGACGGGTCCATCCCCGGGGGAGCGCTGGCCTGCGCTTGAGAGGGGGGCAAGAGCCCCCGACCCGCTGAACCTGATCCGGCTGACACCGGCGTAGGGAGGGAGCGGCCCCATCTCTCATGGTCCGTTTCCTCCGCATGGAGTGGACAACTATGGCAGATATCCCCGCAAAGGCCGAAATCGGCGTGACCACCGGCCCCATTCGTGGCTCGAAGAAGATTCACGTCGGCCCGCTGAACGTCGCGATGCGCGAAATTCATCTCGACCCCTCCTCGGGCGAGCCGCCGCTGCGCGTGTACGACACCAGCGGCGCCTATACCGACCCGAATGCCCGCATCGACATCATGGCGGGCCTGCCGCAGATCCGTCGCAACTGGATCGAGGGACGCGGCGATGTCGAGGCCTATGACGGTCGCGAGATCCGCCCCGAGGACAACGGCCAGCTCGGCCCCGACCGGTCCGGCGGCGTGCCGCAATTCCCGCGCACCGGGCTGAACCGTCCGCTGCGGGCCAAGCCCGGCATGAACGTCAGCCAGATGCACTATGCGCGGCGCGGCATCATCACGCCCGAGATGGAATATGTCGCGACCCGCGAAAATCTGGGCCGCGAGATGCTGAAGGAGTATGTCCGCGACGGCGAGAGCTTCGGTGCGAGCATCCCCGATTACGTCACGCCCGAATTCGTCCGCGACGAAGTGGCGCGCGGCCGGGCGATCATCCCCAACAACATCAACCACCCCGAATCCGAGCCGATGGCGATCGGCCGCAACTTCCTGGTCAAGATCAACGCCAATATCGGCAATTCGGCGGTCGCCTCCAACGTCGCCTCCGAAGTCGACAAGCTGGTCTGGTCGATCCGCTGGGGCGCGGACACGGTCATGGACCTGTCGACGGGGCGCAACATCCACGACACGCGCGAGTGGATCATCCGCAACTCGCCGGTGCCGATCGGCACGGTGCCTATCTATCAGGCGCTGGAAAAGGTCGGCGGCATCGCCGAGGAACTGACTTGGGAAATCTTCCGCGACACGCTGATTGAACAGGCTGAGCAGGGCGTCGACTATTTCACCATCCATGCGGGCGTGCGCCTGCCCTATATCCCGCTGACCGCCAAGCGGGTGACCGGCATCGTGTCGCGCGGCGGCTCGATCATGGCGAAATGGTGCCTGGCGCATCACAAGGAGTCGTTCCTCTACGAACGCTTCGACGAGATCACCGAGATCATGAAGGCGTACGACATCGCCTATTCGCTGGGCGACGGCCTGCGTCCCGGTGCCATCGCCGACGCCAATGACGAAGCGCAGTTCGCCGAGCTCTACACGCTGGGCGAGCTGACCAAGCGCGCCTGGGCGCAGGACGTGCAGGTGATGATCGAAGGCCCCGGCCATGTGCCGATGCACAAGATCAAGCAGAATATGGACAAGCAGCTGGAGGCGTGCGGCGAGGCGCCCTTCTACACGCTCGGGCCGCTAACGACCGATATCGCGCCGGGATACGACCATATCACCAGTGGCATCGGTGCCGCGATGATCGGCTGGTACGGCACGGCGATGCTCTGCTACGTCACGCCCAAGGAGCATCTGGGCCTGCCCGACCGCGACGACGTGAAGGTCGGCGTGGTGACCTATAAGCTCGCCGCCCACGCCGCCGACCTCGCCAAGGGACACCCCGCCGCCAAGATGCGCGACGACGCACTGTCACGGGCGCGGTTCGAATTCCGCTGGCGCGACCAGTTCAACCTGTCGCTCGATCCCGACACGGCGGAATCCTACCACGACCAGACGCTCCCGGCGGAAGGCGCCAAGACCGCCCATTTCTGTTCGATGTGCGGTCCGAAATTCTGCTCGATGAAAATCACGCAGGAGGTTCGGGAATTCGCGGCCAAGCAGAACGCGCCGGTCGAAACCTTCGTCGCGGCCGAGGATGCCGAGGCGGGGATGCAGGAAATGAGCGAGAAATTCCGCGAGAAGGGCGGGGAGGTTTACCTTCCAGCGGAGTGATGAAAGCGGGCCGCACTAGCAGGGTGCGGCCTCAAATTCCCACCTCCGTTCAGCCTGACCGAAGTCGAAGGCGACGCCCAGCACGAGAATTTCGCGTTCTCAAAAGATTGGCGGAATGGTCGCTGTCTAGGCTTTGCGTCCGTGGCTAGGTCCAGTCGACATTCAAGCGGAGGAGTGTCCTACTATCGATAGGGCGACACCCCTCCGTCAGGCCTGACGGCCTGCCACCTCCCCTGCCAGGGGAGGAATGTCGATCCGTCCTGTTCCTTCGCTCAATCTGGCACACCAATGATCCAATACTAAGAAAATTTGCAGATAACTGGTGGATGTGGCCCTGCGTTTGCGTGTAGCTTGAGACTACAGGGCAGGGGGGACAATGCTTCAAGTAGCGACGGCGGGGGTGACGGCTCTTGCGCAGGTTTACGGGTTTTCCGATGCCTCCAGCTTCGTCTCAAGCCATATCGAAACCCTCAAGGGGCTAGACAACGCGCTGTTGAGCCGGTGCGGACATGTCTTGGAAGCAGTTCAGATTGGCTTCGGTGTAGGCTCCGATAATGGCCTGATGCTGATCGGTCTGGGAAGGACACTCCTGGGTGCCTGAGCGATGCCGGTTGCAGGGACCGCTTCTCTTGCCAACCCCGTCATGATGACGTGCGCTGCCATCGGTGCGATTCATTATGGTTGGAATGCCTTGAGCGAAGACGAACGCGCCAAGGTTCTCGACACGGTGGCAGACGCCTTTGCCGCTGGACGGCAACTTATCAAGGCGGTGGCCGACTTTGCCGTCGACACCATCAAGGCTCTACTATCCAAGGAAAATCTTGCGGAACTCAAGCGTATGGTAGGAGACGCGGCTGCGACGTTCGGCCGACGGCTGGGTGATATTACGCGGACGATTGCGGATCGGGCGGCGGACGTGCGGAATATTGCCACGGGGCGCGCCTCCTCGATCATCAGCGCACTTCCGAAACGCTTGCCATTTCGGAATCCACCAGAGTCGACTTAAGCGACGCGCGCCAAGCGGGGGCTGGAAATCGTCTTTTTGATCGCTGCCCATTCGCTGGCCGACACCAGCACCGCGCCTTCGCCACGCTCAAGCGTGATCGCCAATGGCGCGCGGTCGGCGACGACCTTGTCGATCATCGCCTCCAGATTTTCGGACGCTTCGGCGTAGGAGACGGCTTGCATGAGCCGAAGCTCTCCTACTGCTTCCCGAACGTCAACCCTTACCGCTTCCGCACAAACTCCGCGCGCAGGACCAAGCCCTTGATCCCGTCGAACTTGCAGTCGATTTCCTGCGCGTCGCCGGTCAGGCGGATCGACTTGATGAGAGTGCCGCGCTTCAGTGTCTGGCCTGCGCCCTTGACGGTCAGGTCCTTGATCAGCGTCACCTGATCCCCGTCGTTCAGCACATTGCCGACCGAGTCCCGCACCACGACCGCGTCATCGTCGTTGGTCGCTCCGCCCCTGGCGGCGGCGTCGGCTGCGCTGATCCATTCGCCGGTCGCTTCGTCATACACATAGTCGTCGTCGGCCATCGCCCGAAATCCTTGTCCTGATCGGTGGAATGGCGGGCGCTATGCGCTCGTACGCCAAATGATGCCAGTGTGATTACAGATCAGGAAAGGGGCGGCAGCGCCCAGTCGATCGGCTGTTGGCCATGCTCGACCAGAAAGTCATTGGCCTTGGAAAAGGGCTTCGACCCGAAAAAGCCGCCCCGCGCCGACAAGGGCGAGGGGTGGACCGAGGTCAGGACGCAGTGCCGCCCCGCGCCCATCTCACGTACGAACCCGGCCTTTTTCTGGGCATAGGCACCCCACAGGATGAAGACGACCGGCTCGGCCTTGGCGGCGACGGCGCGGATCACGGCGTCGGTGAACCGCTCCCAGCCGCGCCCCTGGTGCGAGGCGGCCTGGCCCATGCGCACGGTCAGCACCGAGTTGAGCAGCAACACTCCCTGCCGTGCCCAGTGGTCGAGCAGGCCGTGGGAGGGCGGCGCGATGCCGAGGTCGGTCGCCATCTCCTTATAGATATTGACTAGGCTGGGCGGCGGCCGGACGCCGGGCTGGACCGAGAAGGCCAGGCCATGCGCCTGCCCCTCGCCATGATAGGGGTCCTGCCCCAGGATGACGACGCGCACCTGATCGAGCGGCGTCAGGTCGAGCGCGCGGAACCACTCGGACGGGCGGGGGAAGACACGCTGCCCGCCCTCGCGCTCCTCGGCCAGAAAGGTCTTCAGCGCCTTCATATAGGGTTCGTCGAATTCGGGCCGCAGCACCGACAGCCAGCTTTCGTGCAATCGAACGTCGCTCATGAATGTGTCTTGCCGTTCGCGACGGATACGCGCAACCGGCGTCGCCGATGATCGTTATGCAGGCGATACGGTCGCCCTCCTGCGGCCGCCGATAGGAAAGGAACTGGATCATGCAGCGTTCCACGATTCTCCTGGCCGTGATGGCCGCCGCGCTGCCGCTGGCGGCGTGCGGCTCCAAGACCGAGACGGCCGATAACAGCGCGGCGGCCGTCACCACCAACGGTACCGAGATGACCGCCGACACGCTCGGGGCGAAGATCCGGGCGCTGCCCGAGGGCCAGCGTCGCGGCGTCCTGTTCCGCGCGATCCGCGATGCCGGACCCAGCGGCGCCAGCTGCCAGTCGGTCACCGCGATGAAGGAAGCCGCCGCCACCAACGGCAACCCGACCTGGAACGCGGTATGCGACGGCACGACCCAGTGGACGATCGTGCTGACCGCCGACCAGTCGGCCAGCGTCACCGGCCCCGGCCCCGTCACGATCAAGTGAATCAGGGCAAGTGAGCCGATGGAGGCTCGGCCACTACCGTCAGGGATGGTCGAGCCTCGCCCGAGTCGCAGGGTCTTCCCGCCCGTCGAAGAAACGCTCCAGCCCCTTGCGGAACGGCGTCGGATCATCGGCGACGGCGGCGAACAGGGTCAGCGACGAGCGCAGCTTCATCGCATCGACCGTGCCGAAGATCGCCTCGGCCGAACCCGGCGCAGCGATCGCGGCGGCCACCGCGTCAATCAGGCGTGGACCGAGCAATGGATGCGCCAGATAGGCCCGCGCTTCCCCGGCATCGGCGATGGCATAGAATATCGCCGTCGGGCTGCGGCCCAGCCCGGCGATCTGTGGGAAGACATACCACATCCAATGGCTTTGCTTCCGGCCGGATCGCAGTTCGGCCAGCGCGGTGGCAAAACTGGTCGCCTGGGCCTCGACAAAGCGGACCAGCGCGGCATCATGGGACGGCGGGGATGACATGAAGGGGCAACCGGCCGCAGCCCCGAAGCGTTCCCGCCGATAAGAGATTCGTCAGGAGAGAGACATGCGCCGTTTCGCCATCCTTGCCCCCTTGGCTCTGCTCGCGCTGTCGGCGTGCGGCGGGCAGGGTGGGGATACCGACTCGGATGTCGCCCCAGGCAACTTCACCCCGCCGGGCACGGCACGGCCCACCCCGATGGCGGGCGTGGCGCAGGTCAATCCGCTGACCAGCTATATCGGACACTATCCCGGCGATGCGGTCGATGGGGTCAGCTTCTTCGACCGGACCGAGGTGGCGAGCGCGCTGCACGATGCGGTCGGCGACCAGAAGCTGGTCCAGCGGATCATGTCGCGCGGCGCAGTGACGGTGCCGATCTTCCGCCAGGGGGAACAGGGGATCGCCGCGCATGGCTGTACCCCGCATGACTGCGCCGACAACAACTGGACGGTCCAGATCGACCTGAAATCGTCCAAGGCGCGGGTGTGCTACCACGACCGCGAGACGATGGGCGACCGCAGCCAATGGTATATGGGCGGCGCGCCGGTGACCCAGCCGGGGGAATGCCCGCAGGAGTGAAAATCCTCCCCGGCACGGGGAGGGGGACCACCGCGAAGCGGTGGTGGAGGGGGATCTCCGCCAAGGACGTCCCGTGCCGAAGCCCCCCCTACGTCAGGCCTGGCGGCCTGCCACCTCCCCGTGCCGGGGAGGATCGAGGTTTAGAACGTGTACGCCACGCCCAGCGCGCTCAGCCACTGGCTGCGCGAGCCGACCTGCGACACGATCGGGCTGTCGGCGAAATTGCCGAGCTCGCGGCCATAGGTCAGGCCGCCCACGATCTTCCATCCCTTCAGCAAATTGCCGGTGATCGAATAGGTGGCGAGGCCGCCGACCGACCAGTCCTTCCAACCGGCGCGCGCATTATAGACGGGCAGGCCGCTCGCCGCGCTCTGGTCCGGCGTGATCGAGAAATAGCGGCGGGCATAGCCGCGCCCGGCATGCTCGGCGGTGGCGAACAGGCCGACCGCCGCCTTGGTCGACAGCGGCGTGAAATAGTTGACCGAAGGCTGCCAGATGCCGCTGTCGTGCACGCCGGTCACGTCATGGCGATAGCTGACCGAGACGGAGAGCCGGTCATAGGGGCTGGTGACGACGCCGATCTTGCCGATGCCGACATAGCCGCCCAGCTCGACCGCCGCGCCGATCTTGCCCAGCGCGGCCACCTGCCGGTTGCCGATCCCCGACGTGGTGGTGCGGTCGAGATTGACGACGCCGATCGGCCCGGCCTGGATATCCCAGTCGCGATTGGTCTTGTCGCCGATCAGGTCGACCGAGATGCGGTTGCCGATATAGGTGATGGTGTGCCCGTCGATATAGGCGAGCGCGGCGGGCGCGGGGGAGAAGGAATAGTCCTTCGACCCTTCGTAGCGCGGCAGGTAAGCCGCGCCCAGGCCTACGGTGACGGTGTTCTTGCCCAGCTGGCCAGCCATCTCGGCGGCGGCGGGGTTGCTGGATATTGTGGAATCCTGCGCAAAAGCGGGGACCGACAGGGACAGCGCACCCATGGCGATTAGCGGGGCGGAAACGCGCGAAAATAGGCGCAAGACGGAAAACTCCCTGAATTCGGTTATCCGAAATGCAACGCTACGGTAACGATTTCGCTCCGGCGGATTGTGTCAGAAGATGTACCGCATTTTGATCTGTTGTGTTTCGGCAACAGAATCGAGCATGAACCGCGCCGCGGCAAAGCGCGGCGGGCCGAACCGGATCACCGGATTGCGCGAAAAGCCGAAGCCCTCGCGCGGGATGCCCGCCAGCGTGTCGAGCTTGGCGTTGTTGTTCTCGTCATGGATGACGGCCGCGGCGTAATTGCCGTGCGGCAGGCCGTCGAGATGGATGCCCCGCTGCCCGGCGGGAACCGAACGGGTCAGCGCGCGGGCATCGTCGACGCATTGCGGGAAGTTATCCGGGTCGGCGGTCAGGCACAGCCGGATCATGCCCTTGGCCGAGCGGAGCTGGTCGATCCCGATGTCCAGTCGGCTGACCGGCGCGGCGCTGATCAGCGGCAGGGCGGCCAGCACCAGAAGCGCGGCGCGCGGCCTGCGCATGGGCGCGCCCGAAATCCCCGAGCCCCCGGTCCGTGCCGCACAATCGATCCCAGAACCGGAAATAGAGTCCATAATTGCACCCATATTGCTCATGATGCCGTTGATGATGGCTTGCCGTGATGAGCCACCCCCCCAGGTGCCCCTGCCACAGGAATCGCGGAAAGATCTCCCAACCCATGTGGTTGGTCACGCCCATAACGGTCATGATGGTCAGCACCAAGCCGAGTGCGCCGATGTGAATCGGAATCAGAAACACAAGTAGCGGAATTACCACAGCGCCCGTCACCGCTTCGATCGGATGAAAGGCCATGGCGGCCCAGGCGGTCGGCGGTCGGCTGGCGTGGTGGACGGCGTGCGCGGCCTTGAAGACGGCGGGCCGGTGCATCCAGCGATGCGTCCAGTAGAACCAAGTGTCGTGCGCGATCAGATAGAGCAGCACCGAGACCGGCCAGTACCAGAGCGGCCAGGCTTGGACGTCGGCATAGATTTGCGTCCAGCCGCGATTCTGCCAGCCCCAGGCGACGATCCCGGCCGGCACGCCGTAGATCGCGGCGGAGGCGAGGCTCCACCAGATTTCCCGCCGGATCTGCGGATCGAGCCCGGCATAGAGGTTCGGATGCCGCGCCTTGGTCGCCAGCGCGAATGCCCCCGAGGCGAGCAGATAGCGGACACCGACGATCAGCGTCATGGCGATGGCGGACAGGATCAGGGCAAGCGTCACGGGGGCCTTGTACCCTATCGGGGGCGGGGCTTGAACCGCGAACGTCCGGTGCGCGGGCTTTTGTTCGCGCGGAGGCGCGGAGACGCAGAGGGGTTGGGTCTGGGGTCGGCGTCGGCCATTCCTTCGCCCGCTGCCCCTGCCGCATCGTTGATGATGGAGGAGCGGCCTGTCGGCCGGACGTGACACCTCCGCGTCTCCGCGTCTCCGCATGTCCGCGCGAACCCCACATCCGTTCGCACTGAGCGAAGTCGAAGCCTACGCCTCACACTATCGGCGAGCGCATCCCGTGCACTTCGACTTCGCTCAGTGCGAACGGAGGCTGGGCAAGGGGCGGATCACCCCCGGTGGAAAATCCGGATCGGCCGCTCATGATAGATCCCCTCGACCGGCGCGCCGTACCCCAGCTTTTCTGCCAGCCGGATCGACGCGCTATTGCCCGGATCGATGATGCAGCAGGTCCGCCCGATCCCTTGCGCCTCCGCCCAGCCGAGTATCGCGCGCATCGCCTCGCCCGCATAGCCCTTGCCCTGCGCTGCCGGGATCAGCGTCCACCCCGCCTCCGGCACCGTCAGTTCCGGGGTGATCTCGCGCCGCGATTCCAGCAGGCCCATATCGCCCAGCACCTGCCCGGTCGTCCGGTCGCACACCACCCAGGCACCATAGCCGAACACGGTCCAGCACCCGACCGACCGCAACATCCGAATCCAGACATCTTCGCGAGCGCGAGGCTTGCCGCCGATCATGCCGTAAACCGCCGGATCGGCCCACATCGCCGCCAGGGCATCGAGATTGTCGGGATGATGGCCGCGCAGGGTCAGGCGGTCGGTGGTCAGGATCGGGGCGCTCATGGCCCGAGAGCTTAGCCCGCGTCGCGGATCACCGCCAGAAACGCCTCGCCATAAGCATCCAGCTTGCGCGCGCCGATGCCGGACAGCAGCGACAGCGCCGC
Source organism: Sphingomonas yabuuchiae (assembly GCF_001477495.1). Lineage (GTDB taxonomy): Bacteria > Pseudomonadota > Alphaproteobacteria > Sphingomonadales > Sphingomonadaceae > Sphingomonas > Sphingomonas yabuuchiae_A. The sequence continues at coordinate 106,940 of NZ_LDTF01000009.1, forward strand.
GCGGCCGGTCGGCCGCTGCGCCGCCATGTCGCGCAGCACCGAGTCGTGGAAGATGACATAGGGCGGGACCCCCGCCTCCTGCGCCAGCTCGCGGCGCTTGGCGCGCAGCGCCTCGAACAGCGGATTGTCCGCCGGATTGGCGGCGACGGGCGCGGCGCGGCGGCCCTTCTTCTCGCGCTTGGGCGGTACGACCAGCGACAGCCGCGCCTCGCCCTTGATCAGCGCGCGTGCGGCGGGGCCGAACTCCAGCCCGCCATGGTGATTGGTGCGCAACGCATCGCGCAGCAGCAGCGCGCGGTGGACGGGCTTCAGCAGCGCCACCTCATCGCCCGACACGATGTTCCAGACCGACAGCGCCTCATGCCCGTTCATCAGGCTGCGCTCGGTCGACTGGCCGGTCAGCACCTGCTCGATATAGCCCGCGCCGAACATTTGGCCGGTGCGGAACACCGCCGACAGGAATTTCTGCGCGGTCGTGGTCGCATCGACCGCATCGGGGCTGCCGAGGCAATTGTCGCAATTGCCGCAGTCCTCCGCCAGTTCCTCGCCGAAATGGCGTAGCAGGATGCGGCGGCGGCATCCGCCCGTCTCGACTAATGCGCCCAGCGCCGACAGACGCGCGCGCTCGCCCGCCTGCCGCTCCGGCTCGACCTCGGCCATGCGCTGCCGCGCACGGGCGAAGTCGTCCGCGCCCCAGAAGAGATGCGCGACCGACGGATCGCCGTCTCTCCCTGCGCGCCCCGTCTCCTGGTAATAGGCCTCGATCGACTTCGGCAGGCCCGCATGGGCGACGAAGCGGACATCCGGCTTGTCGATGCCCATGCCGAAGGCGACGGTGGCGCAGATCACCATGTCTTCGGAGGCCACGAAATCGGCCTGGTTCTTCGCGCGCACCGCCGGGTCCAGCCCAGCATGATAGGCACGTACCGGGCGGCCGGTCCGCGCCAGCGCCTCGGCCAGCTTCTCGGTCGCCGCGCGCGTCTGGGCATAGACGATGCCGGGGCCGGGCGTGTCGGCGACCACCCGCGCGATCTGCAAGTTCACATTCGCCTTGGGGCTGATCGCATAGCGAATATTAGGCCGGTCGAAGCCCGAGACGATCATCCCCTCGGCGGGAATACCCAGCTGCTTGGCGATGTCGGCGCGGGTATGCGCATCGGCGGTCGCGGTCAGCGCGAGCCGGGGCACCTCGGGAAAGGCGTCCATCAGCGGTTCGAGCAGGCGATAGTCGGGGCGGAAGTCGTGCCCCCATTCGCTGACGCAGTGCGCTTCGTCGATCGCGAACAGGCTGAGCGGCGCGGAGGCGAGCAGCTCGCGGAAATGTCCCGACGATGCGCGCTCCGGCGCCACGTACAGCAGGTCGAGCTGGCCGTCGCGGAAGCGCGCCATTGTCTCCCCGCGATTCTGGTCGACGCTGGTCAGCGTGGCGGCGCGGATGCCGACCGCCTCGGCCGCACGCAGCTGGTCATGCATCAGCGCGATCAGCGGGCTGACCACGACGCAGCACCCGTCCATCATCACGGCGGGCAACTGGTAGCAGAGCGACTTGCCCGCACCTGTCGGCATGACCGCCAGCGTGCGCTGTCGGTTGAGGACACGGTCGACCACCTGTTCCTGCACGCCGCGGAACTGGTTGTACCCGAAAACTTCGTGGAGCTTGGCAAGGGGGTCGGCGACCATCGCCGTGCATGTAGCGATGCCATGGGGGCGGGGGAAGGGTGGTGGGACCCTCCGGCGCGTCGTCGCACGGGCCGAGGCCGGATTTCCTTATCGCGATAGTGCAAAGATACCAGGAAACTTCCGTGCGCCCCGGGATTTTGACCCTCCATCATCCCAAAGCCAAAGAGGAGATGTTCCATGAACACCGACACGATGAATGGTGCGGCCACCGACTTCGGCGGCAAGGTCAAGCAGGGCATGGGCGCCATGCTGGGCGACGAGTCGATGGAAGCCGAGGGCAAGGGCGAACAGCTGAGCGGCAAGACGCAGAAGGCGTTCGGCGATGCCAAGACCAGCGTCGACCAGACGGTCCGCCCGCTGCTCGACCAGGCGCGCCAGTTCGTGAAGGATCGCCCCTTCGCCTCTGCGGCCCTGGGCGGCGTCGTGGGCCTCGCGCTGCTGAACACGCTGCGCGGCAAGTAAGCCGAACGGTACAGCGAAAGGGGCGGTGCCGCTGGTCGGCGCCGCCCTTTTCATGCGCGCCGTGGCGGCATGAGATAAATTCGCGCCTGGCGCGAGCCATCATGCTTTGTCGGCGATATCCTGCCCTCGTAGCATTCCTCCCTCAACGCCATCGTGGAGGAGGCAGACGTGTCGCGGTCCGGAATTTTGCTCGCCCTCGGGCTGATCATCGCCGGAGTGGCATCGGCTGAGACGAGGCAAAAGCCGCCGCCCCTCGACAAGCATGAACGCGTCGGCGGGTGGCAGCCCGCCGATGGCGGGGTGCAGATTCCCCTCTGGCCCGAGGGCATACCGCTTGCCAAACCCGATAGCGGCGGCCGGCCGGAGGCGACCGGCAACGGCACCGGCATGGTCGGCGGTCGCCTCTGGCATTGGGCCAGCTATGTCACGCGCCCGACCATGACCGTCTATCGGCCCAAGGATCATAATAGTGGGGCCGCGATCCTCGTCCTGCCCGGCGGCGGGTTCGAGGTGGTGGCGACGGACTTGGAAGGCACCGAAATCTGTGGCTGGGCGGTGCGACAGGGCATGACATGCGCCATGCTGAAATATCGGGTGCCGCAGGCTTGGCCTATCGTGAAAGGCCGGCAGCAGCGGCCGAAACGGCTTTTGGCGCTGGAGGATGCGCAGCGTGCGATGGGATTGCTGCGCGCGCAGGCGGCGACCTATGGCATCGATCCACACCGGATTGGCGCGATTGGCTTTTCGGCGGGGGCCTATCTGGTCGCGAATATGAGCAATACGACGGAGCGGACCTATCCCGCCACCGACGCAGCCGATCGGTTGTCATCCCGGCCCGATTTCGCGATCATCGCCTACACCGCGCGAATGCTGGATGACAGCAAGGGGCGCAACAGCCTGGAGCTACGTCCTTGGGTAACGATCAGCCCCCAGGCACCGCCGACGCTGATCCTCCATGCGATGAACGATCGAACGGACGATATCCGCCAGCCATTGGCCTATGCGTTGGCGCTGAACGATGCGGGTGTGCCCGTCGATATGCGGGTTTATGCCAAGGGTGGCCATGCCTTCGGCCTGCGCCCGACCGCCGATCCGATCACGACCCGCTGGCCCGGCCAGGTCCGACAATGGCTGCATGATATCGGCATCATGTGAATCGCAACCCCGCTTGCCCCGTCCGGCCCCATGGCCTAGCGCTTTGGCCCATGAAGCGATTGGCCATTTACTGCGGGTCGGCGACCCCCTCCGACCCCCAATATATCGAGACCGCGCGCGAGGTCGGGCGTGGACTGGCGGAGCGGGGGATCGGCGTCGTCTATGGCGGCGGGCGGCTGGGCCTGATGGGTGCGGTGGCGGATGCGGCACTGGCGGCGGGCGGCGAGGTGATCGGCATCATCCCGCAGGCGCTGGTCGATGCCGAGGTCGCGCATCGCGGCCTGACCGAGCTGCACGTCGTGCCGGGCATGCACGAGCGCAAGAAGGCGTTCACCGACCTGTCGGACGGTTTCATCACCATCGCGGGCGGCACCGGGACGATGGACGAACTGTGGGAAGCGCTGAGCTGGGCGCAGCTGGGCTATCATGCCGATCCGGTCGGACTGCTCAACACCGGCGGCTATTACGACCATCTCGTCGCCTTCTGGGAGAAGATGGGCGAGGTCGGTTTCCTACGGCCGCAGCATCGCGAGCTGCTGATCGTCGACACCACGCTCGACGGCCTGCTCGACCGGATGGGCGCGCATGTGCCGACCCAGCCGATCGTGCGCATGAACGCGGACGATCTGTGAGCGACGCCGCCGCCCCGACCGAGCGCGACGCGCTGGTGGCGGCGGCGCGGGCCTCGATCGCCAGGGGCTCGAAGAGCTTTGCGGCGGCGAGCCTGTTGTTCGATCCCGAGACGCGCGCGCGGGCCTGGCTGCTCTATGCCTGGTGCCGCCGCTGCGACGATATCGCCGACGGGCAGGATCATGGCCATGGCATGACCCGCGTCGCCGATGCGCCCGTGCGGCTGGCCGAATTGACCGAGAAGACCGAGGCGGCACTGGCTGGCCGGGTGGTCGGCGACCCGGCCTTCGACGCGCTCCGTGTGGTCGTGGCCGAGACAGGGATGCCGCATCGCTGGCCGCGCGACCTGATCGCCGGATTCGCGCTGGATGCCCAGGACTGGCGGCCGGAGACCGAGGACGATCTCTACCGCTATTGCTATCACGTGGCGGGCGTCGTCGGCTGCATGATGGCGGTGACGATGGGCGTCGCGCCGGACGATGACGCGGTGCTCGACCGCGCCTGCGACCTGGGCATGGCGTTTCAGCTGGCCAATATCGCGCGCGACATCGCCGAGGATGCGGGGGCGGGGCGGCATTATCTGCCGCGCCAGTGGCTGGCCTATAAGAGCATCGCGCCCGACGCGATCATGGCGCCGTCGCACCGGCCCGGCCTGAGCGCCCTGGCACGGCGACTGACCGATCAGGCCGCCTTGTTCGAGGCGAGTGCGCGGATGGGGACGCCCGCGCTCTCCTATCGTTCGGCCTGGGCGGTGTTGTCGGCGGCGGCGATCTATGGCGCGATCGGGCGCAAGGTGGCCAAGCGCGGGCGCAGGGCCTGGGATGGGCGGGTCGGCACCGGCAAGCTGGAGAAGCTCGGCTTCATGACGCGCGCCAGCATCCAGGCCGCGCGACGGGATAGGATGCGAATTACCCCACGCGATCCAGGGCTGTGGACACGACCGCGTTAAGCCCGCGCACATACCCCCGTTCAGCCAGAACGGAGAAAGGGCTTCAGCCCTTGGTCGGCTTGCGTTCGGTCTTGACCATCTGTGCACCCATGCGGCGGCAATCGGCGCCGATCACGGGATAGGGGACGTCGGTGTTGGCGGCGATGCGGTTGGCCAGGTCGGCCCGGCACTTCGCCATGGTTTCATAGCGGGCGGGGACCATGCGCGCCTCCGTGCAGTCCACGCTGCCGTCGCCACAACCCAGGATCGCCATCACGAAAAAAACTGGCTGCATAACCGCCTCCACTTGGAAGGAAAAACACATCAGCGCGGCCGGAGGTTCCGATTTCGCGCCTGTCGGGCGGCGGGACAGATTGCCTTTTTCGCTAGGGACAGCTGCGTCGGCCATGCCATCGGGATTGAACTGCAGGCCCGATCATCCGACATGGTTCGGACATGCCCCCAATCGATCCCACCGCCGGGACGGCCGACCGGCCGCTGATCCCGACGCTCCGCCGCTTCCTCCCCTATCTCTGGCCCGCCGGAGAGCCCGGCCTGCGCCTGCGGATCGTGGCGGCGATGGCGCTCGTCATCCTGTCCAAGCTGGTCCAGGTGTTGGGGGCGGCCTATACGTTCAAATATGCGGTCGACCGGATGGCGGCGAACGATCGGAGTGCGGTGACGCTCGTGATCCTGCTGGTCGTCGGCTATGCGGGCGCGCGGTTCGCGACCACCCTGTTCGACAATCTGCGCAATGCGGTGTTCGAGATGGTCGGGCAGGATGCGACCCGACGCCTGTCAGCGGACGTGTTCCGCCACCTCCACCGCCTGTCGCTGCGCTTCCATCTGGAGCGGCGGACGGGCGCCGTCACCAAGGTCGTCGAGCGGGGGACCAAGAGCATCGACACGATGCTGTATTTCCTGCTCTTCAACATCGCGCCGACCGTGCTGGAACTGGGACTGGTCCTGGCGATCTTCGGGCGCAGCTTCGGACCCGTGCTGGTCGTCACCACCATCGCGATGGTCGTCCTTTATATCGTCTTCACCCGCAAGGTGACCGACTGGCGCAATGCCTTGCGCACGCAGATGAACGACCTCGACACCGGCGCGGTCGCGCATGCGGTCGACTCGCTGCTGAATTTCGAGACGGTCAAATATTTCAACGCCGAGGAGCGTGAGGCGCGGCGGTATGAGAACGGCGTCGCCGCCTATGCGCGCGCGGCCACCAAGTCGGAAAACTCGCTGGCCTGGCTGAACGTCGGGCAGGCGGCGATCACCAGCCTGATGCTGGGCTTCGCCATGGCCTGGGTCGTGCGCGAATGGAGCCGGGGCGGGGCGTCGGCGGGTGACGTGGTGCTCGTGTCGACCCTGTTGTCGCAGCTGTTCCGGCCGCTCGACCTGCTCGGCATGGTCTATCGCACGATCCGTCAGGGCGTGATCGACATGGGCGCGATGTTCGACCTGATCGACACGCCCGCCGAAGTCGTCGACACGCCCGGCGCGCCGCTGTTGAAGGTGACCGGCGGGCATGTCCGCTTCGACGATGTCGTCTTCGGCTATGATCCCGAGCGGACCATCCTGAAGGGGCTGACGCTCGACATACCCGCGGGCACGACCTGCGCGGTAGTCGGGCCGTCGGGCGCGGGCAAGTCGACGCTCGCGCGCCTTCTCTATCGCTTCTACGACGTGAATTCCGGCGCGATCACCATCGACGGCCAGCCAGTGTCGGCAGTGGCGCAGGACAGCGTGCGCGCCGCGATCGGCATCGTGCCGCAGGATACGGTGCTGTTCAACGAGACCATCGGCTACAACATCGCCTATGGCCGCGAGGGCGCCGACCAGACCGATGTCGAACGCGCCGCGAAGGGCGCGGCCATCGCCGACTTCATCGAGCGCCAGCCCCAGGGCTATGCGACCCGCGTCGGCGAGCGCGGGCTGAAGCTGTCGGGCGGCGAAAAGCAGCGCGTGGCGATCGCGCGCACGCTGCTGAAGAACCCGCCGATCCTGATCCTGGACGAAGCGACCAGTGCGCTCGACAGCCGGACCGAGGCGGACATCCTCGCCACGCTCCAGGCGATCGAGCGCGGGCGGACCACCCTGGTCATCGCGCACCGTCTGTCGACCGTCGTCCATGCCGACCAGATCGTCGTCCTCGACGGCGGCCGCGTGGCCGAGCGCGGCATGCACGGCGAATTGCTGGCGAAGGGCGGGCTCTATGCCGAGATGTGGGCGCGCCAGGCTGCCGAGGTCGAGCAGGCCGAGGAAGACGCGATGCTGGCGTGATCCTCCCCGGCACGGGGAGGGGGACCATCCGAAGGATGGTGGAAGGGGATCGCCTCATGGGACGTCCTTGACGGCACGCCCCCTCCGTCAGCGCTGCGCGCTGCCACCTCCCCATGCCGGGGAGGATGTTATCGGCAACTCAGCCGTATCTGCCGGGCGGGCTTGTCGAACACGATCGACGAACAGCGGTTTAGCTGGTCCGCACCAATCGACAGGCGGTCGCGCTTGATGTCGTGCTTACCTTTGCCGGTCACCACAACCTCATTGGGATCGGCATGCTGATCGGCGTCTGCGATCGTGTCAGTATTGCCATGATCGACCGTGCGTACCCCCAGCGTCGCAATACTCAGCGGGCCGACCGTAAGGGGTGTTGCCAAGGTCATCGCGCGAATCGGTCGCTCGACACCAAAAGCGATCTCGGCCGGGCTAGTTGATCCCGACAGTGTGCCGCCATAGGCTCGAGCAAGTCGCACTGCCGCCCCCGCATTGGCCAACGTACGTGGATGATGGGGGTCGAAGCGAACCCGCATCGGTTGCCCCTCGACCATGATGATCGCGAAACGCTCGGCCCAGCCGCCGAACAGATCGCCCTGATCAACCATTGGAAATACAGTGGTTCGCTCACCTGCGACGGAATCGCGCAGGCGGAAGTGAACGATCGGATCGGGCAGGCTCCCCGGTCCGAATACGCCTGCTATACCAGATGCAAATGGCTTTTCGGTGAAGCCGATGCGACGTTTGGCGGGATTTCCGCCGCCAAACGCGACCCGCGCCAAGGCTGTGCCGCCGGAGATCCTGACGTTGGGCCCGAAGCCCATCATGAAGCCGAACATGCCCGGCTTCATGCTGGAGGCTTTGGCAAATTCGGTGGTGATGATGGGCATCGCTGTCGCCCCCGGATCGATCCGCACGGTGCGGGTGACGCCGTTGATCGTGACCGGCACCAGGCCGTCCGGCGCGATCACGCGCTCGGTCGGCGGCGGCGCGGCGGCCGTCAGGGTGGCCAGCAAGAGCCAGGCAAAACGGCGCATCATGATATCTCCCGGTGTCGTGACGACCGGGTAACGATCAAGGGTAATCATGTCGGCTTTGTGGCCGGACCGGACTTTATTGCGCAGGGTGATCCATGATGAAGTCCGCCACCGCCGTCACCACGCCGGGCGCGATCGGCAGGTTGGGATCGGCATAGGTCGCGATATTCGCCCCCTGGCTGTCGCCCTCCACCGTCTTCAGCACATGATTGACGCCGGGCAGCAGGACCAATGTCGCCTTGGATTGCGCGGCTTTCAGCGTCCGGGCGTCCTCGACCGTGACTTGCAGATCGGCCTCGCCCTGCACGATCAGCAGCGGCTTCGTCGCCGCCGCTGCCAGCTTGGCCGGGTCCTTGGTGAAGGCGTTGATCAGGAAGGGCTGGACCGCGTCGGCAAAGATCATCGGCAGCGGCGGCGTCAGGCTGGCCGCGGGGATGGTTCGCCCGGCCTCCAGGGCATCGATCGCGCGGTCGGCATCGGCCAGGAGGGGCGCATTGGCCGGATTGGCGTGGAATTGTGCCCGCATCACTTTGCCCAATGGCCGTCCGGGGGTGGAGATGGCGATGATGCCGCACAGGTCTGCGGGTCTGGCGGCGGCGGTGTCCAGCGCGACCATGCCGCCTTCGCTATGCCCCAGCACCCAGACGCAGGGCGCACCGGTCTTCGCGCGGATCGCGGCGATCCAGGCGCGGGTGTCGGCGGCGTAATCGTCGATCGTCACTTGGTTGGCGTCGGGCACCGCGCCCGCGCTGGCGAACATGCCGCGCTTGTCGATCCGCACGCTGGCGATCCCCTTCGCCGCCAGCCCTTCCGCCAGCAGGCGTAACGAGGCGGCCTTCAGCCCGCGCGGGCTGTTGCCGTCACGGTCGGTTGGTCCCGACCCGGGGATCATCAGCACCACCGGAACCTTCGCGCCCTCCGGCCCGGTCCAGCTTCCCTTCAGGGGGCCTTGAGGGCCGGGGGCGGCCATGTCCCGGTCGGTCATCGGCGTGGCGGCAGCGATCATGGCGGCGAGCAGCGTGACGAACGGCATGATCTTTCCCCCTGGCCAACCCCTTCAACGCCGTCCAGCGTGGGCGAAGTCGAAGGCAAAGGGAAGGCCTGGCCGATGACCGTGCCGAGAGGGCGTGGCGTGGCCTTCGACTTCGCTCAGGCGGAACGGAGAGTAGGGTGCGTTACTGCCGCTCCAACATCAGCGCCGCCGTGGCCTTGGCGCTGCCGACCACGCCCGGAATGCCCGCGCCCGGATGGGTGCCCGCGCCGACGAAATACAGGTTCGGGATCGAATCGTCGCGGTTGTGGACCCGGAAATAGGCGCTCTGGGTCAGGATCGGCTCCAGCGAGAAGGCCGAGCCCATATGCGCGTTCAGGTCGGTGGCGAAGTCGGCGGGCGCATAGTGAAACTTGGTCACGATCCGCTCGTGGATATCGGGAATCAGGCGACGGCCGACCTCGTCCAGGATGCGCTTTTCCAGGATCGGCCCGACCTCGTCCCAGTCCATCGGGAACTTGCCCATGTGCGGCACCGGGGCCAGCGCATAGAAGGTCGAATGACCCTCGGGCGCGAGGCTGGGATCGGTGACGGTTGGGTGGTGGAGGTAGAGCGAGAAATCCTCCGACAGCACGCCGGTGTCGTAGATGTCGGTCAGCAGACCCTTATAGCGCGGGCCGAACAGGATCATGTGGTGCGGGATACCCGGCCACGCGCCCTTGATACCGAAATGGACGACGAACAACGACGGCGAGTAGCGCTTGCGCTCCAGCCGGTTGACCGTCCGCCGGGCCGAGCGGTTGTCGGACAGCAGGTCGCGATAGCTGTGCATGATGTCGGCATTGGTCGCGACGGCATCGGCCTGGATGGTCAGGCCGCTCTTCGTCACCACGCCGGTCGCGCGGTCGCCCAGCGTCTCGATTCGCGTCACCGGATCGCCCAGCCGGATGACGCCACCGATCCGCTCGAACTGCGCGACCATGCCCGCCACCAGCCGGTTGGTGCCGCCGCGCGCGAACCAGACGCCGCCATCGCGCTCCAGCTTGTGAATCAAGGCATAGATGGCGCTGGTGGTCATCGGATTGCCGCCGACGAGCAGCGTGTGGAAGGAGAGCGCCTCGCGCAGCTTCTCCGACTTCACGAACTTCGACACCATGGCATAGACCGAGTTCCATGCCTTGTATTTGGCCAGTGCGGGCGCGGCCTTGATCATCGAGGCGAAGTCGAGAAACGCGACATGGCCGAGCTTCTCATAGCCTTCGCGGTACACCCCCTCGGCATAGTCCAGGAACTTGCCATAGCCCTCGATATCGTCGGGGTTCAGCTTGGCGATTTCGGACCGCAGCTGGGTATCGTCGTTGCTGTAATCGAAATTGGTGCCGTCGACCCAGTTGAGCCGGTAAAAGGGGCTTACGGGGTCGAGCTTGACGTCCTCGGACATCGACCGGCCGGTCAGCGCCCACAGTTCCTCCAGACACGCCGGATCGGTGATGACCGTGGGTCCGGCGTCGAAGGTGAAGCCGTCCCGCTCCCAATAATAGGCACGACCGCCGGGCTTGTCGCGCGCCTCGACGATCGTCGTCTGCACGCCCGCCGATTGCAGGCGGATGGCCAGCGCCAGCCCGCCGAAACCCGATCCGATGACGACCGCGCTCTTCATGCCCGACCCCCGGACTGGCCTCTCAGGGCCGCGATGGCGCGCAGGATCGGCACCGGCGGCCGTCCGGTCAAAACTCTTGCCTTGTCGGCCATGGTCGATTGCCCCGCATAGAAACGCCCGATCAGGTCGGGCGGAAGACGATAGAAACGCTCCAGAACGCGGTATCGCTCATCCGGCTCCGCAGCCTTGAACAACATCGTGTCGAGCATCCGGTAAAAGCCGCGCGCATCCCACGCATCGCGTGCCATGCGATAGGTCGCGTCGTGCAGGTCGGCCCCGGCAAAGTCACGCCGATCGGCCAGCATCGCTGCCATGCGGATCGCATCGGGCAGCGAATAGCCGGTCGTCGGGTGGAACAGCCCGGCGCGCATTCCGGCCTTGGGCGTCCTGGCCCCGCCGCTGCGCCAATAGCCATCGAAATCGCCGCCCATCGCGACCGGCAGCACGCCCGCCTCCTCGCGCACCACCTCTGCCCCCACCCAGTCGCGGCTGTCGGCATAGCGCTCGATCCGCTGGACGATGGCGCGACGGTTCAACTCGGCGGAGGTGGAATAATAGGTGTCCTCGACGAAGATCCGGTCCTCGGCGAAGGGCAGGGTGTAGACGAAGCGATAGCCGTCCAGCTGCTTGACGGTGGCGTCCATCACGACCGGCCGCTCGACGCCGTGCGGCCGGGTAAGCTTCAACTCCTGCCCGACGAACTTCTGCCAGCCGCAGGACAGCGCGGACAGGTCGCCAGCACCCCGCGCGTCGATCACGCCCGTCGCCTCCACCCGGTCGCCATCGGCGAAGACGGCGGCGGTGGCCGACACCGCCAGCACCTTGCGCCCCAGCACCAGCGCGTGCGGCGGCAGGACCCGGCGCACCTCGGCGTCGAGGCGGTGGCTTTCGATCGAATAATAGGTCTGGTTCAGGGTGCGTGAATGCGCCGGAAAGGCGACGTCATAGCTGCGCCAGCCGTGCGCGACGAGGCGCTCGACGATCCAGCGGTCGCGCTTGGCCACGTCGCTGCCGAAAAAGGACCAGAGGTGGTTGCCGCCGATCGTCTCGCCCGCGTCGACCAATCGGACGTCGAGCGAAGGGTGGCGGGCTTTCAGCGCGAGCGCGATCAGCCCACCGGCCAGGCCTGCGCCAATGATCGCGACATCGCAGGAGATTTTGGCAGCCATCGCGCTACCGCTACCGGAAAGCGGGGCCAAGGCAAAGGGTCGGTGCCATTACAGAAGGACGGCCGTGTCGGGCGCGTCGCCGGTCGCAAAGCCGCCGGTGATCTTCCACGCCGCCAGATCGATGATGGCGATCCGGTTATTCTCGAGTGCCGCGTACAGGATCGACCCGCCGGCGGGCAGGTTCAGACCCGGCGCGGCGGCAGGCAGCGGCAGCCGCGCTTCCTCGGCCAGCGTGGCGGGCGAATGGCGGGTCAGGCTCTTGTCGGCGGTGTTCGACACGATCAACCGGCCGTCGCTCGCCACGATCACCCGCACCGCCTCGCCGCGCAGGGTAGTGCGCGCGCGCGGACGCAGCGTCACCGCGTCGAGGGCGTGGAGCACGCCCGCCGGGCGGTCGATCACATAGAGCGTCCGCTCATCGGGGCTGAGCGCCAGCCCCTCGGGTGCCTGGCCGATATGCTGCTTGACGGGCGCGAAGCTGGCATCGTCGGGATCGACCATGATGACGGTGCCGCTCATCGTGTCGGCGACATAGGCGCGGGTGCCATCGGCCTTCACCACGAAATAATGGCTGCGCGCGCCGCCGACCGGGATCATCCGGTCTGGGCTGTCGGCGGTGGCGGGCGTGTCGAAGCGGGCGAGCAGGCTGTCGGTCTCGGACAGGGCATAGAGACGCCCCTTGGCGTCCATCCGCATCCCGTGCCAGCGGCGGTGCGGCGACAGGTCGATGGTGCGCGCGAGCTTGCGCGCCTCCAGATCGATCACCCAGATCTGGTGCCCGCCCTCGCCGCCGAACTGCCAGCCCTTCACGCCGTACCCGCCGACATAGGCGAAGCGGCCGTCCGCATCGGCGACCATCTCGTGCGGCTGCGGGCCCAGCGGAACCTGGCCCAGCCGCTCGCCGCCCGGCACGCGGTAGAAGACGACGCCGCCCGTGCCCTTTTCGACGACCGCCAGCACGCCGCGCTTCAGGGGCGCCGCCTGTGCCCGGCGCGCCCAGGCGAGGGGCAGGGCGGAGGCCACGCCCAGAATGGCCAGGCTCCACAGGCCCTGACGGCGATCGATCGGCGGCATGGGGCGGCTCCTGAACAAGGGGGGACGACAGCCAGACGTGGCGCGGGGCCGTATGTTCCGCCGCCCGGCGGAGCCGATGCGAAACTGATGCGTCTTTTCGGCAAAGTCGGTCCGCCACCGGTTGCGGTGAAACGGCCCATTGAATAGGTGAACCGCATGATCCGCTCCATCAACGAAAGCGTCGCCGTCGCTCCCCAGATCCGGCCCGAGGACATCGCCGCGATCAAGGCGGCGGGCTATGCCGCCATCGTCAACAACCGTCCCGATGGCGAGGAGCCGGGCCAGCCGACCGGCGATTCGATTCGCGCCGCCGCCGAGGATCAGGGGCTGGCCTATACCGCCATTCCCGTGACGCCCGGCGGGTTCAGCCACGAGATGGTCGACCAGATGACCCAGGCGCTGATCGAGGCCAAGGGGCCGGTGCTGGCCTATTGCCGGTCGGGCACGCGCAGCTGCAATTTGTGGGCGCTGGCGGCGGCCAAAGCCGGGCGCAACCCGACGCTAATCGTGATGCAGGCCGAGGGGGCGGGCTACGACCTGTCCGGCCTGCGCCCGACGCTGGACGCGCTGGCAGGCAACGCCGGATGATCCTGCCGCTCGTCGGCACGGTGACGACCGGGGCGCTGGCCGGGCTGGGCGTCGGCATGGCGCTGGGCGGGGCGGGTATCGCCTGGCTCTGCACGCGTCGTCGCGACCGCCGGATCGGCTCGCCAGAGGATGTCGCGGCGGCGGCCGAGGCGGCACTGGCGGGTTTCACCGTGGCGGGGGCCGTGGTCGGTGCCGATGGCCAGGGCGCGCTGGTGGTGGCGACCGATGGCCGGGTCGCGGCGCTGAAGCGGCAGGGCCGCCGGGTCGCGGTACGCGAAATCCCCTGGACGCGGGTGCGCTCGACCGCCGAGGGCATCGTCGCGGAGGTCGAGGGGCGTTTCGGCCCGGTGATGCTGGCCGGGGTGGACGTGCTCGACATCCGGCGGCTGGCGCCGCGTTGAGGGCGGGGGCTGGCCCCTCCACCACCCGGCTGCGCCGGGCGGTCCCCCTCCCCAAGCAAAGCTTGGGGAGGATGGTGGAGGGGCAATTCCCCGCATGATCGACTGGACCTTCCTCGCGCTTGCTGCCGCCGGAGGCATTATCGGGGGCGCGATGAATGCGCTGGCGGGGGGTGGTAGCTTCTCGACCATGCCGACGCTGATCGCGCTCGGCCTGCCCTCGACCATCGCCAATGCCACCTCCAACGTCGCGCTGCAGCCTGCCGCCATGGCGAGCGTCTGGGCCTATCGCCACGGGCTGGAGCCGGTGATGGGCGTGTCGATGCGGCGGATGGCGGCGCTGACCTTCGTCTTCGCGCTGCTGGGCAGCATCCTGTTGTTCCTGACGCCGCCGCGCGCCTTCGACCTGATCGTGCCCTGGCTGCTGCTGACCGCGACGATCGCCATCGCGGGCGGGCGGCATGCCTCGGAATGGCTGGCGCGGATCGCCCGGCCGGGGCCGCGCGCGCTGATGGGGGCGCAGGCGGTGCTGGGCATCTATGGCGGTTATTTCGGCGGCGGCATCGGCATGATGGTGACCGCCGCCTGGGGGCTGCTCTCGGGACGCAATCCGGCGCAGTTGGCCGCGCCGCGCACGCTGATGCTGGCGACCGCCAATGCGGCGGCGACCATGGTCTTCGTGGCGACGGGCATGGTGGCCTGGGCGCAGTGCCTGCCGATGCTGGCGGGCGGTATCGTCGGCGGGTGGAGCGGCGCGCTGATCGGGCGCAGGCTGCCTGCCGGACTCATCCGTGGCTGGACGCTGTTGCTGACCACGGTGACGACGGCGGTGTTCTTCTATCGCGGCTATGCCTGACGGGGGATGGCCATCGGGGGCAGCGCCTCCGCTTCCAACTCCGCCGCCAGCGCCCGGATCGCGAATTCCTCGTTACGCAGCCATGCCGCCACCTCGGCACGCAGTTCGGGAATGACACGGCGATATCTGTCCCAGTCATCGACGATCGCCTCGATCGGCCAGTGTGAGATGAATTGCGATATGCGCTGACGATAGACCGGCATGTCCGCCTGCAACGCCAGCCAAGCCGCGCCGCCGGGTGTGTGCGCCAGCCGTTCGGCCAGGGGATGGACCACGGCGGCCAGCCAGCTCGCACGCTGGCGGCTGGCCTGGGAAATACGCCAGCGGGCTCCGCTGACGGCGACAGGATCGGGGGTGGGCGCTTGGCACACAATCCGGTGTTCGTTCATGAAGCGCGCCAATGCGTCGCGCCATTCGAGCCATTCGTGCAACATGGAGTGGGCCTTCGACATCGTCGGGATCGTATTCGTCAGCTTGCTTTCCGCCGCCCCGCCCCGGCGACCTGTGTGCGATCCAGGATATGATAGCGGGATCGGCCCCCCGACCTTCCCGCGTCGTCGTCACGCCTTCAGCGGCTGATACCCCCGCGACGGCGATAGGGATTGTCATGTTATCGGGTCATCAAATGCCTCCTGATCGGGGGCATTCTGTCACATTAATCCAAATCAAACTTTAATATGTCGCGCGGCGTGGGGCCGGGCCGGGATGTCGCCACTCCGACCCGGCGGAGGATCACTTCGCGCCGTCGCAGGCGCCGATGCGGCGGCCCTCGGTATGGACCTTTTGCGACATCGGATGCGCGCCGGTCATTTCCATATCCTGATCGGTGGTGAAGCTGGTCGCGGTGAAGCTGCCCTTCGTCTTGCTGTGCATGGTCATGTCGCCGGGCATCTTGCAGGTCAGTTCGCTCTCGACCTTGCCGCCCTCGAAGGTCGAGCTTTTGACGGTGCAGTCCGATTGCGCCTGCATCAGCAACTCGGCGGGGCCCTTCGCCGCCTGTTCGGCGGTCAGGCAGATGCTGTTGGTCTGGGCGGGCGGGGTCGAGCCGACGCCCTTGGGCATGTTCGCCATCTTCAGATCGCTGACCTGGGTCTTCACCTCCCATTTGCCGGGCTCCAGCCTGGCGACGGCCGATCCGGCTCCGGTCTGGGTTTGCGTCACCTCGCCGGTCGCGGCGTTGCTGGTCACGGTGGTCGAGCCGGTCTTCTGGTCGCACGCGGCCAGCGGCAAGGCGCCGATCAGGATCAGCGGGACGAACAATTTCATGAAAACCCTCCTGTGCTGCGGGCGGATATCGGCCATGACCGTTCCGCCGGTGCCGTACCAACACATGGATGGGTTTCGGGTTGCCGTCAGAAGGCGGTCGCGGCCGCCGCCATCCGATCCGCCGATAAGGGGAATACGCCCGCAGACAGCCATTCGACTTCGGTCAGCAACAGGCGCAGATGGCGTTCCTCCGCAAACAGCCGCTTGTCGACATCGCGACGATAGGCAAGGGACGCGCTCGCATAGCCGATGGTGTCGGCCGCGACCGCCTCCATCGACCAGCGAGCGATAAAGGCCGACAGGATCTGGCCATAGATCGGCGCGTCATCCCGCAGCGCCAGCAGCCCGGCGGCCGCCTTCACGTGGCCATGGGCTTCGGCAAAAGGAAAAATGGTGTCCGCCAGAAAGGCCAGGCGCTTCCGGCTGACATGCGCGACCTGCCATCGGACGTGGCGCAGGGCCTGGTAATCGATCGGCGTGGCGTCGCACAGGTTGCGATGGGCATCCAGCAGGCGCGTCAACGCGGCGTGATGATCCCGAAGCTCGGTCAGCATGGTGGGCCTTCTCAAAACATCGGCCAGCCTATCGCGTCAGAGGGTTACAAAGCCGTATACGATCACAGAAATGCTATGCGGCGGCCCGTTTCATCAGTCGGATCAGGAATCGGGGCGCCGCATCTCGAAGCGGGCCGCTTCCGTCACCTCGAAATAGTCGACCGGCCCGCCGCCGCGCAGGATCGGGCGCGCGCGCGCGGTCTGGTAGATGCCGTTCTCGATCAGGTCGGCGGCGATATGGATGCCCACCGCCTCGCCGATGACCAGCCACTGGTCCAGTTCGCGCCCCTCCTTGGTCTCCAGCCGGATCAACTGGGTCAGACGGCATTCGAACGATACCGGGCTCTCCGCCACGCGCGGGGCGTCGACCAGCTGTCCGTCCCGCGCCGTCACCCCCGACAGGGCGAACTCGTCCACCTCGGCGGGCACGGCCGCCGCACTGGCGTTCATCGCCTGCGCCAGCGTCATGGTGGCGAGGTTCCAGGTGAAGACCTTGGTCTCGGCGATGTTGGCGACCGAGTCCTTCCAACCCTGCGACGAAAAGCCGATCAGCGGCGGACGGTAGTTGAAGACGTTGAAAAAGCTGTAGGGTGCTAGATTGTTGACGCCTGCGCTCGACCGGCTGCCGATCCAGCCGATCGGGCGTGGCGCGACGATCGCGTTCAAGGGATCATGCGCCAGCCCATGACCGTTGACGGGTTCGTAGAAATGCCAGTTGTCGATCATGGATGGTCACCGAAAGGGAGTGTGGATGGAAACCGGAACGCCGACCGAGCCGGAAAGAGCCGGAACCGTCATCGCCGGAACCGTCATTCGTCGCCACAATTGGGTGACGCGCATCTGGCACTGGGTCAATGCGATCGCGGTGCTGATCCTGCTGGGATCGGGGCTGGGCATCTCCAACGCGCATCCCCGGCTCTATTGGGGACGGTACGGTGCGAATTTCGATTCCGCCTGGGCGAGCCTGCCATACTTCCCGGCGTGGCTGACCATTCCGGCCCGCTATAATCTGGCGATCTCGCGGCGCTGGCATCTGTTCTTCGCGCTGGTGCTGGGGTTCGGGCTGCTTGCCTATATGATCGGCGGCCTGGTCACGCGGCATTTCCAGCGCGACCTGCGTATCCGGGGGCGCGAATTGCGGCCCGCCGCCATCTGGGCCGATTTTCGGCGGCATCTGGCGTTCCGCTTTCACGACGAGCGCGATCCGCGCGCCTATAACCTGTTCCAGAAGCTGAGCTATGCGGGCGTGCTGTTCATCGCCTTGCCGCTCGCCATCCTGACCGGCATCGCGCTGTCGCCGGGCATGAACGCGGCCTGGCCCTGGGTGTTGGACGTGCTGGGCGGGCGGCAATCGGCGCGCTCGATCCATTTTATCACGGCAACGCTGCTGGCGCTGTTCCTGATCGTCCATCTGGTGCTGGTCATCCTGGCCGGGCCGCTCAACGAACTCCGCTCGATGATTACCGGCCGTTGGAGGGTTCCCGAATGATTGCCCGTCGCACCATCCTGACCGGCGGGGCCGGGCTGCTGCTTGCGGGCTGCGACAAGGTGATCCAGCAGCCGACGGCCCGGAAAATCCTGTTCGCGGGCGAGGATATGCAGAAGGGGCTGCAACGTGCGCTGATGGACCGGGGGGCGCTGGCGCCGGAATATCGCCGCGACCAGATGTCGCCGATCTTCCGCACCAACGGCACGCGCAACCCGGGCACGCCCGAATATGCCGCGCTGGCGGCCAACCGGTTCGAGGACTGGCGGCTTAAGGTCGGTGGGCTGGTGGCCAAACCCCTCTCGCTGTCGCTGCGCCAGATCGGGGAGTTCCCCGCACGGCGTCAGATCACCCGTCACGACTGTGTCGAAGGGTGGAGCGCGATCGGCGAGTGGATGGGGCCGATGCTCGGCAACATCCTGAAGGCCGCCGATATCAGCACCCGAGCGCGCTATGTCGTCTTCACCTGTGCCGACCTGTATGGCGGGCAGCCCTATTATGAATCGATTGACCTGATCGACGCCTTCCATCCCCAGACGATCTTGGCCTGGGGCATGAACGGGCGGATGCTCGACATCGGCCACGGTGCCCCCCTGCGGCTGCGCGTCGAGCGGCAGCTGGGCTATAAGCACGCCAAATATCTGATGCGGATCGATGCGGTGGACAGTCTGGCTAACATAGGTTTGGGCAAGGGCGGATACTGGGAAGATCACGTCGATTATGACTGGTATGCCGGTATTTAAGGCACTAGGCGGTGCCATATGGCGCTGATCGATCTCTTTCTGTCGCGCGCGGTCCGCAAGGGCCGCCTGTCTCTCACCCATCATGATGGAAAGGTCCGCGAGTTCGGCTCGCCCGAGCCCGGTTATCCCGACGTCGCGATCCGCTTTACGGACTCCCGTGTCGCCGGGCAGATCGTGCGCAACCCCGCGCTGGCGGCGGGCGAGTGTTTCATGGACGGCCGCCTGGTCGTCGAGAAGGGCGATGTCCGTGATCTTGTCGAGCTGCTGACCGCCAATGACAAATGGGAGGCGGGTCGGGCTAACCTGAACCCCTCGCGGCTGGTCCGGGCGGCGGGCGCGATCAAGCATCGCATCGACCGGATCAACATGGAGCGCCGGTCGAAGAAGAACGTCGCGCATCATTACGACCTGTCGGGCACGCTCTACGAACTCTTCCTCGACACCGACAAACAATATAGCTGCGCCTACTTCACCGATCCGCAGAACGACCTGGAGCGGGCGCAGCGCGACAAGAAGGCGCATATCGCGGCGAAACTCGCGATCGAGCCGGGGATGAAGGTCCTCGATATCGGTTGCGGCTGGGGCGGCATGGCGCTGTACCTGCACCAGAAATGCGGCGCCGAAGTGCTGGGCGTTACCCTGTCCGAGGAACAGCTGAAAGTCGCCCGCGCGCGTGCCGAGGCGCTGGGCGTCGCCGACAAGGTGAAGTTCGAGCTGATCGACTATCGCCGCGTGGAGGGGCAGTTCGACCGCATCGTCTCGGTCGGCATGTTCGAGCATGTCGGCCCGCCGCAATATCGCACCTTCTTCCGCAAGTGCCGCGACCTGCTGACCGAGGACGGCGTGATGCTGCTCCACACGATCGGACGGCTGAACGGGCCGGGCGTCACCGACGACTGGACGACCAAGTACATCTTCCCCGGCGGCTACAACCCGGCGCTGTCGGAGATCGTCCGCGCGCAGGAAGGGCTTCGCATGTTCCTGACCGATGTCGAGGTGCTGCGCTGCCATTATGGCTGGACGCTCGACATCTGGTACGACCGGACGGTGGAGGCAAAGGACCGCATCGTCGACCTTTACGACGAGCGTTTCTACCGCATGTGGCTGTTCTATCTGGCGGGCGCGGGTGCGGCGTTCCGCAATGGCGGGCTGTGCAATTACCAGGTGCAGCTGACGCGCGGGCGGCTCTCGGTGCCGGTCACGCGGGATTATATGTTCGAGGGCGAACGCGCGCTCAGGGACTAAAATCCTCCCCGGCACGGGGAGGGGGACCGCCGCGAAGCGGTGGTGGAGGGGCGTTCCGCAAGGTACGACCTGCGCGGCAAGCCCCCCTCCGTCAGGCCTTCGGCCTGCCACCTCCCCGTGCCGGGGAGGATCGAGTCACCCCAGAGCCGCGAACTTCTCTTCCGCCTCGCGGTCGAGCTGCGCGCGGCTCTTCTTCTCGGCAGCCGTCTTCAGCTGGCCGCAGGCCGCATCGATGTCGCGCCCGCGCGGGGTGCGGACCGGCGCGGAGATGCCGCCCTCGAACACGATGTCGGAGAAGCGGCGGATGCGTTCCGGCGTCGAGCATTCGTAATCGGCACCCGGCCAGGGGTTGAACGGGATCAGGTTCACCTTGGCGGGCAGGTCGTAATGGCGCAGCAGCCGGACCAGCTCGTGCGCATCGGCGTCCGAGTCGTTCTTGTCCTTCAGCATCACATATTCGAACGTGATGCGCCGGGCATTGTTGGCCCCGGGATAGTCGGCGCAGGCCTGCAGCAGTTCCTCGATGCCGTATTTCTTGTTCAGCGGCACCAGCTCGTCGCGTACGTCCTTAGTCACGGCGTGGAGCGATACGGCCAGGTTCACGCCGATCTCGGCCCCCGCGCGCGCCATCATCGGCACGACGCCGCTGGTCGACAGGGTGATGCGACGCTTGGACAGCGCCAGCCCGTCGCCGTCCATCACCAGCTTCAGCGCATCGCGTACCGCATCGAAATTATAGAGCGGCTCGCCCATGCCCATCATGACGATGTTGGTCAGCATCCGCCCCTCGGGCTGGCTGGGCCATTCGCCGAGCGAGTCGCGCGCCAGCATGACCTGCCCGACGATCTCGCCCGCCGTCAGGTTGCGGACGAGGCGCATCGTGCCGGTGTGGCAGAAACGACAGTTCAGTGTGCACCCGACCTGGCTCGACACGCACAAAGTGCCCCGATCGGCGTCGGGGATGAACACCATCTCGTAATCCTGCCCGTCGGCGGAGCGAAGCAGCCACTTGCGCGTGCCGTCGCTCGACACCTGCGCCTCGACCACCTCGGGGCGGCCGATGACGAAGCGTTCCTCCAGCCAGGGATGCTGCGCCTTGGCGATGTCGGTCATGTCGGCAAAGCGGGTCGCGCCGCGATTGTAGAGCCAATGCCATATCTGCTTCGAGCGCAGCTTGGCCTGCTTCAATTCCATGCCGCCGGACAACAACGCCTCGCGCAGCTGGTCCTTGGTCAGGCCGATCAGGTCGACGCGCCCATCGGGACGCGGTTGCACGCCGCGCGGCACGGGCACGGGATCGATGTGCCCCGGAATGGGCATGAGGGCGGCCGAAACTGTCTGCATGGCGTCCCCATAGCGCAAAATCGCGGACATTTCTATCCTCCCCGATACGGGGAGGTGGCAGGACGCAGGCCTGACGAAGGGGGGCTTCCACACAGGATGTCGTGTGCGGCGATCCCCCTCCACCAGCTTCGCTGGTTCCCCTCCCCGTGCCGGGGAGGATTGGGTTCACCCCACACACGCCAGCGTCGCCGCATCGATCGCCGCCGCCGCGCCTCCCAGCGCATAGGTGTCGGCGAAGGGGCGGTGACGCGGATCGACGGCGGAGACGCTCATGCTGCGGCCCGAGCGTATCGCCATGACCAGCGCATGGTCGGTGGCCGCGTCGGGTGCCCAGACGTCCTGGGTCGTGCCGACCAGCGGAAAGCGGCGCTCGCCGATCGCCAGCGTGACGGCGGCGGTGCGGTCGCGCGGGAGGCTCAGATGCGCGTGGAAGGATTCGCGCAGGCGCTTGGCGGGCCAGGTGCCGACGCTGGCGAAACCGCCGACCCGCCCGTTCGCCAGCACCGGCTTGGCGATGGCGTAGCAGCGGTCGGGATCGCGAAACGCACCCCAGCCCTTGTAGATGCCGATCGTATCGCGCGCGAGGACGGGCGCGGCGACCAGCGCCAGGGACACCGCCAGCCGCTTCATGCGCCGGCCCGGTGAATTATCGTCTCCTGCCCGCCCTCGACCATCACGATCGACCCCTGTGGCAGGCGCTCGGCCACCGGCACGCCGCACAAGCCATCGTCGGGCAGGCCCAGCAGCAACCCGCGCAGCACCCGGCTGGACAGGCCGTGCATCAGGATCAGCCGGTCGCCGTCATGTTCGGCCGTATCCGCCATCCACGCCGATAGCCGCCCCGCCATCGCCGCATAGCGTTCGCCGTCGGGTGCGCCGACCGCCATGCCATGCGGATGGACGATCGGGCCATGGATCGCGGTCAGATCGGCGAAACGCTGTCCGCCCCAGCTGCCGAAGCCCAGTTCGATCAGCCGGACATCGTGGCGCGCCTCATGCCAGTCGAGCGCCAGATGCTCGGCGATCACCGCCAGCGTCTGAAGCGCGCGGCCCGTGGGCGAAGACCAGAGCGTCAGCGCCGGGGCCGTGCCGAGTCGTTCTTGCAGGACTTGGCCGATCACGTCGGCTTGCGCGAATCCCCGGCGGGTCAGCGGCGTGTGCAGCTCGACCCGGTCGCCCTGGATGCATCCGATCCGGTTGAACACCGTCTCGCCATGCCGGGCGATATAGTCGCGGCCTTTCCGGGCGGGCGGTGCTTGCGGGGGCTTCATGACCCGCCATCCCTGTCGCGGCTGTTGCGTCTATGCAACGCTTTTTCCTGTTTAGCTGAGGTTCATGCAACGTCCGCGCTTTCGCGCCATTGGTGCCGCGACCGCCGAATGTAACGGCGGCCGGTACAGTAATGGAGTATAGTGTATGCGTAAGCTCATGTTCGCCGCCCTGGCGACCTCGGCAGCCGTCGCCGCCGCGGCCCCCGCCGCCGCCCAGACCGCACAGCCCTTCACGGGTTTCCGCGTCGAGGGCTTGATCGGCTATGACAGCCTCAACGATCGTCAGGGTCAGGACAAGAGTTCGAGCGACGGCGTGCTCTATGGCGCCGCGATCGGTTACGACATTCCGGCAGGTCCGGTGGTGCTGGGTGCCGAGGGTGAAATCTCGGGCAGCAGCTCGGACACGCGCAGCAACGGCATCCGCGTGCCCGGCGACCAGTTCCGCCTGGGCGCGGGCCGCGACCTCTATGCCGGTGCACGTGTCGGCTATGTCATCTCGCCGGTCGCGATGGGCTATCTGAAGGCCGGTTACACCAACGCCAAGTTCGATGCGCGCTACACCACGGCGGGCGTCACCACGTCCAACGACCAGGAAGTCGGCGGCTATCGCCTGGGCGCAGGGCTCGAATATGCGATCAGCCCGAACACCTTCGTGAAGGGCGAATATCGCTATTCGCATTATGACGAACTGGACGGCGTCGGCATCAATCCGAACCGCCACCAGCTGATGGCGGGTCTGGGCCTGCGCTTCTAAGCCGGGATTCTTTTCCACATTAACGGTGGTTTTACTCCCAGTGTAAGAGGGGTCGGAGCCTTGCTTCGGCCCCTTCTTGGCGGGTAGGAACCAAGGCCATTTATCATTCGGACTCGGGGACCATGCGGTCGTTCCGGCGGGGGATCAGGAAATGAAGGCGACGATCGAACGCGCAACGCTGCTCAAGGGGTTGAGCCATGTCCAGTCGGTGGTGGAGCGGCGGAACACGATTCCGATCCTTTCCAACGTGCTGCTGGAGGCGACCGCCGAGGGCCAGCTGCGCATGATGGCGACCGACCTGGACCTGCAGATCAACGACAGCGTCGCCGCCGCCGTCGACCAGCCGGGTTCGACCACCGTGTCGGCGCACACGCTGTTCGACATCGCCCGCAAGCTGCCCGAGGGCGCGCAGGTCCAGTTGACCGCCGCCGAGGGCCGCATGACCATCGTGGCGGGCCGCGCGCGTTTCTCGCTCGGCACGCTGCCGCGCGACGACTTCCCCGTCATCGCCGAGGGCGAGTTGCCGACCCAGTTCGAGCTTTCGGTGGAGCTGCTCAAGCAGATCATCGACAAGACGCGCTTCGCAATCTCGACCGAAGAGACGCGTTATTACCTCAACGGCATCTTCCTGCATGTCGCCGAGGATAACGGCCAGCCCGTGCTGAAGGCCGCCGCCACCGACGGCCATCGTCTGGCCCGCGTCACCATCGAGCGCCCGAACGGTGCCGAGGGGATGCCCGACGTGATCGTGCCGCGCAAATGCGTGGGCGAGCTGCGCAAGCTGCTCGACGAGGTGGACGGCTCGGTCGGCGTGTCGCTGTCGGGCACCAAGATCCGCTTCGACCTGGGCCAGGCGATTCTGACCTCCAAGCTGATCGACGGCACCTTCCCCGATTACAGCCGCGTGATCCCGACCGCGAACGACAAGATCCTGAAGCTGGACCCCAAGGCGTTCATGCAGGGCGTCGACCGCGTCTCGACCATCGCGACGGAGAAGACCCGCGCCGTGAAGATGGCGCTCGACCGCGACCGGATCACCCTGTCGGTGACCAGCCCCGAAAACGGCACCGCGTCGGAAGAGGTGCCGGGCGAGTACACCTCGCTGGGCTTCGAAATCGGCTTCAACAGCCGTTACCTGCTCGACATCCTGGCGCAGATCGACAGCGACCTGGTCGAGGTCCATCTGGCCGACGCCGCCGCGCCGACCCTGATCCGCGAGAATGACAAGGCGCCCGCGCTCTACGTGCTGATGCCGATGCGGGTGTAAGCGGTCGAGTTGGATTGCTTTACTATCCTCGACCCGGCGAGATCCTGATCTGCCGGTATGACGAGGTGGTAATCGAACCCGAAATGCGAAAGGCGCGCCCCGCGCTCGTCGTAGGGCCGCGTCTTCGTCGTCGAGGGCGGTTGGTGACGATCGTTCCGCTCAGCACCACCGATCCGGAGCCGCCCAAGGCCTATCATTGCCGGATCGCCCTGGCTGAACCCTTGCCGCTGCCGTTCGACAGTCCGGTGATGTGGGCGAAATGCGATCTGGTGTCGTCGGTTTCGCTGGATCGGCTCGACCGCTTCAAGCTGCCGAGACGGCGTGGTGATCAGGGTCGGCAATGGGCGACGGGACGTGTCGAACCGGCCCAGTTGCGGGATGTTCGAGCCGCCATCCTCTGTGGCCTCGGGCTCGATTCCTTGACAAAATGGCTCTGATCTAATATATGCATCATGTTCCCGCTCTGTCTCGGCATCGGGCTTGGAGACTGTCCTTTCGGGGGCAGCCGGCTTCATCTTGGCGATAACAAGCCTTTGAAGTCGTAGGTGGGAAAGGGCTGCTTCGGCGGCCCTTTCTTTTTTCGTGCGAGGCACGGATTTCTGCCATAGCCGTCTTGCGACCATGCTCACCCGCCTTGTCCTCACCGATTTCCGCAATCACGCCGACCTCGCGCTGTCCCCGGCGGCGGGTTTCGTCGTGCTGACCGGCGAGAATGGCGCGGGGAAAACCAACGTGCTGGAGGCGGTGTCGCTGCTCGCGCCCGGTCGGGGGCTGCGCCGCGCGGCGCTGTCGGCGATGGCGCGGCAGGGGGGCAAGGGCGGGTTCGGGGTGGCAGCGACACTCGACGGCGATGTCGAGATCGCGACCGGCGCGCTGGCCTCCGCACCCGAAAGGCGGGTCGTCAGGGTGCAGGGGGCGGCCACCAGCGCCAATGCGCTGGCCGACTGGCTGTCCGTCCTGTGGCTGACCCCGACGATGGACAGGCTGTTCGTCGAGCCCGCGTCCGAGCGGCGGCGGTTCCTCGATCGGCTGGTGCTGGCGCTGGCTCCGGCGCACGGGATGCACGCGACCCGCTATGACGCCGCCATGCGCGAGCGCAACCGGCTGTTGGCGAGCGACGGCCCGGTCGATCCCGACTGGCTGAGCGCGCTGGAGGCGCGGATGGTCGAGCATGGCGCGGCGTTGGATGCCGCGCGGGTAGCGGCGGTGGCGGCGCTCGACCAACGACTGGAGGAGGCGCCCGACAGCGTGTTCGCCCGGGCCGCGCTGGCGCTGGAGGGGGAGGCGGTCGACCCGGCGGCATTTGCCCATGCGCTGGCCATGGGGCGCAGGCGCGATGCGGCGGCGGGGCGGACGCTGGTCGGGCCGCACCGGGCCGACCTTTCCGTGACGCATGTGGCCAAGGGGCAGGCGGCGGCGCTGTGCTCCACGGGCGAGCAGAAGGCGCTGCTGCTCGGCATCGTGCTGGCCCATGCCGATCTGGTCACCGAGCAACGCGGGCTGCCCCCGGTGTTGCTGCTGGACGAGGTGGCGGCGCATCTCGATCCGTCGCGGCGCGCCGCACTGTTCGAGCGGCTGGCGGGGCGGGGGCAGGTGTGGATGACCGGGACCGAGCCCGGACTGTTCACCGATGTGCCGGGGGAGGCAACGCGGGTGGAGTTTTGAGGCAGGCGTTGGTCTCGGTGAGGCGGTTTTCCCTCCCCCATCCCCTCCCGCAAGCGGGAGGGGCGTGCCTGGGTTTGGCGACGGCCATTCATTTCGAGCGGAGCCGAACGTAGCCCAGTAACGCGCCCCTCCCGCTTGCGGGAGGGGATGGGGGAGGGCAGCGGGGCCTCGCAGAGCCCATCACCCCCGACAGACCCGCATCGCCACCCCATCCAGCGCCCGGTCATAGCTTGCCGTCTCGCCCGCGCTCAGAAATCCCTGTTTCGCCACGAAGCGGTTCGCATCGCGATGGATGCCCGCAACCGTGTTCCAGAGCGTCTGCGCCTCGGCCTGCGACAGGCGACGCGCCTTGCGCGCGGTGCTGATATCCGCCTGGAGGATATTGGCGCGCATCGCGATATGGGACTGGCGCGGATCGCGGATCGTGCCGCCGGTCGGCGCCTTGAGCGTGCGCTGCTGTGTCAGGTCGCAACTGGGATAGTCCTGCCGCAACGACTGCGCCGGGAGCGGAACGGCGGCGAGCGTCGCCAGCATGATGGGGAGGATAAAGGCCTTGCCGGTCATAGCCGTCTCCGATGCCAGGAAGCAGGAACGGGATACGCGCAAAGGGGGCGTCCGGCTCCCGATCGGGGCATGAAATTGGCGTCACGAACGACGTGCCGTCGCCCGGTTCTTCCGCCCGGCGCAGGGGCGTGCGAAAGGGCTGCCGCCCCTCCCATTTTGCTTTCCCTGAGAGGCGGTAATTCCTATATACTCGCTATGGCAGATACCCCCCAGACGAACGAATATGGCGCCTCCTCGATCAAGGTGCTGAAGGGCCTCGACGCGGTGCGCAAGCGGCCGGGCATGTATATCGGCGATACCGACGACGGCTCGGGCCTCCACCACATGGTGTTCGAGGTGTCGGACAACGCGATCGACGAAGCGCTGGCGGGGCATTGCGACCGCATCGACATCCAGCTGAACGCCGACGGCTCGGTCAGCGTGACCGACAATGGCCGCGGCATCCCAACCGGCATCCACCCCGAAGAGGGCGTGTCGGCGGCCGAGGTTATCATGACCCAGCTGCACGCGGGCGGTAAGTTTGAGAACACCTCGGACGACAACGCCTACAAGGTCTCCGGCGGTCTGCACGGCGTCGGCGTGTCGGTGGTCAACGCGCTGTCCGAGTTTCTGGACCTGACCATCTGGCGCGACGGTGAGGAGCATTACATGCGCTTCGCCCACGGTGATGCGGTCGCGCCGCTGAAGGTCGTCGGCAAGGCGGAGCCGGGGCAGAAGGGCACCCGCGTGACCTTCCTGCCGAGCCCTGCCACCTTCAAGATCACCGAGTTCGACTTCGTCAAGCTGGAGCATCGCTATCGCGAGCTGGCGTTCCTGAACTCGGGCGTGCGCCTGTTCCTGACCGATGCGCGGCATGAAGAGCCCAAGACGGTGGAGCTCTATTATGAGGGCGGGATCGCCGCCTTCGTGAAGTGGCTCGACCGTTCCAAGTCGCCGCTCTTCCCCGAACCCATCGCCATCCATGGCCAGCGCGATGCGATCGGCATGGATGTCGCGCTGGAATGGAATGACAGCTATTATGAGAACGTCCTGGCGTTCACCAACAACATCCCGCAGCGCGACGGCGGCACCCATATCGCCGCCTTCCGCGCCGCGCTGACCCGCACGCTCAACAATTATGCCGACAAGTCGGGCCTCCTGAAGAAGGAGAAGGTCACGCTGACCGGCGACGACATGCGCGAAGGGCTGACCGCGATCGTCTCGGTCAAGCTGCCCGATCCGAAGTTTTCGAGCCAGACCAAGGACAAGCTGGTCTCCTCCGAAGTGCGCCAGCCGCTGGAATCGCTGATCGCCGACAAGCTGGCCGACTGGCTGGAGGAAAATCCGCAGAACGCGCGTGCGATCATCGCCAAGGTCATCGACGCGGCGGCGGCGCGTGAGGCGGCCAAGCGCGCACGTGAACTGACCCGGCGCAAGGGGGTGATGGACATCGCCTCGCTGCCCGGCAAGCTGGCCGATTGCCAGGAGCGCGATCCCGCCAAGTCCGAACTCTTCCTGGTCGAGGGTGACTCGGCCGGTGGTTCGGCCAAGCAGGGGCGCAACCGCCATTTCCAGGCGATCCTGCCCCTGCGCGGCAAGATCCTGAACACCGAGCGCGCGCGGTTCGACCGCATGATCTCGTCCAAGGAAATCGGCACGCTGATCCAGGCGATGGGCACCGGCATCGGCCGCGACGATTTCAACGCGGACAAGCTGCGTTACCACAAGATCGTCATCATGACCGACGCAGACGTCGACGGCGCGCATATCCGCACGCTGCTGTTGACCTTCTTCTATCGCCAGATGCCCGAACTGATCGAGCGCGGGCATCTCTATATCGCCCAGCCGCCGCTCTATAAGGCGACCAAGGGGCGGTCGGAGGTGTACCTCAAGGACGACACCGCCCTTGACGAATATCTGGTCGAGGCGGGCGTCTCGACCATGGTGCTGGAAGGTGCGGGCGGTGCGCGCTCGGGCAACGATCTGAAGGCGCTGGTCGATCATGCGCGGCGGATGCGGACGCTGATGCGGTACGTACCGCGCCGCTATGACGCGTCGATCATCGAGGTGCTGGCGCTGGCCGGGGCGCTCGATCCCGTGCTGACCCGCGAGCAGCGCATGGCGACGGTGGTCGAGACCACGCGGCGGCTGGAATCGGGCGATCACGAGGCACGCTGGTCGGCGCGGCTCACGGAAGATGGCGGCGTCCATTTCGAGCGTCTGTGGCGCGGCGTGACCGATCACCATATCGTCGAGGCCAGCTTCATCGCCTCGGCCGAGGCGCGCAAGCTGCACACGCTGGCCGCCGAACAGGCGGAGAGCTTCGCCCATGCCGCCAAGCTGGTGCCGCTGCGCAACGCCGCGACCGAGCCGTCGGCGGACGTCGTGCCGACCGATGAGGACGGCAACGCCACGACGCTGGCGCGCGGCGAGACCCGCGTCGCGCGGCCAAGCCAGCTGCTGGAGGCGATCCTGACCTCGGGCCGCAAGGGGCTGGCGATCCAGCGCTACAAGGGTCTGGGCGAG
Organism: Sphingomonas yabuuchiae; assembly: GCF_001477495.1. Lineage (GTDB taxonomy): Bacteria > Pseudomonadota > Alphaproteobacteria > Sphingomonadales > Sphingomonadaceae > Sphingomonas > Sphingomonas yabuuchiae_A. The sequence goes on from NZ_LDTF01000009.1 coordinate 136,509, forward strand.
ATGAATGCCGAGCAGCTGTGGGAAACCACGCTCGACCCGGCCGTCCGCTCGATGCTGCGCGTGACGTCGGACGATGTCGCGGCGGCGGACGAGGTGTTCAGCCGGTTGATGGGCGAAGTGGTCGAACCGCGCCGCGAGTTCATCCAGGACAATGCGCTGAACGTGGCGAATCTGGACGTGTAACACTCCTCGCTCCGTTCAGCCTGAGCGAAGTCGAAGGCCAAGGGATTCCCTTAGACCTCGACTTCGCTCGGTCCGAGCGGAGGTGGGGGGGACTGAGTATCGGTACTTAGGAGAGCAGGCATGAAGGCGATCGCACTGGGACTGATGCTGGCGGCGGGCTCCGTCGCGGTGGCGCAGCAAAAGCCTGCAACTCCGGCCAAGGTTCCGGCCTCTATCGCCGCTGCGCTGGCCGACCCCGCGCGTGCCGACCAGGCGGGGGACGACGAACGGCGCCAAGCCGCCGCCGTCCTCGCCTTTTCCGGCGTGAAGCCTGGCGACACGGTCATCGATTACCTGCCGGGCAAGGGTTATTGGACGCGCATCTTCTCGGGCATCGTCGGGCCCAAGGGCCATGTCTATGCCTATTGGCCCGCCGCCGGACAGAAATATGCCGAGAAGTCGCTGGGCATGATTCAGGGCTGGAACCTGCCCAATGCGACCGCGCAGGTACAGGCGGTCAATCTGCCCGCCTCCGACAAGCCGGTCGACCTGTTCTGGACCGTCCAGAATTACCATGACGTCGCCAACAAGGATGCCGCCGAACCGGCGCTGCGCGCCTTCGACCAGGCGGTGTTCAAGCTGCTGAAGTCGGGCGGCACCTATGTCATCATCGACCACGCCGACACGGTGGGCCGAGGACTGGCCAACACCAACACGACGCACCGGATCGATCCCGAAGCGGTGAAGCGGCAGGTCCAGTCGGTCGGCTTCCGCTTCGTCGGCGAGAGCAAGGTGCTGCGCAATCCGGCGGACGATCATTCGAAGAATGTGTTCGATCCCGCCATTCGCGGGCGGACGGACCAGTTCGTGTACAAGTTCCGCAAGCCCTGAGGTCGAAGACTTAAGCCCCTCCCGCAGGCGGGAGGGGTTTGGGGAGGCCGGGTGCCTCGTAGAGACGGTTGCTTGCGGCGTTCCCTCCCCCATCCCCTCCCGTAAACGGGAGGGGCGTGATGCGCAGACACGGCAGGGCTTGGCCTTCGACTTCGCTCAGGCTGAACGGAGCGAGGGAGCAGGTCTTTTATAACAGCCGTTCAGCCTGAGCGAAGTCGAAGGCCACGGACCGCCAACAGCCGCAAAGCCTAAGCGGGCACCCGCAACACCGCCCGGACCCCGCGATGCGCCGGGTCATATTCCACCGCCGTCTGCAGGCTCTGCGACATCACCCGGATCAGCTTCGCGCCCAGTCCCGTGCCTTGCGGCTTCTGGTCCGCCGCCATGCCGCATCCGTCGTCCTCGACGGTCAGCACACAATGCCCATCGGCTTCGCGCACGAAAATCCGCACTTCGCCGCCGCCATCGGGATAGGCATATTTGCAGGCATTGGTGACGAGTTCGGTGATGATCACCCCGATCGACACCGCGCGGTCGGTCTTCACCCGGATCGGTTCGGCTGTCAGGGTCAGCGTGCGGGGCAGGGCATCGCTCGACCAGCTTTCGCCCAGTTCCTCGATCAGCGCGCCCAGATAGTCGCGCAGGTCGACCTGTTCCACGTCATTGGCGGTATAGAGCCGCCGGTGCACCTGCGCGATCGCGCGGATGCGGCGCTGGGTGTCCTCCAGCATCTCGCGGGCGCGCTCGTCGGCCAGCACGCCCTTCTGCAACCCGATCATCGCCGAGACGAGTTGCAGCGAGTTGGCGACGCGGTGGTTCACCTCGCTGAGCATCGCCTCCAGCCGGGCATTGGTGACGCGCAGCTCGGCTTCGGCGGCGGCCTTGGCGCGCTCCAGCCGGGCGCGATCGAGCACCTGGGCAAAGCTGGCGGAGAGCAGGTCGAAGAAATCCTCGCCGACCGTCTTCACCACATAATCCGCCGCGCCGGCCTTCAGCGCGGCGACGGCGATGCGCCCCTCATCCGATCCGGTGACATAGACGACGGGCGGAGGGTCGGACAGCGCGGTGATCGCGGCCAGCGTCTCCAGACCGTCCATGCCGGGCATATAATGATCGACCGCGACCAGATCGAAGCCGCCCCCTGCGGCCATGGCGACACCCTCCGCCCCCGAAGCGGCGGACGCCACGTCATAGCCATGCCGCCCCAGCGCGCGCGACACCAGCCGCCGCAGCGCGTCGTCATCGTCGATATAGAGGATGCGGGGGGCCGCGCCGGTCGTCATGACGGGGCGGTCAGCCCTCCACCTCGGGCACCTGGATCACCGACAGGAACAGGCCCAGCTGGCGGATCGCCTGGGCAAAATTCTCATAGTTCACCGGCTTGGTGATATAGACGTTGCAGCCCAGATCGTAGCAGCGCTGGATCTCGACCTTATCGTCGGTGGTGGTCAGCACGACGACGGGCGCGCGGCGCAGCGGGCTGTTCTCGTCCTTGATCCGCGCCAGGATGTCGGTGCCGCTCATGTCGGGCAGGTTCAGGTCGAGCAGGACCATCGCCGGGCCGCTCTTGGCCGGGCCATCGGGCGCGTGGAACAGATATTCCAGTGCGGTGGTGCCGTCGGTGAAGTGCCGGATGTCGTTCAGGATACCGGCGCGCCGGATATTCTTCTCGATCAGGCGGGCATGGCCCTCGTCATCCTCGATCATGACGATGCCCACGGAGCGATGGTCGTTCATTCAGGCACTTTCCTGGGGGGGAGGGGCGATGGACAGGGTGGAGGGTATCGACACGAAGAAGGTCGCGCCTTCACCCAGTTGGGATTCGACGGAAATCGTACCGCCCAGGCGATAGGCGAGCGCGCGGACATGGGCCAGCCCGATGCCTTCGCCGGGCTGGTCCTGCTGGCCCGAACGGCGGAAGAGGTCGAAGATGCGCTGATGGTCGCGCGGGTCGATGCCCCGGCCATTGTCGCGCACCGCCACGATCACCCGGCCCGGCGTCTCCTGCGCGGAGACATGCACCTCGGCGGGGCGCGACGGGTGGCGGTATTTGGTCGCATTCTCGATCAGGTTGGACAGGATCTGTTCCAGCGCGATGCGGTCGCTGACCACCACCGGCATCGGTCGCTCGATCGTCACGGTGACGCCGCGATCGTCGATGACGTGGCGGATCGAATCGGTGATCTGCTCGACCAGCTGATCGAGCGCGATCATCTCGGGCGCGAGCACCCGGCGCCCTTCGCGGCTGAGCTTGAGGATGGCGTTGATCAGCCGGTCCATCTTGGCGGTCGAGGTGCGGATGAAGCCGATCGCCTCGGGCAGGTCCTCGCGCGCGGCCAGCCGCGCTTCCTCGGTCACGATCTGCGGCGCTTCGGCCTCGGCGCGATCGATCAATTCCGCCAAGGGCTGGGTCGCGGCCGACAGCTCGGCGGTGAAACCCATGACGTTGACCAGCGGCGAGCGCAGATCGTGGCTGACGATATAGGCGAAGCGCTGAATCTCTTCGTTCGCCAGCGCCAGGTCGGCAGTCCGCTCCTTGACCTGATCCTCCAGCGTGGCGTTGAGCACGGCGAGCGCGCTGCGCGAACGGTGGAGATCGCGGGTGTAGCGGCGGATGGTCAGGAAGGTGACGACCGCGACCGCCAGGAACAGCAAGGCGGCGATGGCCATGACGGTGGAGAAGGTCTGGCGGCTGGCAAGCTGTTCGGCGTCGCGAAGGGCGAGCAGGCGGCGTTCCTCGCGCGCCATGGCGTCGAACACACGGCGCAGCTTCTGCATCCGCTGCAAACCGCTATCCGCGCGGAACTGGCGCAGCGCATCGGCACCCCGGCCTTGCTGGACCAGCGCATTGGTCTGGCGCTGTGCGGCGTCGAGTTCGGCCAGGCGCTGCGTGACCATCGCCATCGGCGCATTCTGGCGCGGATTGTCGGCGGTCAGGCGGCGGAGTTCGGCGACCTGTGGGGCAAGCTCGGCATGGGCGCGCTCGAAACTGTTCAGAAAGGCCGGGGTGCCTGCCAGCATGTACCCGCGCCGGGCGGTCTCCTGCTGCTCGGCCAGACGGCGTACCTCAATCAGGACGCTTTCGACGCGATAGGTGTGGATGACCCAGTCGCTGTGCCGGTTCGTCTGGCGCACGACATACCCCGCCGCACCCGCCGCGACGAGCAGCGCCAGAAAGCCGATCGCCATGGCGGCGACCAGGATGCGGCCGATGGGATTCTCGGCCGGTGCGAGCGTGGGAGACCCCTGCATGGCGCCATGCCTTATCGAAGGAAAAGCAGCGACGCCAGAGCCGTTACGTCGGCATTACGATCACAATTACAGCAACAATTCCTGAGGGCTGGGTCGCCCGACATGGCCGCCGCCGCGCCGCCGCGCCATCTCGGTCTCGGCGGTGAAGCGGACATCGGGGTCGCGGTCGGACAGGAAGCCGATCAGCGAGTCCTCGTCGATCTCGCGCCAGTCCTTGCCGCGATCGGGGCCGTAGCGGACGCGCGGCAACAGGCCCGGACTGCGCGACCATTCCAGCAGCTGCGCCAGGCTCGCCTCGTTCAGCTGATCGCGCAGGTGATGCGCGGTGACATAGGCGTCGGGAAAGGCGCGGTGGATGGGCAGGCCGCGCTCGTGCACCAGCCCCTGCGGCTTGCGCCAATAGCGCAGTACCTGGTTGGAGAAGCTGGGGCTGTCGGGCCACAGGCGCAGCGCGCATTTCCAGGTGCAGATCCAGTCGGCCGACTGGGTCATGGCCGGGGTGCAATATTGCTGCTCGAAATCAGCGCGATGCGCCGCAAGCGCGAGGCGGCGCGGCCAGGGATCGAGCACGCGGCGCGCGACGTCATGCCACCAGGGGGCATCGGCGACCTGTTCGTCCAGAATATGGTGGATGGCCTGGGTGATCGGCGGGATCGGGCGGCCTGGATTGACCAGGATACTACCGCCTTCGCCCTCCAGCTCCCAGCGGCCATCCTTGCCCAGCGCCACGTCCTGCCAGCCGATCTCGCACACGCCGTGGGTCGGAGGAGCCTGTCCGGTGGTCTCCAGGTCGATGACGCGGATGATCTGGGGCTGGGGACGCTGCATCGGCCCTATGTGGGCGTTCGAGCCCCGAAAAGCGAGGGCTTATCCGATCAGCGCACGGTCGCGCAGGCCCCGCCAGACATGCAGCGCCTGTACGGTTTCCGCCACGTCGTGCACGCGGATCAGCTGCACGCCCGCCTCCGCCCCCTTGATCGCCAGCGCCAGCGATCCGCCGAGCCGCGCATCGACCGGGGCCTCGTTCGACAGCGCGCCGATCATCCGCTTACGGCTGGCCCCCAGCATGATCGGGCAGCCCAGCCCGTGGAAAATGGCCAAGCCGTTGATGAGCGCCAGATTGTCGGCCAGCGACTTGCCGAAGCCGATGCCGGGATCGACCATGATCCGCGACCGGGGAACCCCGGCCGCCGCCACCGCCGCGACCCGCGCCTCTAGCCAGTCGAACACGTCGGTCAGCACGTCGCCATAGCCGACGCGGCCATGCCCGCCCTTGTCGGGGTCGGGGGAGTGCATCAGGATGACCGGGCAGCCCGCCTTGGCCACCACCTCCAGCGCGCGGTCGTCCCACAGCAGGGCGGCGACATCGTTGACGATCCCGGCGCCTGCCGCCAGCGCCGCTTCCATCACGGCGGCCTTGCGCGTGTCGATCGAGACCAGCGCGCCGCCCCTGGCCAGCCGTTCGACGACGGGGGCGGTGCGGGCGATCTCGTCGCCTTCCCAGACGGTCGCGGCACCGGGGCGGGTGGACTCGCCGCCCAGGTCGATGACCGCCGCGCCCATCGCCGCCATCGCCATGCCGCTATCCGCCGCTGCGGCGGGGTCGCCGATATGCTTGCCGCCATCGGAGAAGCTGTCGGGGGTGACGTTCAGGATCGCCGCGACCTGTGGCTGGTCGAAGCGAAGCGTGCGCTGGCCCATGACCCAGGGTGCGCGGGGCGCGATGAACGCCGCGTGCAGCGCCTGGGCGCGGGGGGAGCCACCCAGTTCTTCGGCGAACCGCGCGACCGGGACGATGCGGCGGCTTGCGCCGTCGCGGACTTCATAGGCGGCGAACCACTGCATCCCGCCCGCCAGGCGCAGGGCGCTGCCGTCTTCCAGCCCGATGGGGGTGTCGACGAATTGGACGGGGCGCAGGTGCATGGTCTGGTTCCTAAAATCCTTCCCGGCACGGGGAGGTGGCAGGGCGCCAGCCCTGACGGAGGGGGGCTTCCACAAAGGGCGTCCCGTGCGGCGATCCCCCTCCACCACCACTTCGCGGCGGTCCCCCTCCCCGTGCCGGGGAGGATCGGTTACGGCTGCGTGGCCAGCAGCCAGGTCTGGCGCATCGCGTCGATCGGTTTCAGCGCGCCTTCCAGCTCATAATGCCAGAAGGTCCAGCCATTGCAGGTCGGCCGGTTCTGCAACACCGAGCCCAGCCGGTGGATCGACCCCGCCTGCCCGCATTCGGACAGCAGCGAGCCGTCCGCGCGCACCGTCGCGCGCCATTTGCGCTTGGCATCCATCAGCGGCATGCCGGGCAGCAGATAGCCATTCTCGACCAGCGTCCCGAACGCCACCTTGGGCTGCGCCTTGGGGCTCTGCATCGTCGCCAGCGCGCTTTCGTCGAGGGGCAGGGCGGCCTCGATCCGCTCGATCGCGGCGGCGCAATAGGTCGGCTCGCGCTCGATCCCGATCCAGCGGCGCCCCAGACGCTTGGCGACCGCGCCGGTCGTGCCGGTGCCGAAGAACGGATCGGCGATCACGTCGCCCGGCCGGGTGCAGGCGAGCAGGATGCGGTACAGCAACGCCTCGGGCTTCTGGGTCGGATGGACCTTGTGCCCGTCCTTCTTCAGCCGTTCCTGACCGCCGCAGATCGGGAATTCCCAGTCCGATCGCATCTGGATCTCGTCGTTCAACGTCTTCATCGAGCGATAGTTGAAGGTGTATTTCGCCTTCTCGCCCTTCGACGCCCAGATCAGCGTTTCGTGCGCGTTGGTGAAGCGGGTGCCCTTGAAATTGGGCATGGGGTTCGACTTGCGCCAGATGATGTCGTTGAGGATCCAGAAGCCCAGATCCTGCACCGCGGTCCCGACGCGGAAGATGTTGTGATAGCTGCCGATGACCCAGAGCGAGCCATTGTCCTTCAGCACGCGGTAGCATTCCGCCAGCCAGGTGCGGGTGAAGGCGTCATAGGCGGCGAAGGTGTCGAACTTGTCCCAGGCGTCGGTGACGGCGTCGACATGGCTGCCATCGGGGCGGAACAGCTCGCCGCCGAGCTGGAGATTATAGGGCGGGTCGGCGAACACCATGTCGACCGACTTGTCGGGCAGCGAGCGGAGCGCCGCGATGCAATCGCCCATCAGGATTTGGTCGAGCGGCAGGTCGCTTTCGCGGTGCGCCGATACCGGCCGCGTCCCGACCGGCTTTCCCACCGTCTGGATCACCCCCATACTACCCGTTCCTTCTACCCTCGAACCCTCGCATCCACCCGGAACGAGTCGCACGTCAAGAGGCGATTCGCGTCCGCGACTCGCGCGATTCCGCCAGATTCGACGACGTGTTGCGATTTCGTGGCAGATGTTGGGGCTGTGGATAACTTGGCCCCCAAGAGAGTGGGGTGTGGCCGTCGCGACTCAATCAGTCGCTAAATCCTCCCCATCAAAGATCGCGAGGAACTACAGGTCGAGATAACATTGCGCCACGGGCGCGAAGCTGCGCCGGTGGAGCGGCGTTGGCCCATGTTCGCGCAAGGCGGCCAGATGCGTGGCCGAGCCATAGCCCTTGTTGCTGTGCCAGCCATAAGCGGGCCACTCCGCCGCCGCCGCGATCATCATCTCGTCGCGGACATGCTTGGCGACGATCGACGCGGCGCCGATCGCCAGCGACTTGGCATCGCCTCCGACGATTGGCGTGGCGGTATAATTCCATTTGGGCAGCCTGTTGCCGTCGACCAGCACATGGGCGGGATGGCATCCCAGCGCCTCGACCACCGCGTCGACCGCCAGCGTCATCGCCTTCATCGTCGCCCAATAGATGTTGAGCCGATCGATCTCCTCGGGATGGACGATCCCGACCCCGACGACCGCACAGGCACGGATCTCGGCACACAGGCGCGCGCGGGTCTTTTCGGTCAGCTTCTTGGAATCGTTGATGCCGGGGGGGCAGTCTTGTTCGGGAAGGATGACGGCGGCGGCAACCACCGGTCCCGCCAGCGGCCCGCGCCCCGCCTCGTCCACACCGCACAGGGGGGCGGGAAAACTGTGATCGACCATGCGGGCGCTCTATCGCGGGG
>NZ_LDTF01000090.1 GCF_001477495.1 Sphingomonas yabuuchiae
CCCCTCCCGCAAACGAGTTTCAGGTCGGTCATGCCCCCGGCATGACCTAAACGATGCGGGGCATCGTTTACCTGAAAGTGGGATGGGGGAGGGTTTGACCCAAGCGATACGCTCGTGGCTCACCCTCTCCAAAAACTCAGCGATTCCCCAGCGCGGCGATATGCTCGAACACCGCCGGGTGGAGCGGCTTGGAAAAGGCGCAGCCATATTTGAACCGATCGCGCCAGGCGATCACCGCCTCCAGCGGGGCGAGGCCCGGCAGGGTCAGCCAGACGATCGTGCCCGGCCACAGGGTGAAGCTGGTTTCGGCACGGAAACCCTCGGACGACAGGTCGACGACGTCGATCTCGAACCGGGTCTGGCCCTTGTCGCGCAGATGGGCGCGCATGCGCACCGCATGACGCAGCGACCGGCGAAGGTCCTGGCCGGGAACGGGCTCGAAAGGCGGTGTGAAGACCGGTTTTTCCATGACGCTCCCTTCTTCGCTGAACAAGGTTACTTTTCCGTCAACAGGGCATCCTGACGCTCGGTCCCGACACGCTCGCTCGCACCGGCCGGGCGCCGGACGCCCGCCCTTGCACGCTTCTTCAGTTCCGCCTTCAGATCCTCGGGGCGAGGCGCGACCAGAAAGCCGAAGCTGACCGTGCCTTCCTTCGTCTCGACGACGTGGTGCAGCCGGTGCGCCTGGATGATCCGCTTCATGTAATCGGACTTGGGCAGATAGCGGGTCGGCAGCCGCTTATGGACGATGATGTCGTGAAAGCCGAAATAGATCGCGCCATAGGCCGCGATTCCCGCGCCGATCCAGGTGAAGCCCGGCCACCAGCCCAGCTGCACCCCGCCCAGGATCATCACGAAGGACGGCACCGCGAAGATCGCGGCATAGAGATCGTTCAGCTCCCAATTGCCGGTACGCGGCCGGTGATGGCTCTCGTGCAGGAACCAGCCCGGCCCGTGCATGATCCAGCGGTGCGCCGCATAGGCGAACCCTTCCATGAAGATCACGGTGCCGAGAAACAGAAGGATGCCGAAAGCCCAGTTCATCGGGGCACCATAACGCATTCCCGATAAATTTGCTTCCTATTCCGTTGGTCACGACCCGGGAGCGCGATGAGCACCGATAAAAAGCATTTGCGATGCATTTGCATTAACGCCGTTTCGGGGTGGATTTGTCCGCCAGCCTGTGCTTTAGCCGCACCCAATTTCCCTAGAACCACCCGAGAGGCGGAAGGCTAGCGCATGAACATCCACGAATATCAGGCCAAGGAATTGCTCGCCAAGTTCGGCGTGCCCGTCCCCGCCGGCTTCGCCGCGATGACCGTCGAGGAGGCCGTCGAGGCATCGTCCAAGCTCCCCGGACCGCTCTACGTCGTCAAGGCGCAGATTCATGCGGGCGGCCGCGGCAAGGGCAAGTTCAAGGAACTCGGCCCCGACGCCAAGGGCGGTGTCCGCCTGGCCAAGACCGCCGACGAAGTCCGCGCTGCTGCCACCGACATGCTGGGCAACACGCTGGTCACCATCCAGACCGGCGAAGCGGGCAAGCAAGTCAACCGCCTGTACGTGACCGACGGCGTCGACATCGCGAAGGAATTCTACCTCGCGCTGCTCGTCAACCGCGCGACCGGCCGCGTCTCGATGGTCGCCTCGACCGAAGGCGGCATGGACATCGAGACCGTGGCGCATGACACGCCCGAGAAGATCCACTCGATCGACATCGACACCGCGACCGGCTTCATGCCGCATCACGGCCGCGCCGTCGCCGCCGCGCTCGAGCTGACCGGCGACCTCGCCAAGCAGGCCGCCAATGTTGCGTCGAAGCTGTATGCCGCGTTCCTGGGCACCGATGCCGAGCAGATCGAGATCAACCCGCTCGCCGTTACCGAGGACGGCAAGCTGATGGTGCTCGACGCCAAGGTCGGCTTCGACGGCAACGCCATGTTCCGTCACAAGGACCTGATGGAACTGCGCGACACCACCGAAGAAGACGCGATGGAGCTGGAGGCGTCGAAGTACGACCTGGCGTACATCAAGCTCGACGGTGACATCGGCTGCATGGTCAACGGTGCCGGCCTCGCCATGGCGACGATGGACATCATCAAGCTGAACGGCATGTTCCCGGCCAACTTCCTCGACGTCGGCGGCGGCGCGAACAAGGAGAAGGTGACCGCGGCGTTCAAGATCATCCTGAGCGATCCCGCCGTGAAGGGCATCCTGGTCAACATCTTCGGCGGCATCATGCGCTGCGACATCATCGCCGACGGCATCGTCGCGGCGGCGAAGGAAGTGAACCTGCAGGTTCCGCTGGTCGTCCGCCTCGAGGGCACGAATGTCGAGAAGGGCAAGGAAATCCTCGCCAATTCGGGTCTCGCCATCGTCCCCGCCAACGATCTGGGCGATGCCGCCAAGAAGATCGTGGCCGAGGTGCAGAAGGTCGCCTGATAGGCATCTTCGGCCCTGACGGACCGATTATAAAGGGGCTCGGGCGGAAACGTCCGGGCCCCTTTCTCGTTGGTCGGGCTGAATGCTTGCGATGCGCTCGCAACGCCGCCAAAGACGGCGGCATGTTTTGGGCTGTTCAGCCGGGAAGGAACCGCGATGAAGATCGTCGTGCCCGTGAAGCGGGTGTTGGACTATAACGTAAAGCCGCGCGTGAAGGCGGACGGGACGGGCGTCGATCTGGCGAACGTGAAGATGTCGATGAACCCGTTCGACGAGATCGCGGTGGAAGAGGCGATCCGGCTGAAGGAGAAGGGGGCGGCCACGGAAGTGGTCGTCGTCTCGATCGGCGAGCCCAAGGCGGCGGACACGCTGCGCACCGCGCTCGCCATGGGCGCGGACCGGGCGGTGCTGATCACCGCGGACCAGGCGGTCGAACCGCTAGGCGTCGCCAAGCTGCTCGCCAAGGTGGTCGAGGAGGAACAGCCGGGCCTCGTGATCCTGGGCAAGCAGGCGATCGACGGCGACAACAACCAGACCGGGCAGATGCTGGCCGGGCTGCTCGGCTGGGCGCAGGGCACCTTTGCCTCCAAGGTCGAGATCGACGGCGAGACCGCCAACGTCACCCGCGAGGTCGATGGCGGCCTGGAGACGGTGGCCCTGACGCTGCCCGCGATCGTCACCACCGACCTGCGCCTCAACGAGCCGCGCTATGCGTCGCTCCCCAACATCATGAAGGCCAAGTCCAAGCCGATGGCGACCAAGACCGCCGCCGACTACGGTGTCGATGTCGCCCCGCGCCTGACGATC
>NZ_LDTF01000091.1 GCF_001477495.1 Sphingomonas yabuuchiae
GTCGCGCTCGTCCGCGCTGGCGAACCCGACCAGCCGGATCGAGTCCTCGGACACCAGCATCTCGGTATGCAGCATCGCCGCCTCGCCCACCGGGCCGATGGACGACAAGGTGCGCGCCGAAGCGCCGACCAGATAGCCGACGCCGCCGACATCGATCACCGCATGGTCGATGCCGGTGGAGTCCAAACGTCCCTTGAGATGCGCGATCATGCCCCTTCGTTAGAAGAACTCGCCATCGTCGTCATCCCGTCTTGCGAGCTATCCGCGACGGAAGAACCGGCATTGGGCAGATAGGTCCAGGCGCTGCCGGGCAGGTTGTCGCGGCAGACCGGCGCCTGCTGGAACAGGCTGCGACAGGTGGCGAGGTCTCCGATACCCGTGGCCACCGCCCAGAGTCCGATCTGCGAATCCAGCCGCGACAGCCCTGCGGCATAGAGCCGATCGAAAATCGCGGCGCAGAATTGATCGGCGGCCCGCACCTTGTCGTCCGTCTGCGACGTGGAGGGCGGCGCGTTCTTGTCACTCGCGAACGCCTGTTCGGCCTGCCTGACCTCCCCGTCCTTGACCAGAATCAGTTGTTTGGACAGCGCGAGGAACCAGTCCTGCTCGCTCAGATACTGGCGCACATTCTTGCCGACACCCAGGCGGAAATTCAGAACCTGACTGGGGCTGACGCGCTCGGCCAGCCGGTCGACCGCATATTTATACTGCTCGCTCTGGAATCCGGGGCGGCCGTGAAATCCCTCGAAGTCGGTCCGATAGATCAAGGCCTTCATATTGTCGGCGGCGGGTATCTTGCCTTTGCCCTCCTGTCCGCCCTGGCAGGCATTCATGACGTCGAAGACCGACACGCGCGGACAGGTCATGCTGATCCGAAACACCATGCGACGGTTGCTGCCGCTGCGCGTCTCCAGAGGGCCTGCCGCCTCCCAGCGTGCGGTACGGATCTTCTCGGGCAGATAGACGATGACCATGATCGACGCGCCCGGATACCATTCGCTCATCAACCGCCCGGCCGACACGGTTTCGACGATCGACGTGGAAAGCAGGTGGGAAAGAGCCACGTCATAGGCCGACGATACGCGCTGAACCTGTTCGCGATTGATGGCGGTCAGCAGCGAGCCGCCCGGCGCGGCGACGGCCAGCGTATCGCGAAGCGTCGACAAAACGATTCCGGTCGGCTGGATGTCCACTTCATCGGCAACACGCCCCGTCGCGTCGATGGTGACGCTAGAATTGGCGGTCAGGCGGACATCGGGCAGCGCCATATCCGACCCGGTCAGGGTGGTGACGAAGGCCTCGCCCTGACGGCCGCGCCCATTATAGTCGATGGCGACCAGCGGCACGTTGAACTCGATATCCGGATCCCGCATCTGGATGCGTACCGACATGACCACCCCGCGCGACCGCCCCATAAAGAAGCGGCTGAGCGCGCTATGCCGTTCTCGCTTATAGTCGCGAACATAACCGCCATCGTCGACCAGTTCGATCACCCAGCGGCCATACAGGTCGTTGAGATGATAGAAGTTCTTGTTCTCGACCTTGGCCCGCCAGCATTCATGGACTCCGATCACCTCACTGAGTCGGCGACCGTCGGGAATATCCATCAAGGTGGTGTCGCCCTCGTCCGCACCGCCGCAATGGAACGGTTTTTTGGTTTGCTCCTCCTGCGCGGCTTGCCCCGCCGCTGTGGCAGGCACGGGCAACGCGAACAGGGCGAGAATGGCGGATGTGACGAATAGGCGGCGCTTCATGGCTTGGCTCCCCGTCGATCAGGACAAACGCAACGCCACGACAGGCTCGGCATCCGGAGGATGCGAGCCGGTAGATGATGCCGTCAAAAGTCTTCGGGCGTAAGCCCTGCGCGACCATATCGAGTCCGTTATGGACCCATCGCCCCGTCAGATGGCGCTGTTACGCCGCTCCATCGCCCGTGCGCTGGCCAAGTGATGCGCATGGGTGATCGCCACCGCCAGCGCGTCCGCCGCGTCCGGGCCGGTCAGCTTTACGCCGGGCAGCAAATGCCCGACCATGGCCTGGACCTGCTTCTTGTCCGCGCCGCCGGTGCCGACGGTCGCCTTTTTCACGATGCTGGGATGATATTCGCCGACGATCAGCCCGGCCTGCGCCGCCGACAGCAGGACGATGCCGCGCGCCTGGCCCAGCTTCAGCGTGGATTGCGCATTGCTGTTGCCCAGCACCTCTTCCACCGCCGCACCGTCGGGCTGTTGCTGGCGGATCACGTCGTAGAGGGCGGCGTGCAGGTTCGCCAAGCGGCGCGGCAGCGGCATCGACGGCTCGGTCTTGATCTGACCATTGGCGACGTGGCGCAGCCGGTTGCCCTCCACCGCGATCACCCCCCAGCCGGTGGTGCCGAGGCCGGGGTCGAGCCCGAGGATGATGGCGGGGGGTGGGGTCATTTCGGGCTTTCTGGAGGGTTCTGACTTGCTTGCCCCTCCACCACCGGGCTTTGCCCGGCGGTCCCCCTCCCCAAGCGGAGCTTGGGGAGGAATGGGGTTTAGCCGAGCTTTTCCATCACTTCGTCGGAGACTTCGTAATTGCCCCAGACGGTCTGGACGTCATCGTCGTCGTCCAGCGTGTCGATCAGCTTGAACAGCGTCGCCGCCGCGGCTTCGTCGACCGACACCATGGTCTGCGGGCGCCAGGCGAGCTTGGCGCCTTCGGCCTCGCCCAGCACGGGCTCCAGCGCCTTGGCGACTTCGTGCAGATCGCCCTGCGCGGTCCAGATTTCGTGACCGTCCTCGGACGAGGTCACGTCCTCCGCCCCGGCTTCCAGCGCGGCCTCGAAGACCTTTTCGGCGTCACCGGCGCTGGCGGGATAGTTGATCAGGCCCATCCGGTCGAAGCCATGGCTGACCGATCCGCCCGCGCCCAGATTGCCGCCATTCTTCGACACCGCGGTGCGCACGTTGGTGGCGGTGCGGTTGCGATTGTCGGTCAGTGCCTCGATGATCAGGCTGACGCCGCCGGGGCCGAAGCCCTCGTACCGCACCTCCTCGTAATTCTCGCCGTCCCCGCGCGAGGCCTTGTCGATCGCACGCGCGATATTGTCCTTGGGCATCGAGGCCGCCTTGGCCGCGTTGACGGCGGCGCGCAGACGCGGGTTCATGTCCGGGTCGGGCGTGCCCATCTTCGCCGCCACGGTGATTTCGCGGGAAAGCTTGGAAAATGCTGCCGAGCGCTTCTTATCCTGCGCGCCCTTGCGGTGCATGATGTTCTTGAATTTGCTGTGGCCTGCCATCGGTGCCTCTTGAGATGATCGGGCTCTTTACGACTGCCCAAGGGCCTTTGCCAACCCGTCGATCTTCGCCTCCAGGCTATCGAGCCGTTCGGTGACGCCATTGTCCAGCTTGTGGTGCAGCCGCAATATGTCGATCTCGGCCCGCAAATTGGTGCGATAGTCGAGGCTGGCGGCCAGCCGGTCCTTCGCCGATTGCCGGTTCTGGCTCATCATGATGACCGGCGCCTGGATCGCCGCCAGCGTCGAGAGCATCAGGTTCAGGAAGATATATGGGTATGGATCGAACGCCATGCCGAAATGGCTAAGTACGTCCGAATTGAGCAGCATCCAGCCCAGCAGGATCACCGAAAAGGTGATGATGAAGCCCCAGCTTCCCCCGACCGCCGCCACCCGGTCGGCTAGCCTCTCGCCCCAGGTGGAGGTCTCGTCCGCGACATCGGCGGCGTCGCGCGCGCTGAGCTGGCCCGACTCGATATCCGCGATGACCTGGGCTTCTTCCTCGTCCAGTTCGTGCGCGGGCTTGCCGAGCGTACGGCGGGCGATTTCGGCGGCGGTCGACAGGGCCATGGACGATGCGCTCCTCGCAAGGAATCAAATGCCTTGCTCCTTGGGGCGTTGATCGGCCAAACGCCAGTCATGACGGTACGCGTGGATATGGGAACCGATGAGCGCGGCTCGTCGGTGCCGATCGATCTTGAGGAACTGCTGGCGACCCGCCTGCTGGTGCAGGGCAATTCGGGGTCGGGAAAGTCGCATCTGCTGCGCCGCCTGCTGGAGAAATCGGCGGGCCAGGTGCAACAGGTGGTCATCGACCCCGAAGGCGATTTCGTCACCCTGTCCAAGGCCTATGGCCATGTCGTGATCGAGGCGAGCGACTATGCCGAGCGCGAGGTCGGGCGTTTCGCATCGCGTATCCGTGAACACCGCGCCTCGGTGGTGCTGAGCCTGGAGGGGCTGGAGATCGAGGGGCAGATGCGCTGCGCCGCGACCTTCCTGAACGCGCTGTTCGATGCCCCGCGCGAGCATTGGTATCCCGCATTGGTCGTGGTGGACGAAGCCCAGCTGTTCGCACCCACCACCGGCGGCGAAGTGACCGAGGAGGTTCGCCGCGCCTCGTTGTCCGCCATGACCAACCTGATGTGTCGCGGCCGCAAGCGCGGGCTGGCCGGCGTGATCGCGACCCAGCGACTCGCCAAGCTGGCGAAGAACGTCGCGGCGGAGGCGTCCAACTTCCTGATGGGCCGCACCTTCCTCGACATCGACATGGCGCGCGCGGCCGATCTGCTCGGCATGGAGCGGCGGCAGGCCGACTCGATCCGCGACCTGGCGCGCGGCACCTTCCTGGCGCTCGGCCCCGCCGTCTCGCGGCGGCCGATCACGGTGAAGATCGGCGCGGTCGAGACATCGGCGCGCTCGGGCAGCCCCAAGCTGACCCCCCTGCCCGACGCGCCGCCGCCCGACCTGCAGGAACTGCTCTTCGCGCCGGTCGAGGAAGCGCCGACCCTGCCGATGACCTTCGACCCGCGCCCCCGCCGGGTGCCCGCCGAGGAACTGATGGCCGATCTCGGCCGCCCGCCGCTGCCGACCACCGCCGCGCCGCCTGCGCCCGAGATGGACGAGGGCGAAGTCGAGGCGATCTACGAACAGGTGCTGCGCGCGATCGTCGAGGATCCCGAATCGACCTTCCGCCCCGCCTCGGTTCTGTTCCAGGATTTCCAGGTGCGCTGCCGGATGGCGGGCCTCGCCCGGCCGCCGCTCGACCTGAACGGTTTTGCCCGGCGGCTGTCCTGCGCACGGGCAGGGATTTTCGACGTCAACGATCCCGACTGGCAGGAAGCGCTGGCGCTGGCCGCGATGCTGCCCGACGATATGCTGGGCGCGTTCCTGCTGGTGGCGCGCGCCGCGCGCGAGGGGCTGCCCTGCCCGCCCGATACCAAGATCGCCGAGACCTACGGGACCAGTTCGCTGGGGCGGGTAAAGCGCCTGATCGCCTATATCGAGAGCCGCGACCTGTTCGTGTGCCGCACCGACCTGACGGGCAAGCGGTCGATCACGATTCCGAGATTGGGCTGGACGACCCAGGCGGCGGAGATGGGGTGAGGGTTTCCCTTGGCCTTCGACTTCGCTCAGGCTGAACGGAGGTTGGGCGATTCTCGCAAAAGATCAGGGCTTTGGAACTGCTGACTTACCCTTAAGCCTCGGCACCCAGATCGTACATGACAGCCCTTCGACCAGCGACCCACCATCCGGCATACGAACGCGCTTGAAACAGCCGCCTAGCGGAAATTCGCGGCTCAGCCATTTCCCCTCCGGCGTGTCCTGCTCATAAGATTCGATCTTATGCCGCTCCAGAAACAACCATAGCTTGTCTGCCGCCTCGCCAGCACAGATGTATTTGTGGCTTTCCTCGGTGTCGCTGACGTAACCGGCGGCAATGGCCTCACCCAGACAAGCTTCCATGAAACCCGGCATCTGTTCGGGAAAGGGCTTGTCGACGGCGGCGGCAAGCAACGCGAGCGAGAAGATCGGCATGATGAAACGACACATGCCCGATCGACCAACCGTCATCAAGCACCACCCCCGCTCAGCCTGAGCGAAGTCGAAGGCCACGCCCCACCGTCTGCCACAAACAAAAAGGGCGACGGAGCCACCAGCCCCGCCGCCCTTCGCATCTCCGAAACCCGAAACCGGGATCAGATCATGCCCAGCGCCTTCATATACACTTCGAGGATGGCTTCCTCTTCCTGATACTCCTCGCGCTTCTTCTTGCGGATCTGCATGATCTTCTTGATCGCCTTGGGGTCATACCCACGCGCCTTGGCTTCGGCGAAGACGTCCTTGATGTCGTCCGAAATGCCCTTCTTCTCTTCTTCCAGCCGCTCGGCCCGCTCGATCAGCAGGCGCAGCTCGTCGGCCGTCACATTGCCGCTGCTGTCGAAATTCTCGTCCGCCATGGTCTTCTAACCTTCTTGAAATCCTGTCCGCTCCCAGGAACCCGCCGCCACGACACGGGCCCCGCCCATGGGCAAGGTCGGTCCGGCGCGGATGTCGGGATCGGGGGCGGTCTAGGCGCTTCCGCGCCGTCGCTCAAGCGGGGGTTAACGGTTCTTCTTCACACTCTCGGCCATACGCGCCAGCTGCTCAGGGCTGGCCTCGGCCTGATGCTCGACCTTCCACTGGTCATAGGGCATGCCGTAGATCGCCTCGCGCGCGGTCGCCTTGTCCACCCCGGCCGCCTCGCCTACCCAGTCCGACAGGCAGTTACGGCAAAAGCCCGCCAGCCCCATCAGGTCGACATTCTGCGCATCGGTACGGTGGCGCAAATGCATCACCAGCCGACGAAACGCCGCCGCAGCCGCCGCGTCATCGATTGCATTCAACGCATCCAGCGTATCGCTCATATTCGTCGCTCCTAGGTTGATCGTAACGCATTAGGCTTTAGGACACTGGCCGCAAAGAAGCAGGATGTGAACATGACCAAGGCCCTCCCCCCGCGTTCGCGCAAAGTCCGCGTCCTCGCCACGCTCGGCCCGGCCAGCAGCGATCCCGAGACGATCGCCACCCTGTTCCAGGCGGGCGCCGATGCCTTCCGGATCAATATGAGCCATGGCGATCAGCAGTCGAAGATCCCGCTGATCCAGGCGATCCGCGGCTTGGAAGAACGGTTCGGCCGCCCGACCACCATCCTGGCCGATCTTCAGGGCCCGAAGCTGCGCGTCGGCAAGTTCGCGCAAGGAAAAGTCATGCTGGAGACCGGCAGCACCTTCATCCTCGACCGCGATCCGACGCCGGGCGACGCGACCCGTGTCGAGCTGCCGCACAAGGAAATCTTCGCCGCAATCGAACCGGGTGCGCGGCTGCTGCTCGACGACGGCAAGCTGGTCCTGCGCGTCGCCTTCCATGATGCGGACAAGATCACCACGCTGGTCGAGGTCGGCGGCGCGCTGTCGAACAACAAGGGGTTGAACGTCCCCGACGTCGTGCTGCCCATGGCCGCGCTGACCGAGAAGGACCGTTCGGACCTGGCCTTCGCGGTCGAACAAGGCGTGGATTGGATCGCCCTGTCCTTCGTGCAGCGCCCCGAGGACCTGATGGAGGCGCGCGGCCTGATCAAGGGGCGCGCCGCGCTCCTCGCCAAGATCGAGAAGCCGCAGGCAATCGACCGTCTGGAGGAGATTGTCGAGCAGTGCGACGGCGTGATGGTCGCGCGCGGCGATCTGGGCGTCGAACTGCCGCCCCAGGCCGTCCCGCCGCTCCAGAAGCGCATCGTCGAGGTGTCGCGCCGCATGGGCCGCCCGGTGGTCGTGGCGACGCAGATGCTCGAATCGATGATCCAGAGCCCCTCGCCCACCCGCGCCGAAGTGTCGGACGTGGCGACCGCCATCTATGACGGCGCCGACGCGATCATGCTGTCGGCCGAATCGGCGGCGGGTGCCTGGCCGGTCGAATCGGTTGCGATGATGAACGCGATCGGTGTGTCGGTGGAGAACGACCCCGGCCACGGCGACCGTGTCCACTTCACCGCGATGACCCCCGACCCGACCACCGCCGACGCGCTGGCCGAGGCCGCCGCGCGGATCACCGACACCGTGTCGGCCAAGGCGATCATCTGCTTCACCACCAGCGGCTCGACCGCGCGCCGCATCGCGCGCGAACGTCCCTCGGTGCCGCTGCTGGTCCTGACGCCGCAGCTGGAGACGGCCCGTCGCCTGGGCCTGCTTTGGGGCGCCCACGCGGTCCACACGCGCGACGTGGAGTCCTTCGAGGAAATGGTCGCCAAGTCCAAGCGCATGGCGCTGCGCCACGGCATCGCCGAGGCCGGCAACCAGGTCGTGCTTATGGCGGGCGTCCCCTTCCGCACGCCGGGGTCGACCAACGTGCTGCACGTCACCCGCATCATGGGCGACGAACTGGCCAATTATGGGGACCGTAGCGAGGCGTAAGCGCCGGTCCAATACGAAAAGGGCGGCGGCGCGAAAGCGTTGGCCGCCCTTTTTTTTGTACCCGGCACCGGGTCGATCGGCGGTAGATGCCGTGAATATTCCATGGGCATGATCATGATCCCTACTCTCGATACCCGTCCCGACCTCGCTACTCCGCGCCTTTCGCTGCGACGTCCCGCCGAGCGCGATATCGAGGCGATCGTGTCCATCGTCGGGCATTGGGAGGTCGCGTGTCGTCTGGCCCGCGTGCCGCATCCCTATGGCCCGGAAGACGCCCGCTTCTTTCTGGAGCGGATCGTGCCTGCCGAATGGGTATGGGCGATCACGCTGGGGGACGAGGACCGGCTGATCGGCGCGGTCGGGCTCACGCCGGAGCAGGAGACGGCGGAACTGGGCTATTGGCTGGCCCCGGCGCATTGGAGCCGGGGTATCGCAACCGAAGCGACGCGGGCCGTCGTCGATTTCGGGTTGGAGCGTCTTGGCCTCCCCGGGCTGACCTCGGGCTATTTCGAGGAGAATCCTGCGTCGGGCCGGGTGCTCGCCAAGCTGGGCTTTGTCGCGACCGGTCGCGTCATGCGCCCCTGCATGGCCGTTGGCCGCGACGTGCCATCGGTGCGGATGGTGCTGAAGCCCTGATCCTCCCCGGCACGG
>NZ_LDTF01000092.1 GCF_001477495.1 Sphingomonas yabuuchiae
TCGAACCCCTGACCTCTGCAGTGCGATTGCAGCGCTCTCCCATCTGAGCTACAGCCCCGCCCCGTAACCCGACCATGGTCGGGAGCGACGCCATTAACCCGTGATTCGGGGCGACGCAACACCGCTTTGATGGCCAGACCCAAAAATTTTGGCCTGCTTTCGGCCTTTCGCATCACTCCATCCGTCGCGGCTGGCGCGTCGCCAACGGAACATGTCTTGATGTGCCTCATTGAAACACCCGGAAGGCACGGCCCGCCAGACGAGCGGCGTCGGCCCCCGCAGGATCGAATTTCAGGAGGGTTTAGGATGGCTTACGACCGCTATTCCCGCGACGCCAATCGTGGCGACCGCGACTTCGACTATGGCCGGGACTACGGCTCGGGGCGCGACTACACCTATTCCAGCGCGCGCGACTATGAAGCGGCAGGCGCGTATGACGACGACCGCAACGATAGCCGGAACGACAGCCGTCGCGGCTATGGCGCGCGGGATTATGGCAACCAGGGCTATGGCCGTCAGGGCTATGACCGCGACGGCTATGGTGCGTCCCGCCAGGATTTCGGGCGTCAGGACTTTGGCGGCCGCCAGAACGAAGGCCGTTACGGCGAAGGCCGCTCGGGCAACTACGGTGCCTATCGTGGCGGCGAGAATCGCTATGATCGCGATTCCGGTCGTGAAGGCTATCGCGGCACGTCGAGCTACGGCGATTCGTCGCGCGGCTATGGCTATACCGGTGACCGTTACGGTCGCGACGACCGTCAGGGCCGCAGCGACTATGGGCGCTCGGACCATAACCGTTTCGACTATGGCCGCCAGCAGCAGTCGGGCCGCGACTATGGCCGCCAGCCCCAGGGTTATGACTATGAGGATCGCGGCTTCTTCGCGCGTGCCGGGGACGAGGTCCGCTCGTGGTTCGGTGACGAGGATGCCGAGCGCCGCCGTGAAGCCGATGCGCGCTTCGACGAGCGTTACTACGCCCAGCAAGACCATGACTATAATCACTGGCGCTCGGGCCAGATCGCGGCACTGGACCGCGACTATGACGAATATCGCAGCGAGAACCGCACCAAGTTCCAGAACGAATTCTCGAGCTGGCGCACCGAGCGCGAAGGCCAGCGCGGCCTTCTACCCAAGGTGAAGGAGCATCAGGAAGTCGTCGGATCGGACGGCAGCCATGTCGGCACCGTTGACAAGGTGCGCGGCGACCGCATCCTGCTGACCAAGAACGACAAGGATGCGGGCGGCCAGCACCACTCGATCCCGTCGCGCTGGCTGAAGTCCGTCGAGGACAAGGTCACCCTGACCAAGACCGCCGAAGAGGCCAAGGCCCAATGGCGGGATGAAGAGAATGCGCGCGCCATGTTCGGCGATCGCACCAACGAGAACGACCGCTACGGTCAGGCCAATCGCTATGGTCAGACCGGCATGGGCGGCCAATCGAGCGGTTACGGCCAGAGTGCGACCGGTACGACCAGCTCGGCACAGAACACCAGCAGCACGACGGGGACGACCTCGACCACCGGCACCACGACCGGCACGGGGACCAGCACCGGCACCGGCACGACCACCGGCATCGGCACCACGTCGGGCAGCACCTCGGACACCAGCCGGGGTTACTGATAAAGAAAAACGTCACGACTGAGTGACTTTTCTTGAAGGGCTCGGGTGGACAACACCCGGGCCCTTTCCCATGTCCGCAACGATCGATGAAAAGGATATGATGATGAAGGCTTGGACGCTGGCGGCCCGCCCCAAGGGCACCCCCGTGACGGACGATTTCGCGCTGGTCGAGCGTGATCTGCCGGCCCTGAACGAGGGCGAGGTGCGGATCGCCAATCGCTGGCTGTCGGTCGACCCCTATATGCGCGGCCGGATGAACGACACGAAGAGCTATGTCCCGCCCTTCCAACTCGGCGAGCCGATGCAGGGCGGCGCGATCGGCGAGGTGGTCGAAAGCCGCGCGGACGGCATCGCGGTCGGCACGCTGGTCAGCCACATGGCGGGCTGGCGCGACGAGGCCGTCCTTCCGGCCGCGCATGTCCAGCCGCTTCCCGATCTGGGCGTCGATCCCCAAGCCTATCTGGGCCAGTTCGGCATGCCGGGCATGACCGCCTATTACGGCCTGCTCCAGGTGGCCGAGGCCAAGCCTGGCGATACGGTGTTCGTCTCGGCAGCAGCCGGGGCGGTCGGCTCGACGGTGGTCCAGATCGCCAAGGCCAAGGGCATGACCGTCATCGGATCGGCCGGTGGCGCGGAGAAATGCGACTGGGTGCGCTCGCTCGGCGCGGATGCGGTGATCGATTATAAGGGTGGCCAGTCGGTCGTCGAGGCGCTCGGCGAAGCGGCGCCCGATGGCATCGACGTCTACTTCGACAATGTCGGCGGCGATCACCTCGATGCGGCGCTGGCCCATGCCAAGCCGGGTGCGCGCTTCGCGATCTGCGGCATGATCGACGTCTATAACGACGCCAAGCCGACGAGCCTGAAATATCTCGCGCGGCTGATCGGCAATCGCGTGCGGATTCAGGGCTTCATCGTGTCCGACTTCAAGGGCCAGCAGGACTTCTACCGTGACATGGCCGGGATGCTGAAGGACGGCCAGCTCAAGCGCGAGGAGACGGTGTTCGAGGGCCTGGACCGGACCCCGGAAGCGTTCCTGGCGCTGTTCACCGGCGGCAACAAGGGCAAGATGCTGGTCAAGCTGTAAGCAACTCCCCTCTTCTACTCCCCTCCCGCAGGTGGGAGGGGTTGGAGGAGGGTAAAGCCACAGGCGATGGTCTCTGAGAGACTCATTGCCCTCCCCCCGACCCCCTCCCGCTTGCGGGAGGGGGAGCGTAAATGGCGGTCCAATACTGATACTGGTCGATGGCGGGGGCTTGGCTATTTCCTGAGTTCCCACCTGCTCCCCTCCCGAAGGCGGGAGGGGTTGGGGGAGGGTAAAGCCACAGGCGATGGTCTCTGTGAGACTCATTGCCCTCCCCCCGACCCCCTCCCGCTTGCGGGAGGGGGAGTCGTTCACCGCTAGCCGCGCTCAGATCGCGCCCGAGAAGGTATCGCACTGGGCGGGATCGCCCGTCTCGATACCGCGGCGCAGCCAGCGCATCCGCTGTTCGGAGGTGCCATGCGTGAAGCTGTCCGGTACGACGCGGCCGGTCGCTTCGCGCTGGAGCGTGTCGTCGCCGATGGCACGGGCGGCGGTCATGCCTTCCTCGACATCGCCGGGCTCCAGCCGGTCGCGGTTCTTGGCCGCCCAGACGCCCGCATAACAGTCCGCCTGCAATTCCAGCCGGACCGACAGGGCATTGCCCTCCGCTTCGCCCGCCGCCTGCTGTGCCTGGCGCACCTTGTCGGACGTGCCGAGCAGCGTCTGGATGTGATGGCCGAACTCATGCGCGACGACATAATAGCGGGCAAAGTCACCCTTCGCACCGAAGCGGTTGGCGAGCTCGTTGAAGAAACTGGTGTCGAGGTAAATCTTGCGATCGGTCGGGCAATAGAAGGGGCCGATGGCCGATTGTGCGACGCCGCAGCCTGACCGGGCGCTGTTCGCATCCGGCTTGAAGAAGCGCAGGCCGGGCGCCTGGAAACGCTGTCCCGATTCCGCGAAGATCTTCTCCCAGGTGTTGTCGGCATTGCTGAACGCGCGGCAGGTGTCGCGGCGTTCGGGCGAGGCCTCGCAAATTTGGCGGACGCTCTGGCCCGAGGATGAGTCCGCCGACCGGGTAACGGGGGCGTTGCCGCCGCCGCCTCCGCCGGTCAGCAGCCCGAGCGGGTTCATGCCGACCACCGCCAGAATGATGAGCACGACGACGATGCCGCCGCAGCCGAAGCGGCTGCCGATCAGCGGCAACAGGCCGAACAGCAGTCCGCCGCCGCCGCCACCGCCAAAGCCGCCGCCGCTCTGCGCCTCGCCGACATCGATATTATTGTCATAATCGTCGAGCCGCATCGTCTCACCCCTTTGTCATACTGCCCGCCTATGCGGGTCTTCGCCGGATGGTTGAACCCGCAAAGCCTTCCGGCGGTTGCACGGGTCGATATCTGATCGCATGGTGCGGTGCATAGCACGGGAGAATGGCATGTTCCTGAAGGGCAAGACGGCGGTGATCTCGGGTTCGACCTCGGGCATCGGCCTCGCCTATGCCAAGGCGCTGGCGGCGGAGGGCGCGGCGGTCGTGCTGAACGGCTTCGGCGAGGCCGACGCGATCGAGGCGAACCGCGCCGCGCTGGAACAGGCGAGCGGTGCGGCGGCGCTGTATGACCCCGCCGACATGACCCGGCCCGACCAGATCGAGGCGATGATCGAGCGGGCCGCGAAGGAAACCGGATCGGTCGACATCGTCATCAACAATGCCGGTATCCAGCATGTCGCCCCGATCGCCGAATTCCCAGTCGAGAAATGGGATGCGATCATCGCGATCAACCTGTCCTCGGCCTGGCACATGATGCGCGCCGCGATCCCGCATATGCGGCAAAAGGGCTGGGGGCGGATCATCACCACCGCCTCGGCGCACAGCTTGGTCGCCAGCCCCAACAAGTCGGCCTATGTCGCGGCCAAGCATGGCGTGGTCGGCATCACCAAGACCGTAGCGCTGGAGGTGGCGACGGACGGTATCACCGCCAACTGCATCTCGCCCGGCTATGTCTGGACGCCGTTGGTCGAGAACCAGATACCCGACACGATGAAGGCGCGGGGCCTGACTCGCGAGCAGGTGATCGACGACGTGCTGCTGAAGGCGCAGCCGACCAAGGAATTCGTCACCATCGAACAGGTCGCGGCGCTCGCGTTGTTCCTCTGCCGGGACGAGGCGAAGTCGATCACCGGCGCCAACCTGTCGGTCGATGGCGGCTGGACCGCGCAATGAGGGGCCCCCTGGTCCTGCTCGGCACGATGCTGTCGGCGGGCGGCGTGGTGGCCGTGCAGGCGCAGCGGGTCGAGCAGGCCAATGACTGGCGACTGGCGGCGACCGAGGATGACCGTATCCGCCTGCGCGGCTGGCGCAGCGCCTGGGTCAAGGGGTTGGCGCAGGCGCGGGCGGGCGGGGCGACGGCCGAGATTGCCGCGCTGGGGCAACTGGCCGATCCCGACTATTCGATCGCCGACCCCAAGCTGCCCGATGGCGATTATCGCTGTCGCACGATCAAGATGGGGTCGCAGGGGCGCGCGACGCTGACCTATGTCGCCTATCCCTATTTCCGCTGCCGGGTGGCGGGGAATGGGCAGCAACTGACCAAGACCGACGGGTCACAGCGGCTGACCGGGCGTCTCTATCCCGACACCGATGCGCGCAGCATCTTCCTGGGCACGATGATCCTCGGCGATGAGGAACGGTCCTATGCCTATGGCCGCGACCGGGCGCGCGACATGGCAGGCGTACTGGAACGGGTGGATGCGACCCATTGGCGGATCGCCTTTCCCTATCCGGCTTATGAATCGGTCGTCGACATACTCGAACTGGAGCCGACCGCCCCCTGAACCGGGGCGGGAGTCGGCGTGGCCGGCGCGGCGGGCAGGGGCGGCAGCGACGCGATATAGTCCTTGCCATGCTGGCCGATCAGCGTGACCCGCCCGGCATTGGCCTGCGCCACCGCCTTCAGATAGGAACGCGGCTTCTTCATCAGTTCGGGATGGTCGAGGCCGACCAGACCCAGCCGCCGCGCGGCCTCCTGCACGAAATGCACGCAGTTGCGGTCGTTCAGATTGTAATGCGAGTCGCCAGTCTTCTCGTCCCAGGCCGCGACCAGCGCCAATATGTCACCATATTGCGCATCGGTCATGACATAGGAAAACTGCGCGTCGCTGGTGGAGATGTAGAAGGGCTTGGAGATGTCCAGCCGCCCCCTGACCGTGCCCATCAGAATGGCGGGCGACACCGAGCGGGCGGTAAAGCCGTAATTGGCGTCGACCGGTTGGCCCGTCGCATCCACCGTGCCGCGCAACGAGAAAAAGGCATGGGGAAAGCTGTTGCCCAGCTCATGGCTCCAGAAGGTGATCGTGACCGCCGCCTGCGCGGGCAGCGCGCAGCCGAACGTCAGGGCCAGAGCCATTGCGAGTCGCAGGACCATCCTCATGCCTGTCCTCCTAACCCATGTTGCGGGATCGCCGCAGCCGCATTTTCGTGCTTTTCAGGCCGGATATAGATGGACGACAAGCTGGGCACGGCGCGTCGCAGATCGTCCTCCAATACCTCGATCATCGTCTCCGCCGCACCCATGGGCAGGCTGTCGACGAAATCGGCGCTGATCGCGGCGAAGATGCTGTCGGGCGCGGTGTGGATCGTGCGGACATGGTTGACGCGGGTGATCCAAGAACGCGCGGCGACGATGCCGCGGATCGTCTCGACCACTTCCGGGTCGGCGCGTTCGCCGATCAGCAGCCCCTTGGATTCCCGAGCGAGCAGGATCGCGACCAGCCCCAGTACCAGCCCGATGAGAATCGAGGCGATGCCGTCGATCCGGGCATCACCCGTCTCGTGCGACAGCCATACGCCGAGCGCTGCGATGACCAGGCCTGCCAGCGCCGCCGAATCCTCGAACAGGACGATGAAGCCCGGCGGGTCCTTGGAATCATGGATGGCGCGCCACCAGCCGCTATTGCCCTTGGTGCGCGAAAATTCGCGCACGGCGATGGTCCAGCTTGCCCCCTCCAGGGCGAAGGCGATGGCGAGGACGATATAGTTGACGGTCGGATCGCGCAGCGGCTCGGGGGACTTGATGTGCAGCCAGCCCTCATAGATCGAGATGCCGGAGCCGAGCGCAAAGATCAGGATCGCGACGACGAACGCCCAGAAATACAGCTCTCGCCCATAGCCGAACGGGTGGATCGCATCCGGCCCGCGCTTGGCGCGCTTCTGGCCGTAGAGCAGCAGGATCTGGTTGCCGCTGTCGACCACCGAATGCACGCCCTCGGTCAGCATCGAGGAGGAACCGGTGATCCCGGCCGCCACGAATTTGGCGACGCCGATGCCGAGATTGGCCGCCAGCGCGCCATAGAGGACGATATTCTCGCGAATGCGTGCGGTCAGGCCGGTGTCGGGCATGGCCGGTACAGCGTGCGATGGGGGCGGTTGTTCCGTGGGGTCAACGAAGCTGTTTGGCAGAGGGATGGGCGTGCACTTCGACGACGCTCAATGCGAACAGGTTGGGGGGACTTTCCCCAACTTCCGTTCAGCCTGAGCGAAGTCGAAGGCCACGGGATTGCCTCAGGACGCGATGCGCCCGAGCCGGTGGTATAGATGCGCGAACTTGATCGAGCGGGGGTCGTCGGCGACGCGCTTGACGTGTTCGGCGATGGCTTCCTTCATCAGCGCGAAGTCTTCGGTGGAGAAGACGGCGCGGCTGCGTTGCGGTTCGGTCGGCATGGCATTTTCTCCTTCGTTATGGGTCAGGCGGCCTGGACGAACTGGGCGGCCTCGGTGGATTCGGCGAGCGCGGTGGTGGAGCTGTCGCCGCCTGCCACGGTCTGCGCGATCAGGTCGAAATAGCCGGTTCCCACCTCGCGCTGGTGGCGGGTCGCGGTGTAGCCATGGGCCTCGGCGGCGAACTCGGCCTGTTGCAGCTCGGAATAGGCGGCCATGCCGCGATCCCGATATCCGCGTGCCAGCTCGAACATGCCATAGTTGAGCTGGTGGAACCCGGCGAGCGTGACGAACTGGAACTTGTACCCCATCGCCCCGATCTCGCGCTGGAAATGGGCGATGTCGTCACGGTCCAGATTGGCCTCCCAATTGAAGCTGGGTGAGCAGTTATAGGCCAGCAGCTTGTTCGGATGCTCGCGCCGGATCGCCTCGGCGAAGCGGCGCGCGTCCGCCAGATTGGGCTTGGACGTCTCCCACCACAACAGATCGGCATGGGGCGCAAAGGCCAGGCCGCGTCGGATGCAATGGTCGACCCCGGTGCCCGGCTTCAGGCGGAAGAAACCCTCCGCCGTCCGCTCGCCGGTCAGGAAGTCATGGTCGCGCTCGTCCACATCCGACGTGATGAGCCGGGCGCTCTCGGCATCGGTGCGTGCGCAGATGACCGTTGGTACGCCCGCCACGTCCGCCGCCAGTCGCGCCGCATCCAGGTTGCGGATATGCGCTGCCATCGGGATCAACACCTTGCCGCCCAGATGGCCGCACTTCTTCTCCGAGGCCAGCTGGTCCTCGAAATGCACGCCCGCCGCGCCTGCCGCGATATAGGCCTTCATGATCTCATGACAGTTGAGCGGCCCGCCGAACCCGGCCTCGGCATCGGCGACGATGGGCGCGAACCAGTCGCGCGTCGCGCCGCCCTCGGCATGTTCGATCTGGTCGGCGCGGGCCAGCGTGGCGTTGATCTTCCGCGCCAGCTCCGGCCCGGCATTGGCGGGGTAGAGCGACTGGTCGGGATACATTTGTCCCGCCGTGTTGGCGTCCGCCGCGACCTGCCAGCCCGAGAGGTAGATGGCCTTCAGTCCGGCGCGCACCATCTGCATCGCCTGATTGCCCGACAGGGCGCCCAGCGCCGGGACATAATCCTCCGAATGGAGCAACTCCCACAGCTTCAGCGCGCCACGCCGGGCCAGCGTATGCTCGACCGTGATCGATCCGCGGAGACGCGCGACATCGGCGGGACCGTAGGGACGGGCGATACCGTCGAACCGCCCGGCGGGGGCGGGGATCAGATCCTGGAAACTCGGCATCGCATCGTCCTTTACAGTTTGACCGTTCCTGACGGGCAAATTGCCGGAAGGATGATCGATCCAGAAGGCGCGGCATGCTTCCGACCGCGTCGCGCCGTCGCCGATCCTGCCACCATGCAATGTCGACTTGTAAAGAATTGACAGTCCTTCGGACGCGGCGCAGCCTGTTGTGCGAGGAGAGCGGCGATGAGCGGAGCCAAGGTCATTGCGGGCCATGCCGTGCGGCGGCTGCGGCGGCAGAACGGCCTGTCGCAGGCGGCGATGGCGGAGATGCTGGATATCTCGCCCAGCTATCTGAACCTGATCGAACGCAATCAGCGGCCGGTCTCGGCCGCGCTGCTGGTCCGGCTGGTGGAAACGTTCGACTTCGACCCGCGCGCGCTGACCAGCGACGCGCCGGGCGGTGGCGCGGCGGCGATGCGGCGGCGGCTGGCCGATCCCCTGTTCGCCGATCTGGAGATCGACCGCGCCGAATTGGAGGAATGGCTGGCAGCCGCGCCGGGCGGGGCGGAGGCGTTCGCGCGCGCCTTCGACCGGCTCGCCGGGGCCGGTGCAGGCGGACAGGAGGCGCCGGTCGCCCCCGATCCGACCGTGCTCGTCCGGCGCGAGATCGAACGGTGGCGCAACCATTTTCCCGATCTGGACGCCACCGCCGAGGGGCTGGCTGACGAGCTGCGCATGGGGGCAGGCGATCTCTACGCCACACTGGCCGAGCGGCTGCGCGTCCGCCACGCGCTGACCATCCGCATCCTGCCGATCGACATATTGCCCGAGTTGTTGACCCGACTGGACCTCCATGCGCGCCAATTGCAGCTTTCCGAGATGCTGGACGGCCCGGCGCGGGTCTTTGCCCTGGCGACGCAACTCGCCCAGCTGGAAGCGCGCGCCGAGATCGAGGCACTGACGCGCGGCGCGGCCTTTGGCGACCGGCTCGCCGAGCGGCTGTTCCGGCGATATCTGCACCGCTATTTCGCCGCCGCGCTGATCATGCCCTATGCCCGTTTCCTGCGGGCGTGCGAGGCGACCGGCTATGATCTGGAGATCCTGGCGCGGCGCTTCGGCGTTTCGCACGAGCAACTGGCGCACCGGCTGACGACGCTGGGGCGGGTCGGTGCGCGCGGACTGCCCTTTTTCCTGATGCGGATCGACCGGGCGGGGCAGGTGTCGAAGCGCTATGCCGGGGCGGCCAATCCGGCGCTGGTCGAGGGGGAGGGGCGATGCCCGCTCTGGCAGGTCTTCGCCGCGTTCGACCGGATGGGGGAGGCCGTATTCCAACTGGTCGAGATGCCGGACGGAAGCCGGTTCGCGACGATCATCCGCGCGCAGGAACGGGCAGGACGCGACGCCTCCGGGGTGTGGGCGCGGTTCGCCATCGTCCTGGGCGTGGAGGCCGGGCTGGCGGGGCAGGTCGTGGCGGCACGGGGCCACCCGCTGGCCGAGGCGGCGACTCCGATCGGACCGGGGTGCCGCCAATGTTCACGTCCCGCCTGTCCGCAACGATCCTTGCCGATGAACGGCCGGGTCTTGGCAATCAACGAACGGGATCGGCCGCTCAATACGCTGGTCTTCGCGCAGGATTGAACCAGAATTGGGCAGGTCCGGCGTGATTGCTTCACCTATTTTAAGAGGAAACGGTATAGCCAGCAGACCATGATCTGGCTTCGTCGTCGCATTCAATCTCTGGAATTCCGGTTCGCGACGATGTTGACGGTCGTGCTGGGCGTCAGTCTGGCGCTGGGTGGATGCGGACTTCTGCTGAACAACCAGTTGCTTGGGATGGTCCGGTCGACTCATGAGATCGCCTCCCTGCTGGACCGGCATGACAAACGCGATGCGCGACTTCGCGACTTTCGCATTCAAGTCGGCGACCTGACGCGCCGGGTGGAACGGGGACAACGCGTATCTGCGGAGCGCTGGCAAGGGCTGGATGCCGCAGCGCGGGGCTGGCTGGCGGAGCCGGCGGATCGCAACGACCGGATGCCCGGTCCCATCCGATCGGCCCGGATTGCGGCGGCGTTGTCGGAACGGCGCTTCCTCGACACCGCCCGGCGCGTGATCGACGAGGCTATGGTCGATACGGCCCGGATGAAGCGGACCATGCCGCTGTTCATCACCCGGCTGCACGATATGGAGCATCATCGCGAGATGGTGCACGAACGGCTCAGCCGCCGCCTCACCTGGCAAACCGGCGAGGTGGAGGAACTCGCGCTGCGGGTCCTGACCCAGATGATGCTGGCCGGACTCCTCCTCGTGATCCTGGTCAGCGGGCTGATCCTCTGGCTTCGTATCCGTATCATGCGGCCGCTGCTGGATATCGTCGCGGGGATGCGCGCGATGAGCACCGGCAAGCCGCTGAAGCCGTTATGGCTGCATCGCCGCGACGAGCTGGGCGAGCTGGCGCGGGGCATGGACATGCTGGCCCGCGCCGCCGAGGAGCGCGAGCGTATCCAGCGGCAGGTCGAATATCTGGCGCATCACGATCCGCTGACCGGGCTGGCCAACCGCGTCGTTTTCGCCGACCGGCTGGATGCCGCGCTGCGGGCGGGGAGCAGGATTGCGTTGCTGGCGATCGATCTCGATGGGTTCAAGGGAGTCAACGACACGCTCGGCCACGCGGCCGGCGACATCCTGCTCAAGCGCGCCAGCGACTTGCTGGCGGCGTCGGTGGGGCGCGGCGACACAGTGGCGCGCATCGGTGGCGACGAGTTCGCGATCATCCATCATCTGTCCGCCGAAGAGGAGAATGCCGAGGCGCTGGTCCGCCGCATCTATGCCGTCATTGCCGAGGATTCCGCGAGCCCGGCGGTGCGGATGAGCATCGGTGTCGCGCTGTCACCCCGCCACGGGCTGGAGGCCGACGAGCTTCAGGCCTGTGCCGACATCGCGCTCTATCGCGCCAAGGCCGATGGCCGCCACTGCGCCCGCCGTTACGACATGGCGATGGACGAGGAGCGGCGGCAGCGCCACTGGCTGGCGCATGAACTGCACGAGGCCGTCACGCGCGGCGAACTCCATCTGGTCTATCAGCCGATCGCCGATTGCGCGTCGCGCCGGATCATCGGGCAGGAAGCGCTGGCGCGCTGGGATCATCCGGTGCTGGGGCCGGTCAGTCCGGATGTGTTCATCGGTCTGGCCGAGGAAAGCGGTCTGATCGGCGAGATCGGGCAACGTCTGTTTGTCGACGCCCTGGCCACGGCACGCGCCTGGCCCGCCGAATGGATGCTGGCGATCAACCTGTCGCCGGTGCAACTCCGCGAGCCGAACCTCGCCCGGCGGATGCTGGCCGCCACCGCGTCCCAAGGCATCGACCCCTGCCGGATCGAGGTGGAGGTAACCGAAGGCGTGCTGATCGACAATCGCGAAGCCACCACCGCCAATCTGGCGACACTGCGCGCCGCAGGCGTGGGAATCGTGATGGACGATTTCGGCACCGGTTACGCCTCGCTCAGCAGCCTCCAGCAATTTCCCTTCGATAAGATCAAGATCGACCGCAGCTTCATTCAGGCGATGGACCAGGACGGCCCGGCCCTCTCGATCGTTCGCGCCTCGATCGGGTTGGGGCGCAGCCTGAACATACCCATCGTGGCGGAGGGGCTGGAGACCGAAGCGCAATATCGGACGCTGTGCGATCTGGGATGCGATCAGGTGCAGGGCTATCTGATCGGCCGCCCGATGGCCTGCCTGGCTGCGGCGGCATGATTCGGGGCCAAGGTGGCCTTGCCAGCCGTCAGCCCACGCATTCTCCGATCATGCGAATGATGTCGTGGCCTATATAGGGCTTGGGTACGAATTGGACCCCGGCGGGCAGATCGGCTGCTACATGGCACTGCTCACCCGACGTGACGATGATCGACACATGCGGATGCGACTTGCGTGCCATAGCGGCAAGTGCGGCGCCATCGATCGAACCGGGCATCGCGACATCGGTGAACATCGCGCAGATTTCGGGATGCCGATCCAGCGCGACCAGCGCCTCGTCCGCGCTGTCCGCCTGGATCACCACATAGCCCGCATCTTCGAATGCGAACTGCACATGCATCAGAAGAAGCGGCTGGTCGTCCACGATCAAAATGGTCGGAGGCGTCATATAACGTGCGTCAATTCTGCACCGCCGCATCCGTTCCGAATTTGGTGTAATTTTGCGGTCATCCGAGTGTCAGGCGCCACTGTCCGTGAGCCGGGCCAGCTGCGCCTCCGACAGGGACAGTCGCATGGCGGGCGTCAGCTCGGACAGCTGCTTCACGCTGGTCGCGCTGGCGATCGGCGCGGTGACGCCGGGCTGCGCCATCAGCCAGGCGAGCGCGACCTGCGCCGGGGTCGCACCTGTCTCCTCCGCCACCGTATCCAGCGCGGCCAGCACCACGGCCCCCTTGCCATGCAGCAGCTCGCCCATCTTCGCGCCGCGCACGCTTTGCGACAGATCGTCGTCGCTGCGGTACTTGCCGGTCAGGAAGCCGGCGGCGAGCCCGTAATAGGGGACGACGCCGACATTCTCCGTCACGCAGTAATCCTGCAATTCGCCCTCGAACTTGTGGCGGCTGACCAGATTATATTCGGGCTGCAGGACGTGATAGCGCGGCAGCCCGGCGTCGCGGGCGGCCTCGTTCGCGGATTTCAGCCGCGCGGCATGGAAGTTGGAGGCGCCGATCACCCGCACCTTGCCCGCCTCCACCAGCTTGGCGAAGGCCTCCATCACCGCCTCCTGCGGCTGATCTTCGTCGTCCTGATGCGCGAAATAGAGGTCGATCCGGTCGGTGCCGAGCCGCTGGAGCGATGCCTCCGCCGCCGCCGCGATACGGGCGGGGGCCAGCTTCTCGCCGCCTTCGCCGGGCAACATTCCGACCTTGGTCGCGATCAGCACCTGATCCCGTTTGCCGCTGGCCTTCAGCCATTCGCCGATCATCGCCTCGGATTCGCCGCCCTGATGCCCGTCGACCCAGGCGGAATAGACATCCGCCGTATCGATCATCACGCCGCCCTGATCGACAAAGGCGTCTAGCACCGCAAAGCTGGCCGCGCGGTCTGCCGTCCAGCCGAAGACATTGCCGCCCAGCACCAGCGGCGCGATCATCAGGTCGGTCGAGCCCAGGCGGCGAAGCGGCATGTCGGTCATGGCGTATCAGCTTTCGTTATGAATGGGATTTCCATCCCCAACGTCCGAAGGCGCCATCGCGTTCAGATCGACCGCATTGGCATCGAGCAGGGCGGCGGCGTCGTTCAACTGGTCGTTCTCCGCCGCGCTCAACCCCTTGGGCTGGTCGCTGGAGGAACAGGCGGCCAGCGTCAGCAGCGCGGCGGTCATCAGGAGGCGGATCATGTCGCCATCATGCCAAAAGCATGGGGCCGTGGGGAAGGGGGAACCCGGCGGCGGGGTGGGCGCGTTGTCGCGGCCTGGATTTCGAGAATGAGGTCAATGCGATGCCCGCTTCCCAATATGCCATGCTGCTTGCGCCGTTCAAAATGGGTCTGGTCGGCGGACAGCGCGCCATGACCCCGCTCGCCGCCGTGTCGATCGCGGCGGCGCGCGGGCAGTTGCCGGTCGGCAAGGGCGTGCTTCGCTGGCTGGCCAATCCCATCGTCGCGGCGGGCACGCTGGCGCTGGCGATCGGCGAGATGGCGGGCGACAAGCAGAAGACCGCGCCGGATCGCGTCGTGCCCATCGGCCTGGCGGCGCGCTTCACGACCTCGGCGATCGCAGGCGCGGCGCTGGCCAGTCCGAAACATCGCTGGCTGGGCGCGGCGATCGGCGGCGTGACGGCGGTGATCGCCTCCTATCCCGGCTGGCGCGGACGGATGGCGGCGCTGGGGCGCTACGGCCAGACCAAGACGGGCTTTGCCGAGGATGCTGCGGTTCTGGCCGGTGCCATCGGCGTCGTGCGGGGGCGGCGGGGCTAAGATCGCCGGTCGACATCGCCGCACGCGCCTAGAACGGCGCGGGGGTGCTTCGCTTTATCCAGACGTGATCGGGGTGCCGCTCATGAAAGCGCACCTCGGTGACGATATGGCCGGGTGTCCCGAGCCATATCAGCAAGCCATTCGGATCGGCCGATATGTTCCATGGCTCGAGGCGCGCCAATTCGGCTGGAATCGTCACTTCTCGGTCGCATAGGCCCGAATGAGTTTCGTCTGCGCATTCGATCACGAACGTCGCCTTGCCGGAACGAAAGCGATCCAGTTGTTCGAGAGCGGTAAAACCCTGCGATGCGTCGACGCCCGGATTCAAGTGGACGTAATCGGCCATCGAGCAGCGCGACCGCTTTGCCCGCGCGATCTCCGTCGTTTTGTAGCGGTCGTCGGACATCGCATGGTCCAGGGCGTCAGCGGGGTCGGCGCGGAAGCGCACGGTCCATCGGATCCTTGTACAGCCTCGGGCTGTCGCCGTCGGACGCTCCACGAGATCGGCGTCTATGGCGCCGGGGGCGTTCATTCCCCCGGCTTGTGCGACGAACGCTTCGATGGGTCCATGATTCACGTCTTTCAACAGACGCTCGCCAGCGACAGCCGGGGGCAGTCTTTGCGCATCGCCAAAGGACAAGGCCGCTTCCGTTTGCAGGAGCAGGGCCAAAAGGATCATGTGTTCCTCAAGCTGACGTCATCGAACCCATGAGCCGAAAGGGCGGTCGATGAGAGCCATTCGGCCGTCAAGCGGATCAGGAGGCGGGCCGGGGTGGCTGAATGCCGGTATATTGGACAGACATCATCTTCCATTCCCGGCCGACCCGCTGCTCGACATAGGTCACGCGGACGCTGCGTGTGACCGTGCCGCCATTGGGATTGGGCAGCGTATAGTCGACCGAGCCGATGACGATCGCACTGTCGCCATGTCGGCGCACGTCCTGCGTCTGAAAGGTCATGGGCGGAACCCGGCTCGCCTTTTCGGGCGCGTAGAAGGTGAGGACCTCCGGCCGCCGGTCGATCTCTCCCAGCGGAGAGACCTCGATATAATCCGCCGCCAACAGGCCATCGAGCGCCTTCGCATCGAAGCGGCTGCGCGCATCGTTGAAAGACTGGACGAGCTTCAGGATCGCCGGATCGCTCGACCCTTGCGCTGACGCCGTGCCCGCCAGCAGCATCAGACCGGCGACGATATACCAAGAGCGCATATTTCTTTCCCCCCAATGGGGGCAGGCTATCCGCGAAGCCTTGCCGCGTCCACCATCGGAAACGTCGTCCACTTCTCCTGCGACTGCGCGCTTTTCAATACGGCCTCGACGAACGCCATGGTGCGCAGTCCCGACTCCAGGCCCGGATACCAGTTCGCCTCGCCCGGGGCTTCGCCCTGAGCGGGATCGCCATCGCGCAACGACCCCGCCACCGCGCGGTAGAGGTTCCCGAACGCCTCGATATAGCCCTCCGGATGGCCCGAGGGGGTGCGCAGGCGGGGCAGGGTGGTGGAGCTGAGGCCGGGGCCACCGGCACGGACGATCTCGGCGGGGCGGTCGAGCCAGCGCAGGATCAGCGTGTTGGGCTCCATCTGCGACCATTCCAGGCCGCCTTTCTCGCCATGGATGCGGATGCGCAGGCCGTTCTCCTCGCCCGCCGCCACCTGCGTCGCGCGCAGCGTGCCGCGCGCGCCTTCGGCGAAGCGGAGCAGGACGTTGACGTCGTCGTCGAGCATCCGCCCCGCGACATGGGTCGTCACGTCCGCCGACAGCGCCTCGACGGTCAGGCCGGAGATATGCTCGGCCAGTTGGAAGGCATGGGTGCCGATATCGCCCAGCGCTCCGCCGAGCCCTGCGCGCGCCGGGTCGGTGCGCCACTCGGCCTGCTTGTTGCCCTCGCGGTCGAGTGCGGTGCTGAGCCAGCCCTGCACATATTCGACATGGACCAGTCGGATGCGCCCGAAATCGCCGCGCGCGACGCGGGCCCGCGCCTCCTCGACCATGGGATAGCCGCTATAGGTAAAAGCCAGCGCATAGAGCTGCCCCGATGCCCGCGCCGCGTCGGCGATGGCGCGCGCCTCGGTCAGGTTCATCGCCATCGGCTTTTCGCTGAACACCGGAAAGCCAGCGTTCAATGCAGCGATCGCCATCGGCGCGTGGAGGTGATTGGGGGTGACGATCGCCACCGCGTCGATCCGCTCCCCCTCGGGCCGCGTGCGCTCGTCGGCGAGCAGGGCGTCGATCGTGGCATGGACGCGGGCGGGATCGAGGCCTAGCGCCTCACCGCTCCGCCGATTGCGCTCGGCGTCGCTGCTGAAGGTGCCCGCGACCAACGCCCAGTCACCGTCCAGCGCCGCCGCCATCCGGTGCACGCCGCCGATGAACGCGCCCTCGCCGCCGCCCGCCATGGCCAGCCGCAACTTTCGTCCCGCCATCACCCTCTCTCCTGTCATCCCAATCGCTTATGACGCGATATTCGGTGCTTGCATGGCATCGGTTTAACGGTAAACTCCGGCAAGAACCAGCGAGTCTGGGCAAGAAAATTTCGGGAGAGAGAGGATGAGGCAGCTGATCGGGCTGGCCGCCGCCGTACCGGCCATGGTCGCCGGGATCGTGGCCGTGCAGGCACCGTCGACCGCACAGACCGCCCCCGCGGCGGGTGCGCAGGCCTTTGCCGCGTGCCGGGCCTGTCACACACTCAACAAGGGCGGGCGCAACGGTGTCGGCCCCAATCTGAACGGCGTAT
Organism: Sphingomonas yabuuchiae; assembly: GCF_001477495.1. GTDB lineage: Bacteria > Pseudomonadota > Alphaproteobacteria > Sphingomonadales > Sphingomonadaceae > Sphingomonas > Sphingomonas yabuuchiae_A. Next base: position 17,291 of record NZ_LDTF01000092.1, read on the forward strand.
TCGGGCGGCAGGCGGGCTCGGTCGCGGGCTTCAACTATTCGTCCGCGATGAAGGCGTCGGGCCTGAAATGGGACGACAAGACCCTCAATGAGTTCATCGCCGCGCCGATGAAGAAGGTGCCGGGTACGCGGATGCCGATCGGCATCGCCGATCCCGCCAAGCGCGCCGCGCTGATCGCCTATCTCAAGGCCGAGACGGCGAAATGAGTGCTGCTCCCGCCATGCGTGGGCCGGGCATCTTCCTGGCGCAGTTCATGGGCGACGCTGCGCCGTTCGACACGCTCGACTCGGCGGCGCGCTGGATGGCGGAGGCGGGTTATGAGGGCGTGCAGATCCCGACCTGGGATACGCGCTGCATCGACCTGAAAATGGCCGCCGAGAGCCAGGACTATTGCGACGACCTCGCCGGGCGGTGTGCCGAGGCGGGTGTCGCGATCACCGAATTGTCGACCCATTTGCAGGGACAGCTGGTCGCGGTCCACCCGGCCTATGACGCCGCCTTCGACGGTTTCGCGCCGGAGGCGGTGCGGGGCAAGCCTGCCGAGCGGCAGGAATGGGCGGTCCAGCAGCTTCTTTATGCCGCTAAGGCCAGTCGGCGATTGGGCCTGAGCGCCCATGCGACTTTCTCGGGCGCGTTGCTCTGGCCCTTCGTCTATCCCTGGCCGCAGCGGCCCGCCGGGCTGGTGGCGGAAGGCTTTGCCGAATTGGGCAAGCGCTGGCGCCCGATCCTCGATGCGTTCGAGGAGGAAGGTGTCGATCTCTGCTACGAGCTGCATCCGGGCGAAGACCTGCACGACGGTACGACGTTCGAGCGGTTCCTGGATTCGGTCGGCGGCCATCAGCGCGCCAATATCCTCTACGACCCCAGCCATTTCGTGCTGCAGGCGATGGATTATCTGCAGTTCATCGATTTCTACCACAACCGCATCCGCATGTTCCACGTCAAGGATGCCGAGTTCAACCCGACCGGCCGGGCGGGCGTCTATGGCAGCTATAGCGACTGGGTGGATCGGCCGGGACGCTTCCGTTCGCTGGGCGACGGGCAGGTCGATTTCGGCGGCATTTTCTCCAAGCTGACGCAGTACGGCTATGCCGGTTGGGCGGTGCTGGAATGGGAATGTTGCCTGAAGCACCCGGAGGACGGCGCGCGCGAGGGGGCGCCCTTTATCGCCGCGCACATGATCCGCCGGGCGGAGCGTGCCTTTGACGATTTCGCCGGTGGCGGCGATCCGGCGGCCAATCAGCGCTGGCTGGGAATTTAACGATTGCAAGGACTTGACCATCCGCCCCGGAAGGTAAAGTCTGACAAAAACATAAGCGGGAGAGGGGCATGGAAGCGATACCGGACAATCGGTCGCGTCTGTTCTGGCTGAGCGTGCTGGCGCTGTTCACGGCCGCCGCAAGTGCGGCGTTGCGCGCGGCGGTGGCGAAGAGCCTGAGGGTGGAGTGGATCGATCCCATCGCGCCGGTGGAGGCGGGCGAGTTGATCGGATCGGCGCTGGGCTCGGCATTCCTCGGCTTTGCGGCGACGTTGTTCGTGGCGAGCGCGCTGCTCGACCGGATCGGTGCGCGCCAGATGCTGATCGGTTGTGGCCTGTGCTTTCTGGTCGGGACAAGCGCGATCATCGGCGCGGGGCATGTCGCGACCGGCATGAGCGTCTATCACATCGTCTGGGGCGGCATGCTCTTGAGCGGTATCGGCTGGGGGCTGGCCGAGGCGTCGATCAACCCGCTGACCGCCCGGCTTTACCCGGAAGACACCACGCACCGGCTGAACGTGCTTCATGCTTGGTATCCCGGGGGGCTGATCGTCGGCGGGCTGGCGGGCGTGCTGCTGGCGGAAATCCTGTCGTGGCAGGCGATCATGGCGCTGGTGCTGATCCCGGCGCTGGGCGTGCTGGTGATGGCGGCGACCACCCAATTTCCGCCGGTCCCGCGCGAGGTACGAGACGTCGGTTTCGGCGGCATGATAGCCGAGGTGTTCAAGCGGCCGAGCTTCTTCGTCTGGTTCGCCGCGATGTTCCTGACCGCCGCGTCCGAACTGGCGCCGGGCCAGTGGCTCGATGTGGCGCTGACCAGCCGGGTGGGCATGCGCGGCATCCTGTTGCTGGTCTATGTCAGCGCACTGATGTTCGTGTTCCGCCATTTTGCCGGGCGGATCGCGGGACGGCTGTCCAATCCTGGGCTGCTCTGGGTGTCGAGCCTGATGGCGGGCATCGGCCTGTTCCTGCTGTCGCGCGCCCAGTCGCCAGTGGCGGCGATCCTGGCCTCGACCGTCTGGGGGCTGGGCGTCTGTGCGATGTGGCCGACCATGCTGGCCTCGGTCGCCGAGCGTTATCCGCGCGGCGGGGCCTGGGCGCTGGGGCTGGTCGGATCGGCGGGCGCGTTGTCCAGCTTCTTCGTGCTGCCTCGATTGGGCGCGATGTTCGATGCCGCCAAGGTCGAGTTGGCAGGCGGGCCGGAGGCGTTCACGCGGCTGACCGGCGAAGCGCTGCGCCAGGTCGAGGATGCGGCGGCGTCGCAGTCCTTTGCGCGGCTCGCGATCGTGCCGGTGATCCTGTTGTTCGTGTTCGGCGGCATTTGGCTGGCCGAGCGCCGTCGTCCCCGTCATCCCGTTGCGGAGAGTGTCGCATGAGCTGGTCGCGTCGCACCGTCATGGGCGGTCTTGCCGCCGCCGTCCCCGCCGCCGCGCTGGCGGGACAGAAGGCCCGCCGGACCTCGAATGCCGCGCGCTTCACCCTGGGCTTCGCGCCGCATCTGGGCAGCTTCGCCAGCCGGGGCGACAGCTCGGTCGAGCAGATCGCCTTTGCCGCCGATCAGGGTTTCTGGGCCTGGGAGGACAATGAATATCGCCTCCGCCCGGTCGCCGAGCAGGAGGCGATCGCCAAGGCGCTGCGCGATCGCAGGATGACGATGGGCGTGTTCGTCGCGTCCATGCCTAAATGGTCGGAATCGCGGCCCTTGCTGGGCGGTGACGACGATGCCGAGCGACAGGCGTTCCTCGCCGATGTGACCAGCGCGGTCGATGTCGCCAAGCGGGTCGGCGCGACGCGGATGACCGTCGTCACCGGCTTTATGGACAAGCGGTTGCATCCCGCGATTCAGATGGGGCGGATCATCGACGTGATGCGCCGAGCAGGGGATATCGTCGCGCCGCACGGGATGGCGCTGGTGATGGAGCCGCTCAACACGCGGACCAACCATCCGGGCGTCTTCATGCAGTCGATCGCGGAAGGCTATGCCGTGGCGCGCGGGGCGAATAGCCCGGGCGTGAAGGTGCTGGCCGACCTGTATCACGAGCAGATTCAGTCGGGGAACCTGATCCCGACGATGAAGCTGTGCTGGGACGAGATCGGCTATATCCAGTTCGGCGACAATCCCGGCCGCAACGAGCCGGGCAGCGGCGAGATCAACTACGCCAATATCTGCCGCTTCCTGAAGGCACAGGGCTATGCCGGCGTGATCGGCATGGAACATGGCAATTCGGTCAAGGGCCGGGCGGGTGAAGACAAGCTGATCGCGGCATACCGCGCGATCGATCCGACAGCATGAGGAGGGGAGCGATGCGGATATTGCCGTTGATCGCATTGGCCGTGGCGAGTGGTGCGGTGGCCCAAGGTCAGCAGGCGGACAAGCCGGGCATGGGCTTTCGCGATACGCCGATGTTGCCGGGTGGCAAATGGCATGTCCATGATCCCGACCGCCCCGCGCCGAAGGTCGTGACCCCCGCCGCACAGCCCGGCGGCGCGCCGTCCGATGCGGTGGTGTTGTTCGACGGACGCTCGATGGACGCCTGGACGCCCAGCGGCAAGCCGTGGGTGCTGAAGGACGGCGCGATGACCGTGCCCCCGCGCGACGGGAAGGCCGAGAGCGTGCTGGTCAGCAAGCAGAGCTTCGGCGACGTGCAGCTTCATCTCGAATTCCGCTCCCCCAACCCGCCGCAGAAAGCGTCGCAGAACCGGGGCAATAGCGGCATCTGGTTCATGCAGCGCTATGAGGTTCAGATCCTCGACGGCTATAATAACCCGACCTATGCCGATGGTCAGGTCGGCGCGGTCTATGCATGGAAGCCGCCGCTGGTGAATGCCGCGCGTAAGCCCGGCGATTGGCAGAGCTACGACATCATATTCGAGCGGCCGCGTTTCGCGGCGGACGGCAAGCTGCTGCGCCCGGCCTATGTCACCGCGCTGTTGAACGGCGTGGTCGTGCAGAACCATCAGGCTATGCTGGGCACGACCATCTGGCGGCAGGTCGAGAAATATCAGGCCCACGGCGATGCCGCACCGATCCAGCTTCAGGATCACGACTCGCCCGTCTCGTTCCGCAATATCTGGGTCCGCCCGCTGCCGCCTGAGGCGATCGCGCAGGACCTGCCGGAGGATGCCCGATGACCCCCCATATAGACCGCAGACATGCCTTGGCGGGGATCACCGCCATGTTCGGCTCCGCGCTGTTCGCGCCCATCGCGCGGGCGGCGGGCGCCGTGGAGCAGGCACGCGGCGCCATCCCCGTCATCTCGGACGGTCCGCCCAGCGTCGCTGTGTTTACACCGGTCCAGCGCGCGACGATGACCGCACTGGCGGAGCGCGTGCTGCCGACCACCGACACGCCCGGCGCGATCTCCGCCGGGGTGCCTGCGTTCATCGAGAAGATGCTGGCCGACTGGTCGCTGCCCGCCGACCGGGTGCCGATCATCGCCGGGCTGAACGCGATCGAGGCGCGCAGCCAGAGCGTCAACAAGCTGGCCGCCGCCAAGGCGAGCCCTACGCAACAGGACACGTTGCTGACCGAGGCGATGGAGGGCGTGCTGCCGGAGGGCCGGGCGTTCTTCGAGCCGTTCCGACAACTGGTCATCACCGGCTATTACACGTCGGAGATCGGCATCACCCAGGAACGCGAATATCTGCCGGTGCCCGGCGAGTACGACGGCGCCTATCCCTATTCCAAGGTCAACAAGGTGTATTCGGCATGATCGATCGTCGTTCGCTGATGGGCGCAGGGCTGGGCCTGGGTGCCGCCGCGTTGCTGCCCGGCATGGCGCAGGCCGCGCAGCTCGGGGCCATCGGGCTCCAGCTCTACACGATCCGCGAGCTGTTCGCCGCCGACCCGGTCAAGACCTTGGAGGCGGTGGCGAAGATCGGCTATCGCGAGGTCGAATATGGCGGGGGCGGCTACGACGCGATGGACCATGCCATGCTTCGCCGGACGCAGGACCGGCTGGGGCTGAAGGCGCCGTCGATCCATGTCCCTTACGACTCGCTGCTCGGCAAGTTCGATGCGTGCGTGACCATGGCGAAAACGCTGGGCGCCGATACCGTCATCCTGCCCTATATGACCGACGAGCATCGCACCGAGGCGGGCTGGAACGCGGCTTTGCCCAACATCAACCGCTTCGCCGCGCAGTTGAGGAAGGCGGGGCTGGGCTTCGCGTATCACAATCACGACTTCGAATTCACCACCAAGCCCGGCGGCATCAGCCTGTACGACCGGCTGCTCAAGGGCACCGACCCGGCGCTCGTAAAGCTGGAGATCGACCTTTATTGGGCGATCCATGCGGGCGTGGATGCGGCCGCGCTGATCCGGCGGCTCGCGGGGCGCATCTATGCCTATCACGTCAAGGATGCGCGCGCCGACGGCAGCATGACGGCGGTGGGTGCGGGCAAGATCGACTTCGCGTCGCTCTTTAAGCTCAACGGCCTCGCGGGCGTGAAGCATTTCTATGTCGAGAACGACCAGGCGCCCGCGCCTTATCTGCCCGACATCACGACCAGCTTCCGGACGCTGCAAGCGCTTCGATTCTAAAACGATAAGACAGATATAGGGAGGACAGCCATGGCGGCGACGAACCGTTTCGACGCGATCGTAATCGGGTCGGGGATCAGCGGCGGGTTCGCCGCCAAGGAACTGACCGAAAAGGGCCTGCGCGTCCTGATGCTCGACCGGGGCGTCATGGTCGAACATGGCGAGGGCTATCCCTATGACGGCAAGCCCGCCTTCGAGGTGCCGGCGCGCAATATCATGCCCAAGCCGTTGCTGGACAGCGATTATTTCATCGCCAAACAGGGCTATGTCGCCCCCAGCAACCAGAAATTCTACAATGACGACCGGCTGAACCCCTATGCCTATGACGAGGGGAGCAAATTCTACTGGATCCGGCCCGCTGCGGTCGGCGGCAAGTCGCTGATCTGGGGGCGCTGGTCCTTCCGCTGGAGCGAGGGCGATTTCGAGGCGAACAAGCGCGAGGGCGTCGCCGCCGACTGGCCGATCCGCTATGACGATGTCGCGCCCTGGTATAGCTATGTCGAGAAATATATCGGCGTGTCCGGCTCGCGCGAGAACCTGCCCTATCTGCCCGACAGCGAGTTCCAGCCGCCGATGCCGATGAACGTGGCGGAAAAGTGGCTGAAGGAACGGCTGGAAAGCCAGTTCCCGGGGCGCAAGCTGATCCACACCCGCCTGTCCAACATGACCGAGGACAAGCCCGACCAGAACCGTACCAAATGCCAGTTCCGCAACCAGTGCGGCAATGGCTGCTCGTTCGGCGCGTATTTCTCGACCCAGGCCGTGACCCTGCCCGCCGCGCGTGCGACTGGGCGGCTGACGCTCCAGTCGGATGCGGTGGTGACGGGGATCGATTATGATCCGGCGAAGAAGAAGGTCACCGGCGTCCGCTATGTCGATGCCAAGACTGGGCAGGCGCAGACGGTTGCCGCGAATCTGGTCTTCGTCTGCGCCTCGGCGATGGCGTCGGTGCAGATCCTGATGAACTCGCGTGCGCCGGGTTCGGAGCGCAGCCATTTCGACAGCAGCGGGACGCTGGGCCGCTATGTCATGGACCATATCTTCCGCGTCGGCGTGTCGGGCGAGATTCCGGGCATGGACGACCTGATCGAATATGGCCGTCGTCCGGGCGGGGTCTATGTGCCGCGCTTCCGTAACCTGAAGGGCGACGAAGGGCTCGGCTTCCGGCGCGGCTATGGCTATCAGGGCTCGGCCTATCGCAACGCCGCCAAGCCGGTCGGCTTCGGGGCGGAGATGAAACATGGGATGCGCCGCTATGGGCCGTGGCAGTTCAGCATGGGCGCGTTCGGCGAATGCCTTCCTTACGAGGACAATCGCGTGTCGCTGCATTCCAGCAAGGTCGATCGCTTCGGTGTGCCGCTGATGAAGTTCGACGTGACCTTCCGCGACAACGAGTTGAAGATGATGGCCGACGCCCGACGCGAGGGCGAGGCGATGCTGCGCGCGGCGGGCATGAAGAACGTCACCAGCGGCGAGTCCGAGCATGTGCCGGGCGACGCGATCCATGAAATGGGCGGTGCACGCATGGGTGCGGACCCGCGCCAGTCGGTGCTCAACAAATGGAGCCAGGCGCATGATGCGTCCAACCTCTATGTGACGGACGGGGCGCAGATGGCGTCGGTGTCGTGCGTGAACCCCTCGCTGACCTTCATGGCGCTGACCGCGCGCGCGGCGGATCATGCGGTCAAGGGGCTGAAGGCGGGGGCGGTCTGAGGTTGGAGGCGACCATTTGGGCAGAGGTTGAGCCCCTCCCCTTCAGGGGAGGGGTTGGGGTGGGGCCTCGCCACAGGCCACATGCTTGCGGAGCCGCCCCACCCCCGACCCCTCCCCTGAAGGGGAGGGGCGAGGCGCAGTGACGTCTTCCAGCCCTAAGCCTGTTACCATCGCCAAACGCCCCGAAGGCGTCACCATCCGCGCGGTCGGCGAGCGGGCGGGGGTGTCGGCGATGACCGTCTCCAACGTCATCAACGGTGCTGGCCGCGTCAGCCCCACGACGCGCGCGGCGGTGCTCGCGGCGATCGAAGCGCTGGGTTACGTTCCCAATGTCGCGGCACGCCGCCTGGCCAAGGCGCGGGCGACGACGCTGGGGCTGCTCTATAGTGACAAGGGCACGCCCTTTATTGATTCGGTGCTGCTCGGCGCGCTGCGCGCGAGCAATGCGCGCGGTCTGCAATTCATCGCCCAGGCCGAAGAGGGTCTGACCCGCGAAGCGGCCGAGGCGGCGCTGCGCACGCTGGTGCAGAGCGGCGCGGCGGCGGTGTTGCTCCTGCCTCCCTTTGCCGAATTGTTGAGCGGGTCGGGGCTGTTCGAGGAACTGGGCGTCGCGGCGGCGGCGATCGCGACGGGGCAGGTGATGTCCGACATGGCGACGGTGCGGATCGACAATCGCGCGGCGATGGCGGCGATGACCGCGCATGTCGTGCGGGCCGGGCATCGCCGCATCGGCTTTCTGGCGGGGCCACAGCATTTCTCGGTCGCCGATGAGCGGTTGGCGGGATTTCGCGACGGGCTGGCGGCGAGCGGGATCGCGTACGACCCGTCGCTGGTCGTGCGCGCCGGGTTCGATCCGGCGGCGGGCGCGGCGGCGGGCGGGGCGCTGCTCGACCGCCAGGACCGGCCGAGCGCGATCCTGTGCAGCAGCGACGACATGGCCGCCGGGCTGATCGGCGAGGCCTCGCGCCGGGGCCTGCGGCTGCCGGACGAACTGGCAGTGACCGGGTTCGACGATACCGCGATCGCGGCCCGGCTCTGGCCGCCGCTGACGGTGATCCGCCAGCCGGTCGGCGACATGGCCTTCCGCGCGGTCGAGCAGGTGCTGGCGGCGCTACGCTCGCGGGTGGTGGAGGACCGGGTGGTGGATTTCGAGCTGGTGGTGCGGGAGTCGGTAGGGCGGGGATGATTCCCTTCCTCCGTTCGCACGGAGCGAAGTCGAAGTGCACGCCCTGGCGCTACCCGGATCCCTTGGCCTTCGACTTCGCTCAGGCTGAACGGGGCAGGGGGGATGGGCGTTTCACAAACCCCCGTTCCCCGGCGAAGGCCGGGGCCCAGGCGCCATCAAGTGCGTGGAGCGCGCCGCGAGGCGGGGGAGGCCCATCCATCCCGCCCCCGATCATTCACCGCAACTGGGCCCCGGCCTTCGCCGGGGAACGGAATAGAAGAAGGAGGGGCGACCGGGTTACCCCGTCCGCCCATAGTCCGCGATCAGCGCGACTTCCTCGGGATCGCCCAGCACCACGCCGACGCGCTGGTGCAGGCCGACCGCCTCGACCTCCATGATCGGGATGGCGCCGTCGATCGACGCGCCGCCCGCCTGTTCGATCAGGAAGCTCATCGGGTTCGCCTCATAAAGCAGGCGCAGCTTGGCCTTGCCGTCTTTGCGGTGGTCGCCCGGATAGAGGAACACGCCGCCCCGCTTCAGGATACGGTGGACATCCGCCACCATCGAGGCGGTCCAGCGCATATTGTAATCCTCGCCCAGCGGCCCCTCGGTGCCGAGGATGCGCTCTTCGATATAGCGCGCGATACCGGGCGACCATTGGCGGCGGCGCGCCATGTTGATCGCGAATTCCTTGGTGCCGGTGGGGATACGCATCGGCCCGTCGGTCAGCCGCCACGATCCGATTTCGCGGTCCAGCGTGAACTCATAGACGCCGGTGCCGACCGTCAGGACGAGCAGCGTCTGCGGTCCATAGATCGCATAGCCCGCCGCCACTTGCGCCCGGCCGGGCTGGAGGAAGTCCGCCTCGGTCACTTCGCGGCCCGCGCAATCCTCGGGCGCGCGCAGGACCGAGAAGATGGTGCCGACCGACAGGTCGACATCGACATTGCTCGACCCGTCGATGGGATCGAACAGCAGCAGATATTCGCCACGCGGAAAGCGATTGGGAATGCGGTGGATCGTCTCCATCTCCTCCGACGCCATGGCGGCCAGGTGTCCGCCCCATTCGTTCGCATCGAGCAGCAGGTCGTTGGCGATCACGTCCAGCTTCTTCTGGACCTCGCCCTGCACATTCTCGCTGCCCAGGCTGCCGAGCACATCGCCCAGCGCGCCCTTGGAAATCGCCTGATTCACCGCCTTGCAGGCGCGGGCGACCGTCTCGATCAGAAGGCGAAGCTCGGCGGGGCAGGTCTCTTCGGAGCGGCGCTGCTCCTCGATCAGGAAACGGGTCAGCGTCGTCTGGCGCGGCGTCGTCATCGATTGCTCCGGGATTGGCCAGGAAATGATCGGCCCCGCGGGCTCCCTCCCGCCGGGCCAAGCCATGGTGGCGGGCGGACCATGGACCGGCCTCTTCGCATGCGCAACCTGACGTTAAGCAAAGCTGGCGCTTTATGGGACCGTAGCAAATCTGTTATATCCCACTTCGCAAATGGGATATGATGGAGGTCGGAGGATCGCTTATGACGACCGGACGGCTGATGACGGACACCCCCATGCAGGGTCATGCCTCGACGGGCATTGACGGCATCGTATCGGCGTTGCGCACCGCCCGGCATGGCTGGCGGGTGCGGCAGGATGCGGGCCGCGATGTCGAGCAGTTTCCGTCACGCAGCGGCGTCGAGGATGTCGTCGCGCTGGTCGCCGCCGCGCTCTATCCGCGCCGCCTGGGCCATTTCCGGGGCGCGGCGCAGGAGGAGGATCGTTTCGTCGCCGCCAAGCTGCTCGCCGCGCTGACCGCGCTGGAGCGTGAGATCGGGGCCGAGCTGGCCTATTGGCAGAAGGATGTCGACGCCGCCTTTCCGCCCGAACAGGCGGCGCTGGTGTCGCGGCTGTTCGGGGCGACCCTGCCGCAGGTGCGCGAGCTGATCGACAGCGATGTCGAGGCGGCGTTCCTGGCCGATCCCGCCGCGCGCAGCGTCGACGAGATCCTGCTCTGCTATCCCGGTGCCATCGCCAGCCTGCACCACCGTATCGCGCATGAGCTGAACGCACTGGGCGCGCCGATCGTGGCACGGACGATCTCCGAACTCGCCAATGAGCGGACCGGGATCGACATCCATCCGGGCGCGACCATCGGGCGGCATTTCTTCATCGACCATGGCACGGGCGTCGTCGTCGGCGAGACCGCGATCATCGGCGAGCGCGTGCGCGTGTACCAGCATGTGACGCTGGGTGCGCGTTCGGCGCTGGGCACCGCGCCGCGTTCGCCGCGCGACCGTTTCTCGCGCCATCCCATCGTCGAGGATGACGTCATCATCTATGCGGGGGCCACGATCTTGGGGCGGGTGACGATCGGGGCGCGGTCGGTGATCGGGGGCAATGTCTGGTTGTTGACCGATGTCGAGCCGGACAGCGTGCTCGTCCAGCCCGAGGCGCTGGCGCTGCCGCGCGCGGACGCGCGGGCATTGCGGCAGGAATTGGAGGGGACGGCATGAAGCAGGGGCGCAAACCGGTCATCGGCCTGATGTGCGGCAATGAGGTTTCCAGCCGTCCGATCCAGGCGGTGGCAACGCGCTTCATCGAACCGCTGGTCCAGCTGTGCGGCGCGAGCGTTCTGATCGTCCCCGCCGTGCCCGAAGCGGTCGACACTGCGTTGATGGCCGACATGCTCGACGGGCTGCTGCTGACCGGTGGGCGCTCGCATGTCGCCCCCGCCCAATATGGCGACTGCGCCGAACTGGCGCCGCAAGCCTGCGACCCGCAGCGGGATTCGGTCGCGCTGGCGCTGGCGGGGCGGATGATCGAACGCGGCAAGACGGTGTTCGGCATCTGCCGGGGAATGCAGGAGATCAATGTGCTGTTCGGCGGCTCGCTGACCTGCCTGGGCGGGTTGCCGCGTCATCATCGTGGTTCGTGGGACGGCGATTACGACACGTTGTTCGGCCACCACCACCCCGTCGACCTGATGCCCGGCGGCGCGCTGGCCGGGCGCAGCGGGCATCGCCGGGTCGAGGTCAACTCAGTGCATCAGCAGGGCGTCGACCGGCTGGGCTATGGCCTGGTGGTCGAGGCACGCGATGCCGAGGACGGGCTGATCGAGGCGTTCCGCGCGCCCGGCTGCGGCGCGGATGTGCTGGCGGTGCAGTGGCATCCCGAATGGGGCATCGCGACTTGCGGCGTGGCGCGCGGCTTCTTCACCATGCTGGGCGAATCTGTGCGCGGCCACGCCTGACCGCCATTTTCCCCGGTCCTCCATCGATTGTCGCAGGGACGGTTCGCGCCGTCGGATAGCGCTTGCGTTCGGCGCTCGGCTCGCCGTACAGTCGCGCTCATAAAATATGACTTTCATGGAGAAGGAGTCGTGATGGCGTCAGTCGGCACGGGACGGCACAAGCGAGGACAAGGCTGATGGCGCTGCCTGTCGATCTACCCCCGATGGCCATGACGGGGCGGGACGGTGATGCCGCCGGCCATGGCGATACGGTCGCGCGCAGCAATCTTCCCGCGCTCATCATCACGGTCAGCCTGTTCTTCCTGTGGGGGATGGCCAACAACCTGAACGACATCCTGATCGCGCAATTCCGCAAGGCCTTCACGCTCAGCGATTTCGGGACCAGCTTCGTCCAGCAGGTCTTCTATCTCGGCTATTTCCTGCTGGCGGTGCCCGCCTCGATGGTGATGCGCCGTTACGGCTACAAGGCGGCGATCGTGCTGGGGCTGACGCTCTATGGCACCGGCGCGCTGCTCTTCTATCCGGCGGCGGCGGCGAGCCTGTACCAGTTGTTCCTGCTCGGCCTGTTCGTGATCGCGGCGGGCCTCGCCTTCCTCGAAACCTCGGCCAATCCGCTGATGGGTGAGCTGGGCGATCCGGCTGGGGCGACCCGGCGGCTCAACTGGGCGCAGGCGGCCAATCCGCTGGGCGCGATCACCGGTGTCCTGATCGGACGCTTCTTCATCCTGTCGGGCATCGAACATGACGAGCGGGCGCTCGCCACGATGGACGCCGCCGCACGCACCGCTTTCTACAAGGCCGAGGTGCAGGCCATCGCGCCGCCCTATGTCGCGATCGCGATCGTCGTGTTGCTGTTCGCCGTGGCGGCCGCCCTGGTCCGTTTTCCCAGCGGTACGCCGGTCCGTGCGGAGGAAGGGCGCGGCGGCCGCTTCGTCGACGTGTTCCGCCAGCCGCGCCTGATGGGGGCGGTCGTCGCACAGTTCTTCTATGTCGGCGCGCAGGTCGGCGTGTGGAGCTATACGATCCGCTATGCCCAGGCCAATGTCGGCCTGAATGAGCGGGGCGGCGCGGATGCGCTGTTCTTCTCGCTGGTGCTGTTCGCTGCCGGGCGTTTCCTGGGCAGCGCGCTGATGGGGCGCGCCGCACCGGTGAAGCTGCTGGCGCTGTTCGCAGGGCTTTCGGTCCTGCTGACCGCCGTGGCGGCCATGCTGGGCGGCTGGCCGGGCTTGATCGCGCTGGTCGCGGCAAGCTTCTTCATGTCGATCCAGTTCCCGACCATCTTCGCGCTGGGGATCGAGGGGCTGGGGCCGTTGCGCCGGGCGGGGGCGTCGCTGATCGTCATGGCGATCATCGGCGGGGCGGGGCTGACCGCATTGATGGGCTTGGTGTCCGACCATGCCGGTATTACCAGCGCGATGCTGGTCCCGACCGTCAGCTTCGTGGTCGTGACACTCTTCGCCCTGATGCTGGGCCGCCGGAAGGAGATGAATTGATGAACCGTCTGCAGGGTAAGCGGGCGATCGTGACGGGCGCCGGACAGGGCATCGGCCGCGCCGCCGCCGAACTGTTCGCCGCCGAGGGGGCAGAGGTGATCGCGGTCGATCGCAATGCCGATGCGCTGGCCAGCCTTCGGGGCTGCACGACCGAAATACTGGACCTGACCGACCCGGCGGCGATCGCCGCGTTCGGCGAGCGGACGGGCGCGGTCGATGTGCTGTTCAACTGTGCGGGCTATGTCGATGCGGGCGACCTGCTGGCGACGCAGGACGGGGGATATCGCCTGTCCTTCGACCTGAACGTCCATGCGATCACCCATATGCTTCAGGCGTTCGTGCCCGCGATGATCGCACAAGGCGGTGGCTCGATCGTCAACATGGCCTCGGTCGCGGGGGCGCTGATCGGTGTGCCCAATCGCTACGCCTATTGCGCGTCCAAGGGCGCGGTCGCAGGGATCACCCGTTCGGTCGCGCTGGACTATGTCGGGAAGGGCATTCGCTGCAACGCAATCTGCCCCGGCACCGTCCAGTCGCCCAGCCTCGACGAGCGGCTGGCCGCGACCGGCGATGCGGAGGCCGCGCGTGCCGCCTTCGTCGCGCGCCAGCCCATGGGGCGGCTGGGCCGCGCCGAGGAAGTCGCCGCGCTCGCCCTCTATCTCGCCTCGGACGAGAGCGCCTATACCACCGGCCAGATGCACGCCATCGACGGCGGATGGACGATGGCGTGACGCACACGCGCCCGCCTTTCGTCGACGCGCATTTCCATCTGTGGGATCACGCGGTGCTGCGCTACCCATGGCTGGACGCGCCCGAGACCGCGCCGATCGCCGCGAGCTATCGAATCGCCGATTACCGGGCGGAGTTGGCAGGGTGGAATCTGGCGGGCGCGGTGCATGTCGATGCGGGTGCGCATCCCGATCAGGGTGCGGACGAGACGATCTGGCTGAACGGCGTCGCGGATGAGGACGGCCTGCCCGGCGCGATCGTCGCGCGGGTCGAACTCGATCACCCGGCGGTCGAGGCGCGACTGGCATGGCAGGCGGCGCAGCCACGGGTGAAGGGCATCCGTCACCTTATCAACTGGCACCCGACCGACCCCGCGCGCCGGGCCTATGAGCGTGACCTGACCCGCGATCCGCGCTGGCGGGCGGGTTATGCGCTGCTCGGTCGCTATGGGCTGAGCTATGATTTCCACGGCTTTCCCGCGCAACTGTCGGGACTGGCCGAGGTCGCAGGCCAGCATCCCGAGGTGCCGGTCATCCTCAACCACCTCGCGCTGCCCATCCCGGCAGACGGGCTGGAGGAATGGCGCGCCGGATTGATCGCTTTTGCCGCCATGCCCCATGCCGCGATCAAGCTGTCGGGGGCGGGGTTCATAGGACCGCGCTTCGATCCCGCCGGTTTCGCCGATATCGTTGCCGAGGTGATCGACCGTTTCGGCACCGACCGGGTGATGGTCGCGACCAACTTTCCGACCGACCGGCTTGCCGCCGGTCTCGACCATACGCTCGGCGCTTACGAGGCGTTGCTGAGCGGCTTTTCCGATGACGAGCGGCGCGACCTGTGGGGGCGCAATGCCGACCGGATCTATCGATTGGGCCTGAACCTATGACCGACATTCCCCGTCGCAAGATGGGCCATACCGACTGCGCCTTGCCCGAACTGGGTTTTGGTGCGGCGGCGATGGGCAATCTCTATGCCGCGATCGACGATGCCAGCGCCGCCGTGACGCTGGACGCCGCGCTATCGGCCGGTTTCCGGTATTTCGACACCGCCCCTCATTATGGCCGGGGGCTGAGCGAGCGGCGGCTGGGCGATGGCTTGCGCGGGCGGGGCGACGTGATCGTCTCGACCAAGGTCGGGCGGCTGATGGACCCGGACGCCAGCATCACCGACGACCGCGAACGCGACGGCTTTCACACCGCCATGCCGTTCCGTGCCCGCTACGACTATAGCTATGACGGCATCCTGCGCAGCCATGAGCAGAGCCTGCAACGGCTGGGCCTGGCGCGCGTCGACATGCTGTTCGTCCATGACATCGGCCGGGTCACCCATGGCGAGGCCGATGCCCGGTATCGCGAACAGCTGATCGCGGGCGGCGGCTTTAGGGCGTTGGAGAGCTTGCGCGATCAGGGCGCGATCTCCGGTTTCGGGCTGGGCGTCAACGAAGTCGAGGTCTGTCTGGACCTGATGGAGGCGGTGCGGTTCGACGTGATCCTGCTGGCCGGGCGATACACCCTGCTGGAACAGGGCGCGCTCGATGCGCTGTTCCCGGCCTGCGCGATGGCGGGCACGTCGATCGTGATCGGCGGCCCGTATAATAGCGGCATCCTGGCCACGGGCAGTGCGGCGGCCGGGCGCTACAATTACGCGCCGGCGCCCGAAACCGTCCTCGCCAGGGTCCGCGCGCTGGAGGCGGTGGCCGCGCGTCACCGGGTTTCGCTGCCCGCCGCCGCGCTCGCCTTCGTGCTGGCCCATCCGCTGGTGGCCAGCGTCATTCCCGGTATCGCCGATCCGCAACAGGTATCCGACACGATGCGCCTCTACGCCGAACCCATCCCGTCCGCCTTCTGGGCGGACTTGCGTGCCGAAGGGCTGGTCCGCCCCGACGCGCCCTTGCCGGGAGAGGGCGCATGAGCGTCGCCGCCATCCGACTGACCCCGACCGACAATGTCGCCGTCTGCTGCCGCACGGTCGAGCCGGGCGAGCATATCCTGGTCGACGGCCATGCGCTGACCGTGACGGAACGCGTCGCGCTGGGCCACAAGCTGGCGGTTTTCCCCTTGGCGACCGGCGACAAGGTCATCAAATATGGCATGCCGATCGGGTCGATGACGCATGACGCGCCCGCCGGTGGCTGGGTCCATATGCACAATATGCAAAGCGACTATATTCCCGCGCACCTGCGCGACGCGCACGGAGATCACGCATGAACGGGGGCATGACGACCGGGCGGACCTGGCAGGCCTGGGCCCGTCCCGACGGGCGCAAGGGCATTCGCGACGCGATCGTCGTCGTCTATCTGGTCGAGTGCGCGCATCATGTCGCGCGGCGGATCGTCGACCGGATGGACGATCCGCGCGTGCAGCTGATCGGCTTTCCCGGCTGCTACCCCAATGACTATGCGCTCGCGATGATGAAGGCGCTGACCACGCATCCCAATGTCGGCGGCGTTGTCCTGCTGTCGCTGGGTTGCGAGAGCTTCAACCGCGAGGCGCTGGCCGCCAATGCGCGTGAACAGGGGCGTCCTGTCGAGACGATCGTCATCCAGCAGTCGGGCGGCACGCGCGGCGCGATGGAGGCGGGGATCGCCGCCGTCGAGCGTGTCCGGGCGGCGGCGGATGCGCAGGCCGTGCGCGTGCCGATGACCATGTCGGAACTGGTGATCGGCACCATCTGCGGCGGGTCGGACGGGACCAGCGGCATCACCGGCAACCCGGCGGTCGGCCGCGCCTTCGACACGCTTTATGATGCGGGTGCGATCTGCATCTTCGAGGAAACCGGCGAGATGATCGGGTGCGAGGGCCATATGGCCGAGCGCGCCGCGACGCCGGAGGTAGCGCAGGACCTGATCGCCTCGGTCGCGCAGGCCGAGCGTTACTATCGCGCCATGGGCTATGGCAGCTTCGCGCCCGGCAATGCCGAGGGCGGCCTGACCAGCCAGGAGGAGAAGTCGGCGGGCGCCTATGCCAAATCTGGCAGCCGTCCGATCACCGGCGTCATCCTTCCCGCCGAACAGGCGCCGGGACCGGGTCTGTACCTGCTCGACGTGGTGCCGGCGGGCGATCCGAAATTCGGCTTCCCCAACATCGTCGACAATGCCGAGATCGGCGAACTGATCGCGTGCGGCGCGCATATCAACCTGTTCGTGACCGGGCGCGGATCGGTGGTCGGCTCGGCCATCTCGCCGGTCATCAAGGTCGCGGCCAATCCGGAAATGTATGCCCGGATGGAAGGCGATATGGACGTCAACGCCGGGCGCATCCTGTACGGCGACGCCACGCTGGACGAGGTGGGCGCGGAGATCGTCGACCTGATCGTCGCGGTATCGGGCGGCGCGCAGACCAAGTCGGAAGCGCTGGGCCATCAGGAGTTCGTGCTGACCTACAAGGCGGCGGGGGCCAAGGGGCCGGGCTGTCTGCCGCACGCGGCGTAAGGAGGGCTGAATCTTCCCCCGTTCAGGGGCGGGGGCGGGGCGCTTCCGTAAGGA
>NZ_LDTF01000093.1 GCF_001477495.1 Sphingomonas yabuuchiae
GCGCGACGATGGCGTGCAGCGGGCGGACCCAGCGCATCGACTCGGTTGAGGCGGACTCCGTGCCCCAGCGCATCGACTTGGGCCAGGGGAAGGCGCGGACGATGGCGGGGATCGCCTCGGCCAGCACCTGCGCCGTCGCACGGCCGGGCTTTTCGGTGATCGCGAAGAGCACGCCGTCCCGCTCGGTCAGCTGCTCGCGGGTCAGCCCGGTCTTGCGGAGGAAGCCCTCCAGCGCCTGCGGCGGCGCGGAGGCACGCGGCCCCTTCACTTCCTCGGACACGGCCTCGGTCGCGGCCGGAAGCCCGCGCGCGATCAGCGCCAGACGACGCGGACCGGCATAGGTGACGATCTCACCCGCCGACAGTCCGGCCTTGGCCAGTTCGGCGGTGAAGAGCTTGGCGAGGTTCTCCCGCGCACCCGCCTGCATCCGGGCAGGGATTTCTTCGGAGCGGAGTTCGAGCAGAAAATCGGTCATCACGCGGCCCAGCCGTTCTTGTCCATCCAGGCGCCGCACGCGCCCTTCGCCAGATCGCGGACGCGGCCCATATAGGCCTGGCGCTCCGCCACCGAGATCACGCCGCGCGCCTGCAGCAGGTTGAAGGTATGGCTGGCCTTGATCGCCTGTTCATACGCGGGGATGGGCAGCTTGGCTTCCAGGCAGCGCTCGCACTCGGCCGCCGCCTTCTTGAAGGCGTCGAACAGAGTTTCCGTGTCGGCGATCTCAAAGTTCCAGGTCGACATCTGCTTCTCGTTTTCGAGAAACACGTCGCCATAACTCACGCCCGCATCGTTGAAGCGCAGGTCGTACACGTTGTCGACGTCCTGGATATACATGGCGAGGCGTTCGAGCCCGTAGGTCAGCTCGCCCGCGACCGGCTTCATGTCGTAACCGCCCATCTGCTGGAAATAGGTGAACTGGGTCACCTCCATCCCGTCGCACCAGACTTCCCAGCCCAGGCCCCAGGCGCCCAAAGTCGGGCTTTCCCAGTCATCCTCGACGAAGCGGATATCGTGCTTGGCCATGTCGACGCCGATCGCCGCCAGGCTGCCCAGATACAGGTCCTGCAGGTCGGCGGGCGAGGGCTTCAGGATCACCTGATACTGGTAATAATGCTGCAACCGGTTGGGGTTCTCGCCATAGCGGCCGTCGGTCGGGCGGCGGCACGGCTGGACGAAGGCGGCGTTCCAGGAATCGGGCCCCAGCGCGCGCAGGGTGGTCGCGGGGTGAAAGGTCCCCGCCCCCATCTCCATGTCATAGGGTTGCAGAATCACGCATCCCCGCTCGCTCCAATAGTCATGGAGGGTGAGGATCATGCGCTGGAAGGAAAGTGGTCCTTCCGGGGGGCCGTTTCGGGTCTGCATAATAGGGCAGGCTTTGGCGGATGGCCCTTGTGTGGTCAAGGCGAGCGGCCGTCCTAATCACCCCGACAAGTCAGCTACACGCGATATTTTGTCAGGTCTTATTGACAATGTCGCGACTCGCTGTCACTTTGTCATGGCTACATGACATTCCGTCATGCACGGGTGACAAAGGGAGGTTGGCCATGCAAGAGGAGGTGGACATGAAAAATCGCCTCAAGGTGCTGCGCGCCGAACGCAACTGGAGCCAGGCGGAACTCGCCGGGCGGCTGGATGTGTCGCGCCAGGCCGTCAACGCCATCGAAACGGGGAAATACGACCCCTCGCTGCCGCTCGCCTTCCGCATTGGACGGCTGTTCGAAATGCCGATCGAGGAGATTTTCGATGACGAACATTCTGGTGAGTGAATCGACCGCTTCGACCCGGACCAGCCGGATCGGACGGCTGTGGCGCGGGCAGGCCCAGCTTTGCGCGGGACTGGCTACCGGCCTGATCGGATTGCCGGTACTGGGCGGCCATGTTTCGGACATGGCGGGACGTCCCTATGCCATGGCCTATGCGCTTGCCGCGCTCGGCCTGTTGCTGATCGGGACGACCATGACGCTGCGGTATTGGTGGTGGAGCGCCAGGCTGTGCGCGGGGGTCGCCACCGGCATGATCGTGATACCGCTCATCCGTGGATCGGCGGCAATGCTGGCGGTGTCCGGCTATAGCCTGACCATCGCCCTGCTCCTGCTCTTCGCGCTGAGCGGCGCGATGGCCCATGCCATGCAGGCGCGGTCATGACGCACCGCCCGTCCGCTGCGATCATCGGTACCGGCATCGCGCTGTCCTTGCTCGGATGGGGCGCCGGTCGAGTGGGAGAGATCGCGCTCGATACGCTCCGCCCGAACATGCAAACCGCCGCCGTCGCCGCCCACAAGGTCGCGATACCGCATTTCTCCGTCCATCTTTCCATCGAGGTGCGACCATGATCGAAACGTCCAAAACCGTTCGTCGCGGCCCCAGCGAGCGCGCCAATCACCGGCTGCTGGCCATTTCCGGGGCGGTGGGTGGCCTCGCCGGTCTGTCGATGGCGCTGATCGTGCTGAACCAGTCCGCCGGTGGGACGGCACGCCCCGATCTCTGGGCGTCGC
>NZ_LDTF01000094.1 GCF_001477495.1 Sphingomonas yabuuchiae
GGGGAGCGGGACCGCCGCGAAGCGGTGGTGGAGGGGCAATGTCCTGCGGCTCGCGCCAGGCCGCGAAAGTCATCGCCAAGCCCCTGCCCCTCCACCATCCTGCGGATGGTCCCCCTCCCCAAGCATAGCTTGGGGAGGAATGGGCTTGCCCGCGCCTTCCATGACCCACAGAAAGGACCGCCCCACCCCATGAGCACCCGCGCCCCTGCCCTCGAGTCGATGCGGCTCGACCGTTTCCTCTGGTGGGCGCGGATCGCCAAGTCGCGGGAGACGGCGCAGGCGATGGCGTGCGATGGGCATTTCCGCATGGACGGCCGCGCGATCGACCGGGCCCATGCGCCGGTGCGGATCGGCAGCATCCTGACCTTTGCGCATCATGGTCAAGTGCGCGTGCTGCGGGTGGAATCGCTGCCCGTCCGGCGCGGGCCGCCCGCCGAGGGGCGCGCCTGTTACTGCGATCTGGTCACCTCGCCGGTCTCTAGCCCCAATATGGTTTCGGGCCCTGATACGGTTTCAAGCGTTGACGGATCGCCGCACGCGGCATAGCAGCACGCGTTCGTACCTTGGGAGTTGTCATGACCTACGTCGTCACCGATGCCTGCATTCGCTGCAAGTATATGGACTGTGTCGAGGTGTGTCCCGTCGACTGCTTCTATGAGGGCGAGAATATGCTCGTCATCAATCCGTCGGAATGCATCGATTGCGGCGTGTGCGAGCCGGAATGCCCGGCCGAGGCGATCCTGCCCGACACCGAGAGCGGGCTGGAACAATGGCTGGAGCTGAACAACACCTTCTCCGCCCAGTGGCCCAACGTCACCCGCAAGCTCGACCAGACGCCGCCCGACGCCGATGCGATGAAGGGTGTCGAGAACAAGTACGACCAGTTCTTCAGCCCGGAGCCCGGGAAGGGCGACTAACCGGGACGCGCCCGGCAAGGGCGACTGATCCCGATCATTCCTCCCCTTTCAGGGGAGGTGGCAGGCCGAAGGCCTGACCGAGGGGTGTACCCCCTTTCGATGGCAGGACACCCCTCCACCATGCTGCGCATGGTCCCCCTCCCCTTACAGGGGAGGAAAGATGGAATGGGGATGCGTAGGCCGCCCGCACCGGATGGTTCCGCTACCCTGCACATATGCTGGTAATTTTCTTGCGACCATGCTATATGGTTCCGCGACGGGCATAGCTGTTTTCGCGACCGCCCGCCTTTGATGTGTTCGACCCTTCCTTCCCGAGGCCGACTTGATCAGTGGACCCATTTCCGCTTGTTCGGCGCTCGTGCGAAGGCCCTGATCCGGAAAGGCCCCCAATGGCTGCCAAGGCGCTCCACTTCGACGTCGGTGACTATGTCGTGTATCCCAAACATGGCGTGGGCCGCGTTATCGAGCTGCAAAAGCAGGAAATCGCAGGGATGCAGCTCGAACTCTACGTGCTGCGGTTCGAAAAGGAGCGCATGACGCTCCGCGTTCCCACCAACAAGGCCGAGTCGGTCGGCATGCGCAAGCTGTCCTCGGACAAGACCATGCGCGAGGCGATGGAAACGCTGAAGGGCAAGCCCAAGGTCAAGCGCACCATGTGGTCGCGCCGTGCCCAGGAATATGAAGCGAAGATCAACTCGGGCGACCTGGTGTCGATCGCCGAAGTGGTCCGCGACCTGTTCCGCGCCGACGACCAGCCCGAGCAGAGCTATTCCGAGCGGCAGATCTTCGAGGCCGCCACCAGCCGCCTAGCCCGCGAACTCGCCGCGATGGAAGAAGTGGACGAGCCGCGCGCCCAGGAAAAGATCCTGGAGATCCTGCGCGCTGCCGCCGCCATCTATAACAAGGAAAAGCCCGCCGCCTGATCGGCCGCCGGTCTTCGCCAATACGAACAAGGGGTGGTTCCGCGCGGAGCCGCCCCTTTTCATTTGCGCGATGTCCCTGCCTATGTGTATTATACAATCAATACACAGGAGATCGCTCATGGCAAAATCCCCCCTTCTCGCCACGCTTGCCGGGTTGTTTGTGCTCGCCATCCCCACCGCCGCCTGCTCGTTCGAGAGCGACGCCAAGGGGCAGGAGGTTTCCGCGCAAGGGTCTGGCAATGCGCGCAGCTATGCGACGCGCGGCTTCACGGCGGTGTCGAGCAGCGGCAGCGATCCGGTCGATATCCGGGTCGGCGGCGACTTCTCGGTGCGGGCGGAAGGGGCGCCTTCCGACCTGGATCAGCTGCGCATCGCGCGCGATGGCGACACGCTGCTGATCGGCATGAAGAAGGGCATCCATTGGGGCAGCCGCCGCGACGTCCGCATCCTGGTGACGCTGCCCCGCCTGGCCGAGGCGGGGCTGGCCGGTTCGGGGCAGATGCGGATCGACCGGATCGATGGTGCGCGCTTCAAGGGCGGGATTGCCGGGTCGGGCGACATGTCGATCGGGACGATGCGGGTCGAACAGGCCGAACTGGGTGTGGCGGGTTCCGGCTCGGTCAATGCCAGCGGCACGGTCGGCGCGCTCAAGATCGGCATCGCGGGATCGGGCGACATACGCGCCAACGGGCTTCATGCCAGACAGGCCGAGGTCGGGATCGCCGGATCGGGCCGGGTCACGGTGCAGGTCGATGGCCCGGCCAAGGTGTCACTGGGTGGATCGGGCGATGTCGATCTGGGACCGAACTCGGTCTGCACCGTCCATAAGGGCGGCTCAGGCACGGTGCGTTGCGGACGGACATTGTAACGGAGACCTGCTTGCGACACCGATGGGGCGGTGCGAGGATGACGCCGATGTCGATCCGCACCGCTTTCGCGTTCCTTGCCCCGGCCCTGCTCGTAGCTGCACCGGCCATGGCCGCCGACCGGCGCGTCGATCTGAGCAGTTTCGACACGTTGCGGGTCGAGGGGCCGTTCCGCGTCTCCCTGACCACCGCCCCCTCACCCCGCGGAACCCTGTCCGGTGACGGCGCGGCGTTGCGGCAGGTCGAGGCGCAGGTGATGGGCCGCACGCTGGTCCTGCGACGCTCGGGCGGGGGCGACGCGCCGGTCACGCTGGCCCTCGCCGCGCCGCCGATCTCCGGCGTCACCGTCATCGGTGGCGCGCAGGTGACGGTGCAGGCGATGAAGGGCAGCGCGCTTGCCCTGTCGGTGACGGGCACGGGCGAGGTGAGGGTCGGGCGGGTGGACGGCGATCAGCTGGCCGCGACGATGTTCGGCCCCGCCAGATTGACGATCGAGGGCGGCCGGGTCGGCAAGGCGCGACTGGCGGCCAACGGGCCTGCGAGCATTGCGGCCGATGCGCTGGAAGCGGGCGACCTGACCGTCATGCTCGACGGTCCCGGCGAGATTGCCGCACGCGCGCGCTATACGGCGGCGGTCGCCAATGGCGGGCTGGGCAAGGTGACGGTGGCGGGCACGCCCAAATGCCGGGTTACGGGCGGTGGTCCGGTACGCTGTGGGGTGAGGTAACCGGCGCGCGCCGGTCGAGAAAGGCGGCGATCGCGGCCAAGGCGTTGGCGCGGACCGGATCGGCCTCGCGCAATATCTCATGGGCGCAAGCACGACCGAAGGCGACCAGCTCGCCCTGCGGCAGACGCTGCGCCACCCGCGCCGCCGCCCGCGCATCGACCAGTCGATCGGCGAGCGCGACCAGCATCAGCACCGGCGTCTCGATCCGTGCCAGCGCGGGATCGTCGCGGAGCGCCGCCGTCGCGCGAAACGCCTCCGCCACCCAATGCCAGCTGGGTGATCCCAGACACAGCTCGGGCTGCGCCTGTCGAAATGCCTGCTGATCCGCAAAGCGCGCCAGATCATGGGTCAGCCGTTTCTGCCGCGCCGTCGCGGCGGCGGGCGTCTCCAGCCGTCGCCAGGCGGGGCGTAGCGGATCGCCGCGCCCGACCTGCCAGCGTGCGAAGCGTGCGCCCGCCCATTGGCCGACCGGCGAGCGCAGTGCCAGCATCGGCGCAACCAGCACCACCGCATCGGGCGCGATCCCGCCCCCGGCCAGCGCGGAGAGGGTCGCGAACCCGCCCATCGAATGGCCCAGCACGACATGCGGTCCTTCGTCCGGCCGCACCCATCCGGCATAAAAGGCGGTCAGATCCTCACCCAGCCGTTCGAGCCGGTCGATATGCCCGGTCCCGTCGCCGGTCAGCCGCCCCGACCCGCCCTGCCCACGCCAGTCGAAGGCGGTGACGTCCCAGCCCTGTGCGCGGAAATGGTCGATCGCGTCGCCATATTTCTCGATCATGTCGGCGCGGCCGGTCTGGAACAGCAACCGCCCGCGCCGCGCCTTGCCCGGTTCGTGCGGGCGGTCATAGCGGCGGTGGACCCAGCCATCGGGGGCCGTCCAGGTCGAGAGGAAGGGCGTGAGGGGGCCTCCCATCGGGTTCGATGCGTATGTCGCCATGCAGGTCTGTCCTAGCACGCCCTGTGTTACGATTTTTGTGGGGTTTGAGGAAAGGCCTACCCTTGGCCTTTGACTTCGCTCAGGCTGAACGGTGGAGGGGAAACATGCCGCTCACTACAGGCCCGCCCCGCCCGCAGGCGGGAGGGGATGGGGGAGGGAAAAGAGTCTCACAGAGATCATCCCTCGCGGCCCTTCCCTCCCCAAACCCAGTTTCAGGTAAACGATGCCCCGCATCGTTTAGGTCATGCCGGGGGCATGACCGACCTGAAACTCGCCTGCGGGAGGGGCTTCGAATCAGAAGATCGACCACTCCAGGATCGCGGGCTCTTTCGCCTGCACCGTCATGCGCAGGAAGCGCGCCTTGCCCGGATGGCGCAGGGTGATGGGCGATCCACTCACCCCCGCCTCGGCCGCCACTTCGCGCCAGCTCTTGCCGTCCGGTGACGCCTCGATCCGCAAATCCTGCGGCTGGATCGCAAAGGCCGGGCGTATCCGGCTTTCGCGTACGTCCCGCAACCCGCCCAGATCGGCGGTCAGCACCGGCGCCTGCCCGGCCTCGGGCCGCCACGCGGTCGCGTAGTTATCGTCCGCCGCCAGCGCATCCACGCCCTTGCCCGTCCAGCGCAGCCCGCGATCCCGCTTTGCCGCAAAGGCCGGGATCACCGGATCATGGCTGGGCCGGACCTTCTCGAACGTGCCGTCCGCCCGCACCGTCAGCGGGTCGACCGATACCTGCCGCAATACGCGCTCGCCGCCCATCACAAAGGGCAGGGCCTGGCGGTGATAGAGGATGTACGACTTCCCCTTGTCGGCGAAGATTGCGTGATGGCCGGGGCTGATGATCTGTTTGGCCGCATCGGTTTCGAGAAGCGGGCTGTTCGCCGCCTCTGTAAACGGGCCCATCGGCGACGGGCCGACCGCATAGCGGACCTTGTATGTGTCCTTGGTGGTGTTGCCGTCGCTATAGGTCAGCAGGTAACGCCCCTTCTCCTTCACCATGAAGGGGCCTTCGAAATAGTTGGCGGGGGTCACATCCTTCGGCACGCCGTCGAAATGGACCATGTCGGGCTTCAGCTTCACGACGAAGCAATGCCCGTTGACCCAGTTCAGCCCCGATCCCCAATAGAGATAGGCCTGGCCGTCATCGTCGATAAAGGCTTCGGCGTCGATCATGTGATATTGGGGGGCGAAGTCCCGCGCGATCAGCGGCTTGCCGCCATTGGCATCGGCCCATGGTCCTGCCGGCGAAGGGGCGGAACCGACCCACACCTCGCTGCCGACCGAGACATACATATACCAGCGGCCGTTGGGCGCCTTGACCACCGAAGGCGCCCAGACCTTGGCATCGCCCGAGGTCGGGCTGGTCGCAGCCTGCTTGGTCGGCCAGTTGGGCTGCGAGAAGGTCCAGTCGCGGCCATTGTCCGAGGTCCACAGCCCCAGACGATCGTCGCCCCATGGATCGATCGTGGCGAAGATGTACCAACGCCCCCCATCGCGCACGATGGAGGGGTCGGCGAAATAGCCGGGGAGCAGCGGATTGCCCGCCCCCGGACTATTCCATTGCATATCGCGCCGGGGCGCGGCGGACCCCGCTGTCCCCGCAAGCAGGACGGCGGCGAGCAGCGCTCCGGCGCGGGCCTTCATCAGCGCAGATCCAGCATGACGACCGACTTGGCGGGCACCTGCACGGTCAGCGTGCCGCCCGACAGCGTCGCGCCGTTGAACGGCTGCGGCGCGACCTGATTCGGCGCGTCGAAGCTGTTATGCGCATCCATCGTCGCGCCGGTCAGGACACGGCCCGACACCTGCGCTGCGGTCACGCCGTCCAGCTTGACCGAGACGGTCGCGGGCTGGTTGGGATCGACATTGGTCAGGCCGACATGCACCACGCCCGCCTTGTCGCGCACGGCCGAGGCGCTGACCGCCTTCATCACCCACTGGTTCTTGTTGTACCAGCGCGACTGGACATCGACCGGCAGGACGGTCGCGTCCTGATAGTCCTTGTACATGTCGAACACCCAATAGGTGGGCGTCTTCACCATGCGCGCGCCGTCGGTCAGGATCATCGCCTGGAGGACGTTGATCATTTGGGCGATGTTGGCCCCGCGCACGCGGTCGGCGTGACGGGCGAAGATGTCGAGGTTCAGGCTCGTCACCATCGCGTCGCGAAGCGAATTCTGCTGGTACAGGAAGCCCGGATTGGTGCCGGGTTCGACATCATACCAAGTGCCCCATTCGTCGACGAGCAGCGCGACCCGCTTGTTCGGATCGTACTTGTCCATGATCGCCGAGTGACGGGAGAGCAGTTCCTCCATCTTCAGCGTCTTGGACAGGGTGCGCGCCCAGCTTTCCTCGTCGAAGCCGGTGGCCGCGCCCTTCTTATCCCAGTTGCCCGGAATGGTGTAGTAATGGACGCCGATGCCGTCGAACGCGCCGCCCGCGTCGCGCATCATCACTTCGGTCCAGTTGTAATCGTCGCTGTTGGCGCCGCTGGCGATCTTCATCAGCTTTTCGCCCGCCGGGACCTTCAGGAAGGTCGAATAGCGGCGCGTCACGTCGGCGGCATATTCGGGACGCATATTGCCGCCGCAACCCCACAGCTCGTTGCCGATGCCGAACATGGCCAGCTTCCACGGTTTGTCGCGACCGTTCTTGCGGCGCTCCTCAGCATAGGTCGATTTGGACGGGAAGGTCATATATTCGACCCACTCGGCCATTTCGGACGGCGCGGCCGAGCCGACATTGCCCGAGACATAGGCCTCGGCGCCGACCATCTCGCTGTAATTCATGAATTCATGCGTGCCGAAGCTGTTGTCCTCGGTCACGCCGCCCCAGTTGGTGTTGACCTTGGTCAGGCGCTTGGCCTGCGGGCCGACGCCTTCGCGCCAGTGATATTCGTCGGCATAGCAGCCGCCCGGCCAGCGGATCACCGGCACCCGGATCGCCTTCAGCGCGTCGAGCACGTCGCGGCGATAGCCGTTGACGTTGGGGATCTTGCTGCCCTTGCCGACCCAGATACCGCCATAGATGCCGGTGCCCAGATGCTCGGCGAACTGGCCGAACAGGCGGCGGTTATAGACGGGACCCGGACGGTCGGCATGCACCTCGACCGTATCGGCGGTGCCGGCGGGCGCGGTTTGTGCCGTTGCGGTGCCCGCGAACAGCGTGGCGACCGCTGCCGCGAACAGGAATTTCGTTGCCCTTTTCATGGATTCTCCTCTGCCTGATGCGGCATGATGGCTTATTGTCCGAGTAAAGAACAGCCCTATTGCACCTCTGTCGCGCGGGCGGGCTTCGCTTTGTCGGGGGTGGTGCCATCGCCGCTGAAGGGCTCCAGGCGGAAGGCGACGCGCGTCGGCGCGAGGATGGTGCGATATTGCTGATGCGGCTGGCCGACATGGCTCCAGGTCGTGTCGCCGCCGATACCCCATTGCGCAGCATCGACGATCAGCGTCGTCTCGCCATGCGGCACGATATCGGTCGACTTCCATGTCCCCGGCGCCCGGCGGTAGAGGTCCCCATAGGGGAAGGCGAGCGCCTGCATCATCAGCGGTTTCGGCGCGCGAACACGAAGCCCCGCCCCCTCACCCGACAGCTCCATCCAGCGGACATCGACCTTGTTGCCGGTATCCTGCGGCCGCATGTAGTCATGGTTCTGCTCGGCGATGCTCCCTCGCCACAGCCCGATCGCGGCGGACGTCTTGCGATCGACATAGCTTTCGTGCGGGCCACGGCCATACCACTCCACCGTCTTCATGGAGGTGGGCATCGTGTACCACAGGCCGATGCGGACCGGCGGCGGCAGATCGGCCTTCAGCGGTACGAACTGCCCGTCGACATCGACCGCCCCGTCGCCCGCCATCTTGTAGCGGGTGACAAAGCGCGCCGCGCCCGCCCCCATCTCGTGATCGACGGTCACGCTCCGGTCGGGACCGATCGATACACTCCGCACCTGATAGCGGCCGTTCATCGTGAACCAGGGCGATTGCTGGGCGACGGTCCCGTTGGCGGTGTCGTTGTCGGTTTCGGCACGAACGAAATTGGGCTGACCGCCCTTGGCCAGCACACGCCCCGCCGCCGCATAGCGCGCGACGAGCCCGGTCTTGCGGTCGATGACCAGCTCCGCGCCGTTCGCCGACAGGGTGACGCTGTCGGCGCTATCTGCGACCGCGACCTGCCCCGTGGTCGCCGCCGGCATGGCGGGGCCATCGGTCAGGGCGAACTGCTCCCAGCCGACCACGTAATGGGCCGGAACCGCACGGATTGTGCCGTCCTTGGCATGGGCGCGGACGGTCAGGAAATATTCCGCCCCGGCCTCGCGGGTGAATTTGGGAGCAAGCGCCACCGTCTGTACCTGTCCGGCCGCCGTCGTCAGTGCAGGCAGATCGCCCTTCGCCACCGCGACGCCGTTCTTCTCGACCACCCAGTCGAAGGTGAAGCCCGACAGATCGATAAAGTCATGACGATTGTGTACAGTCAGCCGTCCGGTCTTCGCATCGTAACCGTCGAAGCGGATCGGCGACTGGACCTTCTGCACCTCATACAGCTGCGGATTGGGCGTCCGGTCGGGCTGGTTCAGCCCGTCGCCGAACTCGATATCGCCGCCTGGATTGGGGCCGTACTCGCCGCCGTCACCCCAATAGCGCCGCCCGTCCTTGGTATAGCGATACATGGACTGGTCGACCCAGTCCCAGATGAAGCCGCCCTGCAGCTTGCGGTGCGCGTAGATGGTGTCCCAATAATCCTTGAAATTGCCGCCCGAATTGCCCTGCATATGGGCATATTCGCACTGGATCATCGGCTGGGTCCGCGTCGGGTCCTCGGCCCAGTCGACCATCTTCTCGATATCGTCATACATGGGCGCATAGATATCGACGAAGCTGTTGGGCTGATGGCTCCAGTCGAGCGTGCCCCAACCGAGATAGGAGATCAGCCGCGCCGGATCGCGCCGCCGGATCGCCGCCGCCGCCTTCTCGAAATTGGGTCCGATCCCCGCCTCGTTGCCCAGCGACCAGAAGATGATCGAGGGGTGGTTCTTGTCCCGCTCGACCATGTTCATCACGCGGCTGACATGCGCGCTTTCCCAGGCGGGGTCGAAGCCGATCTGATATTTGCCGCGCTGATCGCCGTTGCGATTGCCCTGCTCCATATAGGCGTGGCTCTCGATATTGGCCTCGTCCATCAGGTAGAAGCCGTACTCGTCCACCAGCGACAGAAAGCGCGGGTCATTGGGGTAATGCGAGGTGCGGATCGCGTTGAAGTTGTTGCGCTTCATCAGCTCCAAATCGCGGCGCATCGATGCCTCGGAGATGACGTGGAAGGTTTCCGGGTCATGCTCGTGCCGGTTGACGCCGCGGATCATGATGCGGCGGCCATTGACCATGACCTGCCCGTCCTTGATCTCGACGGTGCGGAAGCCGATCCGCTGCGGCGTGGCCTGCACCACCTGGCCCTTCACATCGACCAGCTCGACCAGTAGCGTGTAGAGGTTGGGCGTCTCCGCCGACCAGCTCCGCACGCCGGGCACGGCGGCATCCAGCTTGGCCGAGGTGGCGCCCTGGGCCAGGGCTACGTCTCGCGTCACCACCACCCGCTCGCCGTCGAGCAGCGTCATCCGCGCCGTCATCGCCTGGGGAAGCGCGGGCAGCGTCAGCTCGGTCGACAGCGTGCCGTCGCGGTAGTTCTTGTCGAGCCCGGCATGGACGAACAGGTCGTCGATCCGCGCCTTCGGCACCGCCCGCAGGTACACCGAACGCTCGATCCCCGAGACGCGCCAGAAATCCTGATCCTCCAGGTAACTGCCGTCCGACCAGCGATGGACCTGGATCGCCACCACGTTGCGGCCGGGCTTCAGCAGCCGGGTGACGTCATATTCGGTGGGGAGCTTGGAGTCCTCGGAATATCCGGCCTCCTGCCCGTTGACCCAGACGCGATAGGCCGATCCCGCTGCGCCGATCTGAAGGATCACGTCCTGCCCGCGCCACCCGTCCGGCAGGGTGAAGTCGCGGCGGTAGGATCCCGTCTCGTTATCGTCATGCGGCACTAGCGGACGATTGGCCGGGAAGGGATAGGTGATGTTGTTGTACTTGGGCTGACCATATCCTTCGGCCTGCCACATCGCAGGCACCTTGATGGTCTTCCACCGGGACACGTCGTAACCGGGCCGCTCGAACCCCTTGGGCGCGCCGTCCACAGACGGGGAGAAAGCGAAGGACCAGTCGCCGTCGAGGCTCATATAGCGGCTGGATCGGGTCCGGTCGCCCGCCAGGGCCAGGTCACGGCTTTCATAGGGAAAGGCGGTGGCGCTGGCTGGGCGGGTGCCGCGTGCATTGACGGCGGGGTTTTCCCAATCGGGGCGGCTGGGATCGACCTGGACGGCGGCGACCTGCGGGCCGTTTTGCGCAAAAGCCGGGCTCGCCAGAGCCACCACGGCCGCACCGGCCGCCAAACGCCACTTCATACCACTCCCCTTTATCACGTCCCGCGATTCCCTGACCGGATCGCGCCTGTATTTGTCTGATTTTTATGTCGGCTTTGTCAGCTCGACAAGGAAAAAGGGCGTCGGGACGGCCAGCTTACGCATGATCCGCCGGAGGTTGACGGACCCGCCGCACCTCCGGCTATAGTCTGACGTTTGGTGAGACACGCGTGGGGAGACGCCAGGGTGAAGAACGGGACGATCCTTGGCAAAGTCCGTCTGGCGGCCACCGGGCTGGCGCTGATCCTGGGTCAGGGGACAGTGCACGCACAGGCTGCACCACCCCCCGCCGACCGTCCGGTGCCCGTGACCCTGCGCCCCGCCATCGATCGCCCAACGACGGTGTTCGAGGGCTGGGGCACCGCACTCGCCTGGTTCGCGCATGTCACCGGTGGCTGGCCCGAGGCGGAGCGGACGCGGCTGGCCGATCTGTTCTACGGGCCGCAAGGGCTCGGCTGGACGATCGCGCGCTACAATATCGGCGGCGGCAACGCGGCGGACACGCCCCCCTATATGAAGGTCGGCCGCGCGGTGCCCGGCTTCTGGCGGCAACCGGCAGGCGTGACGGGCAAGGACTGGTGGCGCGCCGACGATCCCGCCCTATGGGACTGGGGGCAGGATGCCAACCAGCGCTGGTGGCTGGATGCGATCACCGCCCGCGTGAAGCAACCGATCTTCGAGGCCTTCTCCAACTCGCCGCCTTGGTTCATGACGGTCAGCGGCCGGGTATCGGGTGCGGAAAAGGGGACGGACGACAATCTCCGTCCCGGTCAGGAAGCGGCCTTCGCCACCTATCTGGTCCGCGTCACCGACGAACTGCAGCGGCGGCACCACCTGACCTTTCGCACGCTGTCGCCGGTCAACGAGCCGAACACCAACTACTGGTTCGCGGCCAATACCCAGGAAGGCGCGCATTGGAGTCCGGCGCGCCAGGCGCAGATGATCGATGCGACCGCCGCCGCGCTGAAGGCCAAGGGCCTGTCGACGGTCGTGTCGGCCCCTGACGAGACCGCATCGCATCTGTTCGTACAGGACTGGGCCGCCTATCCGCCCGCCACCCGCGCGGCGATCGGGCAGTTGAACGTCCACAGCTATGGCACCGTCCACCAGACGGCGGTGCGCGATATCGCCCGCGCCTCGGGCATCAAGCTGTGGATGAGCGAGAACGACACGCCGCTGTCGGGCGATCCCGAGGACCTGACCGGGATGGCGTCACCGCTGGCCTTTGCCGAGCATGTCGTCGGCGATCTCAAGCGGCTGGAGCCCGCCGCCTGGGTCTTCTGGCAGGCGGTCGAGGATCTCAGCACCCGTAAGGGCGAGAAGGGATCGAACTGGGGCATCGTCAAGGCCGACCTGATGGGTGCCGCGAACCAGCCCCATGCGATCCATGTGACGGGCAAATATTGGGTGATGGCGCAGTTCAGCCGCTATATCCGGCCCGGCGACCGGCTGGTGCCGGTGGACGACATGGATACGGTCGCGGCGATGTCGGCGGATGGACGGCGGCTGGTGCTAGTCCATGTCAATCCGGGCCTGTCGCCACGGCCGCTAAGCGTCGCGGTGCCGGGGCGGTGGCAGCGGCGGATGATCGTGACCGATGCTGTGCATAAGTCCGTGGATATCGTGGGGGATATCGCACCGCCCCAGTCGGTGGTGACGTTGATATTGACGCGGTGAGGGTTGGGGTGTTGGGGCGTGGCCTTCGACTTCGCTCAGGCTGAACGGTTGTTGGGGAATAGAGGCTTGATACCCTCCCGCCGTTCAGCCTGAGCGAAGTCGAAGGCCAAGGGACTCACATCCCCGCGTCCGGATCGGTCAGCCCGATCATCCGCCGCCCGGCCCGCCTCGCGAAATTGAGCGTCGCCTTCTTTCGCACATGCGCGGGCAGCGGCACGCTATGCGCCTCCCGCACGATCGCGGCGTCGTAGCGATCGGCAACGATGATCCCCGTCCGCTCGGGCAGGAACGCCGCGCCTTCCAGCGGCGACCAGTCGAATCCGGCGGGCACCGCCCAGTAGAAACGATCGCAATGCGCCAGGTAATCGGGCCATTTGCCGTCGCCCAGCATGTCGGCGCGCGATACCTTGATCTCGACGACGACGACATTCCCCCGCGCGTCGAGCGCCATCAGGTCGGCGCGGCGCCCACCCTCCAGCGGGACTTCGGGAATGGTGATCAGGTCGTGACGGAGCAGCATCCGCGTGACCCCGCGCGCGACATCGGCGGCGCATAAGGGCGATAGCGGATCGTCGACGCACGAAGCGGGCGGCATGTCCAACATACCACCCGCTTAGAACATTTAGCGAACAAAGCAAAGCCCCGATCCGGGGCCTGTCGTTCAACGATAGAAGATGTGGTTGCCGATCGCGGCGACCTTCTGCACCCGCACGCCCGGACGGTTGCCGGGGGTGTTGAAGTACAACGCCTTGCCCGCGGTGCTGTCCCATGCCTGGGCCAGCGCGACCTTGGCGACGGCGACGGCGGTGCGATAGGCGGTGTGCGACGGGCTGACCGAGGGGATTTCGCCCCGGCGCACGAAGCTGAACTGGCCGCGCTGCTTGATGACGTCGCAGACGCCGGTGGGGAAACGACCCGACTTGGTGCGGTTCAGGATGACCTGTGCCACGGCGAGCTGGCCCGCGAGCGGTTCGCCGCGACCTTCGAAATAGATGGCGCCGGCCAGACAGCGGAGCTCTTCGCTCGACGCGATCTCGTCCTGATCGGCCACGGCGTCGGCCAGCGAGTCATAGTCGCCGTCCTCATCGCCTTCAGAAACTTGGGAAAAATCGGGGAGCGCGGACATGGTGGCCCGGGCGCTCTGGGGAACCATCGCAACATCGGCGACGTTGATCCCGGAAACAGTCATCGCACTGACTGGAGTGGCAGCAACACCGGCAACGTTGGTCGCGAGGCTGGGGGTGCTGGTGACGAGAAGACCCGCCAGAGATAGAGCCATGGCAGCAGATGCCGCGACTCGCTTGAAAACGGTCATTCACTCAAACAGACATGCGGTTGGATCACGGACCCGAGCATTGCCCAAGGGCGCTCGTCCGGGCTTCCCCCCGACTGCGTAACCCACCGGATCGCACCCGATAAGCACAACGCGAAATTACGATGGGGGGCTCGTGGCCGATCCGGCCGCGTTCGTCAATGTTGCAGGATCGTTTCAGCGATGAAGCGTTCCGCCGCAGCGCCGTCCAGTTCGAGAATCCACAGGTCCGGATCGCGCGCCCGTCGCCGCTGCCAATAGCTTAAAATATCGTTTGCAGGCGTCGAGTCGATCAGCGCGGTTTTGCCATCGGGGCCGATGCCTCGCTCCAGCACCCGCTCGCGCCGGTGCGACGTGACGGGGTCGGTATCGACGACGATCACCAATATCCCCCCGGCCTGGGGATCGCCCTTGGCCAGTACCATGCCCATGCCGCCGCTGTCGTTCATCCGCCGCAACAGGGCGGTGACCAGCATTCCGCTCGGCAGTCGGCCGTCCATCGCGCTCAAGCCGTTCGATAGCCGGGCAGGCCCGCCAAGGCGATCTGCGAACGCATGAAGGTGCCGGTGCCGCGCGCGACCTCTTCGCCGCTGGCATCGATCAACCGTGCATCGGCGACGAACACCCGCCGCCGTCCGCTGACCCAGCGCCCCTCGGCCACCACTTCCCCCGCCTTGATCGGGCGGGTCAGCAGCAGGTTGAATTGCGTGGTCAGCAGGAAGCGGTCGGTGACCAGGCTGTTGCAGGCGTAAAAAGCCGCATCGTCGAGCATCTTGAAATAGCTCGTGCCATGCGCCGCGCCGGCCGCGTGATAATGCCGCTCGTCCACCCGAAAGCGGATGCGGGCAAGGCCCGGCTCCGCAATCTCCAGCGTGGAGTCGAACAGGCGGTTGATCGGGGCCTCGGCATAGAGCGCCTCGAGCGCCCGGAAATGCGCGGCCTCGCCCTCAGGCCGCGGCGTCACGCGCCTCGTCCTGGGTGAGCAGCGCCCAGATCGCATCGGGCGACCCCGCGCCGCGCAGCTTGGCGACGAAGCCCTTGTCGCGCAGCCGCCGCGAAATCCGGGCCAGCGCCTTCAGATGCGCCGATCCCGCATCGGCGGGCGAGAACATCGCAAAGACCAGATCGACCGGCATGTCGTCGACCGCCTGGAAATCAACCGGCTGCGCCAGACGCGCAAAGACACCGACGATCTGGGTCAGTCCGGGCAGTTTGCCGTGCGGGATGGCGACGCCCCCGCCGAAACCGGTCGATCCCAGCTTCTCGCGTTCGAGCAGCACATCGGCCAGCAGCTTGGCATCCTGCCCCGCAGGCCCGGCGGCGGCCGCCGCCAGCGCCTGGAACAGGGTCTTCTTGTTGGCGGCGCTGACGCCCGCCAGCACCGTATCGTGGCGCAACAGATCGCTGAAGTCGTTCATGGTCTTTCCGGTGCGCCCCCGCGCGGCCCGCCTATTAACGGGCCGCGCGGAAGAACGATAGAGCTTATCCGGCCGTGCCGCCGCGTTGCGGCTCGACCCAGCCGATGGTTCCGTCACCACGGCGATAGACCATATTATACGACCCGGTGCCCGAATTCTTGAACAACAGGGCCGCAGTATTGCGCAGGTCGAGCATCATGACCGCATCCGACACACTCGCATCGGGAATATCGACGCGGGTTTCGGCGATGATCAGGGGTGCATCGCCCGCCTCGTCCTCGTCGACCTGTTCGGCAAAGAGGGTATAGCCCGCGTCATAGGCCCCGGCCTCGGCCAGTTCGATCGCCTGACCCTGGTTGCGATCCTTCAGTCGGCGCGAATAACGGCGCAGTTGCTTTTCGATCTTGGTCGCGGCACCGTCAAAGGCGAGATGCGCGTCCTGCGCATCGTGACGGCCCTTCAGGACCAGACCACGGGTGACGTGCATCACGATATCGCATTTGAACCCGACATCATGCGGGCCCTTGCCGAACGTCACCTCGGACGAGATGGCGCGGGCGAAATATTTCTCGGCGATACCCTGAAGCCGGTCCGTCACATGGGTCCGCAGCGCGTCGCCCGTTTCGACCTGATGACCAGAAATCCGGATATCCATCGTCTTCTCCTTGATGCACTCTGATGGGACGGTCCTTTTGGCCTTTCCCGTGGCGTCAACCGGACGCCTCGGCCCCCCAAACCGGATCGGTTATGCCCTTAAGAAACGCCGCATGGGCGGCAAGTTCCGCCTCGCTCGGTCGGAAGATGCGCGGCGGGCGGACCTTGGCGGGCGCGCGGGCGACGATCACCGGCCCGGTGTCGGCACTCGCCTCGGCGAGCAGGCCCAGGCCGATCTGCCGTCCGCCCATCAGCTCGACATAGACCTGCGCCAGCAGCTGCGCGTCGAGCAGTGCGCCGTGCAGCACACGGTGCGAGCGGTCGATGCCATAGCGCGAGCACAGCGCGTCGAGTGTGTGCTTGGCACCGGGATGCTTGCTGCGCGCGATCGCCAGCGTGTCGACCATCCGCGTCTTTTCGCAGACCGGCGGGAAGCCCAGCGCGCCCAGTTCACCATTGATGAAGCCGAAATCGAAGGTCGCGTTGTGCGCGATCAGCGGCGCGTCGCCAATAAAGTCCAGAAACTCGGCCACCCCGGCCGAAAAGACCGGCTTGTCCTTCAGGAACGCGTCGGACAGGCCATGGACGGCCTGCGCCTCGGCGGGCATCGACCGTTCGGGATTGAAATAGGCGTGATAGGTGCGACCGGTCTCGACCCGGTTGACCAGTTCGACACAGCCGATTTCAACCAGCCGGTCGCCTTCCGAAAATTTGAACCCTGTCGTTTCGGTGTCGAAAACGATCTCTCTCATTACCCGACTATCGGCCTTCGGAGTCCCGCATGCAAGTGATCAGCGCGCGGACTTTTTCGCGGGTTTCGGCCAGTGGAATGTCGGTCGCGATGACGTGATCGGCACGCGCACGCTTGGCCGCATCGGGCAGCTGACGCGCAAGAATCGCGGCAAATTTCTCTTTCGTCATGCCGGGCCTTGCCAACACTCTTGCCTCTTGCACAGCCGGTTCTGCCGAAACAACCAACACCTTATCCACAGCCTTGTCACCAGCGGTTTCCAACAGTAGCGGCACGTCCACCACCACCAGAGGAGCCCCGGCATGGGCCGTCAGAAAGGCCGTGCGTTCGGCCTGGACGGCGGGATGCACGATCGCCTCGAGTCGACGCATCGCGGAGTCATCGCCCAACACCGCCCTGCCCAGCGCGCCCCGATTCACCCCCTCGGGACCGGTGGTGCCGGGAAAGGCCGATTCGATCGCCGCGACCAATGTTCCACCTGGCCCCTGCAGGCGGTGGACACAGGCATCGGCGTCGAACACCGGCACCCCTTCGTCGCGAAACATCTGCGCGACGGTGGACTTGCCCATGCCGATCGAGCCGGTCAGCCCCAGGACGATCATGGCTGCACGATCATCGCAGCAGGATCTCGCGCAACGCATCGTCCCGGTCGCGCGGCGGGGCGGTGCCGAAGAAGCGCTCGAACGCCACCGCCGCCTGGCCGATTAGCATCTCCAGCCCGTCGATCGTCGCCAGCCCCCTCGCCCGCGCCGCCGCCAGCAGCGCGGTTTCGAGCGGCGCATAGACGATGTCGTAGACCACGGCCTCGGGCGGTAGCGCCGACAGATCGAGATCGAGCGGCGGCTGGCCGGTCATGCCCAGGCTGGTCGCGTTCACGACCAGGGCACCGGGTGGAACGGCGTCGCCGATCGGCAGCGCCTGCCCCTCCAGGCCGAAGGACGACAACAGCGCCGCCCCCTTCTCCACATTGCGGTTAAACAGCGTGACCGGCCCGACGCCGATCCCCGCCAGGGCGTACAGCACGGCGCGCCCGGCCCCCCCTGCCCCGATCACCGTCACCGGCTTGCCCGCCAGATCGAAGGCTTGGAGCGGCGTGGCAAAACCCGCGGCATCGGTGTTGGTGCCGACCAACGCGCCGTCCGCGGCGCGAAAGGCGGTGTTGGTCGCCCCGATCGCGGTCCGCACATCTTCCCGATCCTCGACATGATCGAGCGCGGCGATCTTGTGCGGTACGGTGATGTTGCAGCCGCGCCAGTCCGGATCGGCCTTCCGCGCGGCGAAATAGGCGGGCAGCGCATCCGGCGTGACATGGGTGGCGCGATACGCCGCCTCGATCCCCAGCGCCTCCAGCCAGAAACCATGGATTTTCGGCGATTTGCTATGGGCAATCGGGTCGCCGATCACCTCCGCATAAGGAAGGGCCATCAGGCGGGCATCCAGCCGCGTTCGCGCAAATAGCCCAGCACGGGAAGCAGCGGCATTCCGAGAATGGTGAAATGGCTGCCCTCGATCCGCGAGAAGAGCTGCACTCCCGGCCCCTCGATCCGGAAACAGCCGACGCAGCCCGAAATGGCGGGCCATTCCTGATCCAGATAGCGGTCGATGAACGCACCCGAGAGCGGGCGGACATGGAGCTTGGCGCGCTCGACATGCCGCCAGACCGGGCGGCCATGCTCGGCGATGACGGCGGCGCTCCACAGCTCATGGCTCCCGCCGCTCATCCGCGCCAGATGCTCGGCCGCCTCCTCGCGGCTCTCCGGCTTGTCGAGCAGCGTGCCGTCGGCGAGCGCGACGATGGAATCGGACCCCAGCACCGGCACCGGCCCGGCATTGGCGGAGATCTTCACCGCCTTCATTTCGGCCAGCGCATCGGACAGGTCGCGCGGGGTCGCGCCCGCCATCGCCGCCTTGACCCCGGCTTCGTCCACCCGCGCAGGGACCGCTTCATAGGCCACGCCCGCCGCGTCGAGCATCGCCCGGCGCGAGGCGCTTTGCGAGGCGAGGATGATCATACGTCGGACTTTCTCTGGTTTACGAGGGAGATGATCGCCGCCGCCGTTTCCTCGATCGAGCGGCGGGTGACGTCGATCACCGGCCAGTCATTGTCGGCGAACATGCGCCTGGCGAAGGTGAGTTCGCGATTGACCGCCTCCTGCTCGACATAATCGGTGTCGGGCGTCTGGTTCAGCGAGAGCAGCCGGTTGCGCCGGATCGCGATCAGGCGATCCGCGCTGGTGGTCAGCCCGACGACCAGCGGCTTTTTCAGCGTGAAGAGGAACGGGGGCGGGGGGCTTTCGACGACGATCGGGATGTTGGCGGTCTTGTAGCCGCGATTGGCCAGATAGATGGAGGTCGGCGTCTTGGACGAACGGCTGACGCCCGCCAGCACGATATCCGCCTCTTCCCATTCTTCCCAGGCGATGCCGTCGTCATGCGCGATGGTGAACTGGATCGCATCGACGCGCGCGAAATAGGCGGCGTCGAGCACATGCTGGCGACCGGGGCGCATCTTGGCCTGCACGCCCAGCAGTCCCGACAGCGCGGCGTTGACCGGATCGAGCGGCGCCACCGTCGGCAGGCCCAGCGCATGGCAGCGGCTTTCCAGCACGCGCCGGGTCGTCGGGTTGACCAGCGTATAGATGACCAGCCCCGGATTCTGCGCGATCTCCTGCAGGATGCGCTCCAGATGACTCTCGGTGCGCACCATCGGCCAGAAGTGCCGGACGGTTTCCACATCGTCATATTGGGCAAGCGCCGCCTTCGCGATGTTCTCCAGCGTTTCGCCGGTGGAATCAGACAGCAGGTGCAGGTGGAGCCGTGTCGTCATGGCCGGGCTAATGACTCTGTGGATAACATGTCGCGAATCGGTAGCGTAACTCGGCACCTCGGCCAAGCGGCGGTTCGGCGGTGGATAACGACCGATTCGTCCACAATGAATCTCACAGGTCCGATTCTTTTCCACAGCCTGTGAGTTACGGGGGTCATGAATCCGAATCCCGTTGAATCGGCGATTCCCCATGAGTCAACGTGTTGGCATATCGGGGAGAGCCGCATAATCCCGACAACCAACGTGCCAACCACTTCAACAATCCATTCTTAGAATCTTCTTTAATAGAAGAAGGGGGGTCTCCTGACCGACGTTGCGATTCAAAAGCCCCTGCTCGCCGTGCTGAGCGGAGAGCGGCAGGCGACACCGCCCATGTGGCTCATGCGACAGGCCGGACGCTATCTGCCGGAGTATCGCGCGCTGCGGGCGGAGAAGGGGGGCTTCCTGGCTTTGGCCACCGATCCGGCGGCGGCGGCCGAGGTGACGGTGCAGCCGATCCGCCGTTTCGGGTTCGACGGCGCGATCTTGTTCTCCGACATCCTGATGGTCCCCTGGGCACTGGGACAGGATCTCAGCTTCGGGGCGGGGGAGGGGCCACGTCTGGCGCCGGCGCTGGTAGATCATGCGCTGGATGGCCTGGAGCGCGTCCCTGAGCGGCTCGACCCGGTCTATGCCACCGTGGCGCGGGTGAAGGCGCAATTGCCCCCACAGACCAGCTTCCTGGGTTTTGCGGGCTCTCCCTGGACGGTCGCGACCTATATGGTGGCGGGGCAGGGATCGAAGGACCAGGGCGAGACGCGGCGTTTCGCCTATGCCGACCCGGCGGGGTTCGGGGCGATCATCGATGCCATCGTGGCCATGACCATCGATTATCTGGCGGGACAGGTCGAAAACGGGGTCGAGGCGGTGCAGCTGTTCGACAGCTGGGCGGGCTCACTGTCGCCGGCACAGTTCGAGCGCTGGGTGATCGCGCCCAATGCCGCGATCGTTCAGGGTTTCCGGATGCGCTGTCCGGGCGTGCCGGTGATAGGCTTCCCCAAGGGCGCAGGCGGTAAGCTGCCCGCCTATGCGCGCGAGACGGGCGTGGACGCGGTCGGGCTGGACGAAACGGTCGATCCGGTCTGGGCCGACACCTATCTGCCAAAGGGCTTGCCGGTGCAGGGCAATCTCGATCCGCTGGCGCTGATCGCCGGGGGCGAGGCACTGGACGGCGCGGTGGATCGCATCCTGGCGGCCTTCACCGAGCGGCCGCATATCTTCAACCTGGGCCATGGCATATTGCCCGACACGCCGATCGCGCATGTCGAGCGGTTGATCGCCCGCGTACGGAGCGCATGATGATCGGACTGTTGGGGGCCGCCTATGAATGGGTGAAGGCGGCGCATATCATCTTCGTGATCTTCTGGATGGCCGGGCTGTTCATGATGCCGCGCTATCTGGTCTATCATCAGGAGGCGCTGGTCGCGGGCGACGCCACCGATGCCGCACGCTGGGTCGAGCGCGAGGGCAAGCTGCGCAGCATCATCCTGACGCCCGCGATGATCGCGGTGTGGGTGCTGGGGCTGTTGCTGGCGGGCTCGCTGGGGCTGTTCTCCGGGGTGCCGGGGCTGGGCTGGTTGCACGCCAAGCTGTTCTTCGTTCTGCTGCTCAGCGGCTATCATGGCTGGATGGTCGGCTATGCGAAGAAGCTGGCGCGGGGTGAGACGAAGCTCAGCGGCAAGCAGCTGCGCATGATCAACGAGGTGCCCGCGCTCGCGGCGACGGTGATCGTCGTGCTGGTGGTGATCAAGCCGTTCTGATCTTTCATCCTCCCTTCTTGCTCCCCTCCCGCAGGCGGGAGGGGTTGGGGGAGGGGAACGCCACAGGCGCTGGTCTTCGTGAGACTCCTTTCCCTCCCCCATCCCCTCCCTTTTACGGGAGGGGCGTGAGTCTCATGGGGCATTGGCCTTTCCCCATTGACTTGGGGCACCCCCAATCCTAACTCCTCCCCCGTACGGCGCGGTCCTCGCGTCGGGTACGCTTCCTTATCGACAGCCTCGTTTCGCCGCGATCCTCGCCGACCGACGCCCTCCGACCATCCGGACCGATCATGCATCTGAAAGACCTCAAGAAGAAAACCCCCGCCGACCTCGTGCAGCTGGCCGAGGAATTGGGGGTCGAGAGCGCGTCCACGCTGCGCAAGCAGGACCTGCTGTTCGCCATCCTGAAGGAGCAGGCGGAGAAGGGCGATCAGATCATGGGGCTGGGCACGATCGAGGTGCTGCCCGACGGTTTCGGCTTCCTGCGTTCGCCGGAAGCCAATTATCTCGCCGGTCCCGACGACATCTATGTCTCGCCCAACCAGGTCCGCAAGCACGGCCTGCGCACCGGCGATACGGTGGAAGGCGAAATCCGCGCGCCCAAGGACGGCGAGCGCTATTTCGCGCTGACCAAGCTGACTTCGGTCAATTTCGATGATCCGGAAGCCGTCCGTCACCGCGTCAATTTCGACAACCTGACCCCGCTCTACCCCGAGCAGAAGCTGATCCTCGACCCCGCCGACCCGACCCAGAAGGACAAGTCGGCGCGCGTCATCGACATCGTCTCGCCCCAGGGCAAGGGCCAGCGCACGCTGATCGTCGCGCCCCCGCGCGTGGGTAAGACGGTTATGCTGCAGAACATCGCCAAGGCAATCACCGACAACCACCCCGAAGTCTTCCTGATCGTCCTCCTGATCGACGAGCGTCCGGAAGAAGTCACCGACATGCAGCGCTCGGTGCGCGGCGAAGTCGTGTCCTCGACCTTCGACGAACCGGCGCAGCGCCACGTCCAGGTCGCCGAAATGGTGATCGAAAAGGCCAAGCGCCTGGTCGAGCACAAGAAGGATGTCGTGATCCTGCTCGACTCGATCACCCGCCTTGGCCGCGCCTACAACACCGTGGTCCCTTCGTCGGGCAAGGTGCTGACCGGCGGTGTCGACGCCAACGCGCTCCAGCGGCCCAAGCGCTTCTTCGGCGCGGCGCGCAACATCGAGGAGGGCGGCTCGCTCTCGATCATCGCCACCGCGCTGATCGACACGGGCAGCCGCATGGACGAAGTCATCTTCGAAGAGTTCAAGGGCACCGGCAACTCGGAAATCGTCCTCGACCGCAAGGTGGCGGACAAGCGCATCTTCCCGGCGATGGACGTCGGCAAGTCGGGCACCCGCAAGGAAGAACTGCTGGTCGAAAAGGACAAGCTGTCCAAGATGTGGGTGCTGCGCCGCATCCTCATGCAGATGGGCACGATCGACTCGATGGAGTTCCTGCTCGACAAGATGAAGAACTCGAAGACCAACGAGGATTTCTTCGATTCGATGAATCAGTAAGGGTTGGGGAACCAGTAAGGGTTGGGGGCTCAGTCCCTCACCGACGCTACGGTTTGATGGGTTCGCTGGCGGCAAAGAGGCCCGCTTGCGAACCCATTTTCGTTTTGGGGCGTTAGCAGGCCCGATCCCACCCCCTTTCGGGATCGTGCCGGTCCAAGCACGGCACGGCCGCGTCGTTGCTTAACACGCGACGCGGCCAAACGGGGTGGGGTGAGCAGTTGCCTCCGCCTTATCCCCAACCCCCGTTCAGCCTGAGCGAAGTCGAAGGCCAGGGAATACCCGTGGCCAAGCCACGAGTGCGGCACGTGCACTTCGACTTCACTCCGTGCGAACGTAAGTCGGTATTGTGGAAAACCCAAACCGTTACGGCCGGGTACGTCCGCCACCCATGCCGCCGCCCTGGCCGCCACCGGCGCCCGGCGCGCCGACCGCGCCGATATTGCCGAACAGATCCTGGAAGAAGCCGCGCTGGCGACCCAAGGTCGGCGTGGTCTTGCCATAGGGCGAGATGTCGGCGACCTGATCGACACCGGCGCGGCGGATCGTCGTGACGTTGCCCGCCTGATCGAAGCTGATCTGCAGGGTGATCTGCGACACGGGCTTGGGCAGGGTATAGCCCAGATTGCGGCTGTCGCGCGCGACATAATACCAGTCGCCACCGCCGAACTGGCTGGAGATGGTCGGCGTGCCCAGCGTCTGGAGCACCGACTGGCGGTTGTCGACGCCCGGCTGGATCGAGTTGACGAGATCGGTGTCGACCACATAACCCTGATGCGACCGCAGCGGCGTACAGGCCGACGCCGCCAGGGCCATGATCAGGCCCAGCCCGAGGGCGCGGGTGGAAGAAACGCTCATCATTATCTCCGGGCCGGACGATCGGCCGCACAGGCAGCTATACAGGCGGTCGATCCGCTCGACCGTCACCCCCTCGATATGCCAAGGGAAAGGCGCATACAAGCAATTCGCGCGCAACCGATCGTGCAGGCAGGGAAGGGGAGGGGCACATGGCCTGGGGCTGGCTCAAACAGGGGATCGCCCGCTATTTCGGGCGCGACGCGGATGCGGCGCTGCCGCTGTACAATGCCGTCGTCCTGCGTGCGCGGGCGGAACACTGGTATCTGGACGGCGCGGTGCCCGATACGGTCGATGGCCGGTTCGACATGATCGCGGCGGTCCTGTCGGTGGTGCTGATCCGGCTGGAGGCCGAGCCCGAGGGTGTGGAACCTGCCGCGCGGCTGACCGAACGCTTCGTCACCGACATGGACGGGCAACTTCGCGAACTCGGCATCGGCGACATCGTGGTCGGCAAGCATATCGGCAAGATGATGGCGATGCTGGGCGGCCGCCTGACCGCTTATCGCGAGGGGCTGGCCGGGGACAGGGCGGTGATGGATGCCGCGCTGGTCCGCAACCTGTATCGCGGCGCGGCCCCTGCGGATACGGATGCCGTCGCCCATGTTCGGGACGCGCTTCGCACCCTACATGAGCAATTGGCGGCCGTTTCGCTCGCCCGCCTTACCCTTGGAGACCTGCCGTGACCCCCGAATGGAGCCGCCCCGAAAAGATCGACACGATCGGGGAGCGTGAAAAGCCCGTCTCGATCGACACCACGCCGGACGAACGCCGCGCGCTGGCCGGGCGGTTCGGCCTGTTGTCGGTGGACGCGCTGTCGGCCGATCTGATCGTGCGGCGCGATGCGGCGGGCATCCTCGTTACCGGCACGGTGCGCGGCGCGGTGGTGCAGCCCTGTTCAGTGACGGGCGACCCGGTCCCCGCCAGGATCGACGAGCCCGTCGGCCTGCGCTT
Source organism: Sphingomonas yabuuchiae (assembly GCF_001477495.1). GTDB lineage: Bacteria > Pseudomonadota > Alphaproteobacteria > Sphingomonadales > Sphingomonadaceae > Sphingomonas > Sphingomonas yabuuchiae_A. Next base: position 24,643 of record NZ_LDTF01000094.1, read on the forward strand.
CGTCGAGCCGTCGGCGCACGGCGCGGATGAGGAAATCGAGCTGTCCGAGGATTCGCTCGACACGATCGAGATCGAGGGCGGCACGATCGACCTGGGCGAAGCGGCGGCCGAAACCATGGCGCTGTCGCTCGATCCCTTCCCGCGCAGTCCCAACGCGGCGGCGACGCTGAAGGAAGCGGGCGTCATCAGCGAGGACGAAGCCGGACCGCTCGGCGCGCTGTCGGGATTGAGGGCGATGCTCGAAGGGAAGAGCTGAGGAATTTCCCTCCCCGATCTCGCTCGGGGAGGGCAGGCGGCCTAGGGCGCGTCCGGCCCCAATGTGGGGTCCAGGTCGCGCGGTCGGATGAACGCCACCAGCGTCGCGCTGTGCGCTCGCGCCTCGGCCCAGCGATCCACTGGCAAAGTCATCTGCGCCACCGTCGCGGTCGGGTATTTGTCCTCCACCCGTTCGCGCAATTCGCCGTCGAGGGTAAGGTCGAGGACCAGATCCTCCAACCCCGGATTATGCCCGACCATCAGCACATGCTCCGCCGCGTCGGGCATCGCGTGAACCAGATCGAGCAGGCTGGGGGCGGAGGCCAGGTACATCGCCTTGTTCCAGACCGGCTCCAGCTTTCGGCCGTAACCGCTCCATACTTCGTCCAGCGTTTCGATCACCCGCACGGCGGGGGAGGCGAGGACATGGTCGAACGCGAATCCTTCGGCCTTCAGATGCCGCCCGATCATCGCCGCCGCGCGCCGTCCCTTGGCATTGAGCGGACGGTCGAAATCGCGGGCGACGGGATCGTCCCAGCTCGACTTGGCATGGCGAAGGAGCGTCAGCGTCTTCATCGATCCGGAAACTCCGTCGCGGCGGCTGGCAGGATTTCACCATTCCCATGCCCTATCGGCGCGTCGGAGGAAAGCCGCCCCGCGACCCGCGCGACCGCTTCGTCGAGCGTCACGCGGGAAATCGCGACACCGGGTGGAAAGGCGTCGAGCAGCCGCGACGGCATGGCGGCGGAGAGCAAAACGAACGCCCCGCGATCATCGGCACGCCGGATCAGTCGCCCGAACGCCTGCGCCAGCCGCGCGCGGACGATCCGGTCGTCATAGGCGCTGCCGCCGCCCGCCAATTTGCGCGCGGCGTGCAGCACGGTCGGCTTGGGCCAGGGCACGCCCTCCATCACCACCAGCCGCAGCGACGAGCCGGGCACATCCACCCCGTCGCGCAACGCATCGGTGCCGAGCAGCGAGGCGGACGGATCGTCGCGAAAGATATCCACAAGTGTGCCCGTGTCGATCGGATCGACATGCTGCGCGTGCAGCGCCAGCCCCTCACGTGCCAGCCGGTCGGCGATGCGGCCATGCACGCCGCGCAACCGCCGGATTGCGGTGAACAGCCCCAGCGTCCCGCCCTTGGCCGCCGCGATCAGCCGCGCATAGGCGTTGGCGAGTTGTGGAATGTCACCGCGCTTCACATCGGTCACGATCAAGACTTCCGCGCGCGTCGGATAATCGAACGGGCTCTCCGCGACGAAATGGGCGGGGCCGCGCGCCAAGTGCGGCGCGCCCGTCCGCGCCTCCGCCACGTCCCAGTCGCCCCCGGCGCGCAAGGTCGCCGAGGTAACGAGTGCACCATGGGCAGGCTTCAGCACGATCTCGGCGAAAGGGCGTGTCGGGTCGAGCCAGTGGCGATGCAGGCCGATATCATATTCCCGCCCCTCGACCCGATCGACTGCGAGCCAGTCGACGAAATCGGGATCGACCGGTCCGCCGATCCGCGCGAGCAGCGACAGCCAAGCCGCCACCGTCTCCGCGCGCCACGCGATCGAGGCGATCGCCCCCTCGACCCGCGCGCGCGCCTGTCCGTCGAGCCAGTCGGGTGCTTCCTGCAACACCGCCTCCAGCCGCTGGCCCAGCGTCACGAGCGGGCGCAGCAGCGCATCGAGCGCATGGGCGGCGGGCCCGGCGGCTTCGATCAGCGCGGGCGAGGGATCGGCCAGTTCGGTCTCCAGGCCATAACCCGCATCACCCGGCTGTTCGGCACGGGCAAAGGCCAGGCCCCGCACCGCGGCCAGCAACGCCTCGATCGGGCCGAAGGGCTGGCCTTCCGCCAGCCGCCCCAGCCAGCCTTCGCTCGCCAGTGCGTGCGCCGCCTGCACTGCATCGCCGATCGCGCGGTTGCCGCCTTCGTCATAGCTGGCGACATCGGACAGTCGGGCGGCGAGGCCCCGGCGACGACCGCGCGATCCGGCTTCGGGGCCGAGTATCCAGCGGCGCAGCTCGATCGTCTCCGATCCGGTCAGCGCGGTGGCGAACATCGAATCCGCCGCGTCGAACAGATGATGCCCCTCGTCGAACACGTAACGGGTCGGCCGCGTCTGTGTCTCCCGACCGCGTGCGGCGTTGACCATGACCAGCGCATGATTGGCGATGACGATATCCGCCTGCACCGACGCGCGCGCCGCATGCTCGATGAAGCATTTCCGGTAATGCGGGCAGCCCGCATAGACACATTCGCCCCGTCGATCGGTCAGCGCGGCCGATCCATTGCGGCGGAACAAGGTGGTCAGCCAGCCGGGCAGGTCGCCCCCGACCATGTCGCCATCGGCAGTATAGGCCGCCCAGCGCGCGACGAGTTGCGCCAACACCGCCGCGCGTCCGGCGAACCCGCCTTGCAGCGCATCCTCCAGATTGAGCAGGCAGAGATAATTCTCGCGACCCTTGCGAGTGACGACGCGTTCCTTTCGCAGCACGGCATCGGGGAAGATGCGCGCGGTCTCGCCGCTCAACTGGCGTTGCAGCGCCTTGGTATAGGTGGATATCCACACCGCGCCGCCCGCTCGCTCGGCCCAGAGGCTGGCGGGGGCGAGATAGCCGAGCGTCTTGCCGATGCCGGTCCCCGCCTCGGCTAGCACCATATTGGGCGTGTCGCGCACCGCGCGCGGGGCAAACGCGGCAGTGACGGCGGCGGCATAGGCGCGCTGGCCCGGGCGTTCCTCGGCACCGTCGCCGGTCAGGCGTCGCAGTCGTTCTTCCGAATCCTGTGGCGGCAGGTCGATGGTGCGCGGGGCGGGGCGGGGGGCGTCCTCTTCCCATTCGGGCAGCGCGCTGAACAGCCAGCGCTCGTTCCGCTCGGGCCGGGTGAGGCGCGGGCCGATCAGCGGCGCCCAGGGCCAGCGGAGCCGGGCGAGGCTTTGTGCCGCGGTCCAGGCGCCTTCACGTTCGGGCCAGGCTCCGTCCGGCACGGCGATCAGCTTCTCGGTCGCCCGAAGCAGAAAGTCGGCTACGTCTGCATCGCCTTCCGGTGGCTCCATTCCACAGGCGCGGGCGAGTCCGTGAGGGGTCGGGACCGCGAACTGGGCCGGGCGCAGAAAGGCAAAGAGTTCGAGGATGTCGAGCCCGGACAGCTCGGCATAACCCAGGCGCTGGCCGATCAATGGCGCGTTGAGCAGGATGACGGGCGTTTCGGACGCCAGCCCGATCGCTTCGCCGCGTGAGACAGCACGGGTCTGTCCCCCGGTGGAAATCCACACACCGCTATGGCTGGCATGAAGGGCGGGGTGGGGGAGTTTTGTCACCATCGTGATTTGGGGGAGTGGGAACAGGTTGGCAACGGGGTTCGAGGAATTGAAGCGGCCCATTGAGCAAGTAACTCTCGGCGATACCCTCCCCAAACCCCTCCCGCCTGCGGGAGGGGCTTACCGCGTGAGGCGCGCTTATCCTTTCAACTAGTCACTCCCCTCCCGCAAGCTGGAGGGGATGGGGGAGGGAAAGCCAATCAGGGTCATCCCTCCTGTTCCACGTGGAACAAGTTCGTTCTGTGGATAACTCTGTGCATGAACCGGGAGCAATTGGTGGAAATCGCAAAATACATTGTGCATCCCGCCCCGGCTTGCCAGAGGCAAATCCATGACAGACGAACTTCGCTCTACCGCTCTCGAGTCCAAGGCCTGGCCCTATGAGGAAGCTCGCAAGCTCCTCAAACGCTATCCCGATGGCAAGCCGGGCGGTGCACCGATCCTGTTCGAGACGGGCTATGGTCCGTCGGGCCTGCCGCATATCGGTACGTTCAACGAAGTGCTGCGCACCACCATGGTCCGCAACGCCTTCCACGCCCTGTCGGATCAGAAGACCCGGCTGATCGCCTTTTCGGACGATATGGACGGTCTGCGCAAGGTGCCGGACAATGTGCCGAACCAGGAGATGCTGCGCGTGCATCTCGGCAAGCCGCTGACCCAGGTGCCCGACCCGTTCGAAAAGTTCGACAGCTTCGCCGCGCACAACAACGCGTTGCTGCGTCAATTCCTCGACCGCTATGGCTTCGATTACGAGTTCGCCTCGTCGACGGAGTATTACACGTCCGGCCGGTTCGACGATGCGCTGCGGCTGGTGCTCAAGCGCTTTCAGGGCATCCAGGACGTGATGCTGCCGACGCTGCGCGCCGAGCGCCGCGCCACCTATTCGCCCGTCCTGCCGATCAGCCCCAAGTCGGGCATCGTGTTGCAGGTGCCGGTCGAGGTGGTCGACGCCGAAGCCGGGCTGATCGCTTTCGAGGATGAGGGCGAGCGGATCGTCCAGTCGGCGCTGGGCGGCCTGTCCAAGCTGCAATGGAAGGTCGACTGGGCGATGCGCTGGGTCGCGCTGGGCGTGGATTACGAGATGGCGGGCAAGGACCTGATCGACTCGGTCACCCAGTCGTCCAAGATCGCGCGCGTGCTCGGCGGTCGTCCGCCGGAGGGCTTCAACTATGAGATGTTCCTCGACGAGCATGGCGAGAAAATCTCCAAGTCCAAGGGCAACGGCCTCAGCCTCGACCAGTGGCTGACCTATGGGCCCGAGGAGAGCCTGGCCTTCTTCGCCTATCGCGAGCCGAAAAAGGCCAAGCAGCTGCACATGGGCGTCATCCCGCGTGCGGTGGACGAATATTGGCAGTTCCGCGTGAACTACCCTAACCAGTCGCTCAAGGAGCAGCTGGGCAATCCGGTGCACCATATCCATGACGGCAAGCTGCCCGAAGGCGAGCTGCCGGTGACGTTCGGTCTGCTGCTCAATCTCGTGGGCGTGATGGGTGAGGCGACCAAGGAGCAGGTCTGGGGCTATCTCGCCAATTATGTGCCGGAAGCGTCGGCGGAGAAGTATCCCGAGCTCGACCGGCTGATCGACCATGCGCTGGCCTATGCCCGCGACTTTGTCGCGCCGACGCTTCAGCGTCGCGCGCCCGAGCCGCATGAGGCCGAGGCGCTGCGCCAGCTGGATGCGCAGCTCGCGGCGCTGCCCGAGGGGGCAACAGCCGAGGACATTCAGAACATCGTCTATGAGATCGGCAAGACCGACGCCTTCCCGTCGCTGCGCGACTGGTTCAAGGCGCTGTACGAGACACTGCTGGGATCAGTGCAAGGGCCGCGCATGGGCAGCTTCATCGCGCTTTACGGTGTGGATAATAGCCGCAAATTGATCGCCGAGGCGCTGGCCAAGGCGGCGTAAGGATACACCCTCACCCTTCCGGCGCTTCGCGCCTCCCTCCCTCTCCCAATGGGAGAGGGAAGGGGCCCGCCCGCAGCGCGGGTGGGAAGGGTGAGGGTGGCTCCTGTTTAGCGGAGATGCTCCGCGAAGAACGCCATGGTGCGTTCGTCCGCCAGCTTGGCGGACTCATCCGATCGACGCTCACCAAATTCGGTCGCGAAGCCGTGATCCTCACCGGCATAATCATAGAGCGTGACCTTGGGGTGGTCGTCCAGCCCCTCATGCATCCGCTTCTGCGCGTCCTTGTCGACGAAGTGATCCTCCTGCGGGATATGGAGCAGGACCGGCTTGGCGATGGCGTTCTTCTCGCCCAGCAGGCTGTCGATGCCGACGCCATAATAGCCGACGCTGGCATCCACATCGGTGCGCGCCGCGGTCATGAAGGCCAGTCGCCCGCCCAGGCAATAGCCGACGACGCCGACCTTGAAGTCCGCGCCATGCTCGTCGCGGATCGCCTTGATCGTCGCTTCGATATCGCGAATGCCGCCGTCCTGGTCGAACCGGCCCATCAGGTCGAGCGCCTGCTGCATCTCGTTGGGGATATCGGGATCCAGCTCGATGCCGGGGGCGATCTTGTGGAAAAGATCGGGGGCGACGGCCAGATAGCCCGCCTCGGCCAGCGTGTCGCACTTGCGGCGGATACCGGCATTCACGCCGAAGATTTCCTGGATGACGATGATCGCGGCGGTGGGCCGACCCTCCGGCTCGGCATAATAGGCGTTGAACTGGCCTTCGCCGTGGGTGGCGGCGATGGTCTTGGTGGCAGTCATGCGGGTCTCCTGTGGTCGTCGCGACGATAACGCCTTATGCCGTCCTTGGTCGCGTGATGGAGGATGGCGCATGAAAGTGAATGTGGAAATCGACTGCACGCCCGAGGAAGCGCGCCGCGCCATGGGCCTGCCCGACCTGACGCCGATCCATGAACGTTATGTCCAGATGATGCTCGACACGATGCAGTCCGGCGTGAAGCCCGAGATGATCGAGGCGATGATGCGCAACTGGGCGCCGATGGGCGAGGCGAGCATGACCATGTGGCGCCGGATGTTCGAGGGGCAGAAGGGCTGACCCTGAGCATGACCGACACGATCTTCGCCGTCTCCAGCGGACAGCCGCCCGCCGCCATCGCGGTGATCCGCGTGAGCGGCCCGGCGGCCTTTGCAGCGGCCGAACGGCTGGGCGGGCGGCTGCCCGAGGCCCGTCGGGCGAGCCTGCGAACATTAAAGGACGGGAAGGGTGCGGTGCTGGATTCGGCGCTGCTGCTGTGCTTCCCCGGTCCGGCGACCGCAACCGGCGAGGATCTGGTCGAACTGCATTGCCATGGTGGTCGTGCGGTGGTCGCGGCGGTCGAGCGGGCCTTGGCAGAACAGCCGGGCGTTCGCCGTGCCGAGCCGGGCGAATTCACCCGTCGCGCTTTGCTGAACGGCCGGATCGATCTGGCCGAGGCGGAAGGGCTGGCCGATCTGCTGGAAGCACAGACCGAACGCCAGCGCCGCGCCGCGATCGGTGCGGTCGAAGGGCGGGTGAGCCAGGCGGTGCGCGGCTGGATGGATCGGCTGGCGATGCTGTCGGCGATGATCGAGGCGATGCTCGATTTCGCCGAAGAGGATGACGTGCCGCTCGACCAGGCGGCGGTGGCGCGGGTCAGAAGCGAGATGCACGAGTTGGCCATCGCCATGCTGGACGTGGTCGAGCGGCCGCCGGTCGATCGGCTTCACGATGGCATCCGCGTGGTGCTGGCCGGGCCACCCAATAGCGGCAAGTCGACGCTTCTCAATCTGCTGGTCGAGCGCGAGGCGGCCATCGTGTCACCGATCGCGGGCACGACCCGCGACCGGATCGAGGCAAGCGTATTACGGGGCGGGGTGGCCTATGTGCTGACCGACACGGCTGGTCTGGCCGAGGATACCGATGACGTGATCGAGGCGATCGGTGTCACCCGCGCGCAGGAGGCGATCCTTCAGGCGGACATTCTCTTGTGGATGGCCGACACGCCTCCGCCGCGTGGCGATGCGATCTGGCTCCATTCGCGCGCCGATCTGCCGGGGCGGGAGAGACTGCCAGAAGGGCGACGGCTGGCCGTACGGCGTGATGACGGGGCTAGCGTCGCCGATGTGTGGGACGTGATTGCGGACACCGCTAAGGGACTGTTGCCACGCGAAGATGCGATCGGTTTTAAACGGCATCAGCAGGACCGGTGTCGCCGTGCCGCCAATGCGCTGATTGTGGCGCCAGGCGATGACATCCTTTTGGTGGCGGAGGAATTGCGGGTGGCGCGACAGGCTCTGGCGGAAGTGCTGGGCGTTAGTGCTACCGAGGCGATGCTCGACGCGCTGTTCGGACGCTTTTGCCTCGGCAAGTGATTGTTCCACGTGGAACGTTACATACGGATCGCTTTGACGCTGACCGGTCCTTCCGGTAGGGCGGGGGCATGTTTGATGTCGTAGTGATCGGTGGTGGTCACGCGGGAACCGAGGCCGCTGCAGCGGCTGCGCGCCGGGGTGCGCGGACGGCCCTTTTGTCCTTCGATCGTCATGGCCTGGGCGCCATGTCCTGCAATCCCGCCATCGGCGGGTTGGGGAAGGGCCATATTGTGCGCGAGGTCGACGCCTTTGACGGCCTGATCGGCCGCGCGGCGGACCAGGGCGCGATCCATTATCGGATGCTCAACCGCAGCAAGGGTACGGCCGTTCAGGGACCGCGCGTGCAGGCCGACCGGCGGCGCTATGCCGGGGCGATCCAAGCGATGCTGACGGCACAACCGAACCTGACCGTTGTCGAGGGCGAGGCTGAGGCGCTCGTTCTCGATGGCGAGCGCGTGGCGGGTGTGCAACTGGGCGACGGGACGATCCTGTCGGCGCGCGCGGTGGTGCTGGCGACCGGGACGTTCCTGGGCGGACGGCTGTTCCGCGGCGACGAACGGCATCTGGGCGGTCGTATCGGCGAGCGGGCGGCGACCCGTATGGCCGAGCAACTGCGTGCGCTGGGATTGCCGATGGCGCGGATGAAGACCGGCACGCCGCCGCGTCTCGACGGCCGCACCATCGACTGGGCCAAGTTGGACGAGCAGCCTTCGGACATCGATCCCTGGACCATGTCGCCGATGACGGCGGCCCGGCCACTGCCGCAGATCGCCTGTGCGATCACCCGGACGACAGAGCAGACGCACGCGATCATCGCGGCAGCCTTTCACCGCTCGCCGTTGTTCACCGGCGCGATCGAGGCGAATGGCCCGCGCTATTGCCCGTCGATCGAGGACAAGATCAAACGCTTCGCCGATCGCGACAGCCATCAGATCTTCCTGGAGCCGGAAGGGCTCGACGATCCTTTGGTCTATCCCAACGGCCTGTCGACCTCGCTTCCGACCGATGTGCAAGAAGCGATGATCGCCTCCATGCCGGGGTTGGAGCGCGCGGTCATCACGCTGCCCGGTTATGCGGTGGAATATGATCATATCGATCCGCGCGCGCTCGATGCCCGGCTGGCGCTGGGCGCGCTGGCGGGGGTGTTCTGCGCCGGGCAGATCAACGGCACGACCGGCTATGAGGAAGCGGCGGGGCAGGGGCTGATCGCCGGGCTCAACGCGGCGGCCCATGCCTGTGATCTGTCGCCGGTGATCCTGGACCGCGCGTCGAGCTATCTCGGCGTGATGATCGACGATCTGGTGTTGCAGGGCGTGACCGAGCCCTATCGCATGCTGACCGCACGCGCCGAGTACCGCCTGTCACTACGTGCGGATAATGCCGAGACGCGGTTGGGGGATATCGCCGAGGCTGCAGAGTGTCTGTCGGACGAGCGACTGGCGCACCGGCGGCGGAGGCAGGAGCAGCAGGCAACCTTGCGCGAGCGACTGTCCGTGGTGCGCACCGCCTCCGATCTCGCGCGGAGCGGTGCGACGATTGCGCAGGATGGTGCACGGCGAACGGCCTATGAATGGTTGCGCTTTGATGGCGTAACCCTCGCCCATGTCGCGCCCGATGCGGCCCAAGGCTGCGATCCGGCGGTGGTGGCCGAAACACTGGAAGACGCCCGTTATGCGCCTTATGTCGAGCGGCAGGCCGAGGAGGTCGCCCGCCTGCGAGCCGATGAGCAAATCCTGTTGGCGCCCGCGCTCGACTATGCCGCGATCCCCGGCCTGTCGCAGGAGATGATCGATCGGCTTAGCCTCGCGCGCCCCGCCACGCTGGCGGCGGCATCGCGGATTCGCGGCATCACGCCCGCTGCCCTGTCGGCAGTGCTTCTTTACGCTCGAAAGGTCGCCGCATGAACGAGGATCAGGCCCGCGACTGGGCGGTGCAGCATTTCGGCGAGGACGCGGCGTCACGGATCGACTGGTTCCTCGATCGTGTGGTGGTGGAAAACGATCAGCAGAACCTCATCTCACCTTCCACCATCGGCACGATCTGGAGCCGCCACGCGGTCGACTCGGCGCAGCTGATACCTCTTGCCGACCGGACCGAGGGCCAGTGGATCGATATCGGCACGGGCGGTGGCTTTCCCGGCATGATCGTCGCCATCGCCTGGCCCGGCCGGGTCGCGCTGGTCGAGCCGCGCAAGAAGCGGGCAGAGTTCCTGGAAGAATGTGTTGACGGGCTGGGAATGGGGGACCGGGTGACGGTCCATGCATCGAAGATCGAGGCGGTACCGCTCCGCGCCGACATTATTTCTGCTCGCGCGGTGGCGACAGTCGAAAATCTTTTGCGCGCGGCGGCGCACTGCGGCAAACAGGAAACGCGGTGGCTGCTCCCGCGCGGCCGCCTGGACGAGCGCGAAATCAAGACCCTCAAGCGGCAATGGCGCTTCGTGTTTCACGTGGAACATAGCATCACCTCGGCGGAATCGTCGATCGTGATCCTCGACCGAGTAGAGGCCCGATGATCTGCGTTGCCATCGCGAACCAGAAGGGTGGGGTGGGTAAGACCACCAGCGCCATCAACCTCGCCACCGCCCTGGCGGCTACGGGGCTGAACGTCCTGCTGATCGATCTCGATCCCCAGGGGAACGCCTCGACCGGGCTGGGCATTCCCAACAGCCAGCGCATGTTCTCCAGCTATCATGTGCTGCTGGGCGAGGCGCGGATCGACGACGCCGTGGTGCACAGCCAGGTGCCGCGTCTGGACGTCGTACCCGCCACGGTCGACCTGTCGGGGGCCGAGCTGGAACTGGTCGATTTCGAGAACCGGACGCACCGGCTGGACCATGCGCTACGCCGGACACAGGGCAATTGGGACATCGTGCTGGTGGATTGTCCGCCTTCGCTGGGCCTGCTGACGATCAACGCGATGGTTGCGTCCGACTCGTTGTTCGTGCCGTTGCAGTGCGAATTCTTCGCGCTGGAGGGGCTGTCGCAACTGCTGACTACGGTCGAGCGAATCCGTGCGCGGTTCAATCCGGGGCTCGCGATCCTGGGCGTGGCCTTGACGATGTATGACCGGCGCAACCGGCTGACCGACCAGGTGTCGGCCGATGTGCGCGCCGTTTTGGGGGGTGTAGTGTTCGATACGGTGATTCCGCGCAACGTCCGGCTGTCGGAGGCCCCTAGCCATGGTTTGCCCGCGTTGATCTATGACCATCGCTGCGTCGGCAGCCAGGCTTATATCGCGCTGGCCCGCGAATTGATCGCGCGGCTGCCGCTCGGTAGCCAGCCGGGAGCGGCAGCGGCATGAGCGGCGAGACGGCCAAGCGTCCGCGCCCCGGTCTGGGCCGCGGTCTGGGCGCCTTGCTCGGCGATATTGCGCGTGAGGCGCCGATCCGGCCGGGCGATCAGCCCACGCCGGGGGGCGTGCGGATGCTGCCCGTCGGCTCGTTGCAGCCGCATCCCGATCAGCCGCGTCGCCATTTCGAGGAAGCCGCGCTCGACGAACTCGCCGCCTCGATCGCCGCGCGTGGCCTGATCCAGCCCATCGTCGTGCGCCCGCATGGCAAGGACTATCAGATCGTCGCGGGCGAACGCCGCTGGCGCGCCGCCCAGCGCGCGCGGCTGCACGAGGTGCCAGTCGTCGTCCGGGACTTTGACGACGCACAGACGCTCGAAGTCGCGCTGATCGAAAATATCCAGCGGCAGGACCTGAACGCGATCGAAGAGGCGCAGGCCTATCAGCGGCTGGCGGGTGAGTTCGGCCACACCCAGGAGGCGCTGGCCAAGATCGTCCACAAGTCGCGCAGCCATGTCGCCAACCTGCTGCGCCTGCTCGAACTGCCCGATACGGTGCAGGGGCAGGTGGTCAGCGGCGCGCTGTCGATGGGCCACGCCCGGGCGCTGCTGGGCGCGAACGAGGTCGAGGCGCTGGCCGATCAGGTCATCGCGCGCGGCCTGAGCGTTCGTGAAACCGAGAAGCTGACCCGCGAAGCCAAGGGCGGTGGCCGTAAGGGATCGGACGAGGGCGAGAAGGGCGCCGCCAAGCTGCCGCCGGGGCAGGACGCGGCGGATGCCGATATCGCTGCGCTGGAAGGGCAGCTCGCCGACCTGCTCGGCCTGTCGGTGCGCATCGCGCATGGCGAGAAGGGGGGGACGCTCACCCTGAGCTATTCGACGCTCGATCAGCTGGACATGGTATGCCAGCGCCTGACCGGTGAGGGTATTTGAAAGGGATACGCCAGCATCCTTCTGGGACCGGCGCAATTTTCCTTTGATTTTTAACGGGGGCTGATCACTCCCAAGCTCCGTTCACGCTGAGCGAAGTCGAAACGCACGCCTGGCGCTACGCCATGATCCATTCCCATAGCCTTCGACTTCGGCGCGATGCGCCGAAGTTTATCCTGAGCGGCTGGCTTCCAGCCAGCCGAAGGACTCAGGCTGAACGGACGTGGAGCATGTTCAGAATCCCAGTTCGCGGCGGACGTCCTCATAATCCTGCGCGATCGCGGCGACACCGATGTCGCGCAGTCTCTGGTCATGGCCGATGGCGCAATGCGTTCCCATGCACATGCCGATGACATGACCGCCGCTCGCCACCGCACCGGTCGCACCGACGGGGGAGTCCTCCAGGATCGCGCAATTCTCGATCCGTACGTCCAGTTGCTCGGCCGCATGGAGATAGAGGTCGGGGGCGGGCTTGCCGCGCGTGACATGCTCGCGGCCGCTATAGATATGATCGCCGAACAGGTCGCGCAGGCCGATATGGCGCAGATGCCGGTCGATCCAGACGGTCGGGCTGGACGAGACGATCGCCTTGGGGAAATCGACGGGGAGCGATTTCACGAACGCCACCGCGCCGCCGATCGCCGCCACGCCCTCGGCCATGGCGCGAACATCCTCGGCCCGGCGCGCCTCGTAGAAACTTTCAGGCAGGGTGTGGCCGATGCGCCCCTCGATCGTCGCGATGAAGTCCTTGCCCGCCAGCCCCATATAATGGTGCATCGCTTCTTCGGGCGTATGCGGGTGGCCGTTGGCGCTCAGCCATTCGGCGAGGTGGCGATTGCCCTCATATTCGCTGTCGATCAGGACGCCGTCGAAATCGAACAGCAGCGCGGCGAAGCGGCTCATGCGCGCGCTCCGAACAGCGCACTGCCGATGCGGACATGGCTGGCCCCCAGCATCGCGGCGACCTCGTAATCCTCGGACATGCCCATGCTGAGCTTCGCCAGTCCTAGTTCACGCGCCATCTTGGCGAGCAGCGCGAAATAGGGGGCGGCGTCCAGCCCGTGCGGCGGGATCGCCATCAGGCCGATGATGGGCAGACCGGCGCTACGGGCCGCTTCCAGCATGGCAGGGGCCTCGGCGATGGCGCAGCCGCCCTTCTGGTCCTCGTCGCCGATATTGACCTGAAGGAAACAGTCGGGCCGCTTGCCGCTCTTGTCCATCGCCTCGGCCAGCGCGGCGATCAGCGAGGGGCGGTCGACCGTGTGGATCACGTCGAAGAGCGCAACCGCGTCGGCGGCCTTGTTCGATTGGAGCTGGCCGATCAGGTGAAGCTCGACGCCGGGATAGGCGGCGCGCAGATCGGGCCATTTGGCGGCGGCCTCCTGCACCCGGTTTTCGCCGAAGATGCGGTGTCCGGCCTCCAGCAGCGGGCGGATCGTGTCGGCTTCATGCGTCTTCGACACCGCGATCAGGGTCGGGGTCGCGTGCTGCCCGAGCTTCGCGGCGTGCTGAAGCTGGGCGGAGACGGTGGCAAGGCGGGAAACGCTGTCGTCGGTCATGCCCGGCGCTATAATGCCCCCGATGGCCGACCGATACCCCGTGACATGGCTGATGACCGACGAGCGGCTGGGGGAGGGGCTTTGGACCGCGCTGCGCAGGCTGCCGCCCGGATCGGGGGTGGTGTTCCGTCACCACGCGACGCCCCCGGCCGAGCGGCGGGCGATTCACCGCCGGGTCCGGCGAATCGCTAAGGCGCGGAGGCTGGTTCTGTTGGTGGCCGGAGGTGGTTTGCCTGGGGATGGCGTGCATAAGGCGGGGCGGGGCAGTGGGCTGCGAAGCTGGCCTGCGCATAATCGGGCGGAAGCGGTCGCGGGATGGCGCGCCGGGGCCGACCTTTTGTTCGTCTCGCCGATCTTCCCCACGCGCACGCATCCCGGCGCTCCGGCGCTGGGTCCGGCAAGGGCGAACAGGATCGGACGCGGGCTTGGTCTGCCGCGAATCGCATTGGGCGGTATGAATGCGCAACGCTTTCGTCGGTTGCGCGGGGTGTTTCAGGGCTGGGCGGCAATCGATGCTTGGGCGGCCTAAGGGCGAGTCTGGCTACTGACCGCGTTCGCCAGACGGAAAGTAACGCTGAGGTCGCGTATGCCGACAGGCGCGATGTCTGGAGACTCGCTATGTGGCGGCGCAATCGCGAGTTTGCCGGCGGCGATCTTGCAAACTGTCTCGTCCACGGCACCGCCGCCCGATTGGACGATCTGGCATTCGGTTATGCGGCCCTTGGCATTGAAATAGATGCGCGCTGTGACCGGTGCGGGCGGGGCAGTCTGCGACGCGGGTAGCGTCAGCATGAGCTGGATGTTGGACGATATCGCGGGGGACCCTATTGACCAGGCCATCACCTCGCGATGGGTGCCGCTGACGGGAGAGCCGGTCGCATCGATCGCATGTTTGAACCGGGCCTTGCGGCGCAGCAGGGCGCAGGTTCCCGTATCGAGCGTCGCCGATCCGCTGCTTTCGGTAACGACGCAGTTCGTCACGCGACCGTGATCGTCGACGGACAGAAGCGTGCTGACGATTCCGCTCTCATCCTTCTGTGCGGCGCGGGCAGGATAGTCACCGGGCTGAAGGGCCAGGTTCAGAAGCCGGGGTGGTTGCGCGAGGGTGGCGGGTTGCTGAACTGCCAAGGCCAGGATTGTCAGGACGGCCAAGCGTTCCCCCTTTGACCGACTTTAGAAGCGGAAGGCCGTTCCCAGATAGACCGCCTGGCTGTTGCGGCGATCGTCGTCGATCCGGGCCAGACGTTCGCGATCCGAGCGATAGCGGACACCCGCCGTCACATCCAGGTTGCGGGTCAGCGAATAGGACCCGCCCATGTCCAGCGAATAGCTGGCGGGCATGTCGATCATCTTCGGCGCATTGTCGAGCGGACGGTCGGTCGAGGCCTTCACGCGGCCGGTGAAGCGATTCGCGGTGTAGCTGACCGCCACATCGGCGCTTTCGCGGCTACCCGGCAGACCGGCCAGATCGACGCGTGCGATATCGCCCGATAGCGCGACACGCTTCCAGCCGACCGACACCCCCAGATTATAGGAGATCGGGGCCAAGCCGACGGTCGGCGCGGTGTTGGCGGCGACCCGTTCCTCATTGGTGCGGCTACTCTGCGCGCGCACCGCGACGGTCACGGGGCGGTTGACGCCGCGCTGGCTCTCCGCCGGGGTAAAGCGCAGGTCGCCCGCATCGAGTCCACTCTTGGCGAAGATGGCGGCGAGCCGGGGGTCTGCGGCGGACGGGGTGAACCCGCCACGGCCGAGCAGACTGAGCCCCCGCGCCTTGATCGGGTGCTTATTCTGGTCGACCGCGCCGATGGCGGGCGCGACCATCGCGGTCGTGGCGGCAAGCGCCCCGATTGCGATTCCGATCACGATACGCCCGAACGACACGGTCCACCCCTTTTTATGAGACCCTTTTACAAGATTGCTCCTAACATGGAATCGGGCGTGAGCGATCCCATTGTTACGCCCGTGATCGCGAATCTTGTCCGAGTGTTGCGCAACTTCCACAGAATCGGTCGCATCGTCCATGATGTCCCGACGCTTGCCGGGGTGTCGGCACCCCTGTAGAGGCTATAGGCAACCCTTATTCCCGTCCTTCATCGCAGTCAGGATAATGCCGATGCTTCGCCGTTCCGCCACCGCGTTCGCGGTAATCGCCGCTTTGTCGCTCGGCGCCTGTGCCGGCAAGAAGGAGCGCCCGCAGGGCGATCTGGCCGCGTCGAAGATCACCACGATCGGCGTCAATTCCTATCTGTGGCGCGCCAGCCTCGACACGCTGAGCTTCATGCCGCTGGCCGAGACGGATTCGAACGGCGGCGTCATCGTCACCGACTGGTACGTCAACCCGCAGGTCCCGACCGAGCGGATGAAGGTTACCGTCACCATCCTCGACCAGGATCTGCGCGCCGATGCGCTGCGCGTGACCGCGCTGCGTGAAGTCAATCGCGGCGGCCAGTGGGTGGAGGCGCCGGTGCAGGCGGCCACCATCCAGAAGCTGGAAGACATCATCCTCACCAAGGCGCGCGACCTGCGCCGCGCCTCGATCACGAAGTAAAAGACGACCCGAATGGCCTCGCGTTACAATGCCCTGAAATCGGATTCGACCTGGCAGCGGATCTGGGAGGAGCGGCGCACCTTCGCCGCCGACGATCACAGCCCCAAGCCCCGGTCCTATGTCCTTGAGATGTTCCCCTATCCGTCGGGGCGCATCCATATGGGGCATGTCCGCAACTATACGATGGGCGACGTGCTGGCGCGCTATCGGCGGATGATCGGGCATGAGGTTCTCCACCCGATGGGCTGGGACGCGTTCGGCATGCCCGCCGAGAATGCCGCGATGGAAAAGGGCGTCCATCCGGGCGGCTGGACCCGCGACAATATCGCGACGATGAAGGCGCAGCTGAAGCGGCTGGGCTTCGCGCTCGACTGGACGCGCGAGATCGCGACGTGCGAGCCCGATTATTACGGGCATGAGCAGGCGCTGTTCCTCGATCTGTATGCGGGCGGGCTGGTTTACCGGAAGGAATCGGCGGTCAACTGGGACCCGGTCGACATGACCGTGCTGGCCAACGAGCAGGTGATCGACGGGCGCGGCTGGCGCTCGGGCGCACTGGTCGAGAAGCGCAAGCTGAACCAGTGGTTCCTCAAGATCACCGACTTTGCCGACGAGCTGCTGAAGGGTCTGACGACGCTCGAGCATTGGCCCGACAAGGTGAAGCTGATGCAGGAGAACTGGATCGGCCGCAGCAAGGGCCTCCAGTTCCGTTTCGCGCCCGTCGCACCCTTCGCGACGCCGATCGAGGTCTATTCGACCCGTCCCGACACGATTTTCGGCGCCAGCTTCGTCGCGATCGCGGCCGACCACCCGATCGCCCGCGAACTGGCCGAGACGAACGCCGACGCGGCCGCCTTCATCGAGCGGTGCAAGGCGGGCGGCACCACCGCGGCCGAGCTGGAGACGCAGGAAAAGCTGGGCTTCGACACCGGTTATCGGATGCAGCATCCGATGGACGCCGCCATCACCCTGCCGGTCTATATCGCGAACTTCGTGCTGATGGATTACGGCACGGGCGCGGTGATGGGCGTGCCCGCGCATGACCAGCGCGACCTGGATTTCGCGCGCAAATACGGCCTGAGCGTCACCCGCGTCGTCGCCGATGGCGACACGACCGCGCCGGTATTCGAGGGCGACACCGCCTATACCGGCACCGGCCGTCTGGTGAATTCCGGACCGCTCGACGGCATGGATGTCGAGGCCGCCAAGGCCGCCGTCATCGCGCGGGCCGAGGGTGAAGGCTGGGGCCAGGGTCAAACCGTGTACCGCCTGCGCGACTGGGGGGTCAGCCGCCAGCGTTACTGGGGCACGCCGATCCCGATCATCCATTGCGAGACCTGCGGCGCGGTGCCGGTCCCCAAGGACCAGTTGCCGGTAACGTTGCCCGAGGACGTGACCTTCGACGTCCCCGGCAACCCGCTCGACCGGCATGCGACGTGGAAGCATGTCGACTGCCCGACCTGCGGCAAGCCCGCCCGGCGGGAGACCGACACACTCGACACCTTCGTCGATTCGTCCTGGTATTTCATCCGCTTCGCCAGCCAGCCCAAGGATCGTCCGTTCGATCCCGAGGTGGTGAAGCAGTGGCTGCCGGTCGGCCAATATATCGGCGGCGTCGAGCATGCGATCCTGCACTTGCTCTATGCCCGCTTCTGGACCCGTGCGCTCAAGCATATTGGCCTGATCGACGTGGCCGAGCCCTTTGCGGGCCTGTTCACGCAGGGCATGGTCACGCACGAGAGCTACAAGTCCTCGGACGGCCGCTGGCTTGCGCCCGGCGAAATCCGCGACGGCATCGAGATCGCAACCGGCCAGCCGATCACGGTCGGCCGCGTTGAGAAGATGTCCAAGTCCAAGAAGAACACCGTCGATCCCGAGCCCATCGTGGACCAGTATGGCGCGGACGCGGTGCGCTGGTTCATGCTGTCCGACAGCCCGCCCGAGCGTGATCTGCCCTGGTCGGAGTCGGGCATCGAGGGCTCGTGGCGCTTCGTCCAGCGGCTGTGGCGTTTGTTCGACGGGTCGGAAGCCGCCGAGGGCGAAGACAAGGCGCTCTCGCGCAAACTGCACCAGACCATCGCGGGCGTGGCTGCGGACATCGAGGCGCTGGCCTTCAACAAGGCGGTTGCCAAGCTGTACGAGTTGGTCAACGCCATCGAAAAGGCCAAGCCGTCGGCCGCCCGCAACGAGGCGATCCGCACCACCATGTTGCTGGTCGCGCCGATGGTCCCGCACATGGCCGAGGAAGCCTGGGCCGGGATGGGGCAAGAGGGGCTGATCGCCGATGCCGCCTGGCCGGTGGTCGACGAAAGCCTGTTGGTCGAGGATGAGGTCACGGTCGCGGTGCAGGTCAACGGCAAGCTGCGCGACACGCTGACCGTCGCCAAGGGGCTGCCGAAGGACCAGCTGGAGGCGACCGCACTGGCGTCCGAGAAGATCGTCCGTGCGCTCGACGGTGCCACTCCGAAAAAGGTGATCGTGGTGCCCGACCGTCTGGTGAACATCGTCGCATGAGCCGTGTCCTTCCCCCGATCGCCGCCGGTCTGGCGCTGACCCTGGGCCTGTCGGGTTGTGGGCTGCATCCGCTCTATGCGGGTGGCGGCTCCGGCCCGGTGGCGAATGCCCTGTCGCAGATCGAGGTCGCACCGATTCAGGGGAAGGCGGGCTGGCTGATGGCCAATGCGCTGAACGACCGGCTGGGCGGCAAGACGGGGGCGGCGCGCTATCGCCTGGACGTGAAGCTGGACGACCAGATTCGCGGGCTTGGCGTGCGGCGCGACGACTCGGTGGTGCGCGAACGGCGCATCCTGCGCGCGCGCTACCAGCTGGTCGATCAGACCAGCAATGCGGTGCTGGTCGACGCCACCGCCGGATCGGATGCCGGGATCGACGTGGTCCGTTCCGAATATGCCACCATCGCGGCGGAAAATACCGCGCTGGAACGGCTGTCGGTAATCGTCGCGGACGAGATCGTCGCGCGGCTGGCCACCTATGCCCGGTCGCGGCCCGGCGAGGCGATGGTCCCCGCCCGCCCGTGAAGGCGCCCCGATCTTGAAAGCCAGCGCCAACCAAATTCGTCAGGCGCTGGGACGCCCCTCTGCCGATATCCGCCTCTATCTGCTCCACGGTCCTGATGAGGCGGGGGCGAGTGAGTTGGCGAGAATTCTGGCCAAGGCGATGGGGCAGGATGCCGAGCGGATCGATCTGGATTCGGCCACGCTGAAAAGCGATCCCGCTCGCCTGACCGACGAAGCGGCGGCCATGTCGCTGTTCGGCGGTCCGCGCCATATCCGCATCGCCAGCGTCGGCGAAGAGGGGCTGGCGGCGTTCACCGCGCTGCTGGAGGCCGAGTCGGCGGGCAATCCGGTCGTCGCCATCGCCCCCACGGTCAAGACGACCGCCAAGATCGTCAAACTGGCGCTCGATTCGCCACGCGCGATGGCGTTCGGCTGTTATGCGCCCACCGCCGCCGATGCCGAGCGGCTGGCGACCACGATCGGCGGCGAGATGGGACTGCGGCTGGCGGCGGGCGTGCCTGCGCGACTGGTCGAAGCGGCGGCGGCCGACCGATCGGTGATGATGCGCGAGCTGGAAAAGCTGGCGCTTTATCTCGACGCCGCGCCCGACCGTCCGCGTGAGGTCGATCACGCCGCGATGGACGCGATCGGCGCCGATCTGGGCGAGGTCGAGATGGGCGACGCGGTGGAGGCGGTGGTGGAGGGGCGTGTCGGCGATCTGGGCGGCGAACTGGCGCTGCTCGACGAAGGCGGGGCCTCGCCAATTCCCTGGCTGCGTGCCCTGGCCCGGCGTCTGGTGGCGCTGGCCGAGATGCGCGCCGATATCGATGCGGGTGAGCCGGTCGAGGCGGTGATGAAGCGCCACCGCGTCTTCTTCCGCGACGAGGCGAAGACCGCGCGGGCGCTGCGCCGCTGGACCCCCGCGATGCTGGCGCGCGCGATGGCGCGGATTCGGGCGGCCGAACGCGCGGTGATGGCACCGGGCAATGCCGGCGCGGTGCTGGCCGAGGCGGAGGCGACGATCATCGCGCAGGGGATCGCGCGGCGGGGATAGCGCCTGGAAGGCAAGACGATGTTCGCGCGGAGGCGCGGAGAACGCGGAGGTGTCGGGCCTGCCGCGACAGCGCCCTTCTTATCGCAGCGGAGGTGAGAGTGTCTCAATCTGGCCCCAAGCGATTCATCTCCGCGTCTTCGCGTCTCCGCGCGAACCATTCTTTTGAAAGAACGCGACGCGCTCCTTAAAGCTGGTGCCCCGTCCGATCGCGCTTGGTCGCGAGATAGCGTTCGTTATGCGGATTGGGCGGCAGGCTGTGCGCGACGCGTTCGATCACCTGCACCCCCGCGGCCCCCAGTCCCGCAACCTTGGCCGGGTTGTTGGTCAGCAGCCGCACTCGGTCCTGTCCCATCAGGGTCAGCATCCGCGCCGCCACGCCGAAATCCCGCGCATCGATCGCAAAGCCCAGCCGGGTGTTGGCGTCGACCGTGTCGAAGCCCTGATCCTGAAGCTGATAGGCGCGCAGCTTGTTGACCAACCCGATCCCGCGCCCTTCCTGCCGCAGATAGAGCAATATGCCCCAGCCTGAGTCGGCAATGGCATGGATCGCGGCATGAAGCTGCGGCCCGCAATCGCATTTCAGGCTGCCCAGCACATCGCCGGTCAGGCATTCGCTGTGCAGCCGCACCAGCGGCGGCTGCCCGTTGGGCTGGCCGATCAGCAGCGCGACATGCTCGCCCGCCGCATGGGGCGAGCGGAAGGCGACGATCTCGGCATCCTCGGCTCCGGCCACGGGCAGGCGCGCGCGGGTGGCGATCGCCAGCGCTTCGGCATTCTCATGCGCGGCGATGTCGGCCAGCGAAATCTCCGCCTCGACGCCGGTGCCGCCGAGGAAGAAGGCGGGCAGCATCCCCGCGATCCGCGCGAACCGGATGGCCGCCGCCGCGACTATTGGATCGGGGAGGGGAAGCGCGCGGAACGGGCCTTTTAGCGGGGTGGCGAGGTCGAATTGCGGATCGGCCAGCGCCGTCGCGGCGGCGAAGTCCACCCAGGGCGCGCGCTCGACCAGCACGGCGGCGTCGGGATCGGCGGCCTCCAACTGGTTGGTCAGCTTCAACGTCGCCGCGCGACCGGCCGAGATCAGGACCGGCGCTTGGCCCTCCGGATCGAAGGCGGCCAAACGCAGCGGATCGGCCGTCTCGACCGCGAGCAGCGCCTGGCCGGCAATCGCGATCGGCCAGCCTCGGCGCAGCGCATCGATCGCGCGGGCTGCCGCTTTGGGATCGGCGTTCAAAAATCGAATTCCGTCATGATCGGGATATGGTCGGAGGGTTTCAGCCAGCTGCGGCACGGCTCGAACACCTGATGCGACACCGCCTTGGCGGCCACGTCGCGTGTCGCCCACATATGGTCGAGCCGCCGCCCGCGATCCGACGCCGCCCAGTCCTTTGCGCGGTAGCTCCACCAGGTATAGAGCCGCTGCGGCGCGGGGATGAAGTGGCGGCCCAGATCGACCCAGTCGTTGGACGCCTGCAACCTCGCCAGCGTCTCGACCTCGATGGGAGTATGGCTGACCACGTCGAGCAGCTGCTTGTGGCTCCACACGTCCGATTCGAGCGGGGCGATGTTGAAGTCGCCGGTCAGGATCGTCGGGCAGTCGAGCTGGCCCGACCAGTCGATCATGCGGCCCAGGAAATCGAGCTTCTGACCGAATTTCGGGTTCACCTCGCGATCGGGCACATCACCGCCCGCCGGGATATAGACATTCTCCAACCGCACGCCGTTCGGCAGCCGGATGCCGACATGCCGCGCCTCGGCATTGGCCTGCCAGTCCAGGCGATCATCCTCGGTGATGGGCACCTTGGCCACGATGGCGACGCCGTGGTGCATCCGCTGGCCATGGATGATGATATGGTCATAGCCGAGCGCGCGGAACAGCTCGAAGGGGAAGTCGTCATCGACGACTTTCGTCTCCTGAAGGCACAGCACATCGGGCGCGGCTTCCTTCAGGAATTGCTCGACGATCGCGGCGCGGAAACGCACCGAATTGATGTTCCAGGAGGCGATTTTCACGGGATGCGATGTAGCGGGGGCAGGGGAGTGAGACAAGATTACTCACGTTATGGATGGCGTCGCATATCTCCGTACCACCCCGGCGGAGGCCGGGGTCCAGATGCGGCGGACCATCGGCGGCGCGGCGTCTTTGCCTCCCACGCCACGTGATGCGCGCCACCATCGATATGGCGACTGGGCCCCGGCCTTCGCCGGGGTCAAGGAGAAGAGATGCAGAAACGGAAAGGCCCCCGCTCCGGGGGCATGGAGCGAGGGCCGACCTAGCGTTCGTCACGCAGGCGGGATGAGGGTGCTCGTCCGAGCAACAGGGGGGAATCTCGAAGGCCCCTCAACCGCAACACCTTGATAGGGCAGCGAACCTGTCGCCTGGATGAATGAAACGGCCCGCCAGCGTTCAGTTACGCGCCGCGGTTCTCCGGGGATCGTTGAATCGGAACGCCTTGTCGTCCACCGGCACGCCGAAACGCTGGTTAGACAGGCGAATCGTGGTGCGGTTGTTCTGGCTGTCGAGCGCGACCCAACCCTGCATCATCAGCCCGCCCGGCGCGGCGGCATCGCGGGCGAAGACCAGGGTGATCTTGCCATATTCGGGATGCTTGGGGTCGTTCGCCTCGACCGACAGCAGGCGGGGATCGGCGCTCGGCACCACCTTGGCATAGCGGCCGATGTCGCGGGAAGGGTCGAGCAGCACGCCCAGCGGCGAGTTCCTGATCGGCCAGCGCTGCACTTGGCGGACCGAATAATCGATGAAGGTCAGCGCGCCGCCATCGGCGACGATCAGCAGCGGCACGCCCTTCTCATATTGAAACCGGATCTTGCCCGGCTTCTTCATGGTCAGCGTGCCGGTCAGCACCTTGCCCGCCCGGTCGGTCTGGGTGAAGTCGGCGGTCATCGTCTGCACCGATTGCAGGTGACGCTGCACCGCCGCCAGATCGCCATTGGCCTGGGCGAAAGCGGGCACCGGCGCGGCGATCATCGCCATGGCGGTTGGCGCCAGCAGGGCGGACGCCATCATCGAACGGATCATCAAATCACTCCTTTGGGCACGCCTGTCCTTGCGCGCCGCCTATTGAACGGGTCGTGAATCAGGGGCGTTACAGGGTGAAGGCGGCCTTCAGCCCCAATATGGTGACGTCGTCGGCTTGCGCATAGCCGCCGGGATGGTGGACGAACTGGACGTTGGGCCGCATCTCCAGCCACTCCGCCGGGTGGATGCTGTAATAGACTTCGGCCGCATATTCGGAGCCCTGCACGGCGGGCCGGGTGGGATCGAGCCGCTGCCCGTCCGCGACGCGTCCGTTCACATGGGTCCGCGCCACGCCGAAGCCCAGAACGTCGCCCGGTACGGCAGGAACCAGCCCTTTATAGAACAGGCCGGCCGCGACCTGATTGTCGGTCACGCTGGTCGCACGGTCCGCCTGGGTAGCGTTCAAAAAGACGCTGAGCCCGTTCTCGGCCTTGCCGTCCTTGGTCTCTCCGGTCAGCTGCTGCTGGATGTTGACGTACACGCCGTAGCGGCTGCTGCGCTCCAGCGGGGCGAGGCCGGTGATCGCCACGGGCCGGCGGTTCGCGTCGAGGAACACGTCCGGGGCATCGGCGGTCGCCACCCAGCCGCCCAACTTGTACGACCCGATCCGCCCGGCGCTGGCATTGCGGATCCAGCCTATTTCGGCGGGCACCAGAACGCCGGTCGCGCCCTTGAAGTGGCCGATGAAGAAGTCGTTGTCGAGGTTGCGTGGATTGATCTCATAGACCGCACCCTGGACATACAGGTCGTCGCGCGGTTCGTAACGCAGCCGGGCGCCCCACTGGCTGACCGGCCAGTTCTGCCAATAATCGCCGACCAGATTGCCGGGCTGCGCGCCGCAGAAACTCAAGTTCATAAAGTGGCACGAGAAAATGGCGAAATCCTCGCCGGGATTGGTGCGGCCCAGCTTCAGCTCGAACCGCTCGCCGATCCGCTGCTCGTACCAGAATTGCGTCAGGCGCAGGGTCTGGCCGCGTCCATAGACCTCCTGCACCTGTTGCAGCGTGCCGAGATTGGCATCGTCGCTGAGGTTGCGGCCGCGGCGATAGGTGAGGGTGGCCTGAAACGCGCCGCCCTTCAGCCCCATGACCTTTTCCAGATCGAACAGCGCGCCCGCATCGAACTGGCCCGTCTCGCGGAACAGCGTCTTGCGCCCGCCGGTGATATTGGCCGCGCTTTCAGATGCGTAGCGGGCGGTGACGGTGATGCCGCGCTCGTTCAGGCGGGTGCGGATGTCGTGCCAGTCGCCGATGATCCCCGGCGGCGGCGTGCGGCGGGTGTCGGCGGTGATCGCTGAGGGCGCACTGTCCGAGGGGCGGACCGGGCGGCGGCGGGTGGGCGTCCGCTGCGTATCACCCGCTGCGGCATCGGGGGTGACGCGGGCGGCAGTGGGTACGGGATCGGTGGTCTGCTGGGGTGCCAGCGGTGCCGCCATCAGCAGCGGAGCCCAACCCCACATCATCGTTGCCACCATTGCCCCCGTTTCCCGAACCTTATCGTTGCGAAGGCCAAACGATCGGACGGGCAAAAGGTGCCGTAAACGTCAATGGGTATTCCTCCCCTGCAAGGGGAGGTGGCAGTCCGCAGGACTGACGGAGGGGTGTCCCGGTCGGTGAGATGCACGAACCTCGCCAGCGGTGACACCCCTCCACCATGCTTCGCATGGTCCCCCTCCCCTTACAGGGGAGGAATCTTATCCCTGCTCGGCGGCGCGGACCTGGTCGACGTAATCGCCATAGCCTTGCGCCTCCATATCCCCGAGCGGCACGAAGCGCAGCGAGGCCGAGTTGATGCAATAGCGCAGGCCGCCGCGATCGCGCGGGCCGTCGGGGAAAACATGGCCCAGATGGCTGTCGCCATGCGCCGAGCGGACCTCGGTGCGGATCATGCCGTGCGTGGTATCGCGCAGTTCATTGACATGGGCGGGTTCGATCGGCCGGGTGAAGCTGGGCCAGCCACAATGCGAATCGAACTTGTCGGCCGAGGCGAACAGCGGCTCGCCCGAGACGATGTCGACATACAGGCCCGGCTCGCGGGTGTGGAGATATTCGCCGGTGCCGGGGCGCTCGGTGCCGCTCTGCTGGGTCACATAATATTGTTCGGGTGTCAGCTTCGCGAGCGCTTCCTCGGTCTTGGCATAACGGGTGTCGGCCATGGGGACTGTCCTTTCCGTGAAATCAGGCAGCAACAGGTTCGGCGGCGATCTGGCGCAGCGCCTGCTCGAAGGATTCGGGCGGCTGTCCGCCCGAGATGAGATAGCGGTTGTCGATCACGATGGCGGGCACCGACTGGATGCCGCGCCCCTGCCACAGCCGCTCCGCCTCGCGCACTTCGGTCGCATAGCGGTCGGAGGACAGGATCGCGCGGGCCTCGTCGGTGTCGAGACCGGCGCGGCCTATGGCGGCGACCAGCACGTCATGATTCGAGATATCCTCGCCCCGCGTGAAATAGCTGTCGAACAGTGCGTGCTTCAGCGCCGCCTGCCGCCCTTCGGTCTCCGCCCAGTGGAGCAGCCGGTGCGCGTCGAAGCTGTTATAGATGCGCGCATCATCGGCCATCGCCATGGTGAAGCCGACCGAGGCGGCCCGCTCACGGATATTGGCGCGGTTGGCGGCGGACTGTTCGGGCGTCGCGCCATATTTGCGGCCGATATGCTCGACGATATTCTCGCCCTCGGGCGGCATGGCAGGGTTCAGCTCGAAGGGCTGGAAATGGATGTCCGCCTCGACCGTATCGCCCAATCGCTCCAGCGCGATCTCCAGCCCGCGCAGCCCGATGATGCACCAGGGGCAGGAAATGTCGGAGACGAAGTCGATACGAAGGCGGCGGGGCATGGGATGTCCTGGCTGATGCGACCCCAAGGCGGCCGCGCCGCTTATGTGGGAGGGCGATCCGGCCCCCGCAACCGTGGCGCTACCAACGGACCCGGACCCAGCCGTCCACCGCCTCGTCTTCCGGGCAGGGATAGATGGCCCGCACCGTCATGGCGCCATCCGCCTCGGTCGCTGCGCCGGTCAGCGCGGGCCGGAAATCGCACTGTCCGCCCTGCGCACGGGGGAAGGGGCCGCGCGAGCGGTCACTGGCGATTCGTCGCGGCTGGCCTGGTCGATAGTCCATGCCTGTCTTCTCCCGGGACCGATCATGCCGCTATCTGCATATCCCGGCCATCCGGGAAAAGCCCGGTATTTCTGGCGCTTGGATGAAGAGCGGGAACAGAGGCGGGTCTTGCCGCCTTGTGCACCGCGCATGCTTTGCCATGCCCGGCCTCGCCGGATACCAGCAGGCAAACTGCTTGAGAGGGAGTTGGACGGATGACGAAGACAGTTCTGGTGACGGGGGCAACCGCCGGAATCGGTGCGGGCACCGCGCGGGCCTTTGTCGCGGCGGGATGGCGGGTGATCGGCACGGGCCGCCGCGCCGACCGGCTCCAGGCGCTGGCCGACGAACTGGGGGCGGCCTTTCATCCGCTGGCCTTCGACATTACCGACGAGGAGGCGCTCGACGCCGCGCTGGGCGGCCTGCCGCCGGAATTCGCCGAGATCGACCTGCTCATCAATAATGCGGGCCTCGCGCTCGGCACCAAGCCCGCCCAGGACAGCGATCTGGCCCAGTGGCGGACGATGATCGCGACCAATATCGACGGGCTCATCACCATCACCCATCGGCTGCTGCCCCGGCTGATCGAACGGCGCGGGGCGATCATCAACCTGTCCTCGGTGGCGGCGAACTATCCCTATACCGGCGGCAACGTCTATGGCGGCACCAAGGCGTTCGTGAAGCAATTCTCGCTGAACCTGCGCGCGGATTTGCACGGCAAGGGGGTGCGTGTCACCTCGATCGAGCCGGGCATGGTCGAGACCGAGTTCACCACCATCCGTACCGGCGGCGACCAGGCGGCGTCGGACGCGCTCTATGCGGGCTCCGACCCGATGACGGCACAGGATATCGCTGCCACCCTGCTCTGGGTCGCCGAGCTGCCGCCGCATCTGAACATCAACCGGTTGGAACTGATGCCGGTCAGCCAGTCCTTTGCGGGCTTTCAGGTCGCGCGGGCGGGCTGATCATAGGGGGCGGTGCATCACCAAGGCATCGACCAGCCCCAGATGCGGGTGCCGGAACGCCTCCGGCACCCGCCCGACCGTGGTGAAACCCAGCGCCGTCCACAGATGTACGGCGGCCGCGTTGCTGGCGACCACGAAGTTGAACTGCATCGCGGCAAAACCCCGAACCCGGGCTTCGGCAAAGGAATGCTGCGCCATCGCCCGAGCCACCCCCCGCCCGCGCGCCGCCGGGCCGGTCATATAGCCCGCATTGGCGACATGATCCCCACCGCCCGCCTGATTGGCGCGGAGATAATAGGTGCCGAGGATGGCGCCGTCCTCTTCGAACACGAAGACCGCCTTGTCGGCCCCGAACCAGTAAGCCAGCGCCGCCTCTTCGGTCATCGCGGGATCGAGCGCATAGGTTTCGCCCGCGCGGATCACCGGCAGGATGATCGCGGCGATGGCATCGGCGTCGGCAGAGGTGGTGGGGCGGATCGGCATGGGGATCAGATAGCGCGTGGTATAGGGCCAGAGTATCCCAAGACGACGATAAAGCCTCTTTGGGCGGCGCATGGACATCGCAGTCGATAAAAAGTCAGCGCTCGCCAAGGCCAGGAGAGCCCATCAATTAACGCTGTCTCGCATATATCGTCCGCGATCCGGACATGATGCGATCACAGGGTTTCGGTCTGTAAATCAGATAGGATTTATTAGGTAATACATCGCTGTGCGACGAAGGCGATCTCATCCGAGAGATCGCTGGAGCGGGCGAAGGGATTCGAACCCTCGACCCCAACCTTGGCAAGGTTGTGCTCTACCCCTGAGCTACGCCCGCTCTGGCGTTCCGAACCGGCTGACCGGCTGGGGTGAGGCGGGCTATTAGATGTGGGTTTCGAATCCGGCAAGCACTTTTTTCAATTTTTTTACGGCTGGCGACTCCGATCATAGAACATTACAAGAACATATATGGAGGAGCCCTTTGCCCTGATCGACCGTCTGCGCCGCGCCGCCGCTCTGGTGGCGCCGGGCGATGATGGCGGGATGGCGTCGGGACGGGGCTTCGAGGTTCGGCTGGCCGCTGCCCAACTGCACGAAATCCATGCGCTTTCGGAAGGCGAAGCGGCGAGCGGCGCGGGGTTGGCGCTGGGCTGCGCGCTGACGGTGGGGGCGCGACCGATCCTGTGGCTGCGCACCGAGGCGGCCGAGCGGCAGGGCGGGCGACTCCATGGGCCGGGGCTGGTCGCGATGGGACTCGATCCCGCCGATCTGGTCGTGGTGGTGGTCGCCGATGATGCCGCGCTGCTGCGCGCGGCCGCCGATGGCGCGCGCTGTCCGGGGCTGGGCACGGTGATCGCGGAAGGCTGGGGGGCGATGCGCGGGCTGGACTTGACCGCGTCGCGGCGGCTGATGCTGGCGGCCGAAGCCTCGGGCGTGTTGATGCTGGTGCTGCGCGTCGGTGGCCAGGTCGTGCCCAGCGCGGCGGCCACCCGCTGGTCGGTCGCCTCCGCCCCCTCGCGGGCACTGGCGGCGGAGGCACCGGGGGCACCGGCCTATGATCTGGAATTGCTGCGCCGAAGGGGAGGGCCTGCGGGCGCCCGGTGGCGCGTGGAGTGGAACCGTGACACGCAAAGCTTCGACCCCGCGCCGCTATCTGGCGCTCGTCTTCCCCTGGTTGCCGATCGAGCGGTTGCGGGCCCGGCGCCCGCACCTGTTCGTGGCGCGGGATGAAGCGCCGATCGCCTTTGCCGAATCGGTCGGCGGCGCGATTCGCCTGGCGGCGCTCAACGCCCGGGCGGTCGCGGCCGGGCTGTCGGTGGGGCTGACGCTGGCCGATGCGCGCGCACGGGTGCCGGAGGTCGAGATATTCCCGCACGATCCCGCCGCCGATGCCGACTGGCTGGAGCGGCTGGCCGAGGGGGCGCGGCGCTACAGTCCGGCGGTGGCGCTCGATCCGCCGCAGGGGCTGGTGCTCGATTCGGGCGGCGTGGACCATCTGTTCGGCGGCGAGCGGGGCCTTGCCGAGGATATCGAGACGCGGATGGCGCGGCGGGGACTGATCGTGCGGCTGGCCTATGGCGATACGCCGGAGGCGGCGCGGGCGCTGGCGCGGCATGCAGGCGCACCGGCACCGGACGAGATGGGGGCGATCCGTCGCCTGCCCGTCGCCGCGCTGGAACTGGACGAGGATGCCTGCGCGGCGCTGATCGCGGCGGGGCTGAAGTCGGTCGGCGACGTGCTGGCGCGGCCGATGGCGACGATCGCGGCGCGCTTCGGGCGTGAAGCGGCCACCGCGCTCAGGCGGCTGACCGGGGAGGAGGACAGCCCGCTGACCCCGCGTGTCGTCGCGGCGCCGATCGGGGTGGAGCGGCGCTTTGCCGAGCCGGTGGCGCGAACCGAGCATATGCTGGGCGTGCTGGAGGACCTGACGGCAGAGGCGGCGCGCGTGCTGGAGGAGCGGCATGAGGGCGGGCGACGCTGGGACGCGCGGCTGTTCCGTTCGGATGGCGAGGTGCAGCATCTGCGGGTCGAGACGGGGCAGCCGACCCGCGATCCCGCCGTGCTGCTGCGGCTGTTCCGCGAGCGGATCGAGGCGCTCGCCGATCCGCTCG
This sequence comes from Sphingomonas yabuuchiae, assembly GCF_001477495.1. Lineage (GTDB taxonomy): Bacteria > Pseudomonadota > Alphaproteobacteria > Sphingomonadales > Sphingomonadaceae > Sphingomonas > Sphingomonas yabuuchiae_A. The sequence goes on from NZ_LDTF01000094.1 coordinate 54,604, forward strand.
ACCCCGGTTTCGGATACGACCTGATGCGGCTGGATGTCGGGCTGGCCGAGAAGCTGGACGCGGTGCAGCTGCGACTGGAAGGCGGCGAGGCCAAGTCGGAGGCGGTGGCGGCGCTGATCGACCGGCTGGGCACGCGGCTGGGGCGCGAGCGGGTGCGGCGTATCCATCCGCGCGACAGCCATATGCCCGAACAGGCCGAATTGCTGCTGCCCGCGACCGATCCCGCGCCCAAGGCCGAATGGACCCGGCCCGAGCCGGGTGAGCCGCCCTTGCGCCCCATCCACCTGTTCGATCCGCCCCAGCCGATCGAATCGCTTGCCGCCGAGACGCCCGACGGCCCTCCGGCGCGGTTTCGCTGGCGGCGCAAGATGCATGACGTGGCGCGGGCGGAGGGACCGGAGCGGATCGCGGGCGAATGGTGGCGCCGCGCCGACATGGCGCCGCCGACGCGCGACTATTACCGGGTCGAGGATGTGCGCGGGCGGCGCTTCTGGATCTTCCGCCATGGCCTCTACACCGAGACCGAGCGGCCGCGTTGGTATGTGCATGGGCTGTTTGCGTGAGGGTGTGCCCTAACATTCCTCCCCTGCAAGGGGAGGGGGACCATGCGCAGCATGGTGGAGGGGGATCGCGGCTAGGGACGTCCTGTACCGAAGCCCCCCTCCGTCAGCGCTTACGCGCTGCCACCTCCCCGTGCCGGGGAGGATTACATGGCTGACTTCGCCGAACTGGTCGCGGCGACGCATTATTCCTTCCTCGACGGGGCGAGTGCGGCCGAGGACATGGTGGCTCGCGCCCAAGAACTGGGCCTCAGGGGCATCGGCATTGCGGACCGTAACACCGTGGCGGGCGTGGTGCGGGCGCTCAGGGCCTGGCGAAAGGCCTGTACCTCGGCCGCAGAGATCGGGGCTCGGCCGCCGCCCACGCTGGTGGTCGGCGCGCGGCTGGTCTTCGCCGATGGCACGCCAGATATCGTCGCCTATCCGGTCGACCGGACGGGCTGGGGACGGCTGACCCGGTTGCTGACGCTGGGCAACAAACGGGCGCGCAAGGGCGGCTGTATCCTGGGGCTGGGCGACCTGATCCGCCAGGCCGAGGATATGCTGCTGATCGCGCTCCCCCAGTCGAGCGCGCGGCCCTGTGAGCCGATGACGGATGCGATGCTGCCCCCGCGGCGTGCCGATCCGGGGCTGGCGGCGACGCTTGACCGGCTGCTGGCGGCGGCACCCGGACGGGTGTGGCTGGGCGTGACCATGCCGCGATCCGGGGCGGACCGGCGGCGACTGATGGCCCATGCCGCATTGGCCGAGGCGCGGGGCGTGCCCCTGCTCGCCACCACCGATGCGCTGTCCGCCTCGCCCGCCGACCGTCCGGTACAGGATATACTGACCTGTATCCGCGAAGGGCTGACCGTCCGTACCGGGGGGCGGCGGCTGGCGGCCAATGCGGAGCGGCACCTGAAGCCCGCCGCCGAGATGGCACGCCTGTTCGCCGACCGGCCGGAAGCGGTGGCGGAGAGCATGGCGATCCTGGAGCGGATCGCCTTCCGTCTGGATCACATTTCCTACCAATATCCCGACGAACCCATCCCGCAGGGCTGGGGCGCGCAGGACTGGCTGGAGGAACTGGTCCGGCGCGAAGCCGCGGTGCGCTATCCGGGCGGCGTCCCGGTCAAGCTGCGCGCCTTGCTGGACGAGGAACTCGGGCTGATCCGCCGGTGCGGATATGCGCATTATTTCCTGACCGTGCATGACGTCGTCCGTTTCGCGCGGACGAGGGAACCGCCCATTCTCTGCCAGGGGCGCGGGTCGGCGGCCAATTCGGCGGTCTGCTGGGTCCTGGGCGTCACCTCGGTCGATCCGGTCCGATATGACCTGCTCTTCTCGCGCTTCGTATCGGAGGAACGCCGCGAGCCGCCCGATATCGACATCGATTTCGAACATGAGCGGCGCGAGGAAGTGATCCAATATATCTACGACCGCTATGGCCGCCACCGTGCCGCCATCGCCGCCACCGTCATCCATTACCGTCCGCGCAGCACGGTGCGCGAGGTCGGCCGTGCGCTCGGGCTGAGCGAGGATGTCACGCAAAGGCTGACCAGCACCGTCTGGGGCAGCTTTTCCAAACAGTTTGAGGAAAAGCGCTTCCACGAAACCGGCTTCTCGCCCGACAATCCGGAGATCGCCCGGCTGCGCACGCTGGTCGACCGGCTGCTCGGTGCGCCCCGCCATCTGTCGCAGCATGTGGGCGGGTTCGTCCTCACCCAGGGGCGGCTCGACGAGACGGTGCCGATTCACAACGGCGCGATGGAGGGGCGGACCTTCATCGAGTGGGACAAGGACGATATCGACGAGTTGAAGATCATGAAGGTCGATATCTTGGCGCTGGGGATGCTGACCTGCATCCGCAAGGCGTTCGACCTGATGGAGGCGAACGGCCTTGCCCGCCCCGATCTCGATACGCTGGCGCAGGACGAGGACGAGCGGGTCTATACGATGCTGCAACGGGGCGACAGCATCGGCGTGTTCCAGGTGGAAAGCCGCGCGCAGATCAACATGCTGCCCCGGTTGAAGCCACGCGAATTCTACGATCTGGTCGTGCAGGTTGCGATCGTCCGGCCGGGGCCGATTGAGGGCGACATGGTCCATCCCTATCTGCGGCGGCGCGCGCAAAAGGAGGCGGTCACCTATCCCTCGCCGCATCCCGATCATGGTCCGGCGGACGAACTGCGCACCCTGCTCGGCAAGACGTACGGCGTGCCGCTGTTCCAGGAGCAGGCGATGAAGCTGGCCATCACCGCCGCCAAATTCACCCCCGACGAGGCCAATCAACTCCGTCGCGCCATGGCGACGTTCCGCAAGGTCGGGGGAATGGACGGGTTCCAGCAAAAGATGATCGGCGGCATGGTCGCGCGCGGTTACGCGCCCGAATTCGCCGAGCGCTGCTTCAAGCAGATCGAGGGGTTCGGCTCGTACGGTTTTCCCGAAAGCCATGCGCTGTCCTTCGCGCGGCTGGTCTATGTCTCGGCCTGGCTGAAACGCCATCAGCCCGCGATCTTCACCTGCGCGCTGCTCAATGCGCAGCCCATGGGATTCTACGCCCCCGCCCAACTGGTCCGCGATGCGCGCGAGAATGGCGGGGTCGAGGTGCGGCCGGTCGATGTGAATTCCAGCGGCTGGGACAATCGGCTGGAGCGGCGGGAGGACGGAGCCTTCGCCCTGCGGCTGGGCTTCCGGCAGGTCGATGCCTTTCGTGAGGCCTGGGGCACCGGCATTGCGGATCATGCCCCCTATGAGACCATCGAGTCGGTCGCGATCCGGGCGCAGCTGCCGCGCCGCGCGCTCGACCTGCTGGCACAGGCCGACGCCTATCGCTCGCTGGGCAGCGGACGGCGTGAGGGTCAGTGGGAGGCGCGGCGGATGAAGTCGGCGCAACTACCGCTGTTCGCCGCGATGGAGGCCCCCGAAATGGCGACCGAACCCGATGTCATGCTGCCGCCCATGCCGCTGTCCGAACAGGTCAGCGCCGATTACCGCGCGACGCGGCTGTCGCTGAAGGGCCATCCGATGGCGTTCCTGCGTCGCGAGCTGGCGGGCGAAGGCATCCTGTCTGCCGCCGATCTGAACCGCCTGGCCGATGGGCGACGGGCCAAGGTGGCGGGGGTGGTGCTGGTCCGCCAGCGACCGGGCAAGGGCAATGCGATCTTCGTCACGATCGAGGACGAGACGGGCATCGTCAACGCGCTGCTATGGGCGCGTGATTTCGAGGCGAACCGGCGCGCGGTGATGGCCTCGCGGCTGATGCTGATCCACGGCGTCGTCCAGCGCAGCGAAGAGGGCGTGGTCCATCTGATGACCGCAGGCGTCGAGGATCGCAGCGCGATGCTGACCCGGCTGGAGGATGTGCCCGCCGCCGCCACCCGATCGCACGATCCCCGCGGGGCTCCGGCGCAACGCGGAATCCACCCGCGCGATGTCCGCCTGCTGCCCCGCTCGCGCGATTTCCATTAGGCTATTCGGTCCGGAGCGTGCCGATTTATACGATCGACCCTGTCCCCAAGGGCTTGTGCGCACCCCCCGCCATGCCATATTTTATCGCCATGGCCCAGAACAGCGACACTCTCACCCATCCTCTGGGAATGGCCGGCAATGGTCCCGGGCAAGGCCCCGGTCATGGACCCGATCATGGAGATGACGAGGGCACCGGCCTGGGCGTCGCGACGCGGACCCGGACGCGCACCAAGCAGCCGACGCCGTACCGCGTGCTGATGCTCAACGACGACTATACGCCGATGGAATTCGTCGTGCTGTGCCTGCAACGTTTCTTCCGCATGAGCATGGACGATGCGACCCGTGTCATGCTGCACGTCCATCAGCGCGGCGTGGGGGTGTGCGGCGTGTTCTCCTACGAGGTCGCCGAGACCAAGGTGGCACAGGTGATCGACTTCGCCCGCGCCAACCAGCATCCGCTCCAGTGCACGCTGGAAAAGGCGTAAGTCTTCTTCACTCCTCCCCGGCACGGGGAGGATCAGGCCATCACCAGATCCGCCGACTGCCGCCCGGACAGTCAGGCGCTTTCCACCCGTGGCGCGATCAGCCAGTCGCCACAGGCCGCCAGCCCCGTATCGGCCCGGTGATAGGCCCCGACATCCGCCTTGCCCGACCGTGCGTAACGCCAGCGATGCGCGGTGGCATGGACCGGCACGGGCAGCGTGCCGACCCGTTCCTCCAGCGCGCGGAGAAGCGAGGCGGTGACGGAGGTGCGGTCGCTTTCGACATGGCGCCGCGACCAGTCGGCCGTGGCATGGATCGTCCAGGCCTCGCCGCCCTTGCGGCCCGGCTTGGCACTGTTGCGCGCGGCCCAGTCGATGGGATCGGCGGCGGACAGGATATCCGGTGCCGAGAAGCCGGCGTCGAACCCCAGCAGCACGGTCCAGCACGGATCGGACGGATGCGCGCGGGCCAGTTCGGCCAGCGCCGGGTCGATAGAGGCGGCAAGTCCGGCCGTCTGCTCGGCGGGGAGCGCGAGTATCGCCACATCGAACGGCCCCTCGGCCATCTCGTCATGGTCCAGCCGCCATCCGTCCGCCTCGCGGCGCAACGCGCGGATATGCGTCGACCAGCGAATGTCGAGCGCCGCCGCCATATGCGCGACGGGCGCATTCATACCCGGCACCCCGACCCAGGCATCGTCACCCATGGCGGGCCATCGCGCGACGGCGCCCTGCCGCTCCCAGTCCCGAACCTGTGCGACGAAGCCCGGATCGCGCGCGGTCAGATATTGCGCGCCATAATCGAAGGGGAAGCAGGCTCCTTGCGCCGTCACGACCTTGCTCGCCATGCGACCGCCGGGCCCGCGCCCCTTGTCGAACAGCGTGACCCGCCATCCCGCCTCGGTCAGGCGTGAGGCGCAGGCCAGACCCGCTATCCCCGCGCCGACGATCGCCGCCGATCCGGCCATATCCCGTTCCTTCATGGTTCGCCGCATCGCGCGCAATCCGACGATACGCCCCGGGCCGGGGATCGATCCGTCTCATCGGTGAACCGACCCATGATTTCGCCAAGTACCGATGATGATCCATGCTAAAATTTTTGGGTTCGGGGTGGTCTGGGCAAGGATCGACCGGACAGGCCCGACGTTGTGGGGCATGACGAGCGGCAGTTCCTTCCGCTCAGGGAAAGGCCTCACGCCGTCTATGTCCATGACAGACGCGACATGATCCCGCCCGATGGGCGTGCCGGCGGGCCTGTGGCTCGCCCAAGTCTTTACACGCCCAGCCTTTTTACCAGATGAACCCGGAGAGCCAGCGGCATGGAAGACTATAAGACGGTACTCGAAGGCAAGTGTCCCTTTGGCGGCGACCGGATCGGCGGTGCCTTCACCACGCCGCCGACGCTGGCCGAATGGTATCCCAACCGGCTTCGGGTCGAGCAGCTGCACCGCCACGGCCCCCGCGCCAATCCGCTGGGGGAGGATTTCGACTATCGCGCCGAGTTCGCCAAGATCGACCTCGATGCGCTGAAGGCCGAGATCAAGCGCTTCCTGACCAGCTCGGTCGCATGGTGGCCGTCCGACTATGGCAATTACGGGCCGCAGATGATCCGCATGTCGTGGCACTCGGCGGGCAGCTATCGCATCGCCGACGGGCGCGGCGGCGCGGGTGAGGCGATGCAGCGTTTCGCGCCGATCAACAGCTGGTGGGACAATGGCAATGTCGACAAGTCGCGTCGCCTGCTCTGGCCGATCAAGCAAAAATATGGCGCGGCGCTGTCCTGGGCGGACCTGATCGTCCTGACCGGCAATTGCTCGCTCGAGATCATGGGGCTGCCGACCTATGGTTTCGGCGGCGGACGCGAGGATGCGTGGGAAGCCGATGACGCGACCTATTGGGGCCCCGAAGTCTTCGACATGACCAAGGTCGACTCGTTCGACGAGATGGTCAATCGCGACAAGCGGTGGCGCGGCCAGAATGGCGACGCGGACTATGATCTGGAGCAGCCGCTGGCCGCCTCGCATCAGTCGCTCATCTATGTGAACCCCGAAGGCCCCTATGCCAGCGGCGATCCGATGGCCTCGGCGCGCGACATCCGCATCACCTTCACCCGCATGGCGATGAACGATGAGGAGACGGTAGCGCTGATCGCGGGCGGCCATGCCTTCGGCAAGAGCCATGGCATGGTGAAGGCCGACCGCATCGGCGCGCCGCCCGAAATCGCCGCGATCGAGGAGATGGGGCTGGGCTGGCACAATCCCGAGGGCACCGGCAATGCCGAGTTCACGATGACCAACGGCATCGAGGGCAGCTGGACCCAGAACCCGACCCAGTGGGACAACAGCTATCTGGAAAATCTGCTGGGCCTGGAATGGGAACAGACGCGGAGTCCTGCGGGCGCGCTGCAATGGACGCCGGTCAGCGGTGACGCGCCGCGTACCCCCGACGCGCATATCGAGGGCAAGAGCCATGCGCTGATGATGATGACCAGCGACATCGCGCTGAAGGTCGATCCCGTCTATCGCCCGATCTGCGAGCGCTTCCTCAACGACTTCGACTATTTCACCGAGCAGTTCTCGAAGGCATGGTACAAGCTGACGCACCGCGACATGGGGCCGCGCGAGCGCTATGTCGGGCCGGAGGTCACGATCGAGCCGGACCTGTTGTGGCAGGATCCGATTCCAGAGCGCGATCACGAACTGGTCGACGCGGCGGATATCGCCCAGCTGAAGCAGCACATCCTGAACAGCGGCCTGTCGGTGTCGGACCTGGCCTTCACCGCCTTTTCCGCGGCCGTCACCTACCGCGACAGCGACAAGCGCGGCGGCGCGAACGGGGCGCGCCTCGCCCTCGCTCCGCAAAAGGACTGGGCGGTCAATCGCCGCACCGTGCCCGTCATCGCCAAGCTCCGCGAGATCATGGGCGCGTTCAACGACGGGGCGAGCGGCGGCAAGCGCGTGTCGCTGGCCGACCTGATCGTGCTGGGCGGCTGCGTCGCGGTCGAGAAGGCGGCGGCGGATGCAGACGTCGCGCTGGAGGTGCCGTTCACCGCCGGGCGTCGCGACACCACCGACGAACTAACCGACGCCGACAGCTTCGAATGGCTGAAGCCGGTGGTCGATGGCTTCCGCAACTATGTCGACGATCAGTTCGACACCATCACCCAGGGCCGCGTCGCCCCCGAGGAGCTGTTCCTCGACAAGGCCGCGCTGCTGAAGCTCAGCGCACCCGAATGGGTGGTGCTGACCGGCGGCCTGCGCGCGCTGGGCGCGAACTGGGACGAGAGCGAGGCGGGCCTGTTCACCGACCGGGTGGGCGTGCTGAGCAACGACTTCTTCCGCGTGCTGACCAGCATGGACTATGTCTGGACCAAGCAGGACGAGGCGGGCTTGCGCTTCACCCTGGACGACCGGGACAGCGGCGAGACGCGTTATACCGCGACGCGCAACGACCTGGTCTTCGGGGCCAACTCGCAGCTGCGCAACATCGCGGAATTCTATGCCGCCGAGGACGGCCATCCCCGCATGGTCCGCGACTTCGTGAAGGTCTGGAACAAGGTGATGACCGCCGATCTTTTCTGATGGTGGAGGCGGCCCGGTCGTGATCGGGCCGCCCTTGCCGGAGAAGAGCATGACGACCGTTACCGTCTGGTACGACGCCGCCTGTCCGCTGTGTCGCCGCGAGATCGCGGTGATGCGGCGGCTGGATCGGCGTGGGCGGATCGAATTCGTCGCGATCGGTGGGGAGGGGCCCGACCAGTGCCCGATCGACCGCGACACGCTGCTCGCGCGCTTCCATGCGCGCGAGGATGGCCGGATGCTGTCGGGCGCGGCGGCCTTTGCCGCGATGTGGCGGGCTATCCCGCTGTTGCGGCCGCTGGGCCTGGCGGCGCGCTCGCCATGGGTACTGGCGTTGCTCGAGCGCGGCTATCGGCGCTTCCTGAAGGTTCGTCCGCGCCTGCAACATTGGGCGGGCGCCTGATCGTTCCTCCCCTTGCCGGGCGAGGGAGGGCCTCAATGCCCCGGCGGAAGCCAGCTGAGGTCCAGTCCCTCGAATCGATCGATATAGCCTGCTTCGCGCACGAGGCGTGCTTCGTCGAGCAGGTGGACGCGCCCGCCCTGGCGCTTGATCAGCCCGTCGTCCTCCAACTGGCGCAGCATCCGGTTGACGTGGACGGCGGTCAGCCCGATCGCGTCGCCCATCTCCTCCTGGGTCAGGCCGGGGGCGAAGGACTCGGCCACCTCCATGCCCGCCTGGCGCATCTGGCCGCGCAGCGACAGCAGCAGCGTCGCCACCCGCACCCGCGCCGAGGTACGACCCAGCCCGGCCAGCCGGTCGGTGGTGATGACCCGCTCGATCTGGTTGAGCACCAGGATCAGGCTGAACAGGCGGGGATGCCGGGCCGCCATAGCTGCGATCTGGCTCCGGTCGAAGGGGCAGACGATCGCGTTGGACACCGCCACCACCGTATCGGGCGAGCGGCCATAGACCAGTGCCGACAGCGCGAAGAGATCGCCGGGAAACAGGAAGCGGACGACCTGGCGGCTGCCATCATCGAGCAGGACATAGCACATCAACATGCCCTGCTGCACGACGAACAGCTCGTCGCTGCGCGCCTGTTCCTCTATCAATACCGCACCGCGCCGGATCGGCTTTGGCCGATCCTCCAGCCGTGCCAAGGCCTCACGCTCGGCCGGAGTCAATGAAACCCATTTGTTCAGGCGATCAGCTAGCCCGCAATTTGACACTGACACCTCATCCCCGGAGCGGACGAACGCCTTAGCCACCAAGGGTGCGACCATGCATTAATATCGATCAACCGGCCTTTTTCTTGGCTTTTCGTGCTCTTTCGCCATGGGGGGATGGGGCGCGACCCTTGGCGATGCCCGCCACGTCCGCTAGGAGGACGGGTCTATGGACCGTATCCTTATTCGCGGCGGCAACCAGCTGTCGGGCCGCCTGAAGATCTCGGGCGCGAAGAACGCCGCGCTCACCCTGATGCCCTGCGCGATCCTGACCGACGAACCGGTCACGCTGCGCAACCTGCCGCGCCTGGCCGATGTCGACGGGTTCGGCCATCTGCTGAACCAGATCGGCGCATCGACCCGTGTCGAGGGGACGCGTCCGGAGGATTTCGGCCGGGTCATGACGATCCGGGCGGGCCAGCTCTTCTCGACCGAGGCGCCGTACGACATCGTGCGCAAGATGCGCGCGTCGATCCTGGTGCTCGGCCCCATCCTGGCGCGGGCGGGCGAGGCGCGAGTGTCGCTGCCCGGCGGCTGCGCGATCGGCAACCGTCCGATCGACCTGCACCTGAAGGCGCTGGAGGCGATCGGCGCGGAGATCGAGCTGACCGCCGGTTACGTCAAGGCCAGCGCGCCCGGCGGTCGCCTGTCGGGTGGTCGCTACACCTTCCCGGTGGTGTCGGTCGGCGCGACCGAGAATGCGCTGATGGCCGCCGTGACGGCCAAGGGCACCTCGGTGCTGGGCAATGCCGCGCGCGAGCCCGAGATCGTCGACCTGTGCCGCCTGCTGATCGCGATGGGCGCGCGGATCGACGGCGTCGGTACCGAGACGCTGACCATCGAGGGTGTCGACCGGCTGCACGGCGCCACCTATTCGGTGATGCCCGACCGGATCGAAGCGGGCAGCTATGCCTGTGCCGCCGCGATCACCGGCGGCGACCTGGAACTGGTCGGCGCCTGTGCCGAGGATATGCGCGCCACCTTGTCCGCGCTGACCGAGGCGGGTGTGACGGTCGAGGAAAGCCGCGATTCGATCCGCGTTAAGGCCGATGGCCCGCTCCAGCCGCTGACCCTGTCGACCGCACCCTATCCGGGCTTCGCGACCGACATGCAGGCCCAGTTCATGGCGATGCTGTGCAAGGCGGAGGGCACCAGCACCCTGACCGAGACGATCTTCGAGAACCGCTACATGCATGTGCCGGAGCTGGCGCGGATGGGCGCGGACATCCAGGTCCATGGCCGCACCGCGATGGTGAAGGGTGTGAACAAGCTGACCGGCGCGCCGGTGATGGCGACCGACCTGCGCGCCTCGATGAGCCTGATCCTGGCGGGCCTGGCCGCCGAGGGCGAGACGTCGGTGAGCCGGGTCTACCACCTGGACCGGGGATACGAGCGTCTGGAAGAAAAGCTGTCGGCGGTCGGTGCGGATATCGAGCGCGTCGGCGACTGATTTCATCCTCCCCGGCACGGGGAGGTGGCAGGCCGAAGGCCTGACGGAGGGGGGCTTCCCAGAAGGATGCCCTTTGCGGCAAGCCCTCTCCACCACCGCTGTGCGGCGGTCCCCCTCCCCGTGCCGGGGAGGACGTTCAAGCTGCTACCACCAGCCCTCGGCTTCCAGCACCGGCACCATCGCGCGCGACACTCGCGCCTCGACCCCGCCGGTCAGGACCAGCCGGAGTCCGCGCCCCTCGCGATGCGTTTCGCGAACGGCTCCCCGTGCCACCCACCAGCTGCGGTGCACCTGCGCGCCGGCCAGCGGTGCGACCTCCTGCACGGCGTCGCGCATCCTCAGCAGGATCAGTTCCGACCCGTAAGCGCCATGGACGCGCAGATAATGGTCCTCCATCTCCAGTGCGACGATATCGGGGCCGAAACCGGGCGGCAGGCGATCGAGCAGGGCAGGGCGGGGCGCTGCGGTCGGTGGAGCGGGTTCGGGGGCGGCCGGCTCCGCCGTCACATGCCGTCGCTTTTGCCCATACCAGAGCAACAGGCTAGCCAGCCCCCCGATCACCAGCACATTGCCATAGAGAAGCAGCGCCCGATCCGCGTCGGGCCAGCGCAGCGGCTGGCCGAGTTGCTCGACCCACCAGACGATGACGCTCATCGGCACGCTGGCGAGAAACGTCGCCGTGGCCCAGCCCGCCACTTCAGGCAGATGAAGCCGCTCCGCCAAGGCCAGCGCGCCCGCCATCGTCGGCTTGTACAGCGCGTAGCCCGTCAGCATCAACGTGATCCAATAGATCAGGCGATAGGCGAAGCCCGATCCGAACGTTCCGAACGGCCCCAGTACCGCCAGCAGCAGGCCGACGCCGATCATCAGCGCGATATCGATGACTATACGGCGCGAGCGGGGCATCACGGCTCCGTGCCTATGGCCAATTGGCGCTTCGTGAAATGGCAAATCGGCCGCTCCACGAAGCGAAATCGCCCATCGACGTAGCCCGGCTGGCACGGGTTCGGCGAGGCGGCAGGACAGAGGCAACCCGTTTCCGATCAGGATTTCGACCGATGACCAGCCTTTCGATCGCCGCTTCGCATCGCCGCCCGTCCGATATCTCGCCAGCCGCCCGCTTTGCGATCCTGGCTGCGGGAGGGGCGCTGTCGCTGATGACCGTGGTCGCCATGGTGCGGGGGGCGCTGGGCCTCTCGCCGACGCTGGCACGGGTGCATGACGTGGCGGTGTTGATCCATCTCGGCTCGGTCCTGCCCGCCCTGCCGCTGGGGCTCTATGTCCTGCTGACCCGCAAAGGGGGTGCACGGCATCGGATGCTGGGCAAGCTGTGGGCCATGCTGATGGTGGTGGCGGCGTTATCGTCCCTGGCCCTGCGCGACCTGAATCATGGGCATTTCAGCTTCATCCACATCTTCGTGCCCGTCACGCTGATCGGCCTGTGGCGCGCGATCGCGGCGGCGCGGGCCGGGCGGATCGACACGCATAGCAAGGTGATGGTCAGCCTCTATCTAGCCGGTCTGATCGGCGCGGGCTCCTTCGCCTTCCTGCCCGGCCGGGTGATGGGGACATGGCTGTTCGGCTAAGGGGTTTCATTCATTCCTCCCCTTCCAGGGGAGGAACGAGATACCTTACGTCACCAGGCGCTTCAGCGTTTCCACCCGGTCGGCCTCGGCGGCGGGCTTGTCGGTGCGGATGCGGGCGATCCGGGGGAAGCGCATCGCGACGCCCGATTTGTGCCGCTTCGAGTCGTGGATCGAATCGAACGCGATCTCTAGCACCAGCGTCTTTTCCACTTCGCGAACCGGACCGAAGCGGTGGACGGTATGCGCGCGCACGAACCGGTCGAGCTGGCGCAATTCCTCGTCGGTGATCCCCGAATAGGCCTTGCCGACCGGCAGCAACTCGCCCTCCTCGGTCCAGCAGCCGAAGGTGTAGTCGCTATAATAGCTCGACCGCCGGCCATTGCCGCGCTGCGCGTACATCATCACGCAGTCGGCGGTCAGCGGATCACGCTTCCATTTGTACCACAGGCCGACACGCCGCCCGCCGCTATAGGGGGAGTCGCGGCGCTTGAGCATCACCCCCTCGATCGCGGCATCGCGCGCGGTGGCGCGCAAAGCTTCCAGGGCGGTGAAGTCCTCGGCCTCGATCACCGCGCTGACGTCGAACCGCTCGGGGTCGCGCTTTGCGGCAAATGTCTCCAGCCTTTTGCGCCGCTCGGTCCAGGGCAGAGCGCGGACGTCCTCGGTTCCGTCCACCAATATGTCGTAGAGCCGGACAAAGGCGGGGTATTCCGCCAGCATCTTCGCCGACACCGTCTTGCGCCCCAGCCGCTGTTGCAGCGCATTGAAGCTGGCCGCGCCGCCGCCATCCTCCAGCGTCCCGCCCTGATGCTCGCCCTTGACCAGCAACTCGCCGTCCACCGCACCGACCGCGTCGAAGGCGCTTGCCACGTCGGGAAAGGCATGGGTCACATCGTCGCCGGTCCGGCTGTAGAGGCGGGTCTGCCCGGCGACATGGACGATCTGTACCCGGATGCCGTCCCATTTCCATTCGGCGGCATAGTCGGTCAGGTCGACCCGCAGATCCTCCAGCGGATGGGCGAGCATGAAGGGGCGAAAGACGGGCACATCGGCGGGCGTCGGCTGCGCGCCCGTGCCTTCTCCCCAGGCGAAGAGCTCGGCATAAGGCGGCGACAAGCCGTGCCAGACCTCCTCGACCGCCTCGACGTCCAATCCGAAATGTTGGGCGAAGGCGGTCTTCGCAAGCCGAGCGGACAGGCCGATGCGCAAGCCCCCCGTCGCCATCTTGAGCAACGCGAACCGCTCCTCGGCGGTCGATCGGTCGAGCATGTCGGCCAGCACGGCGGGCGCGTCCGAACGCGACAGATGCCGCAGCCGCTCGACCACATCGCTGACCGACAGGGGGGCGGGATCGAGCGGCCGATCGGGCGCGGGCCAGAGCAGCGCGACCGTCTCGGCGGTGTCGCCGACATAATCCCGGCTCATGCGGAACAGCACAGGGTCAACCCGCTGCTCGATGAGCGCGCGGATCAGCGCGGGCTTGACGCCCGGCAGGTCGAGATCGCCCGTCAATGCCGCCATCGCCCAACCCCGGTCGGGATCGGGCGTGGCGGCGAGGTAATCCGCGACCAGCTTCAGCTTGGCGTTGCGCGAGCGCGTATAGATCAGCGCATCGAGCAACGCCGCGAATTCGCGCATGGGGGATCAGTCGATCGCGTTCTTCACCGACTTGCCCGCAACGAGTCCGAGCACGAGAAAGATCACGAACAGCGCGATCGCGATGAAGAACAGAATCTTGGCGATCCCGACGAACGCGCCGCCAATGCCCCCGAAACCGAGTGCCCCCAGGATCAATCCGACGACGAGGAAAGTGATGGCGAGCTTGAGCATGGGGTAATCCTCCTGACCTGATAAGGGGTTAACTGGCGGGGAGGGTTGGTGTTCCGATTACGGATGATCGGGGGGCCGGTTCGAAACGCCGGGCAGGGCCGGTCATCCCCATCGACACCGATTTTCCAATCTTATGCCAGGTCATTGGCAAGCGCGACGGTGCCGTGTGAAAGGCCGGTCATCATGTCCTATCCGATCCACCGCTTTCAGGCCATCTGTCGCCTGACCCCCGCCGAAGAACGGCATCTGACGACCTTGGGCGATGCCGAGATCGTGCGGCGGCGCGGCGAGACCTTTCAGAGGGAAGGCGATGCGCCGGGGGGCTTCCATCTGCATGTGCGCGGCTGGATCAGCTCATCCATCCTGCTGCGCAGCGGGAATCGGCTGATCCAGAAGATTCATCTGCCCGGCGACATATTGGGTACGCCCAGCATGGTCCTGCCCCAGGCCGCCGACACGCTGACCGCGATTACCGAGGCGGTGACGGCCTTCGTGCCCTATGAACGCTTCGGTCAACTCTTTACCCAGGCCCCACGTCTCGCCGCCTTGTTCACCATTGCGGTGCAGATGGAGCGGCTGGCGCTGATGGACGTGCTGGCCGTGACCGGCAACGCCTCGGCGCGTGAACAGCTGGCGCGGCTGCTGGTCGATCTCCATGCGCGGCTCAGCCCGATCGGAATGGTGCAGGATGACAGCTTTCATCTGCCGCTGACCCAGGAAGTGCTGGGCGACCTGCTCGGCCTGACCGCGGTGCACGTCAACCGCACGATCCGGGGCATGGAAGCCGATGGGATCATCTCCCGCGAGGGGCACCGGGTGCGCCTGTTGAACCTGCCTGCCCTTCGAGAAATCTCGCCGCTGCCGCCGCGGCGCCTTCAGTTCGAACCGGCCTGGCTGCCGGCGCCACTATGAAAAAAGGCCCCGGCATCGACCGGGGCCTTTTCAAATGGGTATGGGCCGCGCGATCAGCCCTTGCGGCCGGCCTCGAACAGGAACCAGGCGCGTTCCTCGGCCTGGTCGGTCCATTCGTCGACGATGCCGCTGGTGGCATTGTCCTTGGCATCCTCGGCGGCGTCCTTGACCGCGCGGAAGCGCTCGACGAGCTTGAGATTGTCGTCGCGCAGTTCGGCCAGCATGTCGGCAGCCGACACGAATTCGCGGTCATTGTCGACGATGGTCTGGCGGCGCGCGATGTCGCCGATCGAGCGCAGCGTGACGTTCCCGGTCTTGCGCACGCGCTCGGCGATGGCGTCGGTCACGCCCAGGATCTGCGCGGCCTGATCGTCGAGCATCAGGTGATAGTCGCGGAAATGCGGACCCGAGACGTGCCAGTGAAAATTCTTGGTCTTCAGATAAAGCGCATAGCAATCGGCCAGCGCGCCGTTCAGGGCGTCGGCGACGCTGGCGGTGGCGTTGCGGTTCAGGTCGGTCGGCGTATCGAGCGCCGGATTGATATCGGACATGGACATGCTCCCGCTGTCTGAGGAATCGTTGCGTTAACGATCCGATGGCCCAATGGCTCCCCCGCTGTCCATGGACTAAGCCTGCACTGTGTGATCGAACGCCTAGATCAATCCCTTCGCCGAAAGCGCGATGACGATGGCGATCAGGATCATGATCGCTCCGCCCGCTATCCGGATCGGCCGCCAGGCCAGCCTGCGCCACTCCCGCGCACCCAGCAGGATCGCAGGGATCAGCGCGCCGAGCATCCCCAGCATCGCGCCCGGCCAGGCCGCCCAGGGCAGGGGCGAGCGTGCGGCGGCGACTGCGACCAGCACCAGGCCCGATTCCATCAACAGGATCGTGCTCGCCCCCAACAAGGCGGTGCCGAACACCCCCAGCCGGACGGGCCCGAAGGGCGAACCGGCGCGGGGCAGCCGCCCCATCATGCCGATGCTCACCAGCACCAGCGCGACCGCCAGCAACAGGCTGCGCGTTTCCGGCGTCACCTGCGGCCCCAGCAACATCCCGATCCGGATCGCCACCGCCGCCAGCACGCCCTGCACCAGCAGGACCCCCGCCAGAACCGGCAGGGCGCGGTCCGTCCGTTCCACCAGTCTCTCGGCAAAACCGCTCAGTCGCCCGCCCGCCTGCGACAGCAGCGTGGCGACCAGAACGATCATCAGCGCATCCATCAGCTGGCCAGACGCACCGAACAGGTCTCGGCAAAGGCGTTGGCGGCCTGCCAGTCCTGCCGCTCGCTGGCGATGGCGTCGCTCAGGATCGCGAACCAGCCATGGACCGGCGCGGGTTCGTCCTGCCGCATGAGGGCGCGGTCGATGAAATGGGTGACGGTGACGGCGGGGACCAGCCCGTGGCGATGGGCGATGCGGCGTATCGCCTCCACCCCGTCGATCAGCTCGGCTGCCCGCGCATAGGGGGCGGACACGTCGAGCGCGGCGATTCGGGCCCAGAGCTGGTCGCGAATCTCGGCGGCGCCGATGCCCGCATGGGGTGATTCGCCCGGCTCCATCATGATGGTCATCCCTCTCATGCCCGTCCCGATAGCGGGAAGCGGCACGGTTTCCATAGGGTCTTGGCCGTAAAGAGGGGCTTAAATCGGGTGAAATGCTTGACTCAGGCGGGCCCATGGGCCATGGGCGGCCCTTATATAGCGGCGGCTCCGGCTGCCGCTTTCGCTTTTTCACGCATACAGGAACCAGGTCATGGCCAAGCCGACCACCGTCAAGATCAAGCTCGTCAGCTCGGCTGATACCGGCTTCTTTTACGTCACGAAGAAGAACCCGCGCACCAAGACCGAGAAGCTGAGCTTCAACAAGTACGACCCGGTCGTGCGCAAGCATGTCGAGTTCAAGGAAGCCAAGATCAAGTAATCGGCGGGCGGCGACCCCAGGGTCGCCCCGTGATTCTTGAAGGCGTGAAGCCGCCGTCCGAGAGGACGCGCGGCTTTTTGTCGATGGTTCTGCTCCCCCTCCCGCCTGCGGGAGGGGGCCGGGGGGAGGGCCTGGAGTCTCATAGAGACCATCGCCTGTGGCTTGCCCTCCCCCATCCCCTCCCGCTTGCGGGAGGGGCGTGTTTGTGGCGAGCGTCGGAACGCCAATTCCTGCCTTTATGCCGCTTCCGGATAGAGCGTGCGAATCAGCCAGTCGTGGAACAGCTTCACCGACTTGAGCTGAAGCGCCCGCGGGCGGCAGACGAACCAGTGGCTGTACGGGCTGTCGACCTCGATATCGAACAGCCGGACCAGGCGCGGATCGTGCGCATGTTCGAAATGGCTGGCGTGCATGAAGGCGACGCCGAGCCCTTGCGCCACCGCCTCCAGCATCAGGCCGCCCGAGTCGAAAAAGTCGATCGCCTTGGGCTTGATGTCGGTCAGTCCCGCGACCTGGCACCAGGCGGTAAAGGCGTCGGGCATTTCGCGGTGCAGCAAGGCCGTCATGCCGTTCAGCTGTTCGGGACGAAGCAGCGGATCGGGACCTTCGAGCAGCCGCTTGGCGCCGATGACATAGACTTTGTTGCGGTCGAGCCGCTTGGCATAGAGAGAGGGGTCGATGTCGCGGCCCAGTGCGATCACCGCGTCCAGCCCTTCGCCCAGCCGCGCAATGCCATGTCCGGCGGTGTCGATATCCAGATGCAGTTCGGGATGCGCCGCGCGCAGCAGGCCCATATGCGGGAACAGCCGCTGCGACGCATAGAGCGGCAGCACCCCCAGGCGCAGGCGCAGCACTTCCTGCCCGCTGGTCATCGCCTCCACCGCATCCGACAACTGGTCGAGCAGCGGCGCGATCTGCTCCATCAGACGCTGACCATCCTCGTTGGGCACCATCGCCTGATGCCGCCGGGCGAACAGAGGTTTGCCGACGAAACGTTCCAGCGTCTGCACCCGGCGGCTGAGCGCGGGCGCCGACAGGGCCAGTTCCTCGGCCGCCGCCTTGATGGAGCCCAGGCGAACGACCTGAACAAATGCTTCGATCGCACCCAGCGGGGGGAGCCTGCGCATGATCGTACCTGTACTCATTGACCTATAGGGCAGAGGATTGCACAAACTGCAATCATAGCCAAGCTTTTCGCACTTGCAACATAACGTGTCGCACCGCAAAAGGAACGGGCCTTTCAGGCATCCTCTCCTAAAAACTTTCACGGGCTGGTCGTTTCGATCGGCCCTTTTTTTTGCCTCGGCTCGGCCGTCCGCCCTTTCGCGGGCCGGAACCCGCCCCCACGTCCCGCGCTTTCGTGTTTCAGACACTTTGCCAAGGGACGATCATGGCCGACAGCGACGCGCCGACCCGCAAGATACAGGTGGCCAACAGCCGCCCCGAGGATTCGGGCCGGGGCCTCGCCCATGTCCCGCGTAGCCTGATGGCCGCGCTCGGCATTACCGAGGGCGATGTGGTCGAGATCGTCGGCAAGCAGGCGACACCCGCCCGCGCCGTCGCGCCCTATCCCGAGGACGAGGGTCTCGACCTCGTCCGCATCGACGGGTTGCAGCGCGCCAATGCGGGTGTCGGCTCGGGCGATTTCGTCGAGGTGCGCAAGGTCGAATCGAAGCCCGCGACTCGCGTCGTCTTTGCGCCTGCGCAGGAAAATCTGCGGCTCCAGGGTTCGGCCCAGGCGCTCAAGCGCACCTTCTTCAACCGTCCGCTCTGCCAGGGCGACGTAGTGGCGACGGCGGGGCAGCAGCGCGTCACCAACATGCCGCCGGGCGTCGCGCAGTTCATGAACGCGCCCGCCTATGCGCTCCAGGAAATCCGCCTCGCGGTCGTCGCCGCCAGCCCCAAGGGCGTGGTCCATATCGACGAGAATACCGAGGTCGAGCTGCGTCCCGAATATGAGGAACCGCGCGAGGCCCGTCGCGCCGACGTCACCTATGACGATATCGGCGGCATGGCGTCGACCATCGACCAGCTGCGCGAGATGGTCGAGCTCCCCTTGCGCTATCCCGAATTGTTCGAGCGGCTGGGCGTCGAGCCGCCCAAGGGCGTGCTGCTCCACGGGCCGCCCGGTACCGGCAAGACGCGGCTGGCGCGCGCCGTCGCCAACGAGTCGGACGCGCAATTCTTCCTGATCAACGGCCCCGAGATCATGGGCTCGGCCTATGGCGAGTCGGAGCAGCGGCTGCGCGAGATTTTCGAGGAGGCGACCAAGTCCGCCCCCTCGATCGTCTTCATCGACGAGATCGACTCGATCGCCCCCAAGCGCGACCGCGTGCAGGGCGAGGCGGAAAAGCGGCTCGTCGCGCAGTTGCTGACGCTGATGGACGGGCTGGAGGCGCGCGCGAACCTCGTCATCATCGCCGCGACCAACCGGCCCGAGGCGATCGACGAAGCGCTGCGAAGGCCCGGCCGGTTTGATCGCGAGATCGTGGTCGGCGTGCCCGACGAGCGCGGGCGGCGCGAGATATTGGGTATCCACACGCGCGGCATGCCGCTGGGCGACAAGGTCGACCTGAACGAACTGGCGCGCACCACCTTCGGTTTCGTCGGCGCGGATCTGGCCGCGCTGACGCGCGAGGCGGCGATCGAAGCGGTGCGGCGGATCATGCCGCGCCTGAACCTCGAGGAGCGGACGATCCCGGCCGAGGTGCTCGACACGCTGTCGGTCACGCGCGAGGATTTCCTGGAGGCGCTGAAGCGCGTCCAGCCCTCGGCGATGCGCGAGGTGATGGTGCAGGCGCCGACCGTCCGCTGGGAGGATGTCGGCGGCCTCGACACCGCGCAGATGAAGCTGAAGGAAGGCGTCGAGCTGCCGCTGAAGGACCCGGACGCCTTCCGGCGGCTGGGCATCCGGCCTGCCAAGGGCTTCCTGCTCTATGGTCCGCCCGGCACCGGCAAGACGCTGTTGGCGAAAGCGGTTGCGCGCGAGGCGCAGGCCAATTTCATCGCCACCAAATCGAGCGACCTGCTGTCCAAATGGTATGGCGAGAGCGAGCAGCAGATCACCCGGCTGTTCGCCCGTGCGCGGCAGGTGGCACCAACCGTGATCTTCATCGACGAACTCGATTCGCTGGTCCCGGCGCGTGGCGGTGGCTTGGGCGAACCGCAGGTGACTGAGCGGGTGGTCAACACCATCCTGGCCGAAATGGACGGGTTGGAGGAATTGCAGTCGGTCGTCGTGATCGGCGCGACCAACCGGCCCAATCTGGTCGATCCCGCGCTGTTGCGGCCCGGTCGGTTCGACGAACTCATCTATGTCGGCGTGCCGGACAAGGCCGGGCGGCGTCGTATCCTGGGCATCCAGACCGCCAAAATGCCGTTGGCCGAGGATGTCGACCTGGACGATGTGGCGGCGCGGACCGATCGATTCACCGGCGCGGATCTGGGCGATGTGGTGCGCCGGGCGGGCCTGATCGCGCTGCGCAAGTCGCTGGGCGCGACCCAGGTCGATATGGCCGCGTTCGACGAAGCGCTGACCGAGGCGCGGGCGAGCGTGACCCCGGAGATGGAGCGCGATTACGAACAGATCGCCGCCAAGCTGAAGCAGGAGGCGGCGGCGATCCAGCCGATCGGCTTCATCGCGCCGGGCATGCTGACGCCGCGAGGGGACAAGCAGCCGTAGCAGGCCGAGGCCGTTCCCGTCTAAGCCCCTCCTCCCGGC
>NZ_LDTF01000095.1 GCF_001477495.1 Sphingomonas yabuuchiae
TCCCGTTTACGGGAGGGGAGCGGCAAGGTCGACGGTCAGGATTTATCGCCCCACGTATAACTCCGCCCGACTTGGGCCACCGCAACCTCATAGCGCGAATACCATTCCGCCCGTCCGCGCTCCCGGATCGCCGCATGGCCCGGATGCGCCCGCCACGCCAAGGCGCTGGCTTCGTCGGCCCACCAGCTGACGGTGATTCCGATCCCGTCCACGCCGCGCGCGCTGTCGACCCCGCGATAGCCGGGCTGCTGCGCCGCCAAGTGATCCATCGCCTCGGCTGCCGCGGCATAGCCTTGCGGGTCGTCATCCGTTCGTGTCGACATGAAGATCACCGCGATCTGTCCCGTCCTGTCGGTCATAACGCTCCATTCACCGCACCCGCTTTGCGACGGAATGCACGGGTCGGCGGCAACCCAATAGCTTGAAAGTCGTTCGGCACCTGTGCGACGAGGGGGTTTCCCTCGCGCGTCCCTTACGCGGGGATCACGAACGACAGGAACTCGATGCCCAGCTCGACCACCGCCGCGCGCAAGTCCCGCACCGACGCCACGGGTTATCCGTCGCCCGGCCAGATGTTCTTTCAGCAGTTCCTGAAGCATCCGGTGATGGTGGGCTCGATCATTCCGTCGTCGGGCAAGCTGATCCGCAAGATGCTCGCCCCCGTCGACTGGGCCAACACCAAGCTGTTCGTGGAATATGGCCCCGGCGTCGGCACCTTCTGCCGCCCGGTGCTGGAGCGTATGGCACCCGATGCGACGCTGATCGCGATCGATACCAATGCCGATTTCTGCGATTATCTGCGCCACACCATCATCGATTCCCGCTTCAAGGCGGTGAACGGATCGGCGGCGGACGTGCAGAAGATCGTGCGCGACCATGGTTTCGACCATGCCGATTACGTCCTGTCGGGCCTGCCCTTCTCGACCCTGCCGCCCGGCGTCGGCCCGGCGATCGCACAAGGCACGCATGACGTGCTGCGTCCCGGCGGCGCGTTCCTGGTCTATCAGTTCAGCCCCAAGGTGAAGGATTTCCTGGTCCCGCACTGGTCGAACATCGACCACGACATGGAATGGTGGAACGTGCCCCCGGCGCAGCTTTACTGGGCCTGGAAGGACTGAACCTTATCCTCCCCGGCACGGGGAGGGGGGCCATGCGGAACACGGTGGAGAGGGCGTGCCGATAGGGACGACCTGTTTGGAAGCCCCCTTCCGTCAGGACTCCACCCTGCCACCTCCCCGCGAGCGGGGAGGATCAATCCCCATCAGGCGACTCGATCCCGAAGTTCAGCCCCCGCGATACCGACGGATCGATCACCGCGATCAGCAGATAGGCGGCGAACTGGCGCAGCCGCTGGAACCAGCCGGTATTCCGTTTGTACCAGTCGGGCGTGATCGCTTCGGATCGTGCGACCTCTCCGTCGATATAGGCGCGGACGTGGGTCGCAAAGACGGCGTCGTCGATCCGCAGCATCAGCTCCAGATTCACGAACAGGCTGCGCATGTCGAAATTGGCCGAGCCGACATGCACCGCATCGTCGATGACGTATAATTTCGTGTGCAGCTTGGTCAGCTGATATTCGAAGATCCGGACGCCCTTGCGAAGTAGGCCCGCATAGGTGAAGCGCGCGGCCGCGATCGTCGCCTCGTTGTCGGACTTGCCCGCCGTCACGATCCGCACCTCGGCGTCGCGCCGTCCCGCCCGGTCGAGGCGACGGAGCATGGTGGGGCTGGGGGTGAAATAGGCGGCGATCACGTCGATGCGTCGCCCCCGCCGCATATCGTCGCGCACCGTCCGCGCCCAGGGCGACAGCCGCCGGGTCGGGCCGCCGATCAGCCAGCGCAATCGGCCCGTCGACTCGCTCCAATGCGCCAGCGCCTTGTTCAGGTCGCGGAGGCGCCCCTTGGGATTTTCGGTCCAGGCGAACAGCGCGTCGAAATAACCCGCCAGCCTGCCCGCCGCCGAACCCTCGACCAGCAGGCCGAGATCGCGCCAGCTCTGCTCGGCGGGGGTGCCGAAATAGTCATCCTCGATATTGAAGCCGCCGATGATGATCGAGGGGGAGGGTCCTTCGGCATCCGCCAGCGCCAGCTTCTGATGGTTGCGGAGCAGGTAGCGGCGGCCGAAACGCGGCTCGAACCGCGACAGCCGCGCGCCCGTCTCGACCAGCGGGCGGAAGAACGCCTCGTCCGCGCCCGCGCCGAAGCCATCGACGATCACCGACACCGCAACGCCGCGCCGGGCCGCCGCGATCATGGCGTCGCGAACCCGCCGCCCGGTCCCGTCATCGGCATAGATGTAATAGAGGATGCGCAGTGAGACCTGCGCCCCGTCGATCAGCGCCAGCACCGCCTCCAGTCGCCGCGGCCCCGTGTCGAGCAGGGTCAGCCGTTGCCCGTCGACCAGGAAACCGGGCTGTTCGGGCGGATGGGGGGCGAAAATGGTGCGGCTCCTTGGCGTATATGATCCTGTCGAAAACGTAACGACCCAGGGGGCGGGGGTGTTGCAAGCCCAAGGCTTTTGACTTGGGCAGCCTTTGCTGCTAGGCGGCACGCTTTCATCCCAGCATTATTTGCGAAGGACACACGCATGGCGCGCGTCACCGTCGAAGATTGCGTCGACAAGATTCCCAACCGTTTCGATCTGGTGCTGTTCGCGGCGCAGCGGGCCCGTCAGATTTCGGGCGGGGCGGATCTGACCGTCGACCGCGATCGCGACAAAAACCCGGTCGTCGCGCTGCGCGAGATCGCCGAGGAAACGGTTCGTCCGACCCATCTGGAAGAAGCCGTGGTCAACAGCCTGCAGCGCGTCCAGATCGACGACGAGGACGAGGCGGATGACGTCGGCAGCCTGCAGGCTTCGGCCGAGGCGCTGCGCCTGACCGCCGCGGCGCCGCCGCGCAACCAGAATCTGGGTGCCGACTACGACGGCTGATCGGCTGCGGGCCGATCGCTCCGCGTGATCGCACAGGAAAAAGGGGCCGACGCTAACCCAGCGTCGGCCCCTTTTTCCGTTGGCGTCGGGGAGGGGCTTACCAGCCCCAGCCGCGATGCCGCCAGGAATCCCAATATTCCGCCTTCTTCGCCTCATGCGCGAAATGGGCGGCCCGCCTGGCTTCCGACCGGCGGATCGAGGCGTCGTGCGCATAAGCATTGGCGGCGCGGTAATCGCCATAATAGGCCGCTTCATCAGCCGCGCGCTGGTCCCGGCCCGCCTGATAGGCGCGATACTGCGCATCCCGATGCGCCTGCTGCGCGACATAGCCGTCATAGCGCCAGTCCTGCGCACTGGCGGCCGTGGCCGTCAGCATCGCCCCACCGACCAGGGCCACCAGCAATCCGGTCTTGAGCATCTTCATTGCCCGTTCCTCGAAACGTATTCGCTCCCGTATGTTGCGGATATTGAAGCACTTGATCTGAACGAAGCATGGCGGCGGCGTTCAGCCAATTGGCAGCTTGCAACGGGCGCGACGCCCCAGCGGTTGAAGGAACGGGAGAGCCGAGATGATCGCAGCATTGATCCTGCAAGCCAGCATCACCGGGCCGTTACCCGATGATGTCTGGGCGGACATGACCTATGGGCCGTCACTTGCCTATAGTTCGGAAACCGTCGCGTTTCTTCGCGACGAGACCAGCAGCATGGCGGATCCTCGCATCCTGCGCATGACCTTACGGCGACATGGCAAGCCGACCGTCACCACATGGGCCGACAGCCGGACATGTCCCGGCGCGGCCGAAGCCGTTCGCCATTTGCAATTCATCCCCATGCCGACACCGTCGTTGCCCAGTAACGCGACAGCCCTGATTCTGGACGGCGTGGGCTATCGGGTCCGCTTTCGGGCGCATTACGGCTCAGAGATCGGGTTCCCCCTCGAACTGAATTCGAATGCGGGCACGCCTCTTGCCGAGTGGGTGAACCGGACGCGCGTGATGCTGAAACCCTGCTGGACCATGACTCGTCCGGAAAAGGACGTGTGAGACAAACCAGTGAGCGCACAAGGTGTATGATTCGGGTGCAGCGCCTGTTGATAAGCCTGTGTAACACGGTGAAAAATATGATGTAGATCAATTTGAAAGGGTTTTCATATTAGCGTAGGCCGATCAGGAGACATGATATGACGATCGGCACGAAACTGACCACGTGCTTGTTGGCGCTGGGTTTGATCATCGTGGGGCTGGGCGGGCTGGGATTGACCAGCATGACCGGCAGCGAGGCGGCCCTGACGACCATGTTGCAGGACCGGGTGATTCCTCTGCGCGATCTGAAGATCGTGGCGGACAAATATGCGGTCGACATTGTCGACGCCTCTCACAAGGCGCGCAACGGCAACCTCGCATTTCCGGACGCGGCCGATCGGGTACGCCAGGGCGTCATCACCCTGCACCGCCATTGGAAACTATATCGTGCGACCGAGATCAATGCGCAGGAAGCGGTGCTGGCCGACGAGGCCGCACGCAACATGCGGATCGCCGACCAACGGGTTGCCGAACTGGCGGCTATTCTGGATCGCGGCGATCGTGCAGCGCTCGACGCCTTCGTGATCGGCAAGCTCTATCCCAGCATCGACCCGGTATCGGCATCGATCGGCAAGCTGGTCGATCTTCAGATCAAGGTCGCCGAAGAAACCGGCACCGAGGCGCGCGATCGGGCGGCGTTCAACCGCAAGCTGATGATCGGCCTGATGCTGGTTTCCGCCCTGATCCTGGGCCTGTCGATCCTGACCATCGCCCGTACCGTGCTGGCTCCGGTCAAGCGGCTGGCCACGACCATCCGTGACCTAGCGCGCTCGAAGGGGACCGCCGCCGTTCCGCACCTGGACCAGCGCGACGAGATCGGCGACATCGCGCGCTCAGTCGATGCCTTCCGCCAGTCGGTGGTCGATGCCGAACAGGAAAAAGCCCGCGCCGCGTCCGAGGCGACCGAAATTCTGGGCCGTAGCCTTTCCGCGCTGGCGGCGGGCGACCTGACCTGCAAGATCGATGCGGAATTCCCCGACGGCTATGCCAAGCTGCGCAGCGACTTCAACAGCACGGTGACCGAACTGAACACCACGCTCGCCCAGGTGGCGGCCAGCGTGACCCAGATCCGCACCGGCGCGAGCGAGGTCAACCAGGCCTCCGACCATCTGTCGCAGCGCACCGAGCAGCAGGCCGCGAGCCTGGAGGAAAGCTCCGCCGCCATGGCCGAGGTCACCGATACGGTCCGCAACACGGCGAAGGACGCCGCCCAGGCGAGCGAGGTGGTGGGCAAGGCCCAGGAGGACGCCGAGCGCAGTGGCGAGGTGGTGCGCCGGACCGTCGAGGCGATCGCCCGCGTCGAGCAGACCTCATCCGAAATCAGCGAGATCATCTCGGTCATCGACGGCATCGCCTTCCAGACCAATCTCCTGGCGCTCAATGCCGGGGTCGAGGCGGCGCGCGCAGGCGACGCCGGCAAGGGCTTCGCGGTCGTCGCGTCCGAGGTCCGCGCCCTGGCGCAGCGTTCCGCCGAGGCGGCCAAGGACGTCAAGGCGAGGATCAGCGCCAGCGCCCAGCAGGTCGAGGCCGGGGTCGCGCTGGTCGGAGAGACGGGGCGGTCGCTGGAACGCATCATCGGGCGGGTCGGGGAGATCAGTGCGCTGACCCGGACGATCGCGGGCGCCGCCGAGCAGCAATCGACCGGCCTGCAACAGATCAACACCGCCGTCTCGGAGATGGATACCGTCACGCAGCAGAATGCGGCGATGGTGGAAGAGGCCAATGCGGCCGCGCGCAATCTGGCGAACGAGGCGGACATGCTGGCGAATCAGATAGGACGCTTCCGGCTGGATCGGACGAGCCCCGCCGCGGCCCCCATGGCGGCGCCGACCCCGGTGCCGACCGCTCCGCGACCGAGCCGCAAGCTGCCCGCCCGGCACGGCAATCTGGCGCTGGTCGAACGGAGCGAGGACGACTGGTCCAGCTTCTGACCGACCACCGCCAGACGGAACGCGGAGCCATAAAAAGGGGGTGTCCCGTCCCGGCGGAGACACCCCTTTGTTATGAGAGCGAGACCGCGCTCAATAGGCGTAGGCGCGGACCAGATCGTAGAGATAATCCCGTCCGTCATAGAGCGAGCGGACCCGGATGCGCTCGTTCAGGCCGTGGATGCCCGACATGTCCTTCTCGATGAAGATGCCCGGCGCGCCGTAGACGGGAATGCCGATCGTCTGGAAGAAGATGCCGTCGGTCGCGCCGGTCGACATCATCGGGACCAGCGGCACACCGGGGAAGTGCTTGGCCGCCAGCGTCTTCATCGGGCCGATGATCTTCGGGTCGAGCTTGGGCGGGATCGCGGTCGGGCGGACCGGCTGGTTGGCGGTGACGGTGATCTTCGGCCCCGCCAGTTCCTTGAGTTTCGCCAGCGTCCCCTCGACCGTCTCGCCGGGGAAGATACGGCAGTTGATATTGGCGGTCGCGCGCTGGGGCAGCGCGTTTTCGGCATGGCCCGCCTGGAGCAAAGTCGCGACGCAGGTGGTGCGTAGCGTCGAATGCAGCGCCTTGTCCTGGCTGACGATCGCGTCGGCCGCCTTGTCCTCCGGGTTGGCGAGCAGCCGCGTGATCGCATCGCCCAACTGGCCGCCGACCTTTTGCGCGGTGGCGGTCAGGAAGGCGCGGGTCGTATCGGTCAGGTGGATCGGGAATTCATAACCCTGCACCGCCTTCACCGCATCGGCGAGTTCGTAGATCGCGTTTTCCGGCGTCGGCTGCGAGCTGTGCCCGCCCGGATTGGTGGCGAGGAAGGTATAGTTCTGCGCCGCCTTCTCGCCGACCTGCACTGCCAGCAACTCGCGCTTGCCGTCCGAATCGAGCCGTCCGCCGCCGCCCTCGTTCAGGACGAATTCGGCGGCGATCAGGTCGGGCTTGTTCTTGGCCAGCCACTCCGCGCCGTTGAAGGCGAAGGTCGTTTCCTCGCCACAGGTCAGCGCCATCTTGATGGTGCGCTTGGGCGGCGTTTTTTTCAGGCGGATCAGCGTGTCGGCCCAGACCGCGCTCATCGCCTTGTCGTCGACGGTGCCGCGTCCATAGAGGAAACCGTCCTCCTCGATCAGCTTGAACGGATCGCGCGTCCAGTCCTCGCGCTTGGCCTCGACCACGTCGAGATGGCCGAGCAGCAGCATCGGCTTCAACCGCGTGTCGGTGCCGGGCAGGACCGCGACGATGCCGCCGTCCTTGGGATGCTCGGGGACCGAGAATAGGGTGATGTCGGCATCCTTGTAGCCCGCCGCCTTCAATCGGTCGGCGATCTGGGCGGAGGCCTGGGTGCAGCTGCCGACCGACAGGCTGGTGTTGGTTTCGACCAGCTGCTTGTACAGGTCGAAGAATGCCTTCTGGTCGGGCCTCCCTTGCGCCGCCGCGATGCCGGGCATCAGCGCCCCGGGAATCGCCAGTGCCGCCGCCATCCCGCCGAGCCATTTTGCCAACCGCATGTGATCCCCCTTGTTTTTGTGTTGGCAGGAATAGAGCGTGTCACGGGGCGCGGTGCAAGCGATCGACGAATATCCTCCCCGGTACGGGGAGGGGGACCGCCGCGCAGCGGTGGTGGAGGGGGGATCGCCGCAAAGGGTGTCGCTAGTGGCACGCCCCCTCCACCATCCTGCGGATGGTCCCCCTCCCCGTGCCGGGGAGGATCGCAAGTCCTTTGCCCCGGACCGTTTTCGCGCTAGCAGTCGACGATGGACCATCCCGACGTCGTTGCCCGCCCGCGCCTGATCTCGCCCTCGCTCTTCGCCCTGTCGATCTTTTACGGCGGCATGGTCTGTATCGCGGGCGTGCTGGGCAACAAGCAGGTGGCGCTCGGCCCGCTGGCGGTGGAGGCGGGTATCTTCGCCTTCCTGTTGCTGGTCGTCACGTCGAGCGCGGTGGCCGAATTGCACGGCCCCGCCGTTGCGGGTCGACTGGTGCGGGTCGGCTTTGTGCCGCTGCTCGTGTCGCTGGCGCTGTCCTGGGTGGTATGGATGCTGCCGCCGTCACCCGACATGGTGCCCGCCAATCGCGACGCGATCCAGCTGATCCTGGGGTCGACCTGGCGGATCTGGCTGGGCGGGATCGTCGCCTATGGCGTGTCGCAGACGCTGAACGTCACCATCTTCGCCGCGCTGAAGGGGCGGGAGGGCAGCAAGATGCTGTGGCTGCGTGCGGCGGTGGCCAGCATGCTCAGCCAGGTGGTCGACACGCTGCTGTTCGTCACCATCGCCTTTTACGGCGCCTTTCCGATCGGCCAGCTGGTCATCGGACAGATGATCGCCAAGGTCACGCTGTCGGCCATCCTGGTGCCGCCGCTGATCTATGTGTTCGTGGCGATCGGTCGGCGGCTGGATCGGGGCTGACCCCATATTGCCGGTTTTCCCCGCCGTCCACGCGCGATAAAGGGCCGCCATGACCAACCACGATCCCGACGCCGCCCTGCTCGCCAAGGCCGAGACGCTGACCGAGGCGCTGCCCTATCTTCAGCGTTACGCGGGCAAGACCTTCGTGGTGAAATATGGCGGCCACGCCATGGGCGATCCGGAGCGTCAGCGCGACTTCGCCGAGGACATGGTGCTGCTGAAGGCGGTCGGGATCAACCCGGTCGTGGTCCATGGCGGTGGCCCGCAGATCGGCGCGATGCTCAAGCGGCTGGGGGTCGAGTCGCAGTTCGTCAACGGCCTGCGCGTCACCGACCGCGAAACCGCGCAGATCGCCGAGATGGTGCTGGCGGGGTCGATCAACAAGGAAATCGTCAGCTGGATCTCCGCCGCCGGGGGCCGCGCGGTCGGCATCTCGGGCAAGGATGCAGGCCTGGTCATCGCCGAGAAGATCCAAGGGCGCGAGGCCGATCCGCTTCAGGGGATCGAGCGCCATGTCGACCTGGGCTTCGTCGGCGAGCCGGTCGCGGTCGACCCGCGCCTGATCGAAAGCCTGTGTGCCGACGGCATCATCCCGGTCATCGCGCCGGTCGCCATCGGGCTGGACGGGCATACCTATAACATCAACGCCGACACCATGGCGGGCGCGATCGCCGCGCGGCTGGGCGCGTCGCGCTTCTTCCTGCTGACCGATGTCGCGGGCGTGCTGGACAAGCAGGGCGAGCTGATGACCGACCTGAATCCGGCGCGGATTGCGGAGCTGCGGACGGACGGGACGATTTCGGGGGGCATGATCCCCAAGCTGGAGACCTGCGTCAATGCGGTGGAAGCGGGCGTGGATGCGGCGGTGATCCTGGACGGGCGCGTGCCGCACGGGATGCTGCTGGAGATATTCACCAAGCAGGGGGCGGGGACGTTGGTGCGGCGGTGATGAGTTGGCCTGAGCGTGGCCTTCGACTTCGCTCAGGCTGAACGGAGGCTGGGGTAGGCTCGGTCGCCCCAAGCACGCCCCTCCCGCAAGCGGGAGGGGATGGGGGAGGGCAATGGAGTCTCACCGAGACCATCGCCCGTGGCCTTGCCCCTCCCCAACCCCTCCCCCTGCCGGGAGAGGGGCTTTCAATGGGGCTCAAGCTTGAGCTGCCGGAGGAACCGGCGACGCCCAATGAAAAAGGGGACGCTCCCTCTCGGAAAACGCCCCCTCTTCATTTCATCGAGACCGAATCAGCGATCGAGGATCGCGTCGATCTCCGCCCCCACGGCGTCCATCGCCGCCATACCGTCGACCCGCGTCACGATGCCGCGCGCCTCGTAGAGGGGCAGGATCGGCGCGGTCTTGGCGCGGTATTCGGCCATGCGCGTGCGCACCGTCTCGGCATTGTCGTCGGGGCGGCGCTTGAACTCGGTCGAACCGCACACGTCGCAGACACCCTCGACCTGGGTCGGCTTGAAGCTGTCATGATAGCCTGCACCGCACGAGGCGCAGGTGAAGCGACCGGTGATGCGCTCGACCAGCGCATCCTCGTCCACCGCCAGCTCGATGACATGGTCGAGCGACTTGCCGCGCTCGGCGAGCAGCACGTCCAGCGCCTCGGCCTGCGCCTCGGTCCGGGGATAGCCGTCGAAGATCGCACCGCCTTCCGCCTCGGCCGCGTCCAGCCGCTCGCCGATCAGCGCCGAGACGATCGCGTCCGACACCAGCTCGCCCGCGTCCATCACCGCCTTGGCCTGGAGGCCGACGGGGGTGCCCGCCTTGACCGCCGCGCGCAGCATGTCGCCGGTCGACAGCTGCACCATGCCGCGATTGGCCACCAGCCGCTGCGCCTGGGTTCCCTTGCCCGCGCCCGGCGGTCCCAGCAGGATGATGTTCACGCCCACGTCTCTCTCCCCTCTTTACCCTGAAATCCGCCCGCGCCTCAGCGCAGGCGACCGCCCTTCAGCTTCGCCTTCTTGATCAAATCGCCATATTGGTGCGCCAGCAAATGGCTCTGGATCTGGGTCACCGTGTCCATCGTCACGTTGACGACGATCAGCAGGCTGGTGCCGCCCAGATAGAAGGGAATCTGGAGCGCCGAGACCAGATATTCCGGCAGCAGACAGATGATCGTCAGATAGGCCGCGCCGAGCACCGTGATGCGGGTCAGGACATAGTCGAGATAGGTCTCGGTGTTCTTGCCCGGACGAATGCCGGGGATGAACCCGCCATAGCGCTTCAGATTGTCCGCCGTCTCCTCCGGGTTGAAGACAACCGCGGTGTAGAAGAACGAGAAGAAGATGATGCCGGCACCATAGAGCAGCATGTACACGGGGCTGCCGTGCTGCAGATACTGGTTGAGGCTGATGATGAAGTCGCCCCAGCGGCTCTCGCCCGCGACGCGCTGGCCCGCGAATTGCGAGATGGTCAGTGGCATCAGCAGCAGCGACGAGGCGAAGATCGGAGGGATCACGCCCGCCGTGTTGATCTTCAGCGGCAGGTGGCTGCGATCGGCCTGCATCCCGCGCTGCGTCGCGCGCTTCGGATACTGGATCAGGATACGGCGCTGCGCGCGCTCCATGAAGCAGATGAACAGGACGAGGACGACGACCGCGACGATGATGCCGATCAGACGGACCGGATCGATGCTGCCGGTACGGCCGCCCTCGAGCAGGTTGACGAGCGTGGTCGGCAGATGCGCGACGATGCCCGCCATGATGATCAGCGACACGCCGTTGCCGATACCGCGGCTGGTGATCTGCTCACCCAGCCACATCAGGAACATCGTACCGCCGATCAGCGAGATGACCGCCGCGATGCGGAAGGTCATGCCCGGTTCGATCACCGCCTGGATGCCCTGGCTGGCGCCCAGCGTCTCGAGACCCACGGCGATGAAATAGCCCTGGATCGCGGTCAGCAGCACCGTACCGTAGCGGGTATACTGGTTCAGCTTCTTACGGCCGCTCTCGCCTTCCTTCTTGATGGCGGCGAGCTGCGGGCTCAGCGAGGTCGCGAGCTGCACGACGATCGACGCCGTGATGTACGGCATCACGCCCAGCGCGATCAGCGACATGCGGCTGAGCGAACCGCCCGAGAAGGTGTTGAAGAAGTCGAGCACGCCGCCCGTGGTCTTCTGGCTCAGCAGGCCCAGCGCGGTCGGGTCGACGCCCGGCAGCGGAACATAGCTGAGCAGGCGGAAGACGATCAGCGCGCCGATGGTGAACCACAGCCGCTTCTTGAGGTCGGTGGCCTTGGCGAATTTCGCCAGGCTGATGCTTTGCGCCATCTGGTCGGCTGCGGATGCCATAGCTGTTGCGTTATCCTGGAAACGAAAAACGGCGGGATGCGTTTTGAACCGCCCCGCCGCTCATATAGGCGCGAAGACGCGCTTGTCTAACCCGGATGCAAAATCCGCCGCGGTCATTCGAGCCTGAGCCCTGTGACAGCGGCGGATCTTATCCGGTTCAGGCCTTGGCGGCGAGCTTCGCGGCGCGGGCCTGGCCCTTCTTCGCGGCGGCCTTCTCGGCGGCAGGCACGACGTGCGGCACGTCGACCGAACCACCGGCCTTCTCGACCGCTTCACGCGCCGAGGCCGACACGCCCTGCACGACGAACGACAGCTTGGTGGTCAGCTCGCCCTTGCCGAGCAGACGCACGCCGTCCTTGCCGCCACGGGCCAGGCCAGCGGCCTTCAGCGCGGCGTGGTCGATCGTGCCGTCGGTCTTTAGCTTGCCCGAGTCGATCGCCTTCTGGATGGCACCTAGGTTCACCTCGGCATAGTCCTTGGCGAAGATGTTGTTGAAGCCACGCTTCGGCAGACGCATGTGGAGCGGCATCTGACCGCCCTCGAAGCCCGCGATCGACACGCCCTCACGGCTCTTCTGACCCTTGACGCCGCGACCACCGGTCTTGCCCTTGCCCGAACCGATACCGCGACCGACGCGGATCTTGGACTTGCGGGCACCCTGGTTGTCGAAAAGTTCGTTCAGCTTCATGATTTGCACTCGCTTTCGCTTGTTTCGCGCATGGCCGTCACTCGGAAAGAATCACGGCCGCTGGATAAAAGGAAGGGGGCCGCATAGCCCCCTTCCCCGTGTTTGTCACCGTTCAATGTGACGGATGTGAGTCTGTCTTACGACAAGCCTCAGTCCACCACCTGAACCATGTGCTGCACCTTGCGGATCATGCCGCGGACTTCAGGGCTGTCCTGAAGCTCGGAGACCTTGTGCATCTTGTTCAGGCCCAGGCCGACGAGGGTCGCGCGCTGGTCCTTGGTGCGGCGGATCGGCGAACCGGTCTGCTTGACTTTGATGGTAGCCATGGTCGCTTACTCCACGACGGCCGCGGCTTCCGCCTCGGCAGTCTGCTGGGTGGCACCGTGACCGCGACCCAGCAGGTCGGCGATCTTCTTGCCACGACGCTGCGCCACCGCCTTCGGCGAAGTCTGGTCGCCCAGCGCTTCAAAGGTGGCACGGATCATGTTGTACGGGTTCGACGTGCCGACCGACTTCGTCACCACGTCGGCGACGCCGAGCGATTCGAAGATGGCGCGCATCGGACCACCGGCGATGATGCCGGTACCCTGCGGGGCCGAACGCACCGTCACGCGGCCCGCACCGAAATGGCCGTTGCCATCATGATGCAGCGTGCGACCGTCCTTCAGCGGAACGCGGACCATCGCCTTCTTGGCGGCAGCCGTCGCCTTCGAAATGGCTTCCGGCACTTCGCGCGCCTTGCCATGACCGAAGCCCGCACGTCCCTTGCCGTCGCCGACCACGACGAGCGCGGCGAAGCCGAAACGCTTACCGCCCTTCACGGTCTTCGAGACGCGGTTGATGTGGACGAGCTTTTCGATCAGCTCTTCGCCCTGCTCCTCGGTGCCACCGCGACGGTCGTCGCGACGACCACGGTTGCCGTCACGGCCGCCGCGGCCGCGATCACCGCCGCCCGGACCACGGCCACGGCCGCCCCGGGGACCACGACCCTGGGTCGCGTCCTGCGCGGCGCCTTCGGCACCGGCAACGGCTACGTTGTTCTCGTCAGCCATATTAGAACTCCAATCCCGCTTCGCGTGCCGCCTCGGCCAGCGCCTTGACGCGACCGTGGAACAGGAAGCCGCCACGGTCGAAAACGACCTGCGTGACGCCGGCGGCCTTGGCCTTCTCGGCCACGCGCTTGCCGACTTCGCTCGCCGCTGCGATGTTCGCGCCCGACTGGCCGCGTGCATCCTTTTCCAGCGTCGAGGCCGAAGCCACGGTACGACCTGCCTCGTCGTCGATCACCTGGGCATAGATGTGCTTGCCCGAGCGATGCACCGACAGGCGCGGACGGGTGCCCGCACGCGCACGCAGCGCGGTACGGTTGCGCCGACGGCGCTTCTCGAAAAGAGAGAGACCCTTGGTCATTACTTCTTCTTCCCTTCCTTGCGGAAGATGAACTCGCCGTCGTACTTGATGCCCTTGCCCTTATAAGGCTCGGGCTTGCGCCAGCGGCGGATCTCGGCGGCCAGCTGGCCGACCTTCTGCTTGTCCGCACCGCTGATTTCGACGGTGGTGGCGTCCGGCGTCTTCACCTCAAGGCCTTCCGGCACGTCGATGTTGACGTCGTGGCTGTAGCCGAGCTGCAGCTTCAGGGTCTTGCCCTGCGCGGCGGCGCGGTAGCCGACGCCGGTGATGACCAGCTTCTTCGAGAAGCCTGCGGTCACGCCGGTGACGAGGTTCTGCACCATGGTACGCTGCATGCCCCAGAACGCGCGGGCGCGCTTCGTGGCGTTGGCAGGCTGCACCGCAATGGCGTCCGCCTGGACGTCATAGGTGATCTCGTCGGCGAGCGGCATGGAGAGGGTGCCCTTGGGACCCTTCACGCTCAGCACCTTGTCGGCGATGGTCGCGGTGACGCCGGCCGGAACCGGGACCGCCTTCTTACCGATGCGGCTCATCAGAACACCTCCGCCAGGACTTCGCCACCGACGTTCTGCTCACGCGCTTCGGCGTCCGACAGAACGCCACGCGGCGTCGACACGATGGTGATGCCCAGGCCGTTGCGAACGCGGGGAAGGTCCTGCGCGCCCGAATAGATACGGCGGCCGGGCTTCGACACGCGCGCGACATGCTTGATCGCGGGCTGGCCTTCGAAATACTTCAGCTCGATGCGGATGCCGGCCGCGGGGCCCATCTGCTCTTCGCTGTAGCCACGGATATAGCCCTCGCGCTGAAGCACGTCGAGCACGCGGACGCGCAGCTTCGACGCAGGCGTCAGGACGGAGTCCTTGCGCGCGCGCTGGCCGTTGCGGATGCGGGTGAGCAAGTCACCCAGGGGATCGGTCACTGCCATCTCAAATGGTCCTTACCAGCTCGACTTGGTGACACCGGGGATCTGGCCCTTGTTGGCCAGTTCACGCAGCATGACGCGAGCGAGACGGAACTTGCGGTAGTACGCACGCGGGCGACCGGTGATCTCGCAACGGTTGCGGATACGGGTCGGATTGCCGTTGCGGGGGATCTCGGCCATCTTGAGGCGCGCGATCAGACGCTCGGTCTCATCGAGGCTCTGGTCGTTCGCGATCGCCTTCAGCTTCGCGTACTTGCCCGCATACTTCTTGACGAGAGCACGACGCTTCTCGTTCTTATTGATTGAACTCAGTTTCGCCATGGACTTAAGCTCTTTCTGTAAGGACCCCCTCCCCGGCGTGGAGAGGGGGCAGTCCAGTTACGCCGCCTTCTTCTCGTCGGCAGCGTCTTCCTTGGGGAACGGGAAGCCGAAGAGACGGAGCAGCTCGCGCGCTTCGTCGTCGGTCTTCGCCGAGGTGGTCACGATCACATCCATGCCGCGCACCTTGTCGATGCGGTCATAGTTGATTTCGGGGAAGATGATCTGTTCCTTGATGCCGCAGGCATAGTTGCCGCGACCGTCGAAGGACTTCGGGTTCAGGCCGCGGAAGTCGCGAACGCGCGGCAGCGCGATCGTGATGAAACGGTCCAGGAACTCGTACATACGCTCGCGACGCAGCGTGACCTTCACACCGATCGGCATGCCTTCACGCAGCTTGAACTGCGCGATCGACTTCTTCGCCTTGGTGATGACGGGCTTCTGACCCGCGATCAGCTCCATCTCGGAGGCGGCCTGGTCGACGCGCTTCTTGTCCTGCGTCGCTTCGCCCACGCCCATGTTGAGCACGATCTTTTCGATCCGGGGGATCTCGTTGACGTTCTTGTAACCGAACTTGTCGGTCATCGCCTTGACGATGCTATCATCATAGATAGCCTTCATGCGGGGCTTGTAATCAGCCATCGATCTTCTCCCCGGTCTTGACGGCCACGCGGACCTTCTTGCCATCCTGCGTCTCGAAACGGACGCGGGTCGGCTTGCCATCGGCGGTCACGTGCGCAACCTTCGAGATGTGCAGCGGAGCAGCGGTGCGCTCCAGGCCACCCTGCGGGTTCGCCTGGGTCGGCTTGCGGTGACGGGTGGCGATGTTGACGCCGTCCACGACGACCTTGCCGTCCTTCGGCATCGCCAGCGACACGGTGCCGGTCTTGCCCTTGTCCTTGCCGGACAGGACGATGACCTTGTCACCCTTCTTGATGCGTGCAGCGGCCATTACAAAACCTCCGGCGCCAGCGAGATGATCTTCATGTGCTTCTTGCCGCGAAGCTCACGCACGACCGGGCCGAAGATACGGGTGCCGATCGGCTCCTCGTTCTTGTTGACCAGCACGGCGGCGTTACCGTCGAAACGGATCACCGAACCGTCGGCGCGACGGATGTCCTTGGCGGTACGCACGATCACCGCGCGGTGAACGTCGCCCTTCTTCACGCGGCCACGCGGCTGCGCTTCCTTGACGCTGACGACGATGATGTCGCCGACCGATGCCGTACGGCGCTTCGAGCCGCCCAGCACCTTGATGCACTGCACCCGCTTCGCGCCGCTGTTGTCAGCGACGTCGAGATTGGACTGCATCTGGATCATGGATCCGCTTCCTTCTCTCTTCTGGGGGAGGATACCGACCCTACCCCGCCTTAAAAAACGACCCCCGGCGCGGGTGTCCGCGCCAGGGGGAGAGGCCCCATAGCCACTCCTGGCTCGAAAGGCAAGCGAGTCGCCCCGCCGCTTTCGACCAATCCGCTCTTTGCCCCGAAGGGCGCCTTCACATCCAAACCCCGCCCCTCCGGTCCGGAGAGACGGGGCCAGACGTCAAAAGGTTCAGCCTTCGGCCGAGGCCCGTTCCGGCGTCATGTGGGTATCGACCCGCTCGACGACCTTCCAGGTCTTCAGCTTCGAGATCGGGGCGGTCTCTTCGATCCGCACCGTCTCACCGGCCTTGTACTCATTGCTCTCATCGTGAGCATGATACTTCTTCGACCGACGGATGATCTTGCCGTAGAGGGGGTGCTTAACCTTCCGCTCCACATTGACGACGACCGTCTTGTCGGTCTTGTCCGAGACAATCACCCCGGTCAGCACGCGCTTCGGCATGTGTCTCGGTCCTTACTTGGCAGCCGCAGCGGTGCGCTGCGCCTGGATGGTCTTGATCCGCGCGATGTCGCGACGGACTTCCTTGACCCGGCTGGGCTTTTCGAGCTGGCTCGTGGCCGCCTGGAAGCGCAGGTTGAACTGCTCACGCTTCAGGTTGCCCAGCGCCTCGACGAGCTGGTCGTCGCTCTGGCCGGTATATTCAGTCTTGGCCATTACTCGCCTCCGAGGTGCGAGGTGTCGCCCAGGCGGGCAACGACCTTGGTCTTGATGGGCAGCTTCATCGCGGCGCGCTCGAATGCCTCGGCGGCCAGCGGGCCGTCGACACCGTCGAGTTCGAACAGGATGCGACCCGGCTTCACGCGGGCGGCCCAGAATTCCGGCGAACCCTTACCCGAGCCCATGCGGACTTCGGCGGGCTTCGACGAGACGGGAACGTCCGGGAAGATGCGGATCCACAAACGCCCCTGGCGCTTGATGTGACGCGTGATCGCGCGGCGAGCCGCCTCGATCTGGCGAGCCGTGATACGCTCCGGCTCCATGGCCTTCAGGCCATAGGAACCGAAGTTCAGGCTGGTGCCGCCCTTCGCATCGCCGTGGATGCGGCCCTTGAAGGCCTTGCGGAACTTGGTGCGCTTTGGTTGCAGCATGTTCTTTGATCCTTAGCGGCGATGATCGTCGCGCGCCGGGCGCACGCCGGAGGTCTGAGCCTCCATCATCAGCCGGTCCTGCGCCATGGGATCATGACCCAGGATCTCGCCCTTGAAGATCCACACCTTCACGCCGCACACGCCATAAGCGGTGTGCGCCTGCGCTTCGGCATAGTCGACGTTCGCACGCAGCGTGTGCAGCGGAACGCGGCCTTCGCGATACCATTCGGTACGCGCGATTTCCGCGCCGCCCAGACGGCCGCCGCAGGTGATGCGGATGCCTTCGGCGCCCAGACGGAGCGCCGACTGCACCGCACGCTTCATGGCGCGGCGGAACGCGATACGGCGCTCCAGCTGGTCGGCCACGCCCTGCGCGACGAGCTTGGCGTCGATCTCGGGCTTGCGGATCTCGACGATGTTCAGCGACACGTCGGACGAGGTCATCGAACCCAGCTTCTTGCGAAGCTTCTCGATGTCGGCGCCCTTCTTGCCGATGATCACGCCCGGACGCGCCGCGAAGATCGAGATGCGGCACAGCTTGGCCGGACGCTCGATGACGACCTTCGAGATCGCGGCCTGGGGCAGCGTCTTCATGATGAACTGGCGGATCTTCAGATCTTCCAGCAGCAGGCGGCCATAGTCATGGCCTTCGGCGAACCAGCGGCTGTCCCAGGTACGGTTGATCTGGAGACGCAGGCCGATCGGATTGCTCTTCTGACCCATTATGCTTCTTCCTGCTCGCGGACGACGATGCGGAGCCGCGAAAACGGCTTCAGGATGCGGGTGGACTTGCCACGGCCGCGCGTCGCGAAACGCTTCATGGTGATCGACTTGCCGACCGACGCCTCGGCGACGACGAGCGAGTCGACGTCGAGGTTGTGATTGTTCTCGGCATTGGCGATCGCGGAGGCCAGGATCTTGCGCGCGTCGACGGCCATCGCCTTCGTCGAGAAGGCGAGGATGTTCATCGCGTCGCCGACCTTCTTGCCGCGGATCAGCGCCGCAACCAGGTTCAGCTTCTGCGCCGAACCACGGATCTGCGTGCCGACCGACAGCGCTTCCTTGTCACCGACCTTGCGGGGGGATGCGGGCTTCGACATCAGCGCTTACCCTTCTTGTCGGCAGCGTGGCCGGGGAAGTAGCGCGTGGGCGCGAATTCACCGAGCTTCATGCCGACCATGTCCTCGTTCACCGAGACGGGAACGAACTTGCGACCATTGTAGACGTTGAAGGTCAGACCGACGAACGACGGCAGGATGGTCGAGCGACGCGACCAGGTCTTGATCGGACCTGCGCGGTTGCCAGCATCCTGAGCCACTTCGGCCTTCTTCAGGAGATGGAGGTCCACGAAAGGACCCTTCCAAACGGAACGAGCCATTGCGTGTTAGCCCTTCTTCTTGGCGTGACGGCTACGGATGATCATCTTGTCCGTCGCCTTGTTGTGACGAGTGCGCGCACCCTTCGTCGGCTTGCCCCACGGGGTGACCGGATGACGGCCGCCCGAGGTCCGGCCTTCACCACCGCCGTGCGGGTGGTCGACCGGGTTCTTCGCAACACCGCGGGTCAGCGGGCGATGGCCCTTCCAACGGTTGCGACCAGCCTTCGCCAGGTTGGTGTTGCCGTTGTCGGGGTTCGAAACCGCGCCGACGGTCGCCATGCAGTTCGCA
Organism: Sphingomonas yabuuchiae; assembly: GCF_001477495.1. Classification (GTDB taxonomy): domain Bacteria; phylum Pseudomonadota; class Alphaproteobacteria; order Sphingomonadales; family Sphingomonadaceae; genus Sphingomonas; species Sphingomonas yabuuchiae_A. The sequence continues at coordinate 19,123 of NZ_LDTF01000095.1, forward strand.
TGGATGTAGCGCTGCTCGCCCGAGTTCAGACGGACGATGACCATGCCCTTGTCGCGGCCCACGACCTGCACATAGGTGCCGGCCGAACGTGCGATCTGACCACCCTTGCCGGGCTTCATTTCGACGTTGTGGACGATCGTGCCGACCGGCATCTGGCCCAGTTCCATGGCGTTGCCAGGCTTCACGTCGGTCTTCTTGCCCGCGATCACCTTGTCGCCGACAGCGAGACGCTGGGGCGCGATGATGTAGGACTGGTCGACCTTGCCGGCTTCGTCGGTGCCATAGTTGATGAGCGCGATGAAGGCGGTGCGGTTGGGATCATATTCGATCCGCTCCACGGTGCCCTCGACGTCCCACTGGCGACGCTTGAAGTCGATGAAGCGATAGCGCTGCTTGTGGCCGCCCGCGATGCCGCGGCTGGTCACATGGCCCTTGTTGTTGCGGCCGCCGGTCTTGCGCTTGCCTTCGGTGAGCGCCTTGACGGGCGCGCCCTTCCAGAGCGCCGAACGGTCGACGAGGATCAGGCCGCGGCGGGCCGGGCTCGTCGGGTTATAATGCTTGAGTGCCATCGCCTCAGATCCCCGTCGTCACGTCAATGGACTGACCGTCCTTGAGGGTGACGATCGCCTTCTTCATGTCGGAACGCTGGTAGGGAGCACCCTTCCAACGCTTCGTCTTGCCCTTCTGGACGATCGTGTTCACGCCGGTGACGTTCACGTCGAACAGAGCCTCGACGGCCGCCTTGATCTCGGGCTTGGTGGCACCGGGGGCGACCTTGAACACCACGGCGTTCTGCTCGCTCAGGAGCGTCGCCTTCTCGGTGATGTGCGGCGCAACGATCACGTCGTAATGACGCGGATCGACCGCCTTCTGCTGCTTAGCCATGGAAACGGGCCTCCAGCTTTTCGACAGCCGAGCGCGTCAGCACCAGGGTGTCATGCTTCAGAATGTCGTAGACATTGGCGCCGGCGGCCGGAAGGACGTTGATTTCCTTCAGGTTGCCTGCGGCCAGTGCGAACGACGTCTCGACGGCGTCGCCATCGATGACCAGCGCGGTCTTGCCGAAGCCGAGCTTCGCCAGATCGCCCTGCAGCGTCTTCGTCTTGTTACCAGCGACCGCCAGATCGTTCATCACGATCAGCGAACCGGCCTTGGCATGGCTCGACAGCGCCATCTTCAGACCCAGAGCACGAACCTTCTTGTTCAGACCCGGATTGAAGTCGCGGACGCGGGCGCCGTGCGCCTTACCACCGCCGATGAAGACGGGGGCCCGACGATCGCCGTGACGAGCGACACCGCCGCCCTTCTGGCGACCGAGCTTCTTGCCCGAACGGGCGACATCGGCGCGCTCACGGGTGCCGCGCGCGGTGGCGCGACGCTTTTCCAGCTGCCAGGTCACAACGCGGTGCAGGATGTCGGCGCGCGGATCGAGGCCGAAGACCTCGTCGTTGAGCTCGATGTCCGCGGCGTCGGTGCCGGCGAAGGATTGAACCTTGACCTTCACGACTTAGCCCTCCTGGCTCTCGGTGGCTTCCGGAGCAGGCTCGGCAGAAGCGTTGTTGTTGGCGGCCGCCTTGATGCTGGCGGGGAACGGGGCGTCCGCGTGGCGCGAAACCTTGACCGCGTCCTTGACGATCAGCCAGCCACCCTTCGAGCCGGGCACCGAGCCCTTGACGAAGATCAGGCCGCGCTCGACGTCGGTCGACACGATTTCCAGGTTCTGCTGCGTGCGGTTCTTGTCGCCCATGTGACCGGCCATCTTCTTGTTCTTGAAGACGCGGCCCGGATCCTGACGGTTGCCGGTCGAACCATGCGAACGGTGCGAGACCGAGACGCCGTGGGTCGCCCGCAGACCACCGAAGTTCCAGCGCTTCATCGCACCGGCAAAGCCCTTACCCTGGGTACGACCCTGGATATCGACATACTGGCCGGGGACGAAATGGTCGGCGGAGATTTCCGCGCCAACGTCCAGCAGGCCGTCTTCGTTCACGCGGAACTCGACCAGCACCTGCTTGGGCTCGACTTCGGCCTTGCCGAAGTGGCCACGCTGCGGCTTGGCAACATTCTTGGTCTTGGCGACACCTGCACCAAGCTGGACGGCGGTGTAGCCGTCACGATCCATCTCGCGGCGAGCGACGACCTGTACGCCTTCAAGCGCCAGGACGGTGACCGGCACGTGCCGACCATCGTCCTGGAACAGGCGGGTCATCCCCAGCTTCTTCGCGATCACGCCGGTACGCATGATCCTGTTCCTTCCTCGACAGAGGCCCCCAAGAACCATTCAAGGGGGGCATATCCAGCCCGATTAAAGCGAAACGAGCCCCCGTCCCGGGCTGGCGACCGGCAAGCCGATCAGACGGGGGACGCTGCCCCGGCACCATCTCGCTTGCGCGAAACCACCGGGCGGTATCCCTAAAGAGTGCCGGATCACGGGAGCGACCTCGGCGCGTTTTTCCGGAAGCTTCAGGCCGGAGAAACGCCAAAATCCCGTGGGACGGAATCGTCGACCACGGGAATGCTGGCCCTCTTACGCCAGCTTGATCTCGACATCAACACCTGCGGCGAGGTCGAGCTTCATCAGCGCATCGACGGTCTGCGGGGTCGGCTGCACGATGTCCAGCATCCGCTTGTAGGTGCGGACCTCGAACTGCTCGCGCGACTTCTTGTCGATGTGCGGACCACGGTTGACCGTGAACTTCTCGATGCGCGTCGGAAGCGGGATCGGACCGCGGATGAGCGCGCCGGTGCGGCGTGCGGTGTCGGCGATGTCGCCAGTGGCCTGATCGAGCACGCGATGGTCGAACGCCTTCAGACGAATGCGGATATTGCTGTCCATGATCCCTACCGATGCGAAAGAGCGGGCTTTCGGCTCGCGACCATGACGAACGGCAAGTGCGATCGGCTGTCCGACCGGGCACTCGACCATCCGCCGTGAAGGCGACCCTGGGCCGAAACAAACTCTGGGTTACGACAGGAGCGGCGAACCACCCTGCCCTCACTAAAAGCAAAAGGCCGACTCCGGTGTTTCCGGTGCCAGCCGATTCCCTCAAGGCGTGTGCCTATACGCATATGGACCGGGGCCCGCAAGGGGTGGCGACCGGTTTTTGTTGGAGGGGACGGAACCGGGCGGCGATTGCCCCAAACCCCGCCCTCCGTTCAGCCTGAGCGAAGTCGAAGGCCACGCTTTGGTCGGGCCGCCGGGCGTGCACTTCGCCTTCGCTCAGTGCGAACGGAGGTGGGGGAGTTGGCCGACCCCTTCCCTCTCCCGGCGGGAGAGCGAGGGCGTTGCGTCATCGACCCCAGACAAAAACAAAAAAGGCCGACCCCGTCGCCGGGGCCGGCCCATTCCGAAGAAGTTTCAGGCTTTCGCCCGAGACTTACTTGTCGATCGAGCTGACGACGCCCGCGCCGACGGTACGGCCGCCTTCACGGATAGTGAAGCGCTGACCGATGTCCATGGCGATCGGAGCGATCAGCTTCACGCCGAGAGCGACGTTGTCGCCCGGCATGACCATCTCGGTACCCTCAGGCAGCTCGACGGTGCCGGTGACGTCGGTCGTGCGGAAGTAGAACTGCGGACGGTAGTTCGCGAAGAACGGGGTGTGACGGCCGCCTTCTTCCTTCGACAGGACGTACACTTCCGACTGGAAGTCGGTGTGCGGGGTGATCGAACCCGGCTTGGCCAGAACCTGACCACGCTCGACTTCGTCACGCGCCACGCCACGGATCAGCGCGCCGATGTTGTCGCCGGCCTGGCCCGAGTCGAGCAGCTTGCGGAACATTTCAACGCCGGTGACGGTCGTCTTGCGGGTGTTGTTGATGCCGACGATCTCGACTTCTTCACCAACCTTGACGATGCCGGTCTCGACGCGGCCGGTGACGACGGTGCCGCGACCCGAGATCGAGAACACGTCTTCGATCGGCATCATGAACGGCTTGTCGAGCGGACGCTCCGGCTGCGGGATATATTCGTCGACCTGCTTCATCAGCTCGAGAACGGCATCCTTGCCAAACTTGTCGTTCGAACCCGACAGCGCGCAGGTCGCCGAACCCTTGACGACGGGGATGTCGTCGCCCGGGAATTCGTACGAGCTGAGCAGCTCGCGGATTTCCAGCTCGACCAGCTCGAGGATTTCCTCGTCGTCGACCAGGTCGACCTTGTTCATGAACACGACCATCGCGGGCACGCCGACCTGGCGGGCGAGCAGGATGTGCTCGCGGGTCTGCGGCATCGGGCCGTCGGTCGACGACACGACCAGGATGGCGCCGTCCATCTGCGCCGCGCCGGTGATCATGTTCTTCACATAGTCGGCGTGGCCCGGGCAGTCGACGTGCGCATAATGGCGCGATTCGGTCTCATACTCGACGTGCGCGGTCGAGATGGTGATGCCGCGCTCACGCTCTTCCGGAGCCTTGTCGATGTTCGCGAAGTCCACCGCCGCGTTGCCGGCGACGTTGTCCGCCAGAACCTTGGTGATCGCCGCGGTCAGCGAGGTCTTGCCATGGTCGACGTGGCCGATGGTGCCGATGTTGAGGTGCGGCTTGTTCCGCTCGAATTTTGCCTTTGCCATTTTCCTACCTTCTGAATCGAATTCGGTGCCGCATCCGAGGCCACGCGAACGCGGCCCCATAGCGGGTGTTTGAAGCGATTGCCAGCCCCTAGCATCGTCGCGCCCCGGGTTGCCCCGGGAGCGCGACGGACGCCATTAGGCCATCTTCGCCTTGACCTCGTCCGCAACGTTCTGCGGCACTTCGTCATAGTGCGAGAACTGCATCGAGTACTGCGCACGGCCCTGGGTGAACGAGCGGAGCGCGTTCACATAGCCGAACATGTTCGCCAGCGGGACCATCGCCTCGACCGTCTGCGCGTTGCCGCGCGTATCGGTGCCCTGAATCTGGCCACGACGGCTGTTCATGTCGCCGATGACGTCGCCCAGATAGTCTTCCGGGGTCACGACTTCGACCTTCATGACCGGCTCGAGCAGCGTGATGCCCGACTTCTGGGCCGCTTCGCGCATGGCGCCGCGGGCACAGATTTCGAACGCCAGCGCCGACGAGTCGACGTCGTGGTACGCACCGTCATACAGCAGGACTTCGAAGTCGATGATCGGGAAGCCGACCAGCGAACCGGTTTCCGCGGTCTCACGGAAGCCCTTCTCGATCGCGGGGATATATTCCTTCGGAATGTTACCGCCCTTGATCTCGTCCTTGAAGACGAAGCCCGAACCACGCTCGCCCGGGGTCAGCTTGACCTTGACGCGGCCGAACTGGCCGGTGCCGCCCGACTGCTTCTTGTGCGTGTAGTCGATGTCGACCGGCTTCTTGAGGTATTCGCGATACGCCACCTGCGGCGCACCGACGTTCGCCTCGACCTTGAACTCGCGCTTCATGCGGTCGACCAGGATCTCGAGATGGAGCTCGCCCATGCCCTTGATGATGGTCTGGCCCGACTCGGCGTCCGAGGTCACGCGGAACGAGGGGTCCTCGCGAGCGAGACGATTGAGCGCGACGCCCATCTTCTCCTGGTCGGCCTTGGTCTTCGGCTCCACCGACAGCTCGATCACGGGCTCGGGGAATTCCATGCGCTCCAGGATGATCGGGGCGTTCTGCGCGCAGAGCGTGTCACCGGTCGTGGTATCCTTGAGGCCCGCCAGCGCGACGATGTCGCCCGCATAGGCTTCCTGGATGTCCTCACGGCTGTTCGCATGCATCAGCAGCATGCGGCCGATCTTTTCCTTCTTGTCCTTGACCGAGTTCAGGACCTGCGACGAGGTCTCGAGCTTGCCCGAATAGATGCGGGCGAAGGTCAGCGAACCGACGAACGGGTCGTTCATGATCTTGAACGCCAGCGCCGAGAAGGGCTCGGTGTCCGACGAAGGACGCTCGTCCGGCGTCTCGCCGTCGAGCTTCACGCCCTTGATGGCCGGAACGTCGAGCGGGCTAGGCAGATAATCGATGACCGCGTCGAGCAGGGGCTGCACGCCCTTGTTCTTGAACGCCGAGCCGCAGACCACGGGGACGAACGCCATTTCCAGCGTGCCCTTGCGGATCAGCGCCTTGAGTTCGGCGACGGTCGGCTCATTGCCTTCCAGATACGCTTCCATCGCGGCGTCGTCCTGCTCGACGGCCATTTCGATCAGGTCGCTGCGATACTTCGCAGCCTTCTCGGCCAGCTCTTCAGGGATGTCCTGATATTCGAACTTCGCGCCCAGCGACTCTTCGAGCCAGATGATCGCGCGGTTCTCGACCAGGTCGACAAGACCCTTGAAGCCGCCCTCGATGCCGATCGGCAGATACAGGACCGCCGGACGCGCGCCGAGACGCTCGATGATCGAGTTCACGCAGAAATAGAAGTCGGCGCCGGTGCGGTCGAGCTTGTTGACGAAGCACATGCGCGGCACGCCGTACTTGTCGGCCTGACGCCACACGGTTTCCGACTGCGGCTCAACACCCGCCACGCCGTCGAAGCAGGCGACCGCCCCGTCGAGCACGCGGAGCGAACGCTCCACTTCGATGGTGAAGTCGACGTGCCCGGGGGTGTCGATGATGTTGATGCGGTTGTCATTCCAGAAACAGGTCGTCGCGGCCGACGTGATCGTGATGCCGCGCTCCTGCTCCTGCTCCATCCAGTCCATGGTGGCGGTGCCTTCGTGCACTTCGCCGATCTTGTAGGACTTGCCGGTGTAATAAAGAATGCGCTCGGTCGTGGTCGTCTTGCCGGCATCGATGTGCGCCATGATGCCGATGTTGCGATACTTCTCGAGCGGATGGCTGCGGGCCATGATCGATCTTCCTCAAGCGTAGGGGGGAGCCGGTTGGCCCGGCTCCCCCTTATATAGGCTGTTTGCGTGACCAGCGGAAGACCGCCGGCACCGCACCCTGAAAAGGTTGCGGCAGACCGGAAATATATCCGGTCCGCCGCAAGACCCTTACCAGCGGTAGTGCGAGAAGGCGCGATTCGCTTCCGCCATGCGGTGCGTATCTTCGCGCTTCTTGACCGCGTTGCCGCGGTTGTTCGCGGCGTCCATCAGCTCACCCGACAGACGGGCGGCCATCGTGTTCTCCGAACGGGCGCGCGACGCGCCGATCAGCCAACGGATGGCCAGAGCCTGGGCACGCTCCGGACGGACTTCAACCGGAACCTGGTAGGTCGCACCGCCGACGCGGCGCGAACGGACTTCGATGCCCGGCTTGATGTTGTTCAGCGCATCGTGGAACACGCCGATCGGATCGCGCTTGGCGCGCGTCTCGACGGTTTCCAGAGCACCGTAAACGATGGCTTCGGCCACGGACTTCTTACCGTCCAGCATGACCGAATTCATGAACTTCGACAGGACCTCATCTCCGAACTTGGGGTCCGGCAGAATTTCCCGCTTTTCGGGACGACGACGACGAGCCATTCTCGTATTTCCTTACAAAACTTCAGCCTTTGATGGTCGAGGAGCCTCGGCAGAGGCCCGACCGGCTTACTTCGGACGCTTCGCGCCGTACTTCGAGCGGGACTGCTTGCGATCCTTCACGCCCTGCGTGTCGAGAACGCCGCGCAGCACGTGGTAGCGCACGCCGGGAAGGTCGCGCACACGGCCGCCGCGGATGAGCACGACCGAGTGCTCCTGCAGGTTATGGCCTTCGCCCGGGATGTACGAAATGACTTCGCGGCTGTTGGTCAGACGGACCTTGGCCACCTTGCGAAGCGCCGAGTTCGGCTTCTTCGGGGTCGTCGTGTAGACACGGGTGCAAACGCCGCGCTTCTGCGGGTTCTGCTCCATTGCAGGGACCTTGGACTTGGCCTTCTGCAGTTCGCGGCCCTTGCGGACCAGCTGGTTGATCGTCGGCATTGAAGCCTTCACCTTTCCATGAGGTTACTTTGCTGGAGCCATCACAGCACTTCGGAATACAAAAAGGGGCCATCGTGGCTTTCGCCCGGCCCTATTCGCATCCAGCAATGTTCAAGCTTGCCCGACGGATAAGTCCCGAATCCCGAGAAATCCCCTTCGTGCAGCGGCGGGCTATACGCGGGAGTCGGCCGATGGTCAATGTCGACGCGAGAGGGCGCTCCCCTGCTCTTTCGGGACGATTTGCGAAAATCGCAAATTTGGCCTTGTCCCGCCCGATCAGCCGGGCTAATGGCGGCCGCCTCGCAGGAGTGTAGCTCAGTTGGTAGAGCATCGGTCTCCAAAACCGAGGGCCCACGGTTCGAGTCCGTGCACTCCTGCCACTTTTCATGACATCGACGGATTACCCGACACTGCTTACGCGGTGGCCGTCGTTCCGTGTACATCCTCCCCGGAACGGGGAGGTGGCAGACCGCAGGTCTGACGGAGGGGGGCCTCCGCACAGGACACCCCTTGCGGTACACCCCCTCCACCACCGCTTCGCGGCGGTCCCCCTCCCCGCGAGCGGGGAGGATTGTCAGTTTACCGGGCGCGGCCCGACACCTGGCGGAGTCGCGGGGTCTACTTCGTCGATCTCGTCGCCGCGATTGCCGCCACCGGCCCCTGCCCCGCTGCCATGCACCTCCCCCGTCTTCGGATCGACGGTGGCGCGCTTGCCGTTGTCGTCCGGCAGCGACGTATCCGTATTGCCCTCTCCCGGCGCGGGGGGTGTGGTGGTCACGCTGCCCGAGGGTTCCGCACGCCCCATCGCCCGCTCATCGTCGCGGTGATAGCCTTGGCCGCTATGGCCGCGATCATGGTCGAAGGGCTTTTCCTGCTCGGACATGCATGGTCTCCTTTGGCCCGTTCAACGGGGCTGGGGAGACGCCGTTCCCCCAAATGCAAAAGGGGCACCCACCGCCATGGTGGGCGCCCCTTTTCGTCGAGCTGTCGCCGGCGCTCAGCTGCGGAACAGTGAGTGCGGGTCGATCACATCGTCATGATGGCCGACCGAGTCGACGTCGCGGCTCTGCTGTTCGCGCTCGGCGCGCAGCGAGGCGAGCAGGGCTTCGCGGTCGCCTTCCAGACGGGTGTCGGTCGGCTGCGCCTCGGCATTGCCGCCGGTCGCCTTGGCCGCCTTGGCCACCGCCGAGTCCAGCTCGCGCTGGGTGGTCAGGCCCAGGGTCACCGGGTCCTTCGGGGTGATGTTGGCGATGTTCCAGTGGCTGCGGTCGCGGATCGCGGCAATCGTCGTGCGGGTCGTGCCGATCAGGTTCGAGATCGCGCCGTCCGAGATTTCCGGGTGGTTGCGAATGATCCAGGCGATGCCGTCCGGCTTGTCCTGCCGCTTGCTGACCGGCGTGTAGCGCGGGCCCTTGGTGCGGCGGACCTGTTCGGGGCCCTTGGTCATCTTCATGCGGTAATCGGGGTTGGCCTGCGCCTTCTCGATCTCGCTCTGGTTCAGCTCGTGCGCACGCACGGGGTCACGGCCGGTCAGCTTGGTCGCCGCCGTGTCGTCGGCGATCGCCTGGACTTCCAGGATGTGGAGGCCGCAGAAATCCGCGATCTGCTCGAACGAGAGCGACGTATTGTCGACCAGCCAGGAAGCGGTCGCATGGGGCATGAGCGGCTGGGCCACGGGGATCACTCCAGTCGGAAAATAAAAGAGCCGCCCCTCATCGGAGCGGCCGTAGCTGCGACAAATCTAATGAAAGCCGTCCCCGAGAGCAAGGTGCGCTGCCACAAACTGCCGGGACATGGCGCGATAGACGTTGGCGACGCCCGCGTCCAGCCGGTCAGTTGTCGTCGTCGAATCGCCCGAAAGGCAGCGATTGCGAGGCCAGCGCCCGCGTCTTCGCCACGTCGCCGGTGCGCAGCGAGGTCAGGATGGCGGCGCAGGCGCGTTGCAGGATCCGGTCGATCGGCGTCACCGTCCCGGCGCGCACCGCCGCCTCCGCCAGGGTCCGCCCGCGCGCGTCGCGCGGGTCCAGCTCCAGCCGCAGCAGCGCCGACAGTCCCGGAAACAGCGCCCGGTCGCCGCCCAGCGCGATCGCCCGGTCGAGCGAGGCGAAGCCGACGCCCTTCTGCGCGCCCAGCGCCGCGCGACCCATGATCGCCCCCAGTTTCTTGACCGCGCCGATATGCCAGGCGCCCAGCGCGAGTTGCGCCTCGGCATCGCGCGGATTCTGCGCGACCAGCGCCTCGAACTGGCGGCGGGCGGTGATCGCGTCGCTGCGATTGCCGGTCAGCTTGGCGCGGTAGCCGAGTGCAGTGGCCCGCATCAGCAGGGATTCGTGATCGTCCGGCGTCCGCTTCAGGGCATTGGCCGCCACCATATAGGCACCCGACACCCGGCGCAGCGCGCTCGCCTCGTCGGAATCGCCGAACGACGCCTGGGTCAGCAGGTCGCGGGCCGACTGCGCTCGGGCCGGAGCGGCCATCGCCAATCCGGTCGCCAGACCCATGCAAACCAGCCCGATCCGGCCACCACGCTGCACCATCGCCATCCCCCATGGACTCGGCGCGGGGAGACGGCCGATCCGGTCGTGCGATCCGTTGCAATCTTTTGCAGCGGGATCAAGACCGGCGTCCCGGTTAGTCGGCGGCCGCCCCGTCCGCCGCCCCGTCCATCGTCAGGACGATCTTGCCCAGATGGTCGCCCGCCTCCATCCGACGATGCGCCTCGGCGGCCTCGGCCAGCGGGAAGCTGCGATCGATGACCGGGCGCAACCGCCCCTCCTCGACATGCGGCCAGACCAGCCGCGACAATTCGTCGGCGACCATCGCCTTGAAATCCCGGTCCCGCCCGCGCAGCGTCGAGCCGGTCAGGATCAGGCGGCGGCGCATGATCTCCCAGATCGAGATTTCGGCCTTGGCGCCCCGCTGCACCGCGATCGAGACGTGGCGGCCATCCTCGGCCAGACATTTCAGGTTGCGCGGCACATAATCGCCGCCGACCATGTCGAGCACGATGTCGACGCCGCGCCCCTCGGTGAAGTCCTTCACCGCCTCGACGAAATCGACCGCCTTGTAGTTGATCGCCTTGGCCGCGCCCAGCTTTTCGGCCGCCGCGCATTTCTCGTCCGAGCCCGCCGTGACGATCACCGTCAGCCCGAAGATGCGGCCCAGCAGGATCGCCATGGTGCCAATACCGCTGGTCCCGCCATGCACCAGCAGCGTATCGCCCTGGTCGGCATAGGCGCGCTCGAAGACGTTGGTCCACACGGTGAACAGCGTCTCGGGAAGGGCGGCGGCCTGCACCATCGACAGTCCATGGGGGACGGTCAGGCAATGGTCGGCGACCGCCACCGCATATTCGGCATAGCCGCCGCCGCCGATCAGCGCACAGACCGGCTGGCCGAGCATTTCCGGCCCCACGCCCTCACCGACCGCGACGATCTGGCCCGCGATTTCCAGCCCCGGGATCGAGGGGGCGCCCGGCGGCGGCGGGTAAAGGCCCTGGCGCTGCATGACGTCGGGCCGATTCACCCCGGCGGCGGCGACGCGGATCAGCACCTCGCCCGCGCCCGGACTGGGCGTCGGGCGCCGGACAGGCACCAGCACCTCGGGACCGCCCGCCTCTTCGGGGTCGATGGCGGTCATCGTCGTCGGGATATCGCCGATCCCCATTCCCTCGCCAAACGTGTGCACCGGCTGCCATCCCCCATCGTCGGCTCTCGTCGCACCGTTATTGACATCGGCGGCCACCGGGTCAACGCTGCATCCCATTATGGAACAGGACGATTCTCCGATCCGCCTTCCCGACGCCCTGGCCGCATTGGTCCAGACCGATCTCGATCCGCTCTCGCTCGCCGAGTTGGAGACGCGGATCGCGGTGCTGGAGCAGGAGATCGCGCGGACCCGCCGCCATATGGAGCGCGCCACGCTCCACCGCGCCAGCGCCGACGCGCTCTTCAAGCGGTGACGCGGGCGGGCCTCACCCGGCGCGCATGCACCCGGGCGGCCCCCTATTCGTCGCACAATGTTTTTTGCTTCGCGCGATACGCTTTGTTCAGCGGCCGCGCGTTACACCCGCTTGATGCCGGGCCTCCCCGTCCCGACATTGGTCGAAACGAGGCGTCAGTCCATGGCGCTTCGGAAGGAGTATCGTAGATGCCATCTTTCGCCCCCGCGCTCGAGACCACGCTTCACAAGGCGCTGGAAGCCGCGACCGTGCGGCGCCACGAATATGCCACGCTGGAGCACCTGCTTCTCGCGCTGATCGACGACGAACACGCCTCCAAGGTGATGGAAGCCTGCCATGTCGACACGGGCGAGTTGAAGGCGACGGTCGCCCAGTATCTCGACACCGAACTCGACGCGCTGAAGGTCGAGGCGGCGACCGACCCCTCCCCCACCAGCGGGTTCCAGCGCGTGGTCCAGCGCGCGATCCTGCACGTCCAGTCGTCGGGCCGCGACGAAGTGACCGGCGCGAACGTGCTGGTCGCGCTGTTCTCCGAACGTGAATCCTACGCCGTCTATTTCCTGCAGCAGCAGGACATGAGCCGCCTGGATGCCGTCAGCTTCATCAGCCACGGCGTCGGCAAGGGCGGCGCGACGAGCGAATCCACCCCGCCCAAGGGGGTCGAGGAGGAAAAGCCCGCCAAAGCGCCTGAGAAGGGCAAGGCGGAAAGCGCGCTCAAGCAGTTCACCGTCGACCTCAACGAAAAGGCCAAGATCGGCAAGGTCGATCCGCTGATCGGGCGCGGCCCCGAGGTGGACCGTACCGTCCAGATCCTGTGCCGCCGGTCGAAGAACAACCCGCTCTATGTGGGCGATCCCGGTGTGGGCAAGACCGCCATCGCGGAAGGCCTGGCGCGCAAGATCGTCGAGGGCGACGTTCCCGAGGTGCTGCTCAACGCCGTCATCTATTCGCTCGACATGGGCGCGCTGCTGGCGGGCACGCGGTATCGCGGCGATTTCGAGGAGCGGCTCAAGGCGGTCGTCAACGAACTGGAGAAGCTGCCCCACGCGGTGCTCTTCATCGACGAGATCCACACCGTCATCGGCGCTGGCGCGACCAGCGGCGGGGCGATGGATGCGTCGAACCTGCTCAAGCCCGCTCTGTCGGGCGGCACGATCCGCTGCATCGGCTCGACCACCTATAAGGAGTTCCGCAATCACTTCGAAAAGGACCGCGCCCTGCTGCGCCGGTTCCAGAAGATCGACGTGAACGAACCGACGATCGAGGATACGATCAAGATCCTGGCAGGGCTCCGCTCGGCGTTCGAGGATCACCATCAGGTCAAGTACACCCCCGATGCGATCAAGTCGGCGGTCGAGCTGTCGGCGCGCTACATCAACGACCGCAAGCTGCCCGACAAGGCGATCGACGTGATCGACGAGGTCGGCGCGATGCAGATGCTGGTGCCGGTCAGCAAGCGCAAGAAGACGATCACGCCCAAGGAGATCGAGGCCGTGATCGCCACCATGGCGCGCATCCCGCCGAAAAGCGTGTCGACCGACGACCGCCAGCAGCTGGAAACGCTGGAAACCGACCTGAAGCGCGTGGTGTTCGGCCAAAACGCTGCGATCGAGAATCTGTCCTCGGCGATCAAGCTCAGCCGGGCGGGCCTTCGCGATCCGGACAAGCCGATCGGCAACTATCTGTTCACCGGCCCCACCGGCGTCGGCAAGACCGAGGTCGCGCGCCAGCTGGCGACGATCCTGGGCATTCCGCTCCAGCGGTTCGACATGTCCGAATATATGGAGCGTCACTCGGTCAGCCGCCTGATCGGTGCCCCCCCGGGCTATGTCGGTTATGATCAGGGCGGTCTGCTGACCGATGCGGTCGACCAGAATCCGCATTCGGTGCTGCTGCTCGACGAGATCGAGAAGGCGCATCCCGATCTGTTCAACATCCTGTTGCAGGTGATGGACAATGGGAAGCTGACCGATCACCACGGCAAGACGGTCGATTTCCGCAACACGATCCTGATCATGACGACCAATGCGGGAGCCGCCGACATGGCGCGCGAGACGGTCGGCTTCGGCACTCTCACCCGCGAGGGCGAGGACGAGCAGGCGGTGCAGAAGATGTTTACGCCGGAATTCCGCAACCGCCTGGATGCGATCGTGCCCTTCGGCTACCTGCCGCCCGAGGTCGTGGCGCGAGTGGTGGACAAGTTCATCCTCCAGCTCGAACTCCAGCTGGCCGACCGTCACGTCCATATCAGCCTGGACGAGGCGGCGAAGAGCTGGCTCACCGAAAAGGGCTATGACCGTCTGTATGGCGCGCGTCCGATGGGCCGCCTGATCCAGGAGAAGATCAAGCAGCCGCTGGCGGAGGAACTGTTGTTCGGCAAGCTGGTCCATGGCGGCGAAGTGACGGTGAAGATGAAGGACGGCGCGCTGTCCTTCGCGATCGAACCGGCGGCGCCCAAGAAGCCGCGCAAGAAGGGTGGCAAGCCTGCCGCGATCGACGCAAACTGATCGACTGCACCAAAATGGTGACGATTGAAGAAGGGCCGGGTGGCGACACCCGGCCCTTTTCATGTGCATTTTAGGCTGTCTCATCCATGAGGCGCGGTGATACATGCAATCTGTGTTACGCCGCCGTTAACTCTATTTTCGGCCTTTCACAGACAGATGGACCACATGAAGGGCGCTTGGCCGATCACGATAGGCGCGTTGCTGCTGGCGGTGCTGGCAGTTCTGTGGCCGTTGGCGGACGCCCAGGCCCAGGTCGGCCAGAGCCTGACCACCTGTATTCGCCCGATCCGCGCGGGCGACGATGCCCGCACCCAACTGACCCAGCCGCGCGGTTTCGATTGCACCGGCGACCAGTCCGCCTATGGCGTCGGCGATTTCTGGGTCCTCTCGCAACCGCTGCCGCCGGTGGCGGGCGACCTTCGCGACCGCCTGGCCGTCAGCTTCGCCAGCACGTGGCAGGACGCGACGGCGCTGCACATCCTGTATGCCGATGGGAAAATCCGTACCGTCGCCTTCACCAGCGCGACGACTGCCCCCTATCTGCTGCTCGGCCCGATGATCGCGGTGCCCCTGCCCCATGAGGGGACCCGGCCCGTGCGGATCCTGTGGGAAGCACACGGCGCGGCCAATATGCGCGGCGTCGTGCGCGGCGCCCGGATCGGCATCCATGCCGACATGCTGGCGGTCGAGTCCTCGCTCGGACTGATCTATGGCGTCATCATCGGCGTCGTGGTCGGCCTGGCGGTGTACAACATGGCCCTGTGGCCAGCGCTCCGCCAGCCGCTCCAGCCGGTCTATTGCCTGCTGCTGTTCTTCATCACCGGCTATACCCTGTCCTCCTCGGGGCTGATCGGCCAGTGGCTGCCTTGGCTCGACAATAACGAGCGGCATCGATGGAACGCGATCATGCTGGGCGGGGTCGCGATGACCCTGGTCATCTTCTCGCGCCATTTCTTCGAACGGAAGGTGTTCTCAGGCTGGCTCGACCGCATGGCGGTGATCTGTTTCATCCTGATCGCCATTCCCAACATCGCCTTCGCGCTGCTCGCTCCGCGCTGGATCATCGCACTGGATCAGGCGGTGCTGATGGGCTTCATGGTGCTGCTGATCTTCCTGATCGCGGTGCTGGCGCGGGCCTGGCGGCGGCGGAGCAATTTCCTGTGGGCCTTCGCCATCGCCTGGGGCACGCCGATCGGGCTGGCGATGTTCCGGGTACTCAACGCGCTGCACCTGATCGAGTGGCGGCCCTGGATCGACCAGTCGACCGTGTTGTCGATGGGGGTTGAGGCGCTGATCGCCAGCCTGGGCGTCGCCTATCGCATCTACCTGCTCAGCCGCGAACGCGATCTGGCGCGCGCCGACGAACGGGTGGCGCGCCGTCTGGCCGATACCGATCCGCTGACCGGGCTGTTCAACCGCCGCGCCTTCCTGGAACAGGCGATCGGGCGGAGCGGTCCGCAGACGCTGATCCTGGCGGATATTGATCATTTCAAGCGGATCAACGACACGCTGGGCCATGACGGTGGCGACGAGGTGCTGCGCATCTTTGCCCGGACGCTGGGCGAGGCGGTGGGCCTCGACATGCTGGTCGCCCGGATCGGCGGCGAGGAGTTCGCGCTGCTGGCCGATGCCGAACGCGCGCCCGACCCCGAAACGCTGCTCGCCCGGCTGCGCGGCACCGGCTATCCGTCGGGGCTGACCGTCACGGCCAGCCTGGGGTTGTGCACCGGCCCGATTGCCGACGAGTCGGACTGGCGCCTGTTGTACCGCGAGGCGGATCAGGCCCTGTTTGCCGCCAAGGACGGCGGGCGCGACCGCGCCTGCTGGGGTGTCCCGATCGACCCCGCACCGCCGCCGAGCGGCCTATTGCCCGCGATCCGCCCGCATCGTAAGACGGTGCACAAGGGGAAGGGACTGTGCGCGAACGGCGGATCATGATGGCTGGACTGGTGCTGGCGCTGATCGCGCTGGCCTATCGCCATCCCACGGCCGATGTCCGCCTCATCACCCACGACCTGACCGACCGCTCGCCCCGCCGGGTGCAGGCCGCACTCGACCTGGGCCTGTTCGGTGTGTCGTTTCTCTACACCTGGACCGTCAACCGCCTGCGCTGAGCGCGACGCTGCTTGCGCACCCGCCGGGCGTGACGCATAGCGGCGTCATGGATACGCCCATCGAAGAACTGACGTTCGAGGACGCCCTCAAGGAATTGGAGAGGATCGTCGGCCGACTGGAAAGCGGCGAAGCGACGCTCGACGAATCGATCCGCCTCTATGAGCGCGGCGATCGTCTGCGCCAGCGCTGCGCCGAACGGCTCGACGCCGCCCAGGCCCGGATCGAGGCGATACGCCTGGATGCCGAGGGCAAGGCCGCGGGCACGCGCCCGTTTCAGGCGGGTTGAGGGTGACGCTCGCCGCCGCCACCCTGCCCGAGGCTTTGGCCGAAGTCGCAGAGGATATCGACCGCCGCTTTGCCGAGCTGCTCGCCGATCCGGGCGATCCGCGTGCTTCGCTCTATGCCGCGATGCGCCACGCCGCGATCGGCGGCGGCAAGCGGCTGCGTCCGCTGCTCGTGTTCGCCACCGCGCACCTGTTTGCCGTGGACCGCGATTGCGCGGGCTGGGTCGCCACCGCGCTGGAGGCGATCCACGTCTATTCGCTGATCCATGACGATCTGCCCGCGATGGACGATGACGATATGCGGCGCGGCAAGCCGACCGTGCACAAGGCGTTCGACGAGGCCACCGCGATCCTGGCGGGCGACTGCCTCCATGCGCTGGCCTTCGAGATTTTGGCCGATCCGTCGACGCATGCCGATCCCTTCGTCCGCTCCGAGCTGATCCTCGACCTGGCGCGCGCCTCCGGCCCCAGCGGCATGGCGGGCGGGCAACAGATGGACCTGGAGGCCGAGCGGCAGGTCTTCGACCTCGCCACCGTCACCCGGCTTCAGCAAATGAAGACCGGCGCGCTGATCTGCGCGGCGGTCGAGGCGGGCGCAATCCTGGGTCGTGTTCCCCCCGAGGGCCGCACCCATTTGCGCGGCTATGCGCATGATCTGGGCCTCGCCTTCCAGATCGCCGACGATCTGCTCGACGCCGAAGGCGACGAGGCGGCGGCGGGCAAGAAGCTGCGCAAGGACCAGGAGGCGGGCAAGGCGACCTTCCTCAGCCTGCTCGGCGTCGAGCGGGCACGCGAACAATGCCGGATGCTGGTCGCCCAGGCGATCGAGCACCTCCGCGACTATGGCCCCGAGGCCGATCTGCTCCGTGCCATCGCCGCCTATGTGGTGGAGCGCGACCGGTGACCCGCATCGGCGTCTATCCCGGCACCTTCGACCCCGTGACGCTCGGCCATATGGACATCATCCGGCGCGGCGCGAAGCTGGTCGACCGGCTGGTGATCGGCGTCACCACCAATCCGTCCAAATCGCCCATGTTCACGCTGGACGAACGGATGGAGATGGTCCGGCGCGAGGTGGCGGATGTCGCGGGCGAGATTCACGTCGTCGCCTTCGATTCGCTGTTGATGGATTTCGCCGAGCGCGAAGGCGCCCGCGTCATCGTCCGGGGCCTGCGCGCCGTCGCCGACTTCGAATACGAGTACCAGATGGCGGGCATGAACCAGCAGATCAATCCGCGGGTCGAGACCGTCTTCCTGATGGCCGATGTCGCGCTGCAACCCATCGCCAGCCGGCTGGTCAAGGAAATCGCGATGTACGGCGGCAACATCGCCAAGTTCGTGACGCCCACCGTATGCGCGGATGTGGTGGCACGGGTCGAGAAGATTGGGCGGAAGGGCTCCTGAAGCTCCTCCCCGCTTGCGGGGAGCTGGCAGGGCGAAGCCCTGACGGAGGGGGCTCTCCGCAACTGACGTCCTTTGCCGCACGCCCCCTCCACCATCGCTTCGCGACGGTCCCCCTCCCCGTGCCGGGGAGGAAAATCAGGTCGAAGGTTCAGATTGGCGCAAGGGGCGATTTGCTCTACAGCCTCCCCATTCCTCCCCTTGTCGTAGAGATATGATGCGCGTTCTCGCCGCTCTTGCCATGATGATGGCCAGCCTGGTCGCCGTTCCGGCACAGGCGCAGAAACAGTCCCAGACCCCACCCAAATTCACCTCCCCCGCCAAGGCCGCCCAGGTTCTGGAGGACAATGTCAGCGGCCGCGCCACGCCGCCGCCCGTCACCGACAAGGAGAATCTCTGGCTGCTCGACCTGTCGACCGGCGGCCGGGTGACGATCTGGCTGCGCCCCGATGTCGCGCCCAAGATGGTCGAGCGGATCAAGACGCTGACCCGCCGTCACTTCTATGACGGCCTCGTCTTCCACCGCGTGATCGACGGCTTCATGGCGCAGGGCGGCGATCCCAAGGGCGACGGCACCGGCGGGTCGGACCTGCCCAACGTGCCGTCCGAATTCAACTATCTGCCGCACGTCCGCGGATCGGTGGCCGCCGCCCGCGCCGACGATCCCAACAGCGCGAACAGCCAGTTCTATATCGTCTTCCAGCCGCGCTTCGCGCTCGACAAGAAATACACGGTGTTCGGCCGGGTGATCGACGGCATGCAATATGTCGACCGGATCGAACGGGGCGAGCCGCCTGCGAACCCGAGCCGGATCGTCCATGCCTATGTCGCGGCGGACAATCCCCCGGCCTATGTGCCGATGGCTCCCGCGCCGGCTCCCAATCTGGGTGCGCCCGTGACCCTGCCGGGCGCGGCCCCCAAGCCCGTCGCCATCACCCCGGCGCGCCGCGCCGCCCCCAAGGCGGCTCCGGCCAAGAAGGCGGCGACGGCCATCAAGTGAACGTAGATCTGTTCGACTTCGCGCTGCCGCCCGAGCGGATCGCGCTGTACCCGGCATCCCCGCGCGATTCGGCGCGGATGCTGCTCCTCGACGGTGAGGCCACCCGCGACCAGCGGGTGAGCGACCTGCCCGCGGCCCTGCGCGCGGGCGACCTGCTGGTGTTCAACGACACCCGCGTCATCCCCGCGCAGTTGGAAGGCGTGCGGGGCGAGGCGCGGATCGGCGCGACCCTGCACAAGCGCGAAGGCACACGGCGCTGGCGCGCCTTCATCCGCAACGCCAAGCGGTTGCGCGACGGCGACGTGATCGACTTCGGCGCGGGCGTATCCGCCACGGCGCGCGACCGGGCCGAGGATGGCAGCTTCGCGCTCGACTTCGCCGGGGACGAGCCGGTCGAGCTGCTGCTGGAGCGGGCGGGCACCATGCCCCTGCCCCCCTATATCGCGCAGAAGCGCGGCGTCACCGAGAAGGACGCCGACGACTATCAGACCATGTTCGCCAACGAGCCCGGTGCGGTCGCCGCGCCCACGGCGGCGCTGCACTTCACGCCCGAGCTGCTGGCATCGCTGGCGGCGGCGGGGATCGAGCATGCCACGCTGACCCTGCATGTCGGCGCGGGCACCTTCCTGCCGGTCAAGGCGGAGGATACGGTCGACCACAAGATGCACGCCGAATGGGGCCGCATCGACGCCGCCACCGCCGACCGGCTGAACGCGGTGAAGGCACGCGGCGGCCGGGTGATCGCGGTCGGCACCACCTCGCTGCGCCTGATCGAGAGTGCGGCGGGAGAGGACGGCGTGATCCGTCCGTTCGAGGGCGATACCGCGATCTTCATCACACCGGGTTATCGCTTTCGCGGCATCGACGGGCTGATGACCAATTTCCACCTGCCGCGCTCGACCTTGTTCATGCTGGTCTCCGCGCTGATGGGACTGGATCGGATGCAGGCCGCCTATGCCCATGCGGTCGCCAACGACTACCGCTTCTATTCCTATGGCGATGCCTCGCTGCTGCTGCCGGAACGCTGTGCATGATCCTGTTCGCACTGCTTCTGATGCAGGCGACACAGTCCCTCGCACAGGAGGCGGACAATACGGTCGTCGTCACCGCGCGGCCCAGGCCCTTCGCGCAGACGCCCGCGACCATGGTGGTCGAGCCGGTGGCGATGATGATCGCGACGCTCGACAGCGACGGCGACGGCAAGACCAGCCGTGCCGAGATGGAGGCGGGCGTCAAGCGCAGCTATGATGCGATCGACACCGCGCATCAGGGATCGATCGGCTATCTCCAGTTCGCCGACTGGGCCGAACGCTGGCTGGGGGATCGTAATGCGCTGCCCAGCCCGTTCGATGTCGACAAGAACAGCGACGACCGCATCACCCTGGCCGAACTCCAGGCCCATTTCTCGCGCCTGTTCTCGCGCTTCGACCGCGACCGGGACGGCGCGATCAGCCGTGCCGAGGCGCTGACCATCCGAACCACCCCCGCCGACGCCAATGGCCCGACCGGCCCGCTCCGACCCCGAGACAAGAAATGACCGCCCGCTTTTCGTTCGCAATCCACGCCACCGATGGCCGCGCCCGCACCGGCACCATCACCATGAAGCGCGGCGAAATCCGCACGCCTGCCTTCATGCCTGTCGGCACCGCGGCGACCGTCAAGGCGATGAAGCCTGGCGACGTGCGCGCCAGCGGCGCGGACATCATCCTGGGGAATACCTATCACCTGATGCTGCGCCCCGGCGCCGAGCGGGTGGACCGGTTGGGCGGCCTGCACGGCTTCATGGGCTGGGACCGGCCGATCCTGACCGACTCGGGCGGCTATCAGGTGATGAGCCTGGCCGAGCTGACCAAGCGATCCGAGGACGGCGTCGCGTTCAAGAGCCATCTCGACGGCACCCGCCATCTGCTCAGTCCCGAACGCTCGATCGAAATCCAGCGGCTGCTGGGCAGCAACATCGTCATGGCGTTCGACGAACTGGTCCCGACGACCTCGACGCGCGAGGTGCAGGCCAGCGCCATGGAACGCTCGATGCGCTGGGCGAAGCGAAGCCGCGATGCCTTCGACGCAGGCGGGCAGCATGCCGAGGACAATGCGATCTTCGGTATCCAGCAGGGTGCGCTGGACGAAGGATTCCGCAAGTCCTCCGCCGACGCGCTGATCGATATCGGCTTCGACGGCTATGCGATCGGCGGCCTCGCGGTCGGTGAGGGGCAGGAGGCGATGTTCGGCTGCCTCGACTTCGCGCCGGGTCAGCTGCCGGTCGAAAAGCCGCGTTATCTGATGGGCGTGGGTAAGCCGACCGATATCGTCGGTGCGGTCGAGCGCGGCGTCGACATGTTCGATTGCGTGCTGCCGACCCGCTCGGGCCGAACGGGGCAGGCCTTTACGCGGCAGGGGCCGATCAACATCCGCAACGCGCGCTTCGCCGAGGATCAGGGGCCGCTCGATCCCGCCTGTGGCTGCCCGGTCTGTGGGACCTGGAGCCGCGCCTATCTGCACCATCTGGTCCGCGCGGGCGAAATCCTGGGCGCGATGCTGATGACCGAGCATAATATCTGGTTCTATCAGCAGATGATGGCCGATCTGCGCGCCGCCATCGGCGAGGGTCGCCTCACAGCCTTTGCGGACGACTTCCGCTCGCGCTACGCTGCGGGCCAGTAGGAGAGTAGCATGACCGATCATAGCGAAGACGCCCCCAACGAAATCCTCGCCGCCGCCAAGGAGGCCAAGGATCACGCCGTCGCCGCCGCCGAGGCGACCGCCACGTCGATCAAGGACAAGACGCGCAACTGGCCGATGGGCAAGATCGGCCTGGGCGTCGGCATCGGCTCGGCCGCGATCGCGGCGGCCGTGCTGTACGGCACGCGCAACAAGTCCAAATAATCCGCATCCACTGAAACGAGGGTTTTCATGCGCCTTTTCCGTGCCGCGCTTCTGCTCGGCGTTGCCGCCCTTCCCTCGCTGGCCGGGGCGCAGACCGCGCCAAGTCCGGCGCGCACGGAAAGCGTGAAGCCCATCGATTTCACCACGCGCACCCTGCCCAACGGCCTGCGCGTCTATGCCATTCGCGACACGACGACGCCCAACGTCTCGGTCCAGGTCTGGTATGATGTCGGGTCGAAGGACGATCCCAAGGGCCGCTCGGGCTTTGCGCACATGTTCGAACATCTGATGTTCAAGGCGACGCGCAATCTCGTCCCCGAACAGATGGATCGCCTGACCGAGGATGTCGGCGGCTACAACAACGCCTCCACCGCCGACGACTACACCAATTATTTCGAGGTGGTACCCGCCAACCACCTGCAGCGCCTGCTGTTCGCGGAAGCCGACCGCATGGCCGCGCTGGTCGTCGAGCCCAAGAGCTTCGCCAGCGAGCGCGACGTGGTGAAGGAAGAACTGCGCCAGCGCACCCTCGCCCAGCCATACGGCAAGCTGTTCTCCATCTATTACCCCAAGCTGGCGTACAGCGTGCACCCCTATGCGCGGCCGGGTATCGGCAGCCTGGAGGAACTGGAATCGGCGGGCATCGACGATGTGCGTGCCTTCCACGCGACCTATTACCGGCCCGACAATGCGGTGCTGGTCGTCTCGGGCAATTTCGACCCCGCGCAGCTGAACCGCTGGGTCGATCAGTATTTCGCGAACATCAAGCGGCCCGCGACCGCCATCCCGCGCGTCACCGTGCAGGAACCGGCACGGACGGAGGCGGTATCGCGCACCGTCTACGAGCCCAATACGCCGCTGCCCGCCGTCCTGATCAGCTATCACATCCCGCCCGAGCGCAGCGCCGACACCCCTGCGCTGATGGTGCTGAACGCGATCCTGTCGGCGGGCGAAAGCTCGCGGCTGTACGAGGACCTGGTGTACCGCGACCAGCTGGCGCAGTCGGCCGCGACCTTCCTCGACACCAAGCAATCGACCGGCAACATCGTCCTCTATGCGATGATGGCGAGCGGCAAGCCGGTGGCCGAGGGCGAGGCCGCGCTGAAGAAGGAAGTCGCCCGACTGCGCGACGCGCCCGTCTCCGCCACCGAACTGGCCGAGGCGAAGA
>NZ_LDTF01000096.1 GCF_001477495.1 Sphingomonas yabuuchiae
CCCGTCGGATCGTCGGGTGGCGTGCCAGCAGGACAGCACATGCCGGCTTCGTCCTGGATGCGCTCGAGCAGACGCTACATGACCGTCGACCTGTTCACCGTGGCGGCCTGGTTCACCACAGCGACCGCGGGTCGCAATACGTGTCTATCAAGTACACCGAGCGCCTCGCCGAGGCCGGGATCGAGCCATCGGTCGGCAGCGTCGGCGACAGTTACGACAACGCTTTGGCCGAGACGATCAACGGCCTCTACAAAGCCGAGATGATCCACAGGCGCGGACCCTGGCGCAGCTTCGAAGCCGTTGAGTATGCCACGCTCGAATGGGTCGACTGGTTCAATCATCGCCGACTGCTGGAGCCCATCGGCAACATCCCGCCTGCTGAAGCCGAAGAGCAATATTATGCTGCCGCGGACAACATCGATATGGCAGCGTGACTCACAACCCATGGCCTCCGGCAAACCCGGCGCGGTTCAGTAGAATTCAAGCCGCTTGAAGCCAGCTTGAACGCAAGCAACACCGTTCCATCCGCACGCCTTTGACCGTGATCCAAAAAAACGAAGAGGGACAAGCCCTCTCCGCTACAGTTTCGTGCGCCTTCAGAGTGGGGCGCTGAAGGCGCACGACCCGAGGGATCACACGACGTTGTTCCCACTGGTCTTGATCAGCCCGTTCAGTCCGTTGGGGAAAAATCCCCCCGAGGATGCTGCCGTGCCGGATGCGTAGAGGATTCCCAAGGCCTGTTCGGGGGTACGGCGCAGGGCGACCCAATTATCATCCCGGAGTTGAATCTGGGAACCGAAGTCCTCTCCCCCACCGAACCACCCTATGCCGCGGTCCAGTCCGACGGGGCCATCGAGCCGGTCACGAGCCTCTGCCATACGCCACGATCGCTCGAACAGGATTTCCGTCGCCGGGATCGACCGCGCCTGAAGGATGGCGCGCTGGTAGAGGGCATTGCGAATGGCCCCGTCGCTGGCTGTCACGCCCGCAACGAGTGCCGCGACGGGGCCGCTGGCCGTGGCGCCGACCTGAAACCCCTGGGCGTTGGACGCCGTCATCAGGACGGCCGAAAGGGCGACCGCGCCCAGCAGGAATTCTTCCTGGCCGGAATACGGGTTGAAGAAATTGATAGGTGTCGTCGTCGAGGGCACGCGCGCGATCGCGTCGAACGGCCCGTTCTGGCCACCGGCGATGTTCAACGCAGGCTGGGCGGTCGCCGCGGTTCCCAATGTCTGTCGCAGAAAGGCAATGCGGGCCAACACCGCATCGGCGACTTCATTCACGCAGGCCAGCGTCATCGTGTCGGTAAAGGTGACGGCGCTGCCGCCGGTCACGCCGCCCGATGTGCCGACGCCCGTGGTCAATGCGGCTGGCAGGGTGGTGCCGCTCAAGGCACGGACCAGGAACGTGCCATAGAGATAATGGAGTTGCAGGATGAAGTTCATCCGGTCGGCGTCGGTTGCCGTATAGGCTGCGGGTGGTGTGGGAGTGGCGGTCGCCGATGCGGTAGGTGTCGGTTTGACCACCGACTCGGAGCCGACGACATCGTCGTTGCAACCTTCGAGAAAAGCCAGCCCGCCCGCCATGATCGAGGCAGTGCCGAACCAGCGGATCATCTGGCGGCGCGTGGTGTCGGTAGCGCCGCTGTCCTTGTCGGAATAGGTCATGTCATCCCCCTTGGGATCGAAATTGCGGACTTAGTTGGCGGCACCCGTCTTGAAAGCGCCGTTGATCCCGGTCGGAAAAAATCCGCCTTGCGTTGCCGCGCCGGACGTCATGAACAGCACGTTCAGCGCTTGGCCGGGCGTTCGCGAGAGGTGCAGCCCGTTGTCGTCTGTGAGCGCCAGACGCGCCGCCATGCGGCCATTGACCATGATGGGCGACAGGCCGCGATCGGTCGTGCTGCCTCCGTCAATACCGTTGCGCCACGAAGCCATGCGGTCGACCATCGTTATGATTTCGGGCCGGGCCGTGGATGCCGCCATCAGGATCGTTCGTATGGTGGTGACGTCCGTCGCGGCCGTCGCCGCCATGGACAGCATCGACGCACGAATGACCGAGTTGGTATAGAGCGTCGACAAGCCGTTCAGCGCTGTGGCCTGCACAGCCAGAATCGTTTCCGCCGCCAGCGCCAGGTTGGTCGGCGAGGCATAAGGATCGAAGCTGTCGCTGGGCCCGATGGCCCCAGCCATCCGGAACATGGTGGTGAATCGTTCCGCGGTCATGTCGATCTGTTTCTGCGCCGGAGCCTCGGCGCGGAGCAGATCGCGCAGCAACAGAGTGCGAAACCAAAGCGAGTCCGCGATTTCCTGGATACGCGCCTGAATATCGCGTGTCCCGTTTGGAAAACCGACTTGCTTCGCCGAGGTCGCCGAAACACCCGGCTGATCGAGTGTTTCGCCGCCTCGGATGAATCGGGCCGGCAATTGGCGGCCGACGCCGTAAATCGCCAATTGGAGCATGTTCGTCGAAAGATAGTGCAAGTTCAGCGCAAATTGCAGCGGCGCGGTATCGACCGATGACGTGACCTGAGCCTGAGTTGCCCCGGCGGCGCCGACGATCGCAGCGCCGGTCACCATGGCCGCAAAGAATTCGCGACGGCCGGTGCTTTTCGATTCGCCTCGCTGTTCGGGCATGATTCGAATGTCTTTCATTTCCCTCCCCTATTGTTGACCGCCACGCCTGAGGGCGGCTGCGTCACCCGGTGTTCGACTCTCTTCGGAGCCGTGACATCCGGCCTCGGCGATTCTCGCTTGAGCGTTCAGGCACCCTATGGCTGCGCCAGTATAAAAATTTTTTCAAGTTTAAGTTGTCGGAGTTTAAAAGTCTAGTTACATTGCTTCAGCAAGCTCAAAGAGCTGCCGTAAACGTTTTTTGGGGGAGGTGAGGATGCTGTCCAAGCGTGGACTCGCAGGCGGAGTTGCTGCGGCCGCCTTAGTTTTCGCTCTGCCGGTCGATGATGCTGCTGCGCAACAACAGCAAGATTCGACTGGAAAAGCACAAATTCTTATAAAAGGCGGAGCTTCCGTAAAGAAACCCAAGCGCAAGCGCACAAAGGGCGAGGAGAGGTTTGCGAAGGATACTGCGAAGAGCGGTGAGTCGCAGCCTCATCTTTCCAACAACAACGGGCGACTCGAAGGCGATATCATCGTCATGGGGCTTCGCGAAAATGTGAAGTCGGCCCGAAACGCCAAGCGCCGGGCGTCACAGATTGTCGACGTCGTGGTCGCGCAAGACATAGGCAAATTGCCAGACAAAAACATTCCTGAAGCGCTGGCTCGCGTCCCCGGCATCCAGATCGAGCGCAATCGCGGCGAAGGCGGGGAGGTCAAGATCCGCGGCTTGGGCGGGGCGATGACGACGATCAACGGCTCGCCAACCTTCTCGGCCGGTGATCGGACGACCTATCTGAATGACATCTCGTCCGACCTCGTCGCGGCGATCGAAGTCTTTAAGACGCGGACGCCGGACCAGGTCGAAGGCAGCCAGACCGGCGTCATCAACCTGACGCTGCGCAGACCGACCGATTTCAAGGAGGGAGCCACCTACGCCTTCAACCTGCGCGGCGATTACGCTGACCAGATCAAGAAGGTGAACCCCTATGTCAGTGCCCTCATCGCCTATAATGCGGATACTGATATCGGGCGCATCGGTTTTTCGGTGAACGGGACCTATAACGACGTTCGCTATAACGAATCGATACGCTGGAACCAGCGGCCGATCGTCCCGAACAACCCGCGCCAGATCGTGCTGCCCAGTACGACACCGAGCAACATCTACATGCCCTTCGATGTCGGGTTCGCCGGGCCCAATGGCTGGTCGCGCCGCGCCGATGTGCAGGTTTCGACGCAATGGCGCCCAGATGATCGCTGGTCGATCACCCTGGAGGGCGGCTATCGCAATCAGAAAATGCTCTGGGCCGATAATGGCTTCGTCCTGCCGCTGACCTATTCGGCATCGGCCGCGCCACCGCCAGTATTGTCGAACATCAAGCTTGGTCCCGATGGCCGCTTGGTCGAGTCTCTTACCGTCACGTCACTCGATCCGTTCGGTCCCGGACGCGAGTCGTTTCAGCATGAGAGCCGCAATTATAACGGGCGCTTCCAGGTCGACTTCAAAAATGAGCGGCTGGAATTCAATGGATGGATCAACTACGCTCGAGCTGAAAATTACTCGAACAATATATTCCACTGGATTCGCTTCAACCAGCAGCCTGAATTCGATATCGTTTTCAACGATAAGCGTGATCCGCTCGGCGGATCAAATGTGACGTTCAAGAATTTCGATTTGCTGGATCCTAAAAACTATCTTTATATCGATGGTTTCAATCAGTCTCGCCAGTTTACGAAAAGTGGAGAGATTGAGATAAAATATGATCTCAAGGTCAATACGGATTGGAGTATCATCGATTATTTCAAGACTGGCTTTCGATACGCCAATCGCAGCTATGATAGACAATATGGTGGTCGCGGAAACTATGGTAATTTGCGCCTGCCGATCAGTAGCCTGCCGAATTACAAATTGGTGAGTAGTGGCAAGGGATTTCAAGGATCCCCGTCGGCATCGACCGCAGAATGGTTGATCGGCGATACCAATTCGATTCGGCAGAGTTGGGATGCGATCCGGGGGCAACTGGTCGGCATCTATCCCGAACTGGCCGATCGTTATCCCGCCTATAATCCGCTGGATTATTTCGAAGGGTCGGACGGCAGCTATGCGGCCTATGCCATGGCCCATTATGACGTAAAGCTGCTGTTCCCGATCGACGGGGTGATCGGCGGCCGGCTGGTCAACAGCTTGACCAACCTGACCGCGATCCAGCGCGTCGCGCGATTCGTGAATATTGACAACCGCCTGGTCGAACAGATCACGGACGAGAAGATCACGCCGAAAGGCAATTTTCTGGACTTCATGCCCAGCGTGAATGCCATCATTCACTTTACACCCAAGCTGCAATTGCGGACGGCGTGGACGTATGAGGTGGGCCGCCCCAGCGTATATCAGATCAATCCGCGGCTCCGAATCGATGTCCGCAACGCCGCGCGGCCCGTCGCGGGGGGCGGCAATCCCCGACTGGGTCCGATAACCACCACCAAATATGATGCCTCACTGGAATGGTATTTCGGGCCTACCGGATTGGCCAGTTTGGCGGTTTGGCAATGGAATCAGGAAGGCTTCATCGGCGACCGGACATTGCCTGAAGTTTTGCCACAAGCGCCCAATGTCGTGACACTGGTGACGCGCCCCTATAATCTGGGCCGCGGGCGCCATCGCGGGATCGAAGGCAATGTGACCACCTTCTTCACCTTTCTTCCCGGCATCCTGAAAAGCTTCGCCGTGCAGGTGAACGGCACGATGAACCTCACGCGGCAGGCGTTCCCCGTATTTCGTCCGGGCAGCAACGAAATCCGTGATGCGGCATTCGTATACGGTCCGTTCCTGAACGTGTCGAAATACATGTACAATCTCGTAGGCTTTTTTGAGAAGGACGGCTTGAATGTCCGGGTCGCCTATAACTGGCAGTCGCGACGTCAATGGTGGCGTGACGGTGCAGATCCGTTCAATAACCTGTTCCTCGATCCCGTCCGTCGTCTGGACGCGTCGATCAACTATGACGTGAACAAGAATCTGACGCTCGCGCTCGAAGGGTCCAACCTCACGGCGGACGGCAATCGGAGCTATTGGGGCTCCTATGCCGCGCCGCAGGACGTGCGGTACTTCTCTCGCAACTTCAGCTTCTCGGTTCGTACTCGTTTCTGACGAGAGAATTCTTGGGGGCGCGCGCTGGGTCATCGGATAAGGCCGGGATCGGATATTTGCATCCGATCCCTTCGAGTAGAAACAGCGCCGCCCCTCGCCCCTATTTTATCGCCTCACCGGATCACGCGATGGGCGATCAGCCAGGGATTTGATCGGTTCCCGGCCGATCTTGAGGCTATTGGGGCCAAGGCTCGTTGATGTGAGCGTCGCGATCCGATCCTGGCTCTGGACGGAGACGGGCATGAGCGACCTGTTTTGCTGACGGATAAGCAGATCGAGTGGCTGCGGCTGTTCTTTCCCAAGAGCCACGGCCGTCCTCGAACGAACGACCGGGGTGTTGAGCGGCATCGCCTTCGTCAACCGCAATAGGCTGCGTTGGCGAGAGGCGCCCAGCGCCTATGGTTCCCAGAAAACGCCGTACAATCGACGAAAGCGTTCGGGCGAGCGAGGCGATCGCAGACCGCGAATACCGCTCCGCCATCATGATCGGGAAAGAGATGGTCTTTGAACCTCATGCGATTGAGGGCGACCCCATGCTGGTCCTGCGGAAGCCAAGCATCGCCTGATGCGGGCGCCGGACTTCAGAAAAGGCACGGCGCGCGCACCATGGTCTATCGCATCGTCGACGGAACCGTGGCCTGGTTGGTTAGGCGCTGCCGGTCCGGCCTGCAGCCGAGCCAATCCTCAATCGCGCAACCAATCCGCCGTGATCTCACCGCTATGCCCTTCCGGTGCCAGGGCGGCGCGGAGCGATTCCAGCAGGGGCGGCAGGGCTTGCGTGAAGGCATAGGGCGGATTGACGATGAAAAGGCCCGCACCGTTATAGATGCCGGGCTGGTCGGCGTCGTATAGCCAATGCTCGACCGACAGGAATTTCGGGATGCCGAGCTTGTGCAGATCGTACTTCCACCGCTCATGCGTCGCGCGGTCTTTCAGCGGATACCAGATGACCGTCACGCCATGCGCCCATTTGCGATGCGCCGCCGCGAGCGTGGCGGTGATGCGGGCGCGTTCGTCTGTCTGTTCATACGGTGGATCGACCACCACCACGCCGCGCGGGGTGCGGGTAGGAACCATCGCCAGCCAGAGCTCATAGGCATCGCGCTCATGCACGGCCGCAGGCGTCCCGCGCATCGCGCCGCGCAAGGTACGGGCGTCCTCGGGATGCTTTTCGTTGAGGATCAGCACGTCCTGCGGGCGCAGGAGCTGCGCGAGGAACCGTGGCGAGCCGGGGTAGAGGCGCGGCTCCGCCCCGTCATTCACTGCCTGCACGGCGGCGCGATAATCGTCCAGCAGCGGGTCGGCGTCGGCAAAGGCCCGCGCCACGCCTTGGGCGGCTTCGCCGGTCCGTTGGGCCTGCTCGCCGCCAAGATCATAGAGTCCGCAACCGGCATGGGTGTCGATCAGGGTCAACGCGCCCGGTTTCTGCTGCAAGGCCCGGACCAGTGCGATCAGCAGGCTGTGCTTCACGACATCGGCGCTGTTGCCCGCATGGAAGGAGTGGCGATAATTCATGGAATCCAAAACCTGCCAGGCGCTTGGGTAAGCGGAAGGCGTCAATGCCTCAAAACAGTTTTCGCGGTCGATCGCAACAGGCGGCAGGGACCCGTGCGGCCCCCATAGCAGCCTATGCCGCGTTCAACGGTCGTGCGCGCCGCCGCCCATCCTGCCCAGACCGGGGGCCTCCACGAACTGGCCCGGCGCGATCCCAGCGACGGACCAGTCGCCGATCGACCAGCGGACCAGCCTCAGGGTAGGCAGCCCCACCGCCGCCGTCATGCGGCGCACCTGCCGGTTGCGGCCTTCGCGGATGGTGATCCTCAGCCAGTTGTCGGGGATCAGCTTGCGCTGGCGGATCGGCGGGTCGCGCAGCCACAGGTCCGGCGCGTCGATACGCTCCACATCGGCAGGCAGGGTCATGCCGTCCTTGAGGCGGACGCCTTGGCGCAGGCGCGACAGCTCCGCCTCCTGCGGATCGCCTTCCACCTGCACGAGATAGGTCTTGGGCATCTTGAAGCGCGGATCGGCAATGCGCGCCTGCAACCGCCCGTCATCGCACAGCAGCAACAGGCCCTCGCTATCCCGATCGAGCCGTCCGGCGGGATAGACGCCCTTCACCGTGACGAACTCCGACAAGGTCGACCGTACCGTGGGCGATCCTTTGTCCGTGAATTGGGACAGGACCCCATAGGGTTTGTTGAACAGGAGCAGCCGGGGCATCCCGCGCTCATAGCGTTCGGGCGCGGCCCTGTCTTGCACCGCATTCCGGCCGCCGCGCCGGGCGTTCAGCCTAGGACCTCAACGAGAAGGGCGCGCCTTCACCAAGGCGACGACCGACACCGAACAGACGGCGAAAGCGACGGCAAAACCGCCCAGTGCCGTCCACAGGCCGACCGCAAGCCCGCCCAGATATCCGCCGATCACCAGACCGATGAGCGGCAGGATGACGAGCAGCAGGCATCCGATCACGACCATGCCGATGGGAACCCCGCCACACGCGGCCCGGTTCCGGGCGAAGGACGCACGAACGCCTTCATCACCCGACCCGCAGCAGGGTAAAAAGCAACGATTTCAGGGAGAACTGGATGCCCCGTGAGGATTCGAACCTCAATTAACGGAGTCAGAGTCCGTGGTCTTACCTTTAGACGACGGGGCATCGAACAGGGGCGTGCCTCTAGGCGGCCGAATCACCCCTGTCAACCGAATTCCGCAACGGCGGCGGCAGTGCGTCTTGTCGCGCGCCCGCCGACTCGCTACCTTGGGCTTCAAGCACCGGCGAACGCTCATGTTCGTGACGGATAGAACAGAATAAGCGAGATACGGCGATGGGGGATATTCCCACCCGAAGGCCGTACCGGCAGGCCAAGCCGCCTGCCCGTTCGGCACCCCCCCGGCCCCAGCGTGGCCGGTGGTCGGATGCGCAGGCCTATGCCGCGCTCGACCTGGGTACCAACAATTGCCGGCTGCTGATCGCGCGGCCGCAGGGCGGCGGCTTTGCGGTCGTCGACGCCTTTTCGCGGATCGTCCGACTGGGCGAGGGGCTGGCGACGACCGGCCGCCTGTCCGACGCCGCCATCGACCGCACCATCGCCGCGCTGCGCGTGTGTGCCGACAAGCTGAAGCGCCGCAACGTCACCCTGTCGCGCGCGGTCGCGACCGAGGCCTGTCGCCGCGCCGCCAACGGTCCCGCCTTCATCGCGCGTGCGCTGGCCGAGACGGGTATCCATCTGGACATCATCTCCGCCGAGGAAGAGGCGCGGCTGGCGGTACTCGGCTGTCATGCGCTGATCGAGCCCGGCGACGACCCCGCCCTGGTGTTCGATATCGGCGGCGGCTCGACCGAGCTGGTGCTGGTCGACACGCGCAGCCCCGTGCCTCGCATCCTGGACTGGCATTCGGCCCCCTGGGGCGTCGTTTCGCTGACCGAGAGCGCTGGCGGCGGCGAGGGCGAGGCCGGGCGGCTGGCCGCCTATGCCCGGATGCGCGCGATGGTCGCGGACAGCTTCGC
Source organism: Sphingomonas yabuuchiae (assembly GCF_001477495.1). Classification (GTDB taxonomy): domain Bacteria; phylum Pseudomonadota; class Alphaproteobacteria; order Sphingomonadales; family Sphingomonadaceae; genus Sphingomonas; species Sphingomonas yabuuchiae_A. Next base: position 9,269 of record NZ_LDTF01000096.1, read on the forward strand.
CGACTTCGCCGCGCGGCTGCCCCGGAACCTGAAGAGCCCGCGGCTGCTGGGGACCAGCGGCACGGTGACGACGCTGGGCAGCGTCCATCTGGGGCTCAGCCATTATGACCGCGCCGCCGTCGACGGGCTGATCGTGCCCACGGCCGCGATGCGCGCGATCAGCGCCGACCTGTCGCGCAAGAGCCTGGCCGCGCGCGGCAAGGTGGCGTGCATCGGCCCCGAGCGCGCCGATCTGGTGGTGGCGGGTTGCGCCATCCTGGAGACGATATTGGACCTCTGGCCCGCCGAGCGGCTAGGGATCGCCGACCGTGGGATTCGCGAGGGAATCCTGCGTCGCTTGATGGGAATCGCCAGAACGTGAGCAGAGGCAATGCAGGGCTGCACCAGCGGGTGCGCACCGCGCGGAAGCGCACCGCCCAGTCGACCCGCTGGCTGGAGCGCCAGCTGAACGATCCCTATGTCCGCCGCGCCAAGGCGGAAGGGTATCGCAGTCGCGCGGCCTATAAGCTGATCGAGTTGGACGAGCGCTTCGGCTTCCTGCGCGGCAAGAAGCGGATCATCGACCTGGGGCTGGCGCCGGGCGGCTGGTCCCAGGTGGTGCGGCGTCAGGTGCCGAATGCCAGCGTGGTCGGCATCGACCTGTTGCCGGTCGATCCGATCGACGGCGTCACCATCTTCGAGATGGACTTCATGGACGACGCCGCGCCGGGCAAGCTGATGGAGGCGCTGGGCGGCGCGCCCGATCTGGTCATGTCGGACATGGCGGCCAACACCGTCGGCCACCCGCAGACCGACGCGCTGCGCACCATGGGGCTGGTCGAGACGGCCTTCGCCTTCGCCTGCGACGTGCTGTCGCCGGGCGGCGTGTTCGTGTCGAAGGTCTTCGCGGGCGGCGCCGATTCGCAGCTGGTCGCCGAAATGAAACGCCACTTCGCCACCGTGAAGCACGCCAAGCCGCCATCGAGCCGCAAGGGTTCGGTGGAATGGTTCGTCGTGGCGCAGGGGTTCAAGGGGCGGAAGGCTGTGGTGATGGAGGATGACTCGGAGGACCACGTCTAAAAGCGACAGGGTCCGCTTTCGCCCAATTGCAGACATTCGGGCCTCACGTATAGTTCGGCCATGCGGCTCACCTGTCTACTGCAAGCTGTTCTCACGCTTGCAGCGCTTGCTGCATGCGGGTCGACCCCGACGACGTTATCACCGTGCTGGCGCGCGGCCGATTTGCAGCAACGCGAGCGCTTCCGTGGCGCAGTCCTAATCTTTGCTGGTTACGATCAAAGGCCAATGATTTTTCCGGTCGCATGCGACGGTGGTGTCACGGTCGACCTGCCAGACGGTGTGGTTCTTCCCGGCTATGGAGGTGCGGACTTGAGCGTTCCTCCCGAGCGCCTGTTCTATGAGGCTCAAGTCGACGGAGAAGTGGAGGGAACCGCGTTTGGCAGGCCTAGCGTGCGGCTAGACCATGTGGGTGAACCACGACAGATGGTGCCGCGCTGGTTGCGGAGGAATGTCCGCTAACCACCAAAAATAGACATTTTGCCACCATCCTCCGTTCAGCCTGAGCGAAGTCGAAGGCCATGGGATAGGCCTCGTGGCATAGGTTCGGGGCGCGCACTTCGACTTCGCTCAGTGCGAACGGGGGCGCGGGATTTGACGCGGTCGGAACCAGCTCCCTCACAACAACCCGTTCACCGCCTCCATGAAGCGCATCAGGCTGATCGGCTTGGACACGTACGAATCCGCCCCCGCCGCGCGGATGCGGTCCTCGTCGTCGCGGCCCGCATAGGCGGTCACCGCCATCACCGGGATGCGGCGCAACTCCTCGTCCGCCTTCAGCTCCAGGATCAGCTCGTATCCGGTCACATGCGGCATCTGGATGTCCATGATGATAAGGTCAGGCTCCACCTCGCGCGCGCGCGCCACCGCCTCGCGCCCGTCGCGCACCGGCTCGGCGATGAAGCCATGCACACGCAACAGGTCGCAGAAGAGTTTCAGATTGAGTTCGTTGTCCTCGACAACGAGCACCTTTCTTGTCACGCGGTCTCCACCATTACGACGGACACGATAGGCAATGCCCGGACCGGATACAATCGAAGCCAATATGGCCCTGGCGCTGCGGGCGCTCATATGGACGCTGCAAAGCCCGTCGCGCGCCGAACGGCTGCTGGCGCTGACCGGCCTGTCGGTCGAGGAACTGCGCGGCGGGGCGGGCGAGCCCGGCGTGCTGGCCGCCATCCTGTCCTTTCTGGAGGGGCATGAGGCCGATCTGATCGAATGCGCCGAATCGCTGGATGTGCGCCCCGAATCGCTGGTCGCCGCCCGCCGGGTGCTGGAGGCCGCATGAAGCCGCTGCTGATCTGCGACTGCGACGAGGTGCTCGTCCACATGGTCCGCCACTTCCGCGACTGGCTGGACGAAGCGCATGACATGGACTTCGCGCTCGACCGGCATGATTTCTTCGGGTCGCTGACCCGGCGCAGCGGCGGCCCCGCGCCGACGCAGGCAGAGGCCTGGGACCTGCTGCACGGCTTCTTCCCCGGCCAGATGGACCGCCAGACGCTGGTGCCGCACGCCGCCGAGGCGCTGGCGGCGCTGGCGACCCGCGCCGATATCGTCATCCTGACCAACCTGATCGAGGAATGCCGCAGCCCCCGCATCGAACAGCTGGCCCGCTTCGGCATCCATCACCGGGTCCAGTGTAATACGGGACCCAAGGGCGCGCCGGTCGCAAAGCTGGTCGCCGAGCACGGCCACCCCGTCACCGTCTTCGTCGACGACCTCGCCCAGCATCATGCCTCGGTCGCCGAGCATGCGCCGCAGGTCCACCGGCTGCACATGGTCTCCGAACCCGAAATGGCCCCGCACATCGCCCCCGCACCCGACGCCCATGCCCGGATCGACGACTGGCGCGAGGCGGAAGCGTGGATCGCCGCGCGTTTCGATGAAGGCCGGCCTGTCCCGAATCGACCGGGCGCTTGACCTGAACGGGGCGAGCGCGCCATGTCTCGCCCCATGACCACGCATATCGATCGCGCGCTCGAGCAGCTCGGCCTCACCCTGCCGGAGGCTGCCGCCCCCGTCGCCGCCTATGTCCCCGTCGTCGAGGCGGGCGGGCTTCTCCACATTTCCGGCCAGCTGCCCTTCATCGACGGCCAGCTCGTCACCGGACGGCTGGGCGACGGCGTCTCGCTGGAAGACGGGCAGAAGGCGGCGCAGGCTTGCGGCCTGATGCTGGTCGCGCAGATCAAGAAATATCTGGGCGGCGACCTGTCGCGCGTGAAGCGGATCGTGAAGCTGGGCGTGTTCGTGAACTCGGCCGGTGACTTCACCGACCAGCCCAAGGTCGCCAATGGCGCGTCGGAGCTGATGGTGTCGCTGTTCGGCGATGCGGGCCGCCATGCCCGCTCGGCCGTCGGCGTGCCGGTGCTGCCCCTGGGCGCGGCGGTCGAGGTGGATGCGATCGTCGAATTGGGGTGACCCCTCGGGCGGAGTCGCTCGCGGCTCTGCCCTCCCCCATCCCCTCCCGCCTGCGGGAGGGGCGTGTTGTTTGGCGGACGTGAGACTCCAGCACTATCCTCTAGCCGCTCCCCTCCCGCAGGCGGGAGGGGGTGGGGGAGGG
>NZ_LDTF01000097.1 GCF_001477495.1 Sphingomonas yabuuchiae
CACGACGGGAAGATCGCAGACACCCTGCTTGACCATCTCGGTCCGCACACCATTGTGCTGGCGGACAAGGCCTACGACGCAGACCGCATCCGCGAGCTGATCCAGCACCAAGGCGCCACGCCCAACATTCCACCCAAGAGCAACCGCCGCTGGAAAATCTGCTTTAGCAAGCGGCTCTACCGCGAGCGCAACCTCATCGAGCGCTTCTTCTCCAAGCTGAAGCACTTCCGCCGCGTCGCCACCCGTTACGACAAGCTCGCCGGCAACTTCCTCGCGATGGTCCAGCTCGCCTCCATGAGGCTGTGGCTGCGCGCTTATGAGTCTACTACCTAGTGACCGTTTTCCATCCATCTCCGCCGTTCCGGGTGGCCGATCGGGCTCGCTCAAGCAGCCGATCCGCTTATATGAACGAGCGGCAGCTTTCGGGAAGCGAGAAGGCACGTGCGAACGGCCGGGATTGGGTCTTGCCGGTCGCGGAAGGCGCACTGCAGCTGAATTAGGTCTGCAAGTCGCATCAAGCCGAAAAAATTGAGCAAGGGGCGGGGGAGTAGCGCGGTGCTTAGAAGGCAAACGTTATCACGACCAACCTCGGCGTCACTTTCACGCGACCGTTCGCGTCACGACCGTGATACAGACGTATAAAATCAGTTAATTGGCTGGTGCCCGTCCTCGCCCATGGCTAGCAAGGACCCAAATTCGGGGGAGGTACGACGATGAAGCGCAGGACGATAATGCTCGCAGGTTTTGCGGTCATGTTGGCGAGCGCCGCTAGTGCGCAGACGGCGCAGGATGCCGCCAAGGCGTTCGGCATGCGCGAGGACGTGCAGCAGGTCAGCATCTCGCCCGACGGAACGCAGCTCGCGCTGGTGCGCGCGATCGCCGGTGCGGGTAGTGCGGTTTTCGTCTTCGACCTCGTCGCCGGCTCACGGCTGTCGACCGTACTCAGCGCGACCGGGCGGCCGGACCAGATTTCCTCCTGCAACTGGTCGACGCCCAAGCGGCTGATCTGCAATATCTCGACGCTGATGATGTCCAACGGCATGCGCTTGCGGTTCAGCCGCGTCGTGTCGCTCAATTCCGACGGCAGCGACCTCAAGCAACTGAGCGGCGAAACGCGCGACAGCGTCTACGGTCCGGCACAGTTCGGCGGCGGGGTTATCGATTTGCTTGGTGATGACGGCGCTGGCGGATCGGTGCTAATGACGCGTGTCCATGGGACACAAAGTCAGACGGGAACGCTGCTCGCCGCCACGGTCGCCGGATTGGGCGTCGAGCGGGTCGACACCACCACCTTACGCCGACAGGCGGTCGAGCGGCCGAACGGGCACGCCGATCAATATATCACCGACGGTCACGGCACGGTGCGCATCATGGGCGTCGCGAGCGCCGCGGACAGTGGCATGCTCATCGGCAAGACCACCTATTTCTATCGTAAGCCCGGTGATCGCAGCTGGCTGCCGCTATCGGTCGTGACATCTAATGGCGCAGGCGTGGCCACCGGCTTTGATCCTTGGGCGGTCGACCGCGATCTTAACGTCGCCTATGGCTTCGACGCGCAGGGCGATCGCAGTGCACTCTTCAAGGTTTCGCTCGACGGCAGCCTCAAGCGCGAGCTTGTTCTCGACAATCCGAACGTCGACGTCGACGGCATCGTCCGTATCGGTCGGCAGCGGCGCGTCGTCGGCGCCAGCTTCGCCACCGACCGACGCCAGGTGGTGATCTTCGACCCTACGCTGAAAGCGATCGCCGCCTCGCTCAGCAAGGCTCTGCCTAAGCAGCCGATCGTCACCATTGTCGATGCGACCGCCGACGAACAGAAGCTGGTGCTGTTCGCGGGCAGCGACGTCGACCCGGGCCATTTCTATCTGTTCGACCGTACCGCGCGCAAATTGTCGCCGATCCTGCCGGCGCGTCCAGACTTGGAGGGCAAGACGCTGTCGCCGGTGAAGGCGATCACCTTCAAGGCGGCGGACGGCACGATGATCCCCGCCTATCTGACGCTGCCGTCGGGTGGCGCGGACAAGGGGCTGCCAGCAATCGTGCTACCGCATGGCGGACCGGGTTCTCGCGACGAATGGGGTTTCGACTGGCTATCACAATTCTTCGCTAGCCGCGGTTATGCGGTGCTCCAGCCCAATTTCCGCGGCTCGACGGGCTATGGTTCCAACTGGTTCCAAAAGAATGGCTTCCAGTCGTGGCGCGTTGCGATCGGCGACGTCAACGATGCGGGGCGCTATCTGCTGTCATCGGACATCGCCGCGCCGGGAAAGGTCGCCATCTTCGGCTGGTCTTATGGCGGCTATGCGGCATTGCAGTCGGCAGTGCTTGATCCCGACCTATTCAAGGCAATCGTCGCCGTAGCGCCGGTGACCGACCTTGAGACGCTGCGCACCGAGCACAACGATTTCGTCGACTATCGCCTGGTCGATGCCTTTATCGGGCATGGCGAGCATGTCCGCTCCGGATCGCCCGCGCAGAACGCCGATCGTATCAAGGCGCCCGTCCTGCTGTTCCATGGTGATCTTGACCAGAATGTCGCGGTCGGCGAGTCACGGCTGATGGAGAGCAAGCTTCGCGCTGCCGGTAAACAGGTGCAGTTCGTCGAGTATAAGGGACTGACGCATCAGCTCGACGACTCGGACGTGCGCACCGATATGCTCGGCAAGAGCGACACGTTCCTGCGTGCCACACTTGGGATGAAGGACTAATTCTTAGGAAGGACATGGGAGCGAGCGAGGTGAACGTCGCATAAGCGCGCATTACTTAGGGGCCGCCCGTCTGACCATTGAATCACCTCTACGCCCAAAGCGGATGGTTGGCTTCACGCATTCGCAGCGCTCTCATGCCTAATTCGAGCCGATACTGTCTCGAAGGTCGACATGAATGAACGTCTGAAGTGCGAAAGCAGGCAGGGGGCAATGAATGTCTGGGTTTGGGTCGTCTTGCCAGCCTCAGCCGATCCCAGTAGCCCGCAGCACCGTCCGACCCGAGCCATCGTTACAGCGCCATGGCGTCTGCTGGCGCGGCGTGGAGTCGTTCGATATCGGCACGTGGAGGCGCACCGAACAGTCGTCTGTATTCGCGGCTGAATTGCGATGGGCTCTCATAGCCGACGGCAAAGCCTGCCGTGTTCGCCGTGGCGCCCTCCGTCAGCATCAGGCGTCTGGCCTCCTGCAACCGCAGCTGCTTTTGATACTCCAGCGGCGTCATGCGGGTGATCGCCTTGAAATGTGCATGGAGCGAGGAGGAGCTCATCCCGGCCTCGGCTGCGACGTCGTCAATGCGGATCGGCGCATCGAAACGGCGGCGGATGGCGGCGATCGCGCGGCTGACCTGATTGAGATGGCTGCCAGCGGTTGCGACGTGACGAAGCATCGGACCGTGCGGCCCGGTGAGCAGACGATAGAGGATCTCACGCTCGATCAGCGGCGCCAGCGCGCGGATCGTGTCGGGTCGGTCGAGCAGCCCGACCAGCCGGCATGCCGCGTCAATCAGGTCGGGATCGCCGGGGTAGACGCCGAGCACCGGCAGATCCGTACGGGCGACCCCGCCGCCCTCGCTCGCCATGAGATCGGCCAGCATCGCGGCATCGAGATCGATCTTGCAGCAGAGATAGGGGCGCTCGGGGCTTGCATCGAGCACATGACCGACCAGCGGCAAGTCGACCGAGACCAGGAGGTAATGGGCCGCGTCATAGACGACGCTGTGCTCGCCGATCGACACCCGCTTCGATCCCTGGGCTATTATGCAAAGGGAGGCCTCGTAGACGGCAGGCGTGGGTGTGCTCGGCGCGTCGGCCCGGATGAGCGACACACGCGGCATCGCCGTGCTGCAAATGCCTGTGCCCACAACGTGTCGATCGATGAGGGTGGAGAGTTGAGCGACCCGGTCCATGGCGACGATCCTTCCCCCACTCGCGCGCTGTGGGCAAGCGCCCGGCATCAATTCTGGAGGATCGTGCAAGCCATTCGGGCGATCGCTCTACCGCTCGGCGTGGGCGATGGCCCATCTGCGTCCCGTCACCACAACGGAAGGACTGCATCATGGCAGGAAATATCGACAAGGTCGTCCTCATCACTGGCGCGTCCAGCGGGATCGGGGAGGCAACTGCGCGGGAATTGGCTGCGACCGGCGCCCGGCTGTTCATCGGCGCGCGTCGCAGAGAGCGTCTCAAGGCACTGGCGGAGGAACTGGGTGAGACCGTCGCCTGGCGCGAACTCGACGTCACCGACGGCGCCGACTTCGACGCGTTCGTCGAGGCCGCTGAAGCACGCTTCGGTCGCATCGACGTGCTTGTCAACAATGCGGGTGTGATGCCGCTCTCGCCGCTCGCTGCGCTCAAGCGCGACGAGTGGAAGCGGATGGTCGACGTCAACATCCACGGCGTCCTTAACGGCATCGCCGCGGTCCTGCCGCGGTTCGTGGCTCAGCGAAGCGGCCATGTCGTCAATGTCGCCTCGGTCGCCGCGCACATGGTGATGCCGACCGCCGCGGTTTATTGCGCCACCAAACATGCCGTACGCGCCATCACTGAAGGGCTGCGGCAGGAGCATGACGAGGTCCGTTCGACGTTAATCTCCCCAGGCGTAGTCGCCACCGAACTGGGTCATGATATCACCGATCCTGAGGTTGCGGTGGCCCTGACCGGATGGCGCAAGAAGTCGCTGACGCCGGATGCGATCGCGCGAGCCGTTCGCTATGCCATCGAGCAGCCGGATGGTGTCGACATCAATGAGGTGATCGTTCGCCCGACCGCAGCGGACATGTGAGTGCTTGGGCGTGCCGGTGCCGAAGCGGGGACGCCCAAACGACGGGTTCGTACACATTGACGAGCGCTGAGATCAGGTAGCCAGGAGGGGATCGGGAACGACTGGGGTTGGGTCATGATCGCATAGGAGGCCATTGCGACCGTCAACGCGCCACCAGCATCTCTTCCAGATCGGTTCAACCGACAATGAATGCGGCCGAACGCCGGACCGTAACGGCAGCTTGTCCGTTCAGCGTTCCTGATCTTGCACTGCTTGATGGATATCGCCGACCATGCCCGACCATTCCGCATCGCCCATATTGCAGCCCGTCCAGATCGGTGACCTGTCGCTGCGCAACCGCATCGTCATGGCGCCGTTGACGCGCAGCCGTTCGAACGACGACGGGATTCCGCCCGCTTTCGCCGCAGACTATTACGCACAGCGCGCTGGCGCTGGGATCATAATAAGCGAGGCGACCAACATCTCCCCACAGGCAGTCGGCTACGCGCTGACACCGGGCATCTGGAACGACCAGCAAATCGAGGCATGGCGCCCGATCGTGCAGGCTGTCCATGATCGCGGCGGCGTGATGTTTCTTCAATTGTGGCATACTGGCCGCATCTCACATCCGGACCTACAGGGCGGAGAGCCGCCAGTCGCGCCATCTGCGATCAAGCCGGTCGGACAGGCTTTCACCAAAGAAGGGATGAAGGACCACGTCACGCCGCGCGCGCTCGAAACCGACGAGATTCCTGGCATCGTCGAGGATTATCGCCGCGCCGCCACCAACGCCAAGGCGGCAGGTTTCGATGGAGTCGAAGTCCATTCGGCGAACAACTATCTACTTGAACAGTTCGTACGCGACAGCACCAACCGGCGAACCGACCACTATGGCGGGTCAATCGAAAACCGTCTGCGCTTCCCCCTCGAGGTCGTCGATGCGGTCGTCGGCGTTTGGGGCGCAGGGCGTGTCGGCATCCGGTTGTCGCCAGCAACGACAATGCCCGGCGAGACGCCGCTCGACAGCACCGTGATGGAAACCTTCGGCACCTATATTGATGCGCTGTCTCAGCGCGGCCTGCTCTATGTCCACGACATCGAGGGCGTGACGCAGCAGACACGTGACGCAGATGGCGTCGACTTTGCTGCGCTGCGCAAGCGCTTTAAAGGGGCTTATATCGCGAACAACCAGTACACGCTCAAGCTGGCCGAGGAGGTTCTTGAGCGTGGCGATGCTGACCTGTTCAGCATGGGGCGGCCCTTCATTGCCAACCCCGATCTCGTTGATCGCCTGCGCACAGGCGCGCCGCTTGCAGAGGCGCCAAAAGAATATTGGTATGGCGGCGGGTCGGTCGGCTATTCCGACTGGCCGACGATGCGCGGAAACCCGGATCGCGGCTGAGCCAGCCCCCCACATCAGAGCCAGCCGTATGATCGAGCTCATACCGCAGGTTAATCGCGATGAGGACTCCGGGAGTCGGTGAGCGGGGTCGGGGTTGTGGCCACCGTCGGCGCAGGGGCGATAGCAAGTCCAGCTGCCGCGCCGACGGAGCTACCATTGGCGCTGCTTCTCTAAATTTTTCCTCGGGAAGCTGCCGTGTGGTTCGGCGGGGAAAGCGCCTATGACGCAGTCCCCCCTTCGGACATTAATGGGGGTCCGAAGTTGGAGCTCCGAAGATGAGACCTGAATGTCCGGGATTGGGTCATGGCGGCGCAGGGGAGGGCGGTAGCTCCGCCCAATTGCCGCCATTGCGCTTTCGGCCCAGCCGCCGGAAAACGGCCAAGATACTTGCCCGTATCCAGGCCGTCATCGGGGCTCTCGTATCCCCAAAACGGGCAACTTGCACATCCTTAACCTTACGGTCTTACTCAATCGGATGCGGGCAGATGAAGCTATAAGGAATAATAGATGCGGGCGGTAATGGAAGGCTTGCGCGGCCTAATCGAATTGCCGGGAGCCATTGCTGATACTGGCTTCAGTCGCACGCGTGATGGCCGATTGCTCTTCGCGCCATATGGTGAATGGGGTGGGAGCTATATTATCGAAACAACGGCACGGTTTCGCCGCATGAGAAAGCAACTAAGCTGGCTTTGCGTCATACCATGCGTCGGATTTCTGGTTCCGTCTCTATTTTATTTTCATTTAAGCCAAAAATCTGGTTTTGAACATTTCCTCATAGTCGTGGGAGGAGCTTTTTCATTATTTGGCGTTATATTCTGGGGCTGGGTTTTTACCCACACCCGGTCAATGATCAAGTTACCGGTAGGCGAGCAGAGTATACCTGCCCAGGACGATACGATGGGTGCGGCAACGGCTTCAATCCAAAATTGGCTCGAATGGCACACCGGACTGGACCGGTTTAGTCACATACTATCTGTTTCTGGAGGACTTGTCGGTTTCGCTTGCCATATGGCTCTCCGGATTACGGCCGACTCTGAGCAGCAACGGATCGATTTGACAGAAATCACGTTGAAAGACGGGCGCTTGCTATATTTCGGTGATGCCCTGAATGGACCGTTGTTTGAGAATACGACATCGATCTGGAGCATCGCGGGCGACGGCATCTCAAAGGCCGAGGTCCAAAAAATGGTTGCAGAAGGCATCGCTATCCTAACAAGCGCACCGTCACCTTATTTAAGGTCGATTGTATCTGCAACAAAGCGTCTTTGGCCTGTCGCTGCGGAGCTCCTTGACGCCAATGCAGTCCCATCAGCATCTTGGCATCTCGTGATTGCAAGGGCTATCAGGGCGATCCAAACTTCGCAAAATGAACTCACGCCCGAGGAGGCGTCGCGAGTTGTTTTGCATTCTGCAATCTTGATGTCCCGCTGGAATCCAGCAGATCTACTGTCTGACGGGTAAGCGCCCCTGAGCGGCCTCGCTTAGAGCCTTGTACTGCCTCGCTATGGTCAATCGATGAAAAGCGCCGGATGCAATGTCGGCTATTGACACCCGCCTTCCCGAAAGCTGCCGTTCCGCTCCCCACCAGTTCACGACATTCGTCAGTGGATGACCGGGTAGCAAGCCGGTCGTTCGCGACGATGAACAAGCGTCCGAAGTTGGGGAGCGGGATGGATGGGTTGAATGACCGATTGTGGGTCATCTAGCCGGTTGCGTTCGTAGGTTCATGATCGCCAACGCCATCGCTCGATCCAGCGCAGATACTGAAGCTGGATCATGGAGCCGGGAGCCGCACAATGAGCAAGGATGGCCACGTGCCGGGGCTCTCCCTCTGAGACTTCCGCCCGTTCTACGCGTTCAGCCAAGACGACGTGAAGGGGAAGAAGATGGCGCGGGTCTATCGGGTGGTGCTGGCATGGGTGATCGCCCTGCTCGGCGGTTTCTTTGCGGTGGCGGGCGCCGTCCTCGCATCGATCGGCGGGTCGCCCTATTACCTCATCGTCGGCATCGCGATGGTGGCAAGCGGTGCGCTGCTTGGGCGGGGCAGCCCGCTGGGGCGCTGGCTATTCATCGCCATCTGGGTCGCGACGCTGGTCTGGGCGCTGTGGGAGGTCGGGCTCGACGGGCTACAGCTGGTGCCTCGCGTAGTCGCGCCGACGGTGCTGCTGATTCTTGTGCTGCTGACGGGCTGGCGAGCGCGGTCCTGGCGATCACGCGCGCATGCCGTGCCCGCGGTCGCAGCGGCGCTGGTCGTGGCAGGCCTAGCTGGGCTGGTGTTGCATGGTGACGGCGTGGAAGCGCAGAACGCACCAGCCGTACCCTCGATCGCGCCGGCGCCGATCGGCGAAGCCGACGGCGACTGGCGCGATTACGGCGGCACGTTGTCAGGGCGCCGCTACTCCGCGCTGGCCGATATCACGCCTCAGAATGTCGGGCGGCTGCAGCTAGCCTGGACGCAGCGCACCGGCGACCTGCCGATGGCGGCTGAGACCCAGGAACATAAGCGAGAGTATCATTCCGAGGCGACGCCGATCCACATCGGCGACACGCTCTATACCTGCACGCCGCACTCCTTCGTCCAGGCGATCGACGCGACCACCGGCAAGACGAAGTGGAGCTGGCACGAGGACGCAGCCATCGCTGGCAACAACTATCTGGTCTGCCGCGGGGTCACCTATTTCGAAGCGCCGATGGGAACGCCGTGCCCGCGCCGCATCTTCGCGCCCACATTCAACGCAAGGTTGGTCGCGCTCGATGCCGATACCGGACGGCCGTGCCCGAGCTTCGCCAATGGCGGTGCGATCGACCTGCGCACCAACATGGGGACCTCGAAGCCGTCGGATCAGATCGGTACGACACCCCCCGTGGTGGTCAACAATCGCCTGATCATCGGCGAGCGGATCATCGACAACGTCAATCGCGATATCCCATCGGGCGTCGTGCGCGCCTATGATCCGGTGTCGGGCGCGCCGGTCTGGGCCTGGGACGTCGGCCGTTCGCAGGATGCGATCGCGCCGCTGCGGGCAGGACAGACCTATACCCGCGGCACGCCGAATGTGTGGGGAGCAATCACCGCCGATGCCGCCAACGGCCTCGTCTATTTGGGGACGGGCAATGCCTCGCCCGATTACTGGATCGGCTATCGCCGGCCGTTCGATGACCGGTTCGGCTCGTCGATCGTCGCGCTTGACGTCGCGACCGGCAAGCTGCGCTGGACGCGGCAGCTCGTTCACCGCGACATGTGGGACATGGATCTGCCGATCGGGCCCTCACTGTTCGATTACCGCGCTCCGAACGGACAGGTCATCCCCGCGCTGATCCAGACCACCAAGATGGGGCAGGTGTTCTTCCTCAACCGCCTGACCGGCGCGCCGCTCGCTGCGATCACCGAACGGCCGGTGCGCACTGACGGTGCCACCTCGGGCGTGCGGGTCTCACCGACCCAGCCCTTCTCGACCGGCATGCCGAGCTTCACCCCGGCGGCACCGACCGAAACCGCGACCTGGGGCGCGACGCCGATCGACCAGCTGTTCTGCCGCATCGACATCCGCCGCGCGCAGGGCACCGGCATCTACCAGCCGATGGGGCTGAACCCGATCATCGGACATCCGGCATTCGACGGGGTGACCGACTGGGGCGGCGCTGCGGTCGATCCCGTCCGCGGGGTGATGACCGTCAACACCATGGAGATGCCGTTCAAGCTGTGGCTGATGCGCCGCGACGATCCGCGCGTGGCACCGATGATGAAGCAGAAGCAGGGCGGTGAGAACGCCATGCAGGCGCAGCTGCAAACCCAGTACAACACCCCCTACGTCGCGGTAGTAAAGGCATGGGTGGGAATCTTCGGGGCGCCCTGCGTAGCGCCGCCTTGGGGCCATCTGACCGCAGTCGATCTGAACACGCGCCGCATCTTGTGGAAGAAGGTGCTTGGCACCGCGCGCGATACGGGGTTGTTCGGATCCCACCTTGGCGTGCCGATCAAGACCGGCGTGCCGAACCTCGGCGGGTCGATCATCACCGCGGGTGGCCTAGCGTTCATCGGGGCGACGACGGACCAGTATCTCCGTGCTTACGACCTCAACACAGGCGAGGTGGTTTGGAAAGCGCGGCTGCCAGCGGGCGCGCAGGCGACGCCGATGACCTATCGCGGGCGCGACGGGCGGCAATATGTCGTGATCACCGCGGGCGGACACGGCGCTCTGGGTACCCGGTACGGCGATTACACGCTCGCCTACGCGCTACCGAGAAGCTGACACGACCGCGATGTTCGCCACCATAGCTGATGTGGGTAGTCCATGCGCCTGATCGCCATCGAAGAACATGTCTTGCCCTCGTTTGTCCGGAACGCCTGGGCGTTCGCTCCTCCACCACATGATCCCGTATCGGACATCGCCGATGGCGGGATGACGGGCGAACGTCTGGCGGACCTTGGTAAAGCTCGCTTGGCCTTAATGGACGAGCAGGGCATCGACATCCAAGTGCTTTCGCTGACCACGCCTGGTCTTCACAATCTGGAGGAAAGACAGGCTGTTGAGACGGCGCAGCGCGTGAATGACCTTATCGCCGATGCATGCGTCCGTCATCCCACCCGCTTCCAGGGTTTTGCAGCCCTGCCGACGGCTGATCCCGATGCCGCTTCTCGCGAGCTCGAGCGCGCGGTGAATGACCTCGGCCTCAAGGGTGCTCTGCTGTGTGGACGCACCCGAGACCGTCACCTTGACCATCCGGCACTACGGCCCATGCTGGCCAAGGCCACCGAACTCGGCGTGCCGCTTTTCATCCACCCTCAGACGCCGGCACCGTCGGTGCGCGCGGCCCAATACGCGGGGATCAGCGAGCGAGCCGATCTCGCGCTCGCAGCCTTTGGCCTCGGTTGGCATTATGAGGCGGGGTTGGAATGGATCCGCCTTGCCGCGGCCGGGGTCTTCGACGAATTACCGGAGTTGCAGATCATCCTTGGCCATTGGGGCGAGGTGGTGCTGTTCTACCTTGAGCGCACATCCGCCGTCATGGAGCGCGCTCTCGATCTCGATCAGTTGCTGATCGAATATGCACGCCGCAACCTCTATGTCACCGGCAGCGGTATGTGGAATGCTACCTATCTTCAGCAGTGCCTAGATATTGTCGGTCCCGAGCGCCTGCTGTTCTCGACAGACTTCCCATATCAATATCGCGAGGGTGGCGAGCCGCGACGTTTTCTGGAAACCGTGGCTATCGATGAGGCGACGCGCCGTAGCCTCGCATTCGCGAACTGGGAACGCCTGACAACAGCGGCAAAAAAGTAGATCGTAACGGGATGCGCTGATCGAGCTGCGAGTTCGTCAAATTGGGATGAACGAACGGCAGATTTAGGCACGTCGTTCAGCGGCCGTGCATGACTGAAATTGGGTCTCCTCAGCGGCTGGGCAGGGCGGCTGCTCTCGCCCAATAGCAGACGTGCATAGCTTGTGCGAAAGTCGAGGCATGGAACGCGTTGACGACGATACGCCAGCAGACCGGCTTTACCTCAAAGGTTTGGCGATCC
Organism: Sphingomonas yabuuchiae; assembly: GCF_001477495.1. Classification (GTDB taxonomy): domain Bacteria; phylum Pseudomonadota; class Alphaproteobacteria; order Sphingomonadales; family Sphingomonadaceae; genus Sphingomonas; species Sphingomonas yabuuchiae_A. Next base: position 11,675 of record NZ_LDTF01000097.1, read on the forward strand.
GGTATGAGCGACACGTTGGTAAGTGGCTGCCGATCATGTGGCACCTTGCTCTACGCAAACACGCGGGTGCGATGATCGAGCTTGCAGACTGGTTCTCGAATGATGGAAGCGCCGACCCGTTTGGCACTCCCGCAGATGCCTTTAGCGCGGCTGGCCTTTATCGACGCGCATACAAGCAAGGCGACCTGCGCGCAGCTCAACACATGGCGTTGACCTGCTTCAATAAGGACGACATGGCTGGGTATCGGCATTGGCTCGGTCAGGGTGCCAAGGCTGGTGACGGTGAAGCAAAGCAGGAACGCAAGCGGTTTGAAACTCGCCTCTGGCACGCCGACGCTGGCAGAGTGCGGCGGCTACGCCCGAAGCAGAAGCGGGACGGGTTCGCCTAGGACTGTGCCCGCTCTCCACTAATAGGCGACACACAGTCAGCCCAGCATCTGGGGCACTGCCTTGGTCTCGCGTGATGAACGAATGGCAGAAACCGGGAAGCGGTCTGGCAGCTTCGAACGACGGCTTCTGGGTCTTCGCGACACCCCATGCTTCAAACTGGCATACACGAAACGCTGCCCAATTCGAAATTGACCGCCTGACCGGCGATTTTAAAAGCTCTTGGCGCTCCCCGTGCGGCGGCTAGGCGGTTTGAAGTACAATCTGCTGGGGAACCACGTTATCGTCGATCCTCCAGAGCTTGAACACATGCCTGCCACGCGCCAGGCGACCTAAACTGCATTGCATCACCATATCGTTGTTTTTGACCGCGTCGGCCCAACGCTGCTTGGCTGGAGTGTCCTGTTCGCCGCCTGTTGCTTCCAGATGGGCACGCAAAATTTGCACTGGCCGGTCATCGATGGACATCCCAATCCGCAACTGGCCGCCACCGGTCACGTCCAGCGATGGTATGAGATGAAGTTGCAGTGTCGTATTGGCGGCTTCAGGCAAGTCGACGTCATATTCGACGCATATGCCGTCAGAAACGCTGGTGGCGTGATGCCCCTGCGGCAATGCAATCAAGGCACCACGGCCACGCCCCAAATGTGGGACTGCAGTCCATTCCAATCCGGCGGCCGCGCGCTTCCGGCTGAATGCGGCCGCTTCGATAGTGATCACCCCCTTGGGCGGAGGAGACGGCGGGGCGAACTGCGCGGGACGATTGCGGATCGCTTCGGGGACGTCCCCGCCGACCCGGGTGATGCTGGGCATGGCCTGCCGCACCGGGTCGTTCCATATGACATAGTTCATGTGAACCTGTGCCATCATGCCATCCCATTTGCCGCCCGCAATGCTGTGGTATCGATCGGTCAATTCATCATCCCGCCGGAACGATGCTTCTACCTGGTCGGCGAAAGCATTGGCTCGGGGGTCATTGCTCGATGCGAGCCGCTTGTTCCAAGCGGCGGCGTAATAGAGGCGGTACAGGTTCGCGAGCGCTGAAATCGGATGCTCGACCAGTTGGAAAAAGGCGTCGTGCTGCTCGGGCGCCAGGCGTCGACGCACATCAAGCATCTGCGCTTCGAGCGCGTTCCACTCGGCGACCAGGCCGCCGAACACCCCGCCATCCAATGGCCCGCGACCGGTCGGTGGACCAAGTGGAAAGCTGTCCTGATCGATCAGCTCCGGCTTGCGGCGCGCGGCATAGCGGCCATAAGTCGTGAGCAGATCCCCGATGCGCTCCCCTTCGCCCGCGCCGAACAGCGCGCTGGCCCATCGCGCCGGATAGGCCGCGAGGGTGGCTGGTGTCATCGCTTCCGGGTCCCACGCCTGACGCAGGAAGAAACTGAGCGGGAACTCCATCGGCTTGATGTCGCCGACATTCGCGATCCAGATGGTACGTGCCCCACGTTGATAGGCCAAGTCCATCTGCTGCCAGATTTTTTCGATCTGGTTGGTATTGATCCATTTGTAATTGCGGGGCGCGCCGACATAATCGAAATGATAGTAGACGCCGTAACCGCCCTTGCGAGGCGTCGTATCGACCGGCAGGCGTCGGATCTGGCCCCAATTGTCGTCGGAGAACAACAGGGTCACGTCATCGGGGACGCGCATCCCGTGATCGTAATAGTCCTGTACCTCCTTGTAGAGCGCCCAGACCTGCGGCGTCTGGTCAACCGGGCGGTTGGTCACGTCGGCGATGATCTTGCGTTGGTCGGCGACGATCGTCTCCAACAGACCGGTCGCGGTGCCCTCGGCCATCGCCTCGTCCCCATCGCCACGCATGCCGACCGTCAACAGGCTCTCATAGCCGCGCCCGTCACCCTTCGACATCATGCGCTCGACGCCTCCACGCCAGAAGCGGCGAAGGTTTTCGCCATTGGTGGCGTAGTCCCACTTGCCGCCCGTGACGCCTGCCTCATTGTTGCGGTGCCATTCGTCTTGGGCGCGAGTGAGCGGTTCGTGATGAGACGTCCCCATCACCACGCCCATCGCATCAGCCAGCACCATATTATTCGGATCGTCGTCGTTGAACGCCTTGGGTGCCCACATGGCGGGCCACAAATAGTTGCCCTTCAGCCGCAGCAGCAGTTCAAAGACATGGGCATACATCTTGGCGTTGATGCCGCCGAATTTCTTTTTCGCCCAACCGCTAAAGCACGGGTCCTCATCGTTGATAAAGAAGCCACGGTACCGGACCTTGGGCTGATCGCGCTGTCCGTCGAACGTCAGGAAGACGCTGCGCCTGCGCATGACGGGCACGTCAGCGAACCAATGCCAAGGCGAAACGCCCATGCGTTCGGACAGGTCATAGGTGCCAAACACCGCTCCCCGGCGGTCGGACCCGACCACGACGAGCGCGCGTGGCACGCCAGGGAACGGGCGTTCGACGACAATCTGCCTGTAAGCTTCCCACTCGCCTTCGAGGTCCGTGACCATGATGCGCCGATCCGCGATCAGGCGATCGATGATCTTGCTTTGACCGATCGCCCCGATGATCACCAGCGGCCCTCTGGCCGTCATCGTGTCGGATGGCCGCCCCGCCGATTGTCCGCTTACGCGGGCCAGGTCTTCGGCGAAACGGTCAGCGACATGTCGGACCGCAGTGTCTGCCTCGGCGTCGACCATGATTTGTGCTGGCAGACCATTGCTGACCAAGCTGAAAGGCTTGGACGCCCGTGGAGCCTTTGCTGTGGCAGGCGATAACGTGTTGTCCAGGACCAAACTACCACCGGCGATAATCGCGGCAGTACCGAGCAGCGTCCGCCGATCCATCCTCGCCCGAAAATTTGGCTCCATGCTGCCTCTCCTATTTGTTATCGCTATCATCAGGAGAATGATGGGTAATTGCAAGCTCTTGGCTGTGATACCACCCGACCGCATGCAACCCTTCGCTTTCTATCTACTGCCATATAGACCGAGCTTTTTCCCTTTTCCTGCATCGTTGCGTTCGCTGACCTAAGCCAACGCCGCTGCCATGATCGACGTGAACGAACGTCCAATGTTGAGAAGCGGGCGGGAAGCTGCGAACGTCCGCATCTGGGTCGCATCTGCCAACGTCTTATGCGGCCATCGTAGATATGGTGGCTCGATTTCGGCCTTCGCGCTTGGCCTGGTATAGCGCCGCGTCCGCCGCTTGGATGAGGGAGGAGCCGTCCCGCGCCATCGCCTCATGCCAACTTGCGATGCCGAAAGACATGCTGGTGGCACCCAAGGTGCGGCCGTTCTGATGAATATTGAGTTCCGCAATCGCCTGGCGCACAGCTTCGACTCTCGTCAGCAGTGCCTCCGATGACGTGCCGGGCGCGATGACGGTGAATTCCTCTCCGCCAAAGCGGCATACCACGTCGCCGTCGCGGAAGCGGCTCTTCATCTCCGCCGCCACCGCCTGCAACACGGCATCGCCGGCCTCGTGTCCGTGGTCGTCGTTGAAGCGTTTGAAGTGATCGACGTCGCACATGACCAGGCTGAGCGGGGCACCCGAACGCGCGGCCCGTGCAATCTCGAGCGTCATCGCCTCCTCCATGTAACGCCGGTTAAAGAGCCCCGTCAGTGGGTCGCGGATCGTCTGCTCGCGCAAGCTGCGCTGCAGGCGGTGATTGACAAGGGCGGATGCGATATTCTCGGCAAGCACCGTTAGCCGGAAGCGGCTTTCCGCGCCGATCTGGCCACGCAGATGAAGGACGCCGATCACCTCGCCGCCGGCGAGCAACGGCTCGCAATGGTACGTCTCCGGGTGCTGGACATGTGCACAGACGATATCATGGCCGGGATAGGCGACCCAATGCGCCTGTCCGCGGCGCAGGGCCCAGCATTGATCGGGCGCGAAGCTGTCCACTGCGGTTTCGAGGTCGCCCCAATCGGCGACGGGGACGAGCAGGTTCCGAGAATTATTATGGGCATAAAGGGCGCCAGGAATTCCTGGCAAGACCCGGGGCGCGAAGACGCGAATGATTTGTGCCAGTTCGTCGTCGGTACGAGCTGCCTGCATACGGTGCGCCATTCCGCCTAACAGCTCAATGACGTCACCGCGTTCGCGGAGCGTGGCCGCTGTCTTTTCAAGGGACGAATTGGCAACCTGCAGTCGCTGCTCACTGCCAGCTTGATCCGCAACGGCCATGGCCAATCGATCGGCCATCGTGTTGTAGCCGCGCGCCAGTCTCGTGAATTCACTCGACCCCATCGCCGTCTCGATACGCGTGTGTTCGCCGTCGCCAAGGTCGGTCATCGCCTTCAGCATGGTATCCAGCGGCCTGCGAATGGCACGGACGAGCAGAGACATGCCGACTAGCATGAGCAGAACGACAAAGGCGGCGCCGATCACTGCCGACCATTTGCCGATCGTCAGTCGTTGCTCCGCGGCTGCTTGGCGAGTGCCCTGCAGAATACGTTCCTGATCAAGGAAGGCGCGTGTGCGTACGGAAAGCTGATCCATCAATTCGCGTCCGCGGCCGCTGGAAATGATCGCCAGGGCGCCGACAAAATCCCCGCGCCGCCCGCGGTCAAGCGGCTGCCGAAGAAAGACGATACGTTGTGCCATGAGATCGGCGATTTCTCGGGCGCGAGCGTTCTGCACAGCGTTGTCACGGGTCAGCGCTATGACCCGCCGAATCTTCGTTTCCGCATCTGCGATGGCAGAGGCAAATGAGGAAGCGTAGACCGGGTTGTGGGTCAGCACGAACCCGCGCTGGCCAGATTCCGCATCGCGCAAATCCGCCACGGCCTCCGAAGTAATTTCGAGCACGATTGCGGAATGCTCTACCCATAAAAAGCTGTCCCGCGTCTGGCGTGCTGCATCCACTAAGAGCCCGGCGAGCCCGGCGACGGCGATAACCACGGTGACGCCGAGCGCAGCCACTCGGGAGGAAAGCGAAGCGAACATTTCGTCGGACTAATGAGAGTTACTTAGCGGTTCGTTACCGCTATCCCGGACTAGATCGTTACCTAAACGACAGGCTGATCGCGGGAGCCAGACCCCTAAGCCGCCCGGCCAAAACCGATATCGGCAGACTATGTTGGCTGAATAGATGTTTGATTTCGTTAGCGGAACAGCCGGACGCGTATGCCCGCTCTTGGGTCTTTCCCATGCGAACGTCCGGCCTCCGCATTTGTACCAGCCGGGCCAGGCGGGCGGCGGGCTACCCGGATGGCCCATGCCGAAGCCATGACCACCGCTCGCCAGCACTTGGCACTCGACCGGTACGCCAGCAGGACGGCAGGCGTTCGCCAACATCGCAGTGTTGGCGATCTTCAAAATCGGATCGTCCTTGGCCTGTGCATGCTCCCTGTAATCGGGAGATGAACGAATGGCAGAATTTGGGAAGCGAGCAGGACGTCAGGAATGACCCGATCTGGGTCGGGCCAGACGTTATTCCTGGCTCGGCATAGCGCTTTCGTCGTCAGACGTTTCGACTGCGGGAAGAGCGTCAACAGCCTTTTCAAACTGCTCCGCGGATTGAATCTCGCTGGGTGCGCAGCGTCGGAAGTCCTGTGTTTCGCTACCGTTGTAGAGCGTGGACATGGTGTCGTTGTCTGCGTCTGTGATATCAAACGTCAAACTGCCGCTCGGTCCAATCATGCTGACCGGCGGCCCTGCATCGTCCAGCGGAAGCTGGCTCCGTCGCCAAAGTCTGCGACGCCGCCTCTGACGAAGCCGAAATAGCCTTTTTGCGAACAGGCATCGCTGCCAGCTTTTGCCCCCACCCAGCGCCCAATCAGCCAGCCGGGTTTGACCAGCGCGGTCAGCTTCTCTTCGGCAACCTTGTCGGCTTCTTCGGACGCGGCCTGTTCCGCCCGTTCGGCGTTATCGTCGACCAATTGCTGATGATAGGCGTCGATGCCTTGGGCGGTGACGAGAAACTGCCCGTCGTCCCTCGCCGAGGGCGAGACGGAAATGTTGAGCGGGGCATGGTCGATCAGCCCTCCGCCGGGACCCTGGACCGTCACGCGGGTGTTGCACAGGGCCTTGTGCACCTGAGGATCGTAGCTCTCCAGCGTGGCATCGCTGAAGGTGACCGAATAGGCTTTGGCTAGATCGGGTTTGGGTGCGATCATCTCGCGCAGCGTATCCTCGACTTCCGGCGCCACGCAGATGCGTGCGTCACCGGCTTTGAGGAGCGCAGTGGCGTCGTTTGCGGCAGGCTTGCAGCCGGGCAGCAGGATGAGGCCTGCGCCCAGCATGATGATGGCTTTGGACAACGGAACCGAGATCGCAGTCAAGATCGGCTCCCCCTCACGCACAAGGGTCGCAGTGACGGCCCAGCCCGATCGTCCGTGCAAATGGTTGACGTTGCCCTCGGCCGGGTCGACCACCCACCAATCGCCTGACGGCAGCTTCCCTTGTTCTTCCTCGTCGGAAGCCCAGCTCGATCCCGGAAGCGAGGCAAGCAACGCCTGGCGGAGCTCGTCTTCGACGGCGGCATCATTGGCCTCAATACCGGCGAGCAGATCCGCCAACGTCGTCGGCGGAGGTGTTGTGCGAAAACGGGCAAGAAGCGTTTTTCCGGCCGTCTCGACCGCGCGGATAGTTTCAGCGAGCAGCGCGTCGTCTTCGTTGCGTATCATGGTTGCTGGCCTCGTGTTGATCTATGGGGGGAAACTAGCCTTGACCCACAGCCTCCACTACTCGCCTTCCTGATGACGACATCCGTGCCACCCAAAGCGATGAACCCGCGGAAAACCGCGCGACAGGGCCGCTCCGCAGCCACGGTGGACGCGATAGTGGAAGCCGCAGCTCGCATTCTGGAGGCGGCTGGACCATCAGGTTACACGACGAACGCTATTGCCCAACGGGCCGGCGTCAGCGTCGGATCGCTGTACCAGTATTTCCCGAATAAGGATGCGATCACGCGGGCGCTTATCCGCCGGGAGCTCGCCATACTCGAGGCACAGATCGCCGCAATCAACATCGGCTCGACGAACCCGTCGCCGCTAGCGCGGCTGATCACCGTCGCTGTCGGTCAGCAGCTGGAACGCCCCCGGCTTGCCCATATTCTTGAGGCGGAGCAGGAACGTCTTGGGGCGGACGCTGATATCACTCCGGTCTATGAGCGAGTGGTGGTCATGATATGCGCCATTCTGCAGTCGGCCGGCTTCGCAGCGAGCTGCGAGCTAGCGCAGGATATCGCATCGCTGATCGCCACTGTCGTCAATCCGGCAGCGACGCGCGGCGATGACGACCGTGCTCGTCTCGAAATGCGCGCGCGGGCTGTGGTGATGGCCAGGCTGTCGACACCCTGATCTAACAACACGTCAGCGAACCGAGATTACCACCGATGTACCCGACCCGGACACGCCAGCAATTCGGGGTATCACCAGCCGGACCAGTCATGATCGAAGCGGGTCAGCCGTTGTCGCGAAATTCCGGGTAGAGCGACATGCCACCATCGACGAAGAGTGTTGTTCCGGTGACGTAGTCCGCTGCATCGGAAGCCAGCCAGAGGACCGCTCGAGCAACATCTTCGGGCTCGCCGATACGGCCATAGGGGATAAGACGCAGAAGCTTAGTCAGCGCCTCTTCGCTGTCCCACGCTTCTTTGTTGATTGGCGTGCGAATAGCACCGGGCGCAACGGCATTGACCCGGATACCATCGGCTGCGACTTCCTGTGCCAGCGACCGCGTCAGCATCCGTACACCGCCCTTGGCCGAAGCATAATTGAGATGTCCGGCCCACGGAATGATCTCATGCACTGAGCTCATCGCAATGATCGCGCCAGCGCTACGCGCCGGCCGCCCGCCCTTTGGTTGTGTGCGAAACCGCCTTACGGCTTCGCGCATGCACAGGAATTGCCCGGTGAGGTTGATGTCGATGACCATGTTCCAATCCTGGAGCGACATATCGGCAACGGTGGCATCCTTCTGTACTCCGGAGTTTGAGACGAGCACGTCGACACGACCGAAAGCGGACACCGCCTCATCGAAAAGGCGAAGGACATCCGCTTCCTGCGAGACATCGGCCTTGACGGCTATAGCCTGACCGCCCTGAGCGTTGATCCGAGCGGCAAGTTCATCAGCCGGCTCGGCATGAGAATGGTATGTTATGGCGACAGAAGCGCCAGCGAACGCAAGCGCCTCGGCGACCGCAAGGCCGATACCTGAGCTGGCACCCGTGACGACTGCGGCGTGGCCGGTGAGCGGTTCAGATGAAGACGGCACGGGAAATGTCTCCGGATCGGGCGGATAGGGATAAGGTTGCTAGAAAGTTGGCTCAGGATTCGAGCCTAACGCGCAAATTCTTTGCGATGATCCTGAATGAAATCTCCGAACGTGTGCGGTGGCTTGCCGGTGAGACGCTCGATCTCAAAGGTCGGATCGATGTCGTGATGACCAGCGACGACATCAGCGAATTGCACTACCAGTCCCTTTGCCATCCAATTTGAGTTTCCCGTCAGGCGAAGGATGAGCCAGAACAGCGGTGACGGAAGGTCGAGGTAGCGCACCTTGTGGCCGATAGCCTTGGAGAAGCGGGATGATGCTTCCTTCATGTCGATCGTCTCCGGCCCGGTTAAAAAATAGGTTGCGCCCTCATGACCGTCTTGGGTCAGCACGGTCGCGGCCACGCGAGCGACGTCGCGCGTATCGACCCACGAAACCGAGCCGCTGCCTGTCACCTGCGGCAGGAATCCCTTGGTGATTGGATCTTTAAACCAGAGAAAATTTTGCATGAATGCTGTCGGCTTCAGGATCGTCCAGTTGATCCCCGATGCACGCAAATGGTGGTCGATGAGGGCATGGGACTTTGCCCAAGGTACGGGCGATAGCACGTTGCTGTCAGACGCGGAGATCTTTACAATTCGGTCAACCCCCGCATTTCGAGCAGCATCGATCGCGGCTGTCTCTTGGTCGACCTGCTGGGGTGTGGGCGGCGTGATGAGAAACATGGTCTCGATGCCCCGCATGGCGGATGCCAGCGTCTCTGGCCGGTCGAAATCGCCAATTATGGCATCGATGCCCTTCTTCTGAAAGTCTTGCACCTGCTCGCCCTTGCGGCACAAGGCGCGAAACGGCGTACCTGTTTCCTTGAGCAGTCGACAAATTTCTCCACCGATGCCACCGGTCGCCCCTGATATCAAAATCACGTCACAACTCCTTTCACAAAGCGTTGTTGGGGGAAGGGGATGCCTCCGTTCGGTCCAGCCACTCGGTCAGGATGGCGTTCATTTCGCCGAGAATGCGGGTGGCGTCTTTGATACGTTCACGCCCGATCCTGTCAGCGATCTCCCTGTCGAGGGTCGCGACAGCTTGTTCGGCACTGGTAACAGCAGCCAAACCTTCCCGGGTAAGGACGACGAGCTTGGCGCGTCGATGATGCGGATTGTCTTCAAACGCGACCATGCCGCGCTCGGCAAGGAGATCGACAATGCGCTGCACAGCTTGCCGGGTCAGGCCCATATTGCGAGCGATGGACGCGGTGGGTAGCGGAACAGGCGAATAACGCAGTGCACCCAAGACTTGCCACCATGCGCTGGTGAGACCGAGATGCGCGACGCGTTCATTGCCAGTCGCGATCAATCGACCGCTCGAAGCGAAAACCGCTATTGCCAGCTCACGCACTTCAGTGATCTGTTCGGACACTAGACAGCACCATTCCAATACGACAGCTCGTTGTCAAACTCGGTGGTTGCGTGAAGGTTCCTCGAAGCTGAGCGTGCCTTGAGCGCTGTTCTCCCGATCATCGCATCGACTGATTCTCATTGGGATCGAGTTTTGGGACGCTCTTGGTCCTCCCGAAAACCTGTTGCGGGTGAGTGGTGGAACACCTGAGCTACTAACAAGCGCGAGACAGTAGCGCCAATCGATGTATCTGCTATGCTGGATATATGGAAAAAGATTCGGCTATTGTTGCGCTTGGTGCACTGGCACAGGGAACGCGCCTGGATGTGTTCCGCCTGCTGGTCCGTCACGAACCCGACGGCATGGCGGCCGGTGAAATAGCCCGTCAGCTAGACGTGCCCCAGAACACCATGTCGGCGCATCTCGGCATTCTCGCGCGCGCTGGCCTGATCCGCTCCGAACGGCATAGCCGCTCGATCATCTATCGCGCCGACCTCGATGGCCTGCGGGCGCTGACCCTGTTCCTCGTCAAGGATTGCTGTGCGGGCAACGCGGAACTGTGCGCGCCGCTCATCGCCGAACTCGCCCCCTGCTGCTGAAAGGACGCCCCGTGGCCGTCGATATCGTCATCTATCACAACCCCGATTGCGGCACCTCGCGGAACACGCTGGCGATGATCCGCAATGCCGGCATCGAACCGCATGTCATCGAGTATCTGAAGACGCCCCCTGCACGCGCGCTGTTGGTCGAGCTGATCGACCGCGCCGGTATGACGCCGCGTGAGCTGCTGCGCGAGAAGGGAACGCCCTATGCGGAGCTGGGCCTCGGCGACACGGCGTTGTCAGACGAAGCGCTGGTGGATGCGATGATGGCCCACCCGATCCTCATCAACCGGCCGCTGGTCGTCTCGCCGCTCGGCGTGAAGCTGTGCCGCCCTTCTGAAGCAGTGCTTGATTTGCTGCCTAGCGGCCAGCTCGGCGCGTTCGCCAAGGAAGACGGCGAACAGGTGGTGGATGCCTCAGGCCAGCGCGTCGTCTGATGCTGCTTGCCGTCCTGATCTTCGTCGCGACGATCACGCTTGTCATCTGGCAACCCAAGGGCCTCGGCATCGGGTGGAGCGCGATAGGCGGAGCCGTCGTGGCGCTACTTGCCGGCGTCGTCACCCTGTCCGACGTGCCGGTGGTATGGGGCATCGTCTGGAACGCGACCACCGCGTTCGTCGCGATCATCGTCATCAGCCTGTTGCTCGATGAAGCCGGGTTTTTCGAGTGGGCGGCATTGCATGTCGCCCGCTGGGGCGGGGGGCATGGTCGCCGGCTGTTCGTCCTGATCGTGCTGCTGGGTGCGGCAGTGTCCGCGCTATTCGCCAATGATGGTGCGGCGCTGATCCTGACACCAATCGTCATCGCGATGCTGCGGGCGCTGGGGTTCAAGGACAAGGCGACGCTGGCGTTCGTCATGGCGGCGGGGTTCATCGCCGACACCGCCAGCCTGCCGCTGGTCGTCTCGAACCTCGTCAACATCGTGTCGGCCGACTTCTTCCGGATCGGGTTCGGCGAATACGCAGCCGTGATGGTGCCGGTCGATCTCGTGTCGATCGCCGCCACGCTGGGCGCGCTGCTGATTTTCTTCCAACGTGATATACCGCGAGATTACGACGTGGGGGCGCTGCGCGCGCCCGGTGCCGCAATCCGCGACGCCGCGACCTTCCGCGCCGGATGGATCGTCCTTGCCCTGCTGCTCGCCGGCTTCTTCCTGCTTGAACCGCTTGGCGTGCCGGTCAGCGCCGTCGCCGCTGCCGGCGCGATCCTGCTGCTGGTGATCGCGGGGCGGGGCCATGTCATCCAGACCGGCAAGGTGCTGCGCGGCGCGCCGTGGCAGGTCGTCATATTCTCGCTCGGCATGTACCTGGTCGTTTATGGCCTGCGGAACGCCGGCCTGACCGATCATCTGGCGGCGCTGCTCGACTACACCGCGCAAGGCGGTGTGTGGGGCGCAGCGCTGGGAACCGGCGTGATCGCGGCCGTGCTGTCGTCGGTGATGAACAACATGCCGACCGTGCTGGTGGGCGCGCTGTCGATCGACGCCGCGCACGCGACAGGGGTGGTCAAGGAAGCGATGATCTACGCCAACGTGATCGGCTGCGACCTCGGCCCCAAGCTGACGCCGATCGGCTCACTCGCCACGCTGCTGTGGCTCCATGTCCTCGGCCAAAAAGGCGTGCGGATTGGATGGGGTTATTATTTCCGCGTCGGCGTGACGCTCACCGTGCCGGTACTGCTCATCACGCTCGCGGCGCTGGCGATCAGGATCAGCATCGCATGACAGAACTGACCATCACGCCACTGGAATCTAGCGAGCTGGGTGGGTTGGCGCAGGCTCTGGATATGGCTGCTCTGCCCAACTCCGATCTCGCTGAGCCGGATCGTATGTTCTTCCGGTTCGATGCCGATAGCCTCGTGGGTTGCGGTGGCCTTGAGGGGCGGGGGACCGATCGCCTGCTTCGCTCGATCGTCATCCTGGGCAATCATCGGGGGCATGGCTTGGGGCGAACGTTGGTCGCCACTCTCGAACAACAGGCACGCGATCTTGGTATCTGCCGCCTCCATCTGCTGACGACAACGGCCGCACCGTTCTTTCGGGCGCTCGGCTATATCGACGCCGATCGCGACGCCGCGCCCCCGGCAATAGCCGCCTCACGCGAATTTACGTCGCTGTGCCCCGCCTCGGCCTCCTATCTTGCGAAAACCCTCTGATGCCGCTCCGTACCGTTGCTGATCCCGATAGCCTGCCAGCGCTTGACCCTGCTTATGCCATCCAGCGGCCAGCCTTGGGTCTTGGCCCGCTCGATCCCGCGCCGCGTATCCTTCTGCTCTACGGATCGCTGCGCGAGCGATCCTGCTCGCGCCTATGTGTCGAGGAAGCGGCGCGTCTGCTCCGGTTTTTTGGATGCGAAACCCGCATCTTCGATCCGTCCACTCTGCCGCTGCCCGATCAGCACGCCGGTGACGATCATCCGGCCGTCCGCGAGCTGCGCGAGCTGTCGCTGTGGTCAGAGGGGCAAGTCTGGTGCAGCCCCGAACGGCATGGGCAGATTACCGGCATCATGAAGCTGCAAATCGACCACCTACCGCTCTTGATGGGCGGGATGCGTCCGACGCAAGGCCGCACGCTTGCCGTAATGCAGGTGTCTGCCGGCTCGCAGTCATTCAACAGCGTCAATACGCTGCGCGTGCTGGGTCGGTGGATGCGGATGGTGACGATCCCTAACCAGTCATCGGTAGCCAAGGCGTTCGAGGAATTTGACGATGCCGGCCGCATGAAGCCGTCGAGTTATTACGACCGGATCGTCGACCTAATGGAGGAGCTGGTGCGCTTCACGGTGCTGCTGCGCCCACATACCGCGCAATTGGTCGATCGCTATTCCGAGCGGAAGGAAGCCGGCGTGCCGGTCGACCCAGCGACAGATTTGTCCAGCATCGCCATTGCTCCACAATGCCAAGTCTCATGACAGCCATCCCGACCATTCGCACGGCCAATGTAGCGGATGCGGCTGCCGTCCAGGCGATCTATGCGCCCATCGTGAAGGGCACTGCTATCTCCTTTGAGGAGGTCCCGCCCTCGATCGCTGAGATGGGGGAGCGGATCGCCACGACCTTGGAAAATTATCCGTACCTCATCGCCGAGCGAAACGGCGAAGTCATCGGATACGCCTATGCCAGCCAGCATAGATCCCGCGCCGCCTATCGGTGGTCGGTCGATGTCACGGTCTACATCGCCGATCAGGCCCACCGGACGGGGGTTGGACGCGCCCTCTATTCAAGGCTGATCGCGGAGTTGACCGAGCGCGGAGTTCACGCCGCGTTTGCGGGCATCGCGCTGCCTAATCCCGGCAGCGTCGCGCTCCATGAGAGCATGGGCTTCACGCCGCTGGGTATCTACCGGGAGGTAGGGCAGAAGTTCGGGCAGTGGCACGACGTCGGTTGGTGGCAGCGGCTTCTACCGCGGCTTTCATAGCGCTGGCTTGCGCCCTTCAAGCAAAACTACCTGTAATCCCTACTCGATATGGGGGAATTAACTCTAAAAGGGCAAAGGTAGAAATTTGAATATCAGCGTCATCGCATCGCTACGCCGCCAAAAAACGGGGGTAGCAGCCCTCCTAGCCATGTGTGCGGCATCGTTAGGCGCGACGGGTGGTATTGCGCAGACGCCTTTGAACGATCGTCGTTCGATCATTCAGACGGCTACGACCGACGACCCTCAGCGAATCCCGGTCAAGGAAAGCACCGCTGCAAAAGCCGTCACCGTTCTGGTCGGTGGCTTGGTTTTCGATGCTAAATCCGCCCGGTCAGCACCTGCTACCGTGCTCATCGAGGGCAACAAGATCGCCGCAATATGGCCGGCGGGCCGTCGTGACTGGCCGGCGGACGCCCGGGTTATCAATGTCGGTGGCAAGACGGTCCTGCCTGGCCTGATCGATCTTCACGTCCATCTGACCTATCCGGATAGCACGACGCCGATCGACCTACAGGCGAGCGAAGGTGACGGCGTGCTGCGGGGGGCTAGAAACCTGCGCTGGATGCTGGAAGCCGGCATCACGTCGGTTCGCGATCTGAACGGCGTCGCGGATGCTCCGTACATTCTGGCAGACTGGAGTGCGACCAATCGTATTCCAGCGCCGCGCGTGTTCACTGCCGGGCATATCATCACGGGGACTGGGGGCCACGCGACCGAACGGCCGGTGTCGCCCAGCCACGGCCCCGACTATGCTTGGGAACGCAACGGCGCTGATGCCTGGCGGGGCGCCGTGCGGGAAACATTCAAGCGCGGCGCCACCATCATCAAGGTGGCAAGCCACTTCTCACCCGACGAGATTGCAGCGGCCGTCGATGAGGCGCATCGCCTAGGCCTGAAAGTCACCTGTGATTGTGAGACGGTCTACACCGCCCTCGCAGTAGATGCCGGCGTCGATATCATCGAGCATCCTTTGCCCCGCACGGACGACACAATCCGGGCCATGGCGCGGCATCATACGGCATCGGTCCCGACGCTCCAGGTCTACCAGAACGTACTTGATCGCTCCGGTGGCTTTTACGGGTCGACCTCTAGGCGTTTCACCTTATCCGCGCAGGCTGACTTCGACGTCTTCCGAAAGATGAAGGCGGCCGGGATCGTCATGGGGATCGGAACCGACACGATCGGCGATGCGAACCAGTTGGTCCCCAACGTCTACCTCGCCGAGCTGCAATGGTTCATCCACGGCGGCTATTCGCCAGCGGAGACGCTTCGTACCGCGACGCTGACCAACGCCCAAATCCTCGACATGGACGACAAGCTGGGCAGCATCACAGCAGGTAAGCTTGCCGACATTCTTGTCGTCGATGGTCGGCCCGATGTCGATATCGAGGCGCTGCGCAAGGTCGACAAGGTGTTTCGCGACGGCATCCTGCTCGTCGATGCTGGCCAGATCGTCGTGCCGCGACATCAGCCCAAGCCGCTGACAAAAGCACCACCCTTCGACGCTGTCCGCTGACAGCTGCGCGCCCGCGCTCTTCCCCATCACGCTGCACAGCGGAGATTTCCATGCATATCGTACCTAGCCTTCTGGCGCTTTCCGTTGCCTCGCTCACGCCTGCGCTCGCTCAGGCGCAGCAAAGCGATGCTCTTGCCGCTCCAACTGACACGGGCGAAGGCAGCGACATCGTCGTGACCGGCTCGCGCGGGCAACCGCGCACGGTCGCGTCCAGCCCAACCCCGATCGACGTCATCAGCGGTGAGGACATTGCTCGCCTGTCAGGTGGCTTGCAGCTGCGCGACGTCCTGACCCAGTTGGTGCCGTCCTTTCAGGCCCAACAGGTCGGCAGCTCGTCGTTCGACAGCGTAGCCCGTCCTGCCGGTCTTCGTGGACTGTCCGGGGTGCATGTCCTGGTGCTGGTGAACGGCAAACGGCGACATAATTCCGCGCTCATCAACCTCAATTCCGGTAACGTCTCGGCAGGGGGCAACCCCGTCGATCTGGACCAGATACCGGCCAGCTCGATCGAACGCATCGAAGTGCTCCGCGACGGCGCGGCTGCGCAGTACGGGTCGGACGCGATCGCCGGCGTCATCAACATCATTCTTAAATCCAATGCGACCGGCGGTACGGCCAACGTCGAGGTCGGCCAGCGTTACCACGACGGCGTCAACGGCAGCGACGGCGAAACCGTCAGCGCGCAGCTCTCACATGGTTTCGCGCTGGGCGATCGGGGCTCGCTGGCATTGTCGGTGGACGGCAAATATCAGAATGCGACGGTCCGCAATTCCGACGTGACCGGCACCTTCTATTTTCCGGTGAACGGCCAGCCTGATCCGCGGGAAGCCACGGTCAACCGCCGTACCTATCAAGGCGGCTTGCCTCAGCTGCGGCAAATCCAGGCGGCGCTGAATGGGCGGTATGACCTCGGCAATGTCGAGGCCTATGCCACCGCCACATTGGGGTATCGCGAAGCTCGCGTTGGGCAGGCAGGCCGCAAGCCCAATGCCACCAGCAATATCCTCGCGATCTTTCCGGACGGCTTCACACCGTTCTACACCCTCCATGAAACCGACGGCCAATTCACCGGTGGACTGCGCGGAAACGTCGGCGGATGGAAGCTCGATCTCAGCAGCACCTATGGTCGCGACTATGCACGCAGCGGCGCGGACAACTCGCTCAACGCTTCGCTCGGTGCCAGCAGCCCGACGTCGTTCGATACGTTCAGCGCGGCTTTCGACCAGTGGACCAACAATCTCGACCTGACGAAAAGCTATGCCATCCTTGGCGGGCGCAATCTCCAGATCTCTGCCGGCGCCGAATACCGCTACGAAAGCTATGTCACCAAGGCACTTGATCCAGCGGCCTACACCAATGGCGGATATGTCTTCCCGGCAGGAACGCCCCTCGCCCGACAGCCGGGCGCAGTCGGTGCTCAAGGTGCGATCATCGTGACACCGAGCGACCAGGCTGACATCAAACGCAATGTCTGGGCTGGCTATGTCGACCTCGCTCTTGATGTCACCAGTCGCCTTCTCGTGACGGGCGCGGTGCGGTATGAAACCTATGACGACAGCTCGGGCGACGTGTGGAGTGGCAAGGTGTCAGCGCGCTACAAGGTCGCAGATTGGCTCAATCTGCGCGGCGCATTCTCCAACGGCTTCCGTGCCCCGAGCCTTGCGCAGCAGGCCTATGCGCAGACGTCGACCCAGTTCAATCTCGTCAGCGGTGCATATCAGCTGATCGAATCCAAGATCGTTTGTACCGGATCGCCAATCGCTGCTGCACTCGGGGCAGCGCCCCTGACCCCGGAAAAATCCCGCAACTACAGCGTCGGCTTTGCGCTGACGCCGATAGCTGGTTTGTCGGTGACGGCGGACGCCTATCAGATCGACATCGACGATCGGATTACGCTTACTGGCCTTCTTTCCAGTGCAGGGGTACGCGCCATTTTGCGCGCAAATGGCCTCTCGGGCGACCAGTATGTGCGCTTCTTCACCAACGCGATCGACACCCGCACCCGCGGTATCGATATCGTTGGTTCGTACAACCTGCCCCTTGGAGAGTTTGGCCGGCTTCGCACGACGATCGGCTACAATCACAATGTCACGAACATCAAAAACATCGCCCCGACGCCTACCCAGCTTTCGGGACTTGGTCTGACACTCTTCGACCGGCAGACGCAGGGATATTTCACCGTCGGAACGCCAAAGGATAAGCTGATCCTCGGTCTTGACTGGAACCTGGATCGCTTGGGGATCAACCTTAGAGAGACGCGTTACGGAAACTGGGCAACGCTCAACAATACACCCAGCCTGGACCAGTTTTATGGCGCGAAGTGGATCACTGACCTAGAGGTTGGATATGACGTCACACGTGCAGCTCGTGTAGCGGTAGGTGCTTATAATATTTTTGACACCTACCCTGACAAGAGCACCGTCCCCAACACCATCGGTAGCTCAATCTATGGTGGTAATTCGCCATTCGGGGCTTACGGCGGCTACTACTACGCCCGTTTGTCTTTGCGGTATTGACCGCACCAATTTAGTTTTTTGAGAGGCGATTTAGACGTGCCGCTCATGGGTGGCACGTCTCATTGAGCAAAGCGTCCCTCAAACGAAGGTTCAGAGGGACAGCATTGGAAGGCTCACGTTCCAGATGCCTCCTGATTTAGCCCTTTTTCCAAAACCTGTTCCCAATTGCATTTTCCCGAAACTGCCTGCCGGACATGGAGAAACGGGACTGCTGCGAGTAGTTCGAACGGATGGTTTCGGGATGCCGCGCCGCATGCTAAATCGGCGAACAACGGGTCGGTTTTGCACGCCAGGCTGAGACAGCAAGGACCCAGAAGCGGCCATTGGAAGCCCGCTATTCGCTTCCCACTTTCTGCCATTCGTTCATCTCGCGAAAACGGTCCACTCACGGCAACGTTGGGCGGCCGCATGTCTCCTATTGGGGGGATCGTGCATGTGCTGAAGGTTGGTTGTCGCTGGTGCAACTGCCCGGCCGATTATGGGCCATCGACGACGATCTACAACCGGTTCAACCGCTGGTCGCACCGTGGCTGCTGGCTCAGTGACCTGAGCCCTCCGGATTGGTCCGTTTTTTGTGAGAAATTCCCGGTTAGGTTTGGCAGGTGCCGGACGAGGGAATCCGCCAATGAAGAAGTCGAGGATCAGTGAGCAGCAGATAGCGTTCATACTCAAGCAGGCCGAGGATGGAACAACCGTCGAGGAAGTGTGCCGGAAGGCCGGCATATCAATCCAGACCTACTACCGATGGCGTAGTAAATACGGAGGGCTGATGCCGTCGGAGATGAAACGCCTGAAGGTGCTGGAGGAGGAGAACGTCCGGCTGAAGCGGCTGGTGGCTAACCTCAGCTTGGACAAGGAGATGCTGCAGGACGTCATCCGCCGAAAAATGTAGGGCCTGGTCGAGCCCGGGAGATCGTCGGCTATTTGCAGGCGAGCTACCAGGTCAGCGAACGGCGAGCCTGTAGCGCGTTTCCGATCAATCGATCGACCCAGCGCTATCAGTCCCGCCGCCTCGATCAGGCCGGCCTCAAGATGCGGATCAAGGAGTTGGCTGCAACCCGTGTTCGCTACGGGTATTGACGCATCCATGTGCTTCTCCGACGGGAGGGCTGGGAGATCAACCACAAGCGCACTCATCGGCTGTATCGCGAACTCGGGCTGCAGCTGCGCAACAAGACGTCCAAGCGCAAGGTGAAGGCGAAGCTGCGCGATGACCGGACGCCAGCGACGGCGCCCAACGAGTGCTGGTCGATGGATTTTCTATCGGACCAGCTGTTCGACGGGCGCAAAATCCGCGTGCTGTCGATCGTCGACAACTTCACCCGTGTGTCGCCAGCGCTCGACGTACGGACGAGCTACCGCGGCTCTGACGTGGTCGAGACGCTTGAGCGCATTGCCGCGGTACATGGTCGTCCCAAGCGCGTTCGTCTGGATAATGGCCCGGAATTCATCTCGAAGGATCTCGACCTGTGGGCATACCAGCATGACGTGGTGCTGGACTTTAGCAGGCCTGGGAAGCCAACCGACAATGCGTTCGCGGAGGCGTTCAACAGCCGGGTGCGGGCCGAATGCCTCAACGCATACTGGTTCTTGAGCTTGGACGACGCGCGGATAAAATGTGAGGCGTGGCGGCGCGATTACAACGAGCACCGTCCGCATAGCTCCCTCGGCAACCAGACCCCGATGGAGCGCGCTTTTTCATCAGGGCAGGCATGCCTGCCCTGATGAAAAGAGAGCCGGTTTTCTCATAAAGACCGGACCTAAGATGGGGTGAGGCTCACCTTGATCCAGACTGTCATAGTCGATGGACCACTCAGAAGGGGGCAACTCACTATGGCCAAGCGGATTGGCCTGGGTCGTAAGCCGGGACAAAGCCCCAAGGCTGGGCAGGGCACCAAACCGGAAGCTGCTAAAACCCCCCGCAAGGGCAAGTCGGTCGCAGCTGCCAAGGCAGCGGCGCAGGCGCATTTGAGCGGCGGCGAATGTAAGAAAGGGGGCGGAAACGACCGCCCCCTCTGAAAGTGCATCTGCCCCTGCCTTTGTGGCAAACTGCAAAAATCTATGGTTGCGCCGTATGGCCCAACACTAAGTTTGAAGGCAGTCAGTCTCGGGATGCCGTGAGGGTGTGACGGCACTGGCGTATGCGGCTGGGTGCGTAGCCAAGCTGGGGATAATCACCAATGACGCGGGCCCAGGCATCAGGAAGCACCCGTCGGCGTGGCAGCTTACAATTCTGCCGGCTGCGGCACGTTGTTCAGAGCCAATCTGACGTCACCTGTAGCGCAAAAATTTTTCGTAGGGGGGGGCAGATGCGGCGGGACGCATCGCATTAGCTCACATGGTCCGGTTCATCGACGACCGTCAGTGCTCGCCGAAAACCTAATCAGAAATGGGCACGAAAGTGGGCATCATTCGTCGAGAATAAAAATAATGCAGTAAAAACAATTAGATCTGGCGGAAGAGGTGGGATTCGAACCCACGGATGGCTTGCACCATCGCCGGTTTTCAAGACCGGTGCCTTAAACCGCTCGGCCACTCTTCCGGGATCGCGGTGGAGGGGCCTCTACGCCAAGCCGCGGGCCGAATCCACTGTCGATTTGAGGGCGGGCGGCGCGGCTGGGCGTGCCGGTCTTGCGGTGGTGCGAGGTTCCGGCTTCGGCCCGGCTATGGCACATAGGTACCCATGTGGGGGGACATTACCCGGCGCCTGAAGCGCCTCGCCATCGTGTCGATCTTTGCGGCCTCGGTCAGCGCAGCACCCGCCTGCGCGCAGGACGAGGCCGGATTTCAGGCCTATCTACAACAGGTGCGCGGCACCGCGATGGCGCAAGGCGTCAGCCGGACGACCCTGGACTCGGTGCTGCCGACCTTGACGCTGAATTCGCGCGTGATCGAACTGGACCGGCGCCAGCCCGGCGGCCCGGCCAATAGCGGGTTCAGCCCCTTTGCGCCCTATAAGGCCGCGCATGTCGATGCCGCGCGCATCGGCCGGGGCCGGACCAAATATCTGGCGCAGCGCCCGCGTCTGTCGCGGATCGAGCGCGAGACGGGCGTGCCGGAATCGATCATGGTCGCGATCTGGGGGCATGAGACGAATTACGGAGCCTATACCGGCAATTTCGACCTGCTGCGCTCGCTGGCGAGCCTGGCCTATGAAGGGCGGCGGCGGCCCCTGTTCGAGGGCGAATTTATCGCCGCGTTGAAGATGATGGACCGGGGCGTGACCCGCGACCAGCTGAAGGGCAGCTGGGCGGGCGCGACCGGCAATCCGCAATTCCTGCCCTCCATCTATCTGCGCCTGGCCCGCGATGGCGATGGCGACGGTCGCGCCGATATCTGGAACAGCGAGGCCGATACGCTGGTCTCAATCGGCAATTATTTCGTCAATGCCGGATGGCGGGCAGGACAGCCCTGGGGCTTTGCGGTGACGGTGCCCGCGGGCTTCGACCGTTCGATGGTGCGCAACCGGCTGGTCAGCCCCCGCTGTCCCCGCGTATTCGAGCGGCATAGCGGCTGGCGGACCATCGCCGAATGGCGCGCGATGGGCATCGTGCCGCAGGGCGCGGCATGGCCCAATGACCAGGTGCTCGCCACGCTGATGGAACCGGACGGGCAGGGGGCGACCGCCTATCTGCTGACCGGCAATTACCGGGTTATCCTGGATTATAATTGTTCGAACTTCTACGCATTGTCCGTCGGATTGCTGGCCGATGCGATTGCGGGCTGAGGCGATCGCGCTGCTGGCGCTGGCTCTTGCCGCGCCGGTCGGAGCCGTGGCGGCAGAGGATTCGCCGCCGGTCCGTTATGGCAAGTACGATGCCACCGGCCAGGCGAGCTGGTACGGGCATGAACTGGCCGGGCGGCGCACCGCCACGGGCAAGCGATTCGATCCCGACGACGTGATGATCGCGCATCGCACGCTGCCGCTTGATTCGATGGTCGAGGTGACGGATGTCGATACCGGCCGGGCGATCGTTGCGCGGGTCGGCGACCGGGGGCCGGGCCGCGCCGACCGGGTGGCGGACCTGTCGCTCGGCGCGGCGAAGCTGCTGGGCACGAACCGCCGGTCCGTCGCGCATATCCGGCTGCGCGCGCTGTCGCCCGGCAGCGACAAGCCGGGGCTGATCCTGGCGGGGGCGAGCGCGGTTCTGCCGGTCGCCCGCCCGATCGCGCTGGATCCGCAAGCCCATTACCGCGTGCAGATCGCCAGCTTTTCCAGCCCGTCCCGTGCGCAGGCGCTGGCCCGGCGTTTCGCCGCAAAGGCGATACCTGCCGGTCGGGTCTGGCGGGTGGAGCGCGCCGGACTGAATGCCGATTCCGCCAAAGCGCTGCGTGACGCGGCGGCAGAGGCGGGTTATGACGACGCCCGCATCCTGCATCAGGATTGACCTGTCGGCTCCCTTTGGTCACGGAACACCCATGAAGACCCTGTACGCATCTTTTGCCGCTCCGCTCGCCCTGGTCGCGATGGTCACCCCCTCGGTCGCGGCCGCGCCGCAATTCGATACGCCCGCGCCGGTCGCCTTCATGAAGGACCTGTCCTCGGGCGCGATCCTGTTCCAGCGGGATGCCGATCGCCGGATGCCGCCCGCCTCGATGGCGAAGATGATGACGGTCTATGTCGCCTTCGACTTGGTCAAGAAGGGCCAGCTGAAGCTGAACGACATGGTCACGGTGCAGCCGGAGACCTGGAAGAAGTGGCATGGGCCGCAGGCGGGTTCGACCATGTTCCTGTCGCCGAACGAACAGGTCAGCGTCGCCAACCTGCTGTACGGTATCGTCACCCTGTCGGGGAATGACGCGTGCGTCGTGCTGGCCGAGCATATCGCGGGCACCGAGCAGAATTTCGTCGAGCGGATGAACCGCACCGCCAAGCAGATCGGCCTGAACAACAGCCATTTCGGCACTGCCAATGGCTGGCCGGACGGTGGCGTGACCTATGTCACCGCGCGTGATCTGGCCGATCTGGCCGATCACACGATCCAGGACTTCCCGCAGCTCTACAAGCAATTCTACTCGAAGCGGGATTTCACCTGGGGCAAGACGATGGGCGGCAACGCCATCACCCAGGCGAACCGCGACCCGCTGCTGGGCCGCGTTGCCGGTGCCGATGGCCTGAAGACCGGCCATACCGAAGAGGCGGGTTATGGCTTCACGGGCTCGGCCGAGCAGAATGGCCGTCGTCTGGTGATGGTAATGGCCGGGCTGAACAGCTCGAACGCGCGCGCCGAAGAGTCGGTGAAGTTCATGAACTGGGGCTTCCGCGCGTGGCAGGCCAAGCCCGTCGTGGCCAAGGGCAAGAAGGTCGCCGATGCCGAGGTCCAGATGGGCTCGTCGAGCAGCGTCGGCCTCGTCGCGCCGCGCCAGCTGACCGTGACCCTGCCCGCCGGGCTCGACCCCGCGATCAGCGCCAAGGTCATCTATCAGGGCCCGATCAAGGCTCCGATCAAGGCGGGTCAGCATATCGCCGATCTGGTTGTCAGCTCGCCCGACATGCCCGCGCAGCGCCTGCCGCTGGTCGCGGACAAGGATGTCTCCGAGGCGGGCTTTTTCGGTCGCGCCTGGGCTGGGCTGACCTCGTTCTTCGGTTGATCGCAGATTGATGCTGCCGGTCGGCAATAATGCAGGCCAGGCTGCCTTCGCCGCCGCGCTGGGCGGGGCCAAGCTGCACCATGCCTGGCTGATCGCCGGGCCGGAGGGTGTGGGCAAGGCCAGCTTCGCGCGCGCAGCGGCCACCCGGCTGCTGGCGCGGGCGAGCGGGGCTGGGGCCTTGCCGCCCGGCCTGGCGGTGCCGGAGGACCATCCGACCGCCAGGCTGATGGCGGCGGGGTCGCATCCCGATTTCCGGGTGATGGCGAGGCTGCCCAAGGATGCCGAGAAGCCGGATCAGGACCTGGCGCGGTCGATCACCATCGCGCAGGTCCGCACGCTGCAACCCATGTTCGCGACCGCGCCCGCCATGGGCCCGGCGCGGGTCGTCCTGATCGACGCGATCGACGATCTGGAGCGGGGCGGGGCGAACGCGCTGCTGAAAAATCTGGAGGAGCCGCCTGCGGGGACGGTCTTCCTGCTGGTCAGCCATGCACCGGGGCGGTTGCTACCGACCATCCGGTCGCGCTGCCGGTTGCTGCGGTTCGAGCGACTGTCCGACACCGATGTCGCACGGGTGCTGCGCCAGCAACTGCCCGAGGCGGATGAGGATGAGATCGCCTCGCTGGTCGCGGT
The DNA here is from genome assembly GCF_001477495.1 of Sphingomonas yabuuchiae. Classification (GTDB taxonomy): domain Bacteria; phylum Pseudomonadota; class Alphaproteobacteria; order Sphingomonadales; family Sphingomonadaceae; genus Sphingomonas; species Sphingomonas yabuuchiae_A. The sequence continues at coordinate 35,931 of NZ_LDTF01000097.1, forward strand.
GGCCGATGGTGCGCCGGGCCGGGCGCTGCGCTTTGCCGGGCTCAATATTGCGGGACTGGACGGTGCCATCGCGCGGATCGCGGAGACGGGCGATCCCGGCAATGCCGAGCGGGTGAAGCTCGCCAAGTCTCTGGCGGGCAAGGCGTCGCAGGCGCGCTACGAGGCGTTTCTGGACCGGGTGCCCGCGTTTATCGCAAGCCGCGCGCGCGGGCGGTCGGGGCCGGGGTTGAAGGTGGCGTTGGACGCCTATGCCGCCGCGCAGGATCTGGCGGGGGCGGCGCGGGGGCTGTCGCTCGATGCGCAGGGGACGGTGTTCGAGATGGCGGGAATCATCGCGACCTTGCGGTGAAGCTTTCCCTTGGCCTTCGACTTCGCTCAGGCTGAACGGCGGTGGCGAGTGGGGCCAACTGAGCACATCCGCTCAGCCTGCGCGAAGTCGAAGGCCACGCCCTGCCGCCAACCGAACAGCCCGTTACAGACCTACCCGCTCGAAATGCCCAGGCGCGAAGCCTTCGATCGCCAGCGTGGCGATCCGCTCCGCCACCACTTCCGGCGCCTTGACCGAGGCCGGGTCCTCACCCGGATAGGCCTTGGCACGCATCTGGGTCCGGGTCGCGCCAGGATCGACGATGGCGGTACGGATCGCGCTGATCTCGGACGTCTCGTCGCCATAGGCGCCGAGCAGCGTCTCGAACGCCGCCTTGGACGCGCCATACGCACCCCAATAGGCCCGCGGTTTGCGCCCGACCGAGGAGGTGACGCCGATCACCCGAGCACCGCCCGACCGGCGAAGCATCGGGTCGAACGCGGCGATCATCGCCGCCTGCGCACTGACGTTCAGGGTCAGGACCCGCGCGAATTCCTTGGCATCGATCGCAGGAACGGCGGCCAGCGAGCCCAGCATCCCGGCGTTCAACACCAGCACGTCCAGCGCCTGCCAGCGTTCACCGATCGCCGTCGCGAGCCGCCCGATCGACTCATTCTCGGCCAGATCGAGCGGCGCGATGGTGGCCGATCCCCCGGCGTTGAAGATCGTCTCCTCGACCTCTTCCAACCCCTTCGGCGTGCGCGCGGTCAGGATGACATGCGCGCCCGCCGCGCCCAGCGCAATGGCGGTCGCCGCGCCGATGCCCCGGCTGGCACCCGTGACCAGCGCCAGCTTGCCGTCGAGTGCACCCGCCATCAGGCGACCCGCTCGGCCAGCATCGCGAACTGGTCGACCGACGCGGTCTCGTCATGGTCGGTCAGCGTGGTCGGATAATCGCCGGTGAAGCAGGCATCGCAATAGCTGGGCTTGTCGCCGCGCGATGCGTTCAGCGCCTTGTACAGCCCCTCGATCGACACGAAGGACAGGCTGTCGGCATGGATGAAGTCGGTCATGCCGCCCAGGTCGAGCTTGGCCGCCAGCAGCTTGGCACGCTCGGGCGTGTCGACGCCATAGAAGCAGGAGTGGCGCGTGGGCGGCGATGCGATGCGCATATGCACCTCGGCCGCGCCCGCTTCGCGCATCATCTGCACGATCTTGAGGCTGGTGGTGCCACGCACGATCGAATCGTCGACCAGGATGATCCGCTTGCCCTGGATCAGCGCGCGATTGGCATTGTGCTTCAGCTTGACGCCCAGATGGCGGACCTTGTCGCCCGGCTGGATGAAGGTTCGGCCGACATAGTGCGAGCGGATGATGCCCAACTCGAACGGGATGCCCGAAGCCTGGGCATAGCCGATCGCGGCGGGGACGCCCGAATCGGGCACCGGGATGACCAGATCGGCCTCGACCGGCGACTCATGCGCCAGCTGCGCGCCGATTTCCTTGCGCACCGAATAGACCGACTGGTCGCCCGCGATCGAATCGGGGCGGCTGAAATAGACCCATTCGAAGATGCAGGGACGCGGATCGACCGCCTGGAAGGGACGGATCGAGCGGATCTCGGTGCCCTGCACGATGACCAACTCGCCCGGCTCGACCGCACGCTCGAAGGTCGCGCCGCACACGTCCAGCGCGACGGTTTCCGACGCGAAGATCACCGCGCCGTCCAGGCGACCCATGACCAGCGGACGGATGCCCAGCGGATCGCGGCAGGCGATCATGCCCTCGGGCGTCATCACGATCAGTGCATAGCCGCCCTCGACCTGCTTCAGCGCGTCGATGAAACGGTCGAGCAGGGTGCGGTAGTTGGAGGTCGCGACCAGATGGATGATCGTCTCGGTATCGCTGGTCGACTGGAAGATCGAACCGCGACGGACGAGCTCACGACGCAGCTTCATCGCATTGGAAATATTGCCGTTATGCGCGATGGCGAAGCCGCCGGTCGACAGGTCGGCATAAAGCGGCTGGACATTGCGCAGCGACGTGTCGCCGGTCGTCGAATAACGGACATGGCCGCAGGCGACTTCGCCCGGCAGGCCACGGATCACGTCGTCACGGTCGAAATTGCCCGCGACATGGCCCATCGCGCGGTGGGTATGGAACAGCGTGCCGTCGAAGCTGGTGATGCCCGCCGCTTCCTGCCCGCGATGCTGGAGCGCATGCAGGCCGAGCGCGGTCAGCGCGGCTGCGCCATCGGCGCCGGTCACACCGAAAATACCGCATTCCTCGCGGAGTTTATCGTCGTCGAAGGGGTTGGTGGTCAGCATGGGAGAGGCGCTCGCAACGTTCGCAACTAAGGGGCAGACGGGGCGCATATAGGAATGTCGTCCGCGTTTGTCGCCTGTTTGTCATCATCCACGGGATCATTTTCGCCAAGACTGCGTTTCGGGACCGAAAGCAGGAGATGCCATATGGCACGCGATCACGGCGCCCAGATCAAGGATGATGCCCTGTACGAGGAGCTGCGCAAGCAGGGTCAATCCAAGGAAAAGGCGGCGCGTATCGCCAATGCCAAGGCGAAGGGCAGTCTGGACCACAATGCCACCCATCTGGAGGATCGGACCAAGGACGATCTGCTGGCCGAGGCCCGCAGGATTGGGATCGCGGGACGGTCGAAGATGAACAAGGATGCGCTGATCGAGGCGATTCGTGGGCACGGGTGACGCCCCTCCATCATCGCTCAAGACGGTGGAGGGTCGACTACCATTCGCAACGGATGACTTTGGCCGCATTCCGCTCTAACCCCGCCGCATGGCCGATCACCGCGACACCGGGCTGACGCTCGATCCCAAATTCGACAGCAATGGCTTGCTGACTGCCATCGCCACCGACCGTGCGACCGGCGAGTTGCTGATGGTCGCGCATATGAATGCCGAGGCGCTGGAGGCGACGCGCACGACCGGCGAGGCGCATTTCTGGTCGCGCAGTCGGGAGCGACTCTGGAAGAAGGGCGAAAGCTCGAACAATGTGTTGCGCGTGGTCGAGATGCGGATCGACTGCGATCAGGACGCCATCTGGCTGATCTGCGATCCGGCGGGGCCTGCCTGCCATACCGGGGCGCGCAGCTGCTTCTATCGCCGGATCGAGGGGGACGGGCTGGCGCCGGTCGCGTGATCCGGCGGAGAGTCGCGCTGGCGTCCCTGTTGCTGCTGACCGCCTGTGGGCAAGCGGGCGAGGGCGCGGACGACGGGGCAGGCGAAAGGCTGGAGGCGGCGAGCATCGCCGCCGGGCTGGTCGCCGATCCGGCTGCCGCACCGCTGGACGGCATCTGGTCGCGGGACACGGATCGCATGTGCATCCTGCCTGCCGGAACGGGGCCGGCCCGCCGGGTCGGCGTGGTGGTGGATTACGGCGAAGGGCAGGGCTGCACCGCCATCGGCACCATGGAGAGATCGGGTTCGGCGTTGAAGCTGACGCTCGGGTCATGCCGCTTCACCGCGCGGTTCGACGGGGACGCCATCCAATTCCCCGCGACATTGCCCTCGACCTGCAATGCGTTCTGCACCGGCCGGGCGACGCTTTCGGCACTGAATGTCGAGCGGATCAGCGCCTCGGTCGCCGAAGCGCAGGCCTTGCGCAGTGCGAACGGCACCGCGCTTTGTGCAGATTGACGTTCACGTAAAGGGCATTTAGCCTTCGGTGTCATGATCCAGGTCGCCGCCTCCGCCGAACCGCTGCCCAGTGCCGATCGCGACGATTATTCGATCACGGAGCTGTGCGCCGAGTTCGGCGTCACCGCCCGCGCCCTCCGCTTCTACGAGGATGAGGGGCTCATCTCGCCGCAGCGGCGGGGCACGCAGCGTATCTATTCGCAACGCGATCGCGCGCGGCTCGCCTGGATCCTGCGGGGCAAGCGGGTCGGGTTCAGTCTGGCCGATATTCGCGAGATGATCGATCTGTACGATCTGGGTGACGGCCGTCGTCTTCAGCGCGAGGTGACGCTGGAGCGCTGCACCGCCAAGATCGAGGCGCTTCAGGCACAGAAGCGGGACATCGACGCGGCGATCGCCGAGCTGACCGAGTTCGTCGCGCTGGTCGAATCGCACCGGGGTTAGGAACACGCGCGTCACAGCGGCAAAACCATCCTGAAAGCCTCATCCGTCCATCTTGGCGAAGGCCGGGATCCAGTGGGGTGAGGGGAGAGAACCCTGCCATCGTCTCGCACCTGGACCCCGGCCTTCGCCGGCGTGGTCATAAGTTGTTGGGGTTGGGAAACCCCTATAGCAGGGGCGTTTTCGGCTTGGACTCGATCGGCGGCGTACTGGCGCGGCGGACGCCGGACAGTTCGCCGGTGGGGGTTGGGGTCGGGCTGGGCTGCGGCGTGGGAGCAGCCAACGGGACGATGGTCATCGACATGCGCTTCATGCAGCGCGCGCCCTTGAACGCCGGATAGACGCCGCAATTCCACAAGGTCCGCTCCAGCCCGATGCCGGCGTCGCGGAAATAGCTGAACGCCATGGTCTCCATCTGGACCGGATTGAGCGGCACCGAGAAGGCCGTCTCGGCGGCATCGCGCCAAGCCATGACCGTGCAATGCTTGCGTGCCCCGCACAGGGTCGTCGCCAGCGCCGGGAAGCCGTCCGGCAACAGTCCGGCGGGCAGGGTGATGAGGAAGGTGTCGGGTTCGCTGGCCAGTGGCGCCATGGTCCCCGTCGCGGCGGCCCCTTCGGCCAGCGCGGCCCCGGCATCGTCGCTGGCATCGGTCCCCGCCCGGTGCGCGGGCGAGAAGGGGGCCAGCTGGGTGATCACCGGTTCCCCCGCCACCATATGCCGGTTGAAGGCGGGGGGCGTGCCCCACCAGCCGGACCAGCGGAAGAACAGGTGGCTGCCGACCCGCGCCACCTTGTCCAGGCTCGCCTGCCAATAGGGCACGACCCAATCGGTATGATAATGGGTCGCATGGCCGACCGCGGGGACGACCTTGCCGTTCAGCGCCATCGCCGCGATCTGGCGCGCGCGGGTCCAGGCGGCTTCGGGCGGCTGCCACTTGGTCAGCGCCCCGTCGCAGCTGAAGGTGAACTGGCAGCCGGTGCTGCGCTCCTGCCCCTCGAACACCACGCCGCACACCGTCTTGGGGAAGGCGGGATGGCGAAGCCGGTTGAGCACGACCTGCGCCACGGCCTGTTCACCCTTGGCGTCATCGCCCGCCTCGTACAGCACACCCGCCGCCAGACAGTCGAGCGCGCGCGCCTTGTCCTCCGCCGATCCGCGATAGAGAAAGGGCCGGGCGGCCGGATTGGGATCGGTCGAGAAGGGCACCCCCGCATTATAGGCGCGCGCCTCGTCCGGGCTCATGTCGACGAACGCGACCGGCTCGACCGGGGGCAGCTCGGCTGGAGGGACGACGCGCGGCACCGGTCGGGTGCGCTGTCCTGACCCGTGCTGGGTGCGGGGAATGTCGGGCGCATTCGCCACGAGCAAAGCCGGTACGACGCTGGCCGTACCGGCGATGGCGAACAGCGCCGCGCGGATGCCGCCGCGCCGCCGGGACGTGTCGTTCACTGTTCGGGCAGGAAGTCCGGCACCGACAGATAACGCTCGCCCGTGTCATAGTTGAAGCCGAGCACGCGGACGCCCTCGGGCAGGTCGGGCAGCTTCTGCAGGATCGCGGCCAGCGTCGCGCCGGACGAAATGCCGACGAGAATGCCCTCTTCGGTGGCCGAGCGGCGCGCCATGTCCTTGGCGACATTGGCATCGACCTCGATCACCCCGTCGATCGCCTGGGTGTGGAGATTGGCGGGAATGAAGCCTGCGCCGATGCCCTGGATCGGGTGCGGACCGGGCTGGCCGCCCTGGATCACCGGCGAGGCGGCGGGCTCGACCGCATAGACCTTCAGGCCGGGCCATTCCTTCTTCAGCGTCTCGGCAACGCCGGTGATATGGCCGCCGGTGCCGACGCCGGTGATGATGACGTCGATCGGCGAATCGCGGAAGTCGTTCAGGATTTCCTGCGCGGTCGTGCGGACATGCACATCGATATTGGCCGGATTCTCGAACTGCTGCGGCATCCAGGCGCCGGGCGTCTCACGCACGATCTCCAGCGCGCGTTCGATCGCGCCCTTCATGCCCTTTTCACGCGGCGTCAGGTCGAAGGTCGCGCCGTAAGCCAGCATCAGGCGGCGACGCTCGATCGACATGGATTCGGGCATGACCAGGATCAGCTTGTAACCCTTGACCGCCGCGACCATCGCCAAGCCGACGCCGGTATTGCCGCTGGTCGGCTCGACGATGGTGCCGCCGGGCTTCAGATCACCCTTGGCCTCCGCCGCCTCGATCATCGCCAGCGCGATGCGGTCCTTGATCGACCCGCCGGGGTTGGAGCGTTCCGACTTGATCCAGACCTCCGATCCGGGGAACAGCCGCTGGAGCTTGATGTGCGGCGTATTGCCGATCGTTTCCAGGATGGTGTTGGCCTTCATGGCTTGGCTTCTCCGTGGCTAGGTTCGGTTGCAAGGATTTCAGGCGGATCAAAGGTTCGCGCGCGCCGGAGTTCCGGGAACAGCCGCGACCAGAGCAGGGTGACGCCGATCGCGCCCAGCCCGCCGAACACCACCGCGCCGACCGGGCCGAGGATCGAGGCCATGACCCCGCTCTCGAACTCGCCCAGTTCGTTGGAGGCCGAGATGGTCAGCTGCGACACCGCGCTCACCCGTCCGCGCATTTCGTCGGGGGTATGAAGCTGGATCAGCGACTGGCGGACATAGACCGACACCATGTCGGCGCCGCCCGCGCAGATCAGCGCGATCAGGCTGAGCAGGAAGGCGGGGTGGATGAAGATGTTGAAGCCGCCCAGCGCCAGCGTCCCCGTGCCCAGACCCAGCGCGCCGGTGATATGGCTGGCGATGCCGAAGGTCAGGATCGACAGCCCGAACACGATGACGGCGATCAGCATCTTGACCCCGACATTCTGCGTCATCGGCTTGAACGAGAACCAGATGGCGGTGGTCGCCGCGCCGATCCCCATGCCTGCCGCCAGCACGCCCAGCCCCTGCGATCCGACATGCAGGATATCGCGCGCATAGACCGGCAGCAGCGAGGTCGCGCCCGCCAGCAGCACGGCGAACAGGTCGAGGGTGATCGCCGCCTGCACCAGCCGATTGCGGCGGACATAGCTGAACCCCTCGACGATTCGGGTCAGCGGGCGACGGTCGGTCTGCGCGGGCGGCTGCGGCACCGGGCCGATCAGGAAGATGCAGAACAGCGCGATCGCGAACAACAGGGTCGCGACGCCGTACGCGAATTCGGGATGCACCGCATAGAGCAGGCCACCGACGCTGGGTCCGGCGATGGTGCCGACCTGCCACGCGATCGAACTGACCGCGATGGCGGTCGGCAGGCTTTCACGCGGCACCAGATTGGGGGCAAGCGAGGAATAGGCCGGTCCCGAAAAGGCCCGCGCAATGCCGAAGGCGACGGCGGCGGTGAACAGCGCACCCAGCGTCAGATGCCCCGACCATGTCAGGAACCAGAGCGCGGCGGCGGTGAGGACCAGGAGCGTCGTCGTGGCCCGCACGATCCAGCGGCGGTCGACGCTGTCGGCGACCAGCCCGGTGATCGGGGTCAGCAGGAACAGCGGCACGAACTGCGCAAAGCCGATCATGCCCAGCATGAACGCGGCCTGGCGCACGTCCATGGTCTCGCGCGCCAGATTGTACACCTGCCATCCGATCACGATCGACATGGCGGATACGGCGATCGTTCCGCTGAACCGCGACAGCCAATAGCTGCGGAAATTGGCGATGCGAAACGGATGTAGGGGTTTGTCCATGGTTGACGCGCGTTGTAGGCTGTGGTTCGCCGACAAGGCAACCGAGGCAAAGCTATTCACCCCTAAATTCCCGCTGTCCCGATGGGAATTTAAAGGGGGAATTGAGTTTCGTGACAAAGCGCGCCAATAGGCTCGCATCCTTCCCTAACGGAAACAAAGGTGTTCCCGACTGTGGCAAAAGCTCCAAGCCGTACCAGCGAGCCCCCCATTCCCAATCGGGAGCGTCCCGCCGAACCGCAACCGTTCCAGGCTACCAAGGAACAGTTGCTGGATTTCTACAAGCAGATGCTCCTGATCCGCCGCTTTGAAGAAAAGGCGGGTCAGCTCTATGGCCTCGGCCTGATCGGCGGTTTCTGTCACCTGTATATCGGCCAGGAAGCCGTGGCGGTGGGTCTCCAGTCGGCGCTCGACGGCGACAAGGATTCGGTCATCACCGGATATCGCGACCATGGTCATATGCTGGCCTATGGCATCGATCCCAAGGTCATCATGGCCGAGCTTACGGGGCGTGCCGCCGGCATCTCCAAGGGCAAGGGCGGGTCGATGCACATGTTCTCGACCGAGCATAAGTTCTACGGCGGCCACGGCATCGTGGGCGCGCAGGTGTCGCTGGGCACCGGCCTGGCGTTCGGGCACAAGTACAGCAATGACGGCGGCGTCTGCCTCGCCTATTTCGGCGACGGCGCGGCCAATCAGGGCCAGGTGTACGAAAGCTTTAACATGGCCGAGCTGTGGAAGCTCCCGATCATCTTCGTGATCGAGAACAACCAGTACGCCATGGGCACCGCGGTCAACCGCGCCTCGTCCGAGGACCAACTGTATCGCCGTGGCGAGAGCTTCCGCATCCCCGGCATCCAGGTCGACGGCATGGACGTGCTGGCGTGCCGTGGCGCGGCCGAAGAGGCGCTGGCCTGGGTCCGTGCGGGCAAGGGTCCGGTCATCCTGGAGATGAAGACCTATCGCTATCGCGGTCACTCCATGTCCGACCCCGCCAAGTATCGCAGCCGCGAGGAAGTGCAGGGCGTGCGCGACAAGTCCGATCCGATCGATCACGTGAAGCGTCTGCTCGAAGAGCAGGGCGTGACCGAGGCCGATCTGAAGGTCCTGGAGCAGGACATTCGCAAGCAGGTCAACGAAGCGGCGGACTTCGCCGAGCAGACCCCCGAGCCCGATGTGGCTGAACTCTACACTGAAGTGCTGGTGGAGCGTTACTGAGATGGCGATCGAGATCAAGATGCCGGCCCTTTCCCCGACCATGGAAGAGGGCACGCTCGCCAAGTGGCTCGTGAAGGAAGGCGATACGGTCAAGTCCGGCGACATCATGGCCGAGATCGAGACCGACAAGGCGACGATGGAATTCGAAGCCGTCGATGAGGGCGTGATCGCCAAGATCATCGTCGCCGAGGGCACCGACAATGTGAAGGTCGGCACCGCCATCGCGCTGTTGGCCGAAGAGGGCGAGGACGTCGCGTCCGCCGCCGCTTCGGGCTCGCGGTCGGGCGATGCGGCCAATGCCGCGCCGAAGAACGAGGCGACCGACCACAACGCCCCGCCGATGCCGGAAGGCGCGGCTGCGGCGGAGCAGGAAAGCGGCACGCAGAAGCTGGTCGCCGCCGCCGAGCAGGAAGCGCCCGCCTCGCCGGAAATCCCGGAAGGCACCGAGATGGTGAAGCTCACCGTCCGCGAAGCGCTGCGCGATGCGATGGCCGAGGAAATGCGCGCCGACGATCGCGTCTTCGTGATGGGCGAGGAAGTCGCCCAGTATCAAGGCGCGTACAAGGTCACGCAGGGCCTGCTGGACGAGTTCGGCGACCGCCGCGTCATCGACACGCCGATCACCGAATACGGCTTTGCCGGTGTCGGCACCGGTGCCGCCATGGGCGGCCTGCGCCCGGTCATCGAGTTCATGACGTTCAACTTCGCCATGCAGGCGATCGACCACATCATCAACTCGGCCGCCAAGACCAACTATATGTCCGGCGGCCAGATGCGCTGCCCGATCGTGTTCCGTGGCCCCAACGGTGCCGCCAGCCGCGTCGGCGCGCAGCACTCGCAGAACTATGGTCCGTGGTACGCCTCGGTCCCCGGCCTGATCGTGATCGCGCCCTATGACGCGGCCGATGCCAAGGGCCTGCTGAAGGCCGCGATCCGTTCGGAAGATCCGGTCGTGTTCCTCGAGAACGAGCTGATGTACGGCCGTTCGTTCGACGTGCCCAAGCTCGACGATTTCGTCCTGCCGATCGGCAAGGCGCGGATCATGCGCGAGGGCAAGGACGTGACGCTCGTCTCCTACTCGATCGGCGTGGGCGTCGCGCTCGAAGCCGCCGAGAAGCTGGCCGCCGAGGGCATCGACGCGGAGGTCATCGACCTGCGCACGCTGCGTCCGCTCGACACCAAGACGGTGCTGAAGTCGCTCGCCAAGACCAATCGCCTGGTCGTGGTCGAGGAAGGTTGGCCGACCTGCTCGATCGCATCGGAAATCACCGCCGTGGTGATGGAGGAAGGGTTCGACGACCTCGACGCACCGGTGCTGCGCGTGACCAACGAGGACGTGCCGCTGCCTTATGCCGCCAACCTCGAAAAGCTGGCGCTGGTCGACGCGAACAAGGTCGTCGCGGCGGTCAAGAAGGTGACCTATCGCGGCTAAGCCATCGGGTAACCTTCTGGTTTGAAAGGGGCCTTCCGGGAAACCGGGAGGCCCTTTTTCATGGGCGCTACCTGTGCGAAGGGCAGGGGATGACCGACGCTTCCGCCGCCGCCCCGCCCC
>NZ_LDTF01000098.1 GCF_001477495.1 Sphingomonas yabuuchiae
CCACCCGCCCGATGGCGGACGCCAGCCCGAGGCGGGTGGCGGTCGCGCGCACTGATCGCGCTGCTGGTCATCGGCGGGATCGCGGCGGTGCTGGCGGCGTGGCGGCTGCCACCCTTTTCCAGCGACCGCCAGTCGACCGACAACGCCTATGTGCGCGGCCGCACGACGGTGATCGCGCCGCAGGTCAGCGGTTACGTCACCGCCGTGCTGGTTAAGGATTTCGAGACGGTGCGCGCCGGTCAGCCGCTGGTGCGGATCGACGACCGAATCTACCGCCAGCGCGTCGACCAGGCGAGCGCGCAGGTCGAGGCGCAGGCCGCCACGCTCGCCAACAGCCGTCAGGCCCAAGCGTCGCGCACCGCCAGCCTCGCCGCCCAGGACGCCGCCGTCGCCAATGCCGAGGCGCAGCTGATGCGCGCCCAGGCCGATATGGCGCGGGTCAACGATCTGGTTACCGATGGCTCGGTATCCTTGCGCGAACGCGACCAGACGCTGGCCGCGCTGCGCCAAGCCCAGGCGCAGCTGCGTCAGGCCAAGGCCGCGCGGGAGATCGCCCAGCAGGATGTCCGCACCGTCCAGGTCGGGCGTGGCGGGCAGCAGGCGGGCGTGTCGGGTGCGGAAGCCGCACGACGGCTGGCGCAGATCGACCTCGCCAACACGATCGTCCGCGCGCCCGAGGATGGCCGCCTGTCCGAAGTCGGCGTGCGGCTGGGTCAATATGTGACGGCGGGTTCGCAGCTGATGTTCCTCGTGCCGCCCGAAACCTGGGTCATCGCCAATTTCAAGGAGGCGCAGACCGCGCGGATGGCGGTGGGACAGCCCGCCAGCTTCACCGTCGACGGCCTGAGCAACGCCCGGCTGAAGGGCCATGTCGAACGGATCTCGCCAGCCGCCGGGTCCGAATTCGCGGTGCTGAAGTCCGACAACGCCACCGGCAACTTCACCAAGGTGCCGCAGCGTATCGCGGTGCGGATCCGCGTCGATCCGGGCCAGCCCCTGGCCGCGCGCCTGCGCCCCGGCATGTCGGTGCAGGCGAGCGTCGACACGGCGGGCGGGCCGCAGGTGCGATGAGGCACGGCGCTCTCCCCATCGTCGCCGCGCTGCTGCTCGCCGGGTGTATCGGGCAACGTCCCGCCGCCCCGACCGCCAGCACCGTGGTGCCGCCGCCCGCCTGGCGCACGACGCTGGGGCCGGGCAGCCCGATCGCGGCCGACTGGTGGCAGGCGTTCGGCGATCCGCAACTGACCGCGCTCGTCACCCGCGCGCTGGCCGACAGCCCCGATCTGGGCAGCGCGGCGGCGCGGATCGAGGAGGCGCGCGCGCAGGAACGGCTGGCCCGCGCGCAACTGTCGCCGAACGTCACGGCAGGCCTGCCGTTGACCGAGGGACGCACCGTCACCGCCTTCGGCACCGGGCTCGACCAGTTCGGGTCGCAGCCCGTGGTGCAGGCGAGTTACGATTTCGACCTGTTCGGCCGGCTGCGCAATGCCCGTGCCGCCGCCCGGGCGCAGCTGCTGGCGACCGAGGCGGCGCGCGACACGGTCCGCCTGGCGCTCGCCGCCGGGGTGGCGAGCGGGTACGTCACGTTGCGCGCGCTCGACCACCGGCTGCACATCGCCGAGGAAACGCTGGCGGCACGGGCCGACGCCCTGCGCATCGCGCGGCGGCGGGCGACGACGGGCTATACCTCCAATTTGGAACTGCGACAGGCGGAGGGCGAGTATCGCGCGACCGAGCAGCTGGTCGCCGCCGCCCGCCTGGCCGTCACGCGGCAGGAAAACGCGCTGAGCGTCCTGATCGGCGGCGCGCCCGGCCCGATTCCGCGCGGGCTGCCGATCGACCGGCTGATCCGCCCCGCCATCCCCGACGGCCTGCCGTCCGACCTGCTGCGCCGCCGCCCCGACCTGTTACAGGCCGAACAGGCGCTGGTCGCCGCCGACCGCTCGCTCGACAGCGCGCGGGCGGCGATGCTGCCCAGCCTCGGGCTGACCGGCTCGGCGGGCGTGGTGCTGTCGAGCGCGCTCAAGAACCCGATCACCATCTTCTCGATCGGTGGCAGCGTGCTCGCCCCGATCTTCGACGCGGGACGGTTGCGCGCGCAGGCCGATGCCAGCGCGGCGCGGCGGGACCAGGCCGCCTTTGCCTATCGTCGCACTGCGCTGACCGCGTTTCGCGAGGTGGACGACAGCCTTGCCTCGGTCCGCCGCTCGGGCGAACAGGCGGTGGCACTTGCCGGGCAGCGCGCGGCGCAGGCGGATGCGTTGCGTATCGCCTCCAACCGCTACCGGGCGGGCTATTCCTCCTATCTCGAACAGCTGGATGCGCAGCGCGGCCTGCTGACCGCCGAATTGGCGTTGGCCGAGGCACAGGCCAACCAGCTGACCGCCTATATCACCCTGTATCAGGCGATGGGCGGCGGCTGGTCGGCGGATTCCATTCAGGCGACCGCGCGCTAATCAGGTCGCGATGGAACGCACGCGACGTTGACGCGCTGACGCCATCGAACCGATTCTGGATCAATGACCCACAGGAGAGCAACATGGGCGTGAATGTGATCTACAAGACCAAGGCGACGGCGACGGGCGGTCGTGACGGCGCGGCACGGTCGGAAGACGGCTCGGTCGACGTCAAGCTGGTCGTGCCGAAGGAAATGGGCGGCCCCGGCGGTGACGGCGCCAACCCGGAAAAGCTGTTCGCGGCGGGCTATTCGGCGTGTTTCCTGGGCGCGATGAAGGCGGTGTCGGGCAAGGAAGGCGTGAAGGTCCCGCAGGACGCGACCGTCACCGCCGAGGTCGGCTTCGGCCCGCGTGAGGAAGGCGGCTATGGCATCACCGTCGACCTGCTCGTGAACCTGCCCGGCGTCGATCGTGCCGAGGGCGAGAAGCTGATGCATGCCGCGCATCAGGTCTGCCCCTACTCCAACGCGACCCGTAACAATGTGGATGTCGGCCTGACGCTCGCCTGAGCCGTCCCGCTTCCCATCATTCGAGGCCCTTCGTCCCCTGCGGCGGAGGGCCTTGCCGTTTTTCAAGGACCTCATGATGACGACCCGCCCCGCCGGAACCGAGAGCTTCGCGCTCAACCAGACGATGCTGCGCATCCGCGATCCCAAGCCGTCGCTCGCCTTTTACCAGGACGTGCTGGGCATGACCCTGCTCCAGAAGCTGGATTTCGAGGAGATGCGCTTCTCGCTCTATTTCCTCGCCTATCTGGGCGACGGCGAGACGATCCCGCAGGACCCGGCCGAGCGCGCCCGATTCATCTTCAACCGGGAGACGACGCTGGAACTCACCCATAATTGGGGCACCGAGTCGGACCCCGACTTCAAGGGCTATCATGACGGCAATGGCGATCCGCGTGGCTTTGGTCATATCGGGATCAGCGTCGCCGATGTCGCCGCCGCCTGCGAACGGTTCGAGTCGCTGGGGGTGACGTTCAAGAAGCGTCCTCAGGACGGCAAGATGAAGGATATCGCCTTCATCACCGACCCCGATGGCTATTGGATCGAGATATTGTCCGCCAACGGCATGGCCGGCAGCCTTAATACAGATCAATAATCCAGCAAAGTTTCTCCGGCGTCGTGACGCGGGTGAAACGGGATGTTTACCGTTTCTGCCCATTATGGACACACGCCGGAGGTCTTGGTGACCGTCTGAACCCTCCGCTGCGCCCGGCGAGCGCGTCTGCTCGCTCATGGTTTTGGAGGTTACGCCGTTATGTTGTCCTGGTTTGCCAAGACGGCACCGATCCGCCTGAAATTCGACTTTCTGACCGTCCTCTACGGGGGGCTCGGCGCTGTCGGACTGATAACGACGGTTGCCGCCCAGGGCCGATTCTCCCTGACTTGGCCGGTCGTCGCCGCCACCGGCGCCCTGCTGGCATCGCTGGTGGGAATGCGGGTCGCCCGCAAGCTGGTCTGCGACCCTTATGTCGGCAGCGTCGTTGCCATGGAGCATCTGGCGGCAGGCGATGTCGAGCGCGAGATCCTCTATGACGATTATCGCGATTGCATCGGCCGTATGGCCCGGGCGATGCACGTCTTCCGCCGCAACGCCGCCGATGTGAAGAAGGCGGGCGAGGCGCAGAAGATCGTCGTCAACCTGCTCGGCAAGGGCCTGGGCGAACTGGCCGAGGGCAACCTGACCGAGACGATCCTCACCCCCTTCCCATCCGAATATGACAAGCTGCGCGTCGACTTCAATCGCGCCATGGAATCGATGGGCCGCGCCATGAGCGCCGTCACGGCCGCCACCCACGGCATCAATTCGGGGGCCAGCGACATCCGCCAGGCCTCGGACGACCTGTCGCAGCGCACCGAGCAGCAGGCCGCCAGCCTGGAGGAAACCGCCGCCGCGATGGACGAGATCACCTCGACCGTCCGCCAGACCGCCGAGGGCGCCAACCGGGCCAACCGCGCCGTCGCCGATGCGCGGATCGAGGCGCAGCAGTCGGGAGAGATCGTCCGCCGCGCCGTCGATGCCATGGCCGGGATCGAACGTACGTCGAGCGAGATTTCCGAGATCATCAGCGTCATCGACGGCATCGCCTTCCAGACCAACCTGCTCGCGCTGAACGCCGGCGTCGAGGCCGCGCGCGCCGGTGACGCGGGCAAGGGCTTCGCGGTCGTCGCCTCCGAAGTCCGGGCGCTCGCCCAGCGTTCGGCCGACGCCGCCAAGGATGTGAAGTCGCGAATCCTCGCCAGTTCCGAACAGGTCGAATCGGGCGTCAGCCTGGTCAGCGAGACCGGCAAGGCGCTGGAGCGGATCATCGGCCAGATCGCCGAGATCAGCACGCTGGTCGAAAATATCGCCAGCTCGGCCGAGAAGCAGGCGACCGGGCTGCAGGAGGTCAACACCGCCGTGTCCGCGATGGACGGCGTGACGCAGCAGAACGCCGCGATGGTCGAACAGGCCACCGCCGCCGCACGTTCGCTGGCGGTCGAGGCCGATGGGTTGGCGCGCGAAATCTCGCGCTTCCGCATCGAGAGCAAGTCCGGCCATTTCGCCGCCCCCGTCCAGCCGGTCCATCAGTTGCAACAGCGCGTGGCCGCCGCCAGCCGCCGCATCGCACAAGGCGCGCGTCCTGCCGCCGCTCCGGCCCCGAATCAGGTGCCGCATCACGCCCCGCCCGCATCGATGGGGAATGCCGCGCTCGCGGTCAGCGACGACGACTGGACCGAATTCTGATCGGCTCGCCCCCGGCATGCGCAGGTGCGCCGGTCGGGGGGCAAAGCGTAAAATTCGGTTAACCCACGCTTTCTTAACGACCTCCGCGCCATGCTGCGTCCCGAAACCCGCGACTGGAGTCTCGCCGTGACCGCTCTGTCCCTTGCCCCCGTGCTCGACACCGCCGCCGCCGTTCCGCTGCGTCAGGCGCTGCTCGACCTGATCGCGTCGGGCGACCCGATCACGCTCGACGGGTCGCAGGTGGCGCAGGCGGGCCAGGCCTGCCTTCAGGTCCTCGCCAGCGCCCAAGCGATGGCCGCATCGATCCCGACCGATTTCGAACTGAACAGTCCATCCGAGCCGCTGGCTTCGATGATCGCGCTGGCGGGGCTCGACAGCCTCGTCGCCGCCGCCTGAAAGGCCTGACCGATGAACCTCGACGAGATTCAGCAGATTTTCTTCCAGGAATGTGAGGAAGGTCTCGGCGCGCTCGAAACCGCCTTTGCCGACCTGAAGCGCGACCGCCACGATGACGAGACGATCAACACCGTCTTCCGCTCGGTCCACTCGATCAAGGGCGGCGCGGGCGCCTTCGGCCATGAGCGGCTCCAGCATTTCTCGCATCATTACGAAACCCTGCTGGACCTGATTCGCAACGGTACGCTGCCGCTCAGCGAGCCGCTGATCGACCTGATCGTCGCCGCGTTCGACACGCTGGCCGACCATGTCGCCGCGGCGCGCGGCGAGGGCGGGATGCCCGCCGACCAGGCGATGCTCGACCGGCTGGCCGCCGCCGCCCAGGGCGAGATCGGTGGCGCAGTGGCGGCCGTCGCCGAGCCGGAACCCGTCGCCGATATCGCTTTCGCCGCCCCGACCTCCGATGTCGCCGCCGCCGCGCTGGACGATTTCGACGCGCTGTTCGCGATGCTCGAGGATCCGGCCCCCGCCGCCGAACCGGCGGGCCCGGCCGAGTGGATCGTCTCGGTTCATCCCGGCCCACGCGCGTTCGATCATGGTGCCGAGCCGATGCTGGCGCTGCGCGAATTGTCGCGCATGGGCGGCCGGACGCTGTCGGCCGACCTGTCCGAGCTGCCGCAGCTCGACGGGCTGGACGCCGAGCGTGCCTATATCGGCGTGACCATGGCGCTGCCGGGCACGCTGGACGAGGACGATATCCGCGCGGTCTTCGACTTTGCCGACCCGCAATGCCGCCTGACCGTCACCCGCGCCGATCCCGCGATGGCGATGGCCATCGCCGAACCCGAGATCGTGGTCGAACCGGCCATTGCCGAGCCGATCGCCGATGTGATCCCGTTGCCGGTCCCTGCGCCCGTCGCCCCGGTCGCCGCACCGGCACCCGCACCGGTCGCCGCCGCGCCTGCTCCGGTGGTGGCCCCCGCTCCCGCGCCCGCGGCGCCCCCCGCACCGGTCGTATCGGTGGTCGAGGCGGCGAGCAGCCCGCGTGTCGCCGCCGCTGCCGCCCAGACGATCCGCGTCGACCTCGACAAGCTGGACCGGCTGGTCAACCTGGTCGGCGAGCTGGTCATCACCCAGGCGATGCTGGCGCAGCGCCTGAGCGAAAACGAGATGGGCTCGATCCCCGAGCTGTCCGACCTGGACCACCTGACGCGCGAGCTCCAGGATTCGACCATGGCGATCCGCGCGCAGCCGATGAAGACCGTCTTCAGCCGCGTGCCGCGTATTATCCGCGAACTGGAGGTCGAGACCGGCAAGCGCGTCCGCCTGGAAGTCGAGGGCGAGATGACCGAGGTCGACAAGACCGTGGTCGAGCGCATCGGCGAGCCGCTGACCCATCTGATCCGCAATGCGGTCGACCATGGGCTGGAAACGCCCGCCGATCGCAAGGCGGCGGGCAAGGACGGCGAGGGCGTTGTGACGCTGTCGGCCGCGCACCAGTCGGGCCGGATCGTCATCACCGTCGCCGATGACGGGCGCGGTATCGACCGCGCGCGCGTCAAGGCCAAGGCGATCGAGCGCGGCATCATCGCCCCCGATGCGCAGCTGTCTGAGGAGGAGATCGACAATCTGATCTTCGCCCCCGGCTTCTCGACCGCCGCCGTCGTCTCCAACATCTCGGGTCGCGGCGTCGGCATGGACGTGGTGCGCAAGAACATCCAGGCGCTGGGCGGCCGCATCGGCATCCAGTCCGAACTGGGCAAGGGATCGAGCTTCTCGCTCAGCCTGCCGCTGACGCTCGCCGTGCTCGACGGCATGATCGTCACCGTCGGCGACCAGACCTTCGTCATCCCGCTGACCCATATCGTCGAAAGCCTGCGTCCGGGCATCGACGAGGTGCATGTCGTCGGCGGCCAGTCGCCGTTGCTCGACGTGCGCGGCACCTATGTCCCCGTCCACCGCGTCGGCGAGCAGCTGGGCGTGACCGGCGCGATTGCCAAGCCCGAAAACGCGGTGCTGATCGTGGTCGAAAGCGACCAGGGCCAGGCGGTGCTGATGGTCGATTCGATCCAGGACCAGCGTCAGGTCGTCGTGAAGAGCCTGGAGGCCAATTACCGCGCCATCCACGGGCTGGCCGGAGCGACCATCCTGGGCGACGGCCGGGTCGCGCTCATTCTCGACGTCGACGCGCTGATCGGCCGCTGGCGCCGTGACGGGCGTGGGCCGAGCGCCTTCCTCGAGGATATGGCCGCGTGAACGCGCTTGCCGCCCTGGCGTCGCGCGAACCGCAGCGGGAGATGGAGTTCGCCTTTTCGGCGTCCGATCACCGCGCGATCGCCGACATCATTTACGCCGAATCGGGCATCCTGCTGCCCGAGAGCAAGGCGAAGCTGATCTATGGGCGGCTGGCCCGGCGCCTGCGCGCCTGCGGTCTGAGCAACTTTCCCGATTATCTCGCGCTGATCGCCAGCGATCCGGCCGAGCGCGCCCGCGCGGTCGATTCGCTGACCACGAACCACACCTCCTTCTTCCGCGAAAATCATCATTTCGAACATTTCCGCGACCAGCTCTGGCCCGGCTTCTCGCAGCGTCTGGCGAGCGGCGGGCGGGTGCGGGTCTGGTCCGCCGCCTGTTCCAGCGGCGAGGAGCCCTATTCGCTGATGATGACGATCGCGGGCCAGGATGTCCGCGCCGCCGAGAAGCTGGCGACCCAGGATTTCCGCGTGCTGGCGACCGACCTGTCGCCCAGCGTGATCGCGACCGCACGCGCGGGCCGCTATCCGCTGGACACCACTCGCGCCATGCCCGCCGCGATGCGATCGACCTGGTGTCGCCGCGTCGGCGATACGGACGAACTGCTCCCCGCGCTGCGCAACCCGATTGCGTTTCGTGAACTCAACCTGCTTCGCAACTGGCCGATGCGGCGGCCCTTCGATGTGATCTTCTGCCGCAACGTCATGATCTACTTCGACGACCCGACCAAAGCCCAATTGCTCGCCCGCTTCGCCGACCAGCTGGTCGACGGCGGCACCCTTTATATTGGTCATGCCGAGCGCATCCCGCCGGAAGTATCGGCGCGCTTTCACTGCATCGGTCGCACCGCTTTCCAGAAAGTATCCTGATGGCCGTACGTACCCTGATTGTCGACGATTCCCCCACCATGCGTGCGCTGATCGCGGGCATGTTGAGTCGCGACCCCGATATCGAAGTGGTCGGCGCCGCCAACGGCCCGCACCAGGCGCGTGAGATGATCAAGGCGCTCGACCCCGATGTCATCACGCTGGATGTCGAGATGCCCGACATGAACGGCCTCGACTTCCTCGAGCGCGTGATGCGGCTGCGTCCGATGCCGGTGGTCATGCTCTCCACCCTGACCCAGGCGGGCGCGGACACCACGATCCGCGCGCTGGAGCTGGGCGCGGTCGAATGCTGCGCCAAGCCCGCGACCAATTGCATCGACCCGCGCATCGCCGAAAGCGTGAAGGCCGCCGCCAGCAGCCGCCGGATCCGCGTGCGCGACATGGCGCCCGCCGCGCCCACGCCGATGGCCGATTTCAAGCCGATCCCCGGCTCGCTGATCGCGATCGGCGCGTCGACCGGCGGCGTCGAGGCGCTGATCCAGGTGCTGAGCGGCTTTCCGGCGAACTGCCCGCCGACCGTCATCTGCCAGCATATGCCCGCCACCTTCACGACCAGCTTCGCCGCCCGGCTCGACCGGCTGTCCAAGCCGACCGTGACCGAGGCGCGCCATGGCCAGCCGCTGGTGGCGGGCCATGTCTATCTGGCACCCGGCGGCACGCATCACATGGAGGTCGGCGGCGTCGACGGCCAATATCGCGCGCGCCTGATCCCCGACGATCCGGTCAGCGGCCATCGTCCCTCAGTCGACCGCCTATTCCACAGCGTTGCCAAGACGGTCGGGGCCAAGGCGGTGGGCGCCATCCTGACCGGCATGGGCCGGGACGGGGCCGACGGCCTGCTCGCCATGCGCGGCAAGGGCTGCATGACCATCGGCCAGGATCGCGACAGCTGCGTCGTCTATGGCATGCCCGGCGTCGCGCAGGAAATCGGCGCGGTGACCAGGCAGCTGACGCTGACCCGGATCGCGCCCGCGCTGATCGACCGGTGCCGGGCGTGATCCCCGCCATGGCCAGCTCCCTCCCCCCGCCGTCGCCTGTGCCCTTCACCCGGCTGGCGCGGGGTGACGGCCTTCGCCGAATCAACGTCATCCAGGGCGAGACGCGAGTCAGCCAGGACAAGGACGTGGTGCTGACGACCGTGCTCGGCAGCTGCATTTCGGCATGCCTGTACGACCCGATCGCCGGAATCGGCGGATTGAACCACTTTTTGCTCGCCGAACCGGGTGTCGCGGAAACCGATCCTAAATCCATGCAGCGCTATGGTGTGTATGCGATGGAAGTTCTGATCAACGCGATGATGGCGCTCGGCGCACAGCGGCACAGCCTGAAGGCCAGGCTGTTCGGCGGCGCGATGATGCGTGACGGCTTTCGCGACATCGGCACCGCCAATGCGCAGTTCGCCCGCCGCTTCCTGGCGGACGAGCGCATCGCGCTGGTCGGCGAGGATGTCGGCGGCGTCAGCGCCCGTCGCGTCGAGTTTCGCCCTGCCCTCGGCCTCGCCCGCTGCCGTCACGTGACCGACACCGCCGTGCCGCTGCCGCGTGTCGCCCGCCCCGCTCCGCCGCCACCACCCGCCGCCACCGGCGATGTGGAATTCTTCTAATGTCTCTCGATCCTCACCGGAAAGGCCAGTTCGTGTCCCAACTCATCATGACCGTGGACGATTCGCCCAGCATGAGAATGCTTCTGCGCGCCGCGCTCACCGATATGGGATATCGGGTGCTCGAGGCCGAGGATGGGGTTCACGCGCTCGATACGCTCGACGGCGTGACGCCCGACACCGTGCCGGACCTCGTCATCACCGATATCAACATGCCCCGCATGGACGGGTTCGGCCTGATCGAGGCGCTGCGCCGCCAGCCCGGCCATCGCAACCTGCCCATCCTGGTGCTGACCACCGAAAGCTCGGACGAGAAGAAGGCGCGCGCGCGCGAGGCGGGCGCCACCGGCTGGATCGTCAAGCCGTTCAACCCCGAAAAGCTCGCCGCGGCCATCCGTCGCGTGCTGCACTGATCCCCCTTTCCTGAGGAACCCGACCATGTCGCGTCAGCTCATCACGTTCCAGCTCGGCGACCAGATCCTGGGCGTCGACATCATGGCCATCCGCGAAATCCGCGCCTGGTCGCCCGCGACCCCGCTGCCCAACGTCCCCGCCCATGTGCGCGGCGTGGTGAATCTGCGCGGCGTGGTCCTGCCGGTGCTCGACCTGCGCCACCGGCTGGGCTGGGGCGTGACCGATCCCAGCGCGCGCCATGTCATCATCGTGGTGCGGATCGGCGAGCAGCTTCAGGGCCTGATCGTCGATGCGGTGAACGACATCGTGACCATTCCCCCCGAAGCGATGCAGCCGCTGCCCGACATGGGCGACGCGACGGCGGCACATTATCTGGAAGGGCTGGCCACGATCGAACAGCGGCTGATCCTGATCCTGGCGCTTGATCGCCTGACCGATAGCGTGACATTGACGGCCGAAGCCGCGTAATCCCATGTTTTTCAAGACGTAACGGCGTTTCCGTTGGAAGGTATTGAGTAATGGCGGACGTTAAGGTTCTGGTCGTGGACGACTCGCTGACGATGCGGGTCCTCATCTCGGGCGCGCTCGAACGCATCAAGGGCGTGCAGGTGGTGGGGGCCGCCGACGGTGCGGCCGAAGCGCGCAAGATGGTCGACCAGTATCGCCCCGAGGTCATGACGCTGGACGTCGAGATGCCCGGCATGAGCGGCCTGGAATATCTGGCCGAGATCATGGAGGAGCGGCCGATGCCGGTCATCATGTTCTCGACCCGGACCGCCGCGGGCGCCGCGGAATCGGTCGAGGCGCTGCGCCTCGGCGCGATCGACTGTTTCCCCAAGCCCAAGGTCGCGGTGCAAGCCGAACTGGACGCGATCATCGGCAAGCTGGGCAAGCGGATCAAGTCGGCCCGCAATGCCGATCTGAAGCGCGGCAAGGCGGCCAAGGGCCGCAAGGGCCCGGTCGCCGACATCAACTGGAACGGCCGCCTGCTGGCGATCGGTGCGGATGCCGCCAACACCCAGGCGCTGTTCGACCTGTTCCAGAACTTCCCCGCCAACTGCCCGCCGACCCTGGTCGTGCAGCAGATGTCGCCGGGCCTGCTGACCCCGATGATCGAGCAGCTGCGCGAGCAGATCGCGCCCAAGGTGGTCGAGGCGACCGATGGCATGAAGGTGGAACAGGGCACCATCTATTTCGCGCCGCAGGGCGAGACGCACATGGTCGTCGACACCTGGCCGAACGGCACCCTGCGCCTGCTGGCCCGCGAGCCCGTGGCGGGCGAGCGGCCGTCCATCTCGCTGCTCTTCGCCTCGGTCGCCAAGGCGGCGGGCGGCAACGGCTTGGGCGTGCTGCTCGCGCTGGACGACGAGGACGGCTCGGCGGGTCTGCGCGCGATGCTGGCGGGTGGCGCCTATGCCATCGGTCGCAACGGCACCGACTTCACGCTGAACAAGGGCGCGGTGTCGCAGCCGGTGGCGGGCGATGCGATCTTCGCCAACATCGTGAAACTGTGCAGCAAATGACGGAGGGGGCCATGGAACCGGCCCTCGCCCGGGCGCTGGCGGACGAGCTGGTCGAACTGACCCGTTCGCTCGCTGACCTGGCCTATGAGTTGGGCAGCGATCCCGATACGCTGCGCCGCCATATGGTCAGCATCCAGGCGGTCGACCGGATCACCCAGTCGCAGCTGGCGATCGCCGACATCCTGCGGTCCGATGCGCCGGTCGCGGCGCGGATCGACGGGGTGACGCTGGAGACGCTGGCGGACCGGCTGCGAACGCGGATGGCCAAGGCGGCCTGACACCGCCGCCCCGGCCCCAGTTCTTATCCGTCAGCAACCGGCTTGGTGGCCATTGCCGGGCGCATCGCGATCCGCTCGACCAGCGGGCGCAGACCCTCCAGCCATTGCCGGACCGAGGCGCGCGTGCCCTCGCCCAGGCTCAGCAGCGCCAGCCGACGATCGGTCGGATGCGGCGTGCTGTGGAACATCCCCATCGACACCAGCATGTTGATCCAGCGGACCGCCGTGGTGCGCGGCACACCCGAGGCGCGGTAGCAGGCGCTGGTTTCCACGCTGCGTCCCGCCTCTTCCTCCAGGAATACGAACAGCAGCATGTCGAAGGCCGGATCGGCGAACAGGTCCGGATTGAAATATCCCCCGATCCCCTCCCGCGCGGCACGCAGGATCGCACCGATATCCGCCGAACTGATCCGCTTTTCATGATCCTGGCGAACCATCGACTCCACGGCGGAAAGCTCGTCCCGAATGCGGCGAAGGCGATCGTCGATCGCGTCCCCCAGATCGTCGACCTGCCCGTGATAGCGGTCACCCATGACCTCTCCGCCCCGATCCATATATCCCCCGCTATCGACGCTGGCCGACGTCACTGCCCCGAATTTATTCCGTTTCCATCGCGGCGCCGCAATTCCTGAGGGCGTGGGATGCCAGCGAAATTAGTGTAGGTTAACCAAAATCTTGCGCTAGCGATCCCAAATTGATCCCGTTTCGGATGTGCTTTGCCCCCGAAAGGGCGTGATCTTTCAAAAGAACAGCTTGCGGATCGACAATCGGACGGTCCGACCGAGCGGATCGAGATAGCCCGGCTGATAGCCGATCGGCACGGTCCCGTTGGCATCGGTCACGCGCTGCCGCTGGTTGAACAGATTGTCGAAGGACAGGCTGACCCGCGTGCCCCGCAGCCAGGGATGGGCCTTCAACAGGTCCAGCCGCTGGCCCAGATCGGCGAACAGGCGCAGGTCGACCGTCGCCAGGCTGCCGAAATCGAGCGCCTGCGGATTGGCGGGGGTGCCGCCATTGACCCGCGTCGCGCTCTGCCAATTGCCCGACAGGCGTACGCCGATGCCGTTGTTGGAATAGCCCGCCTGCGCCTCGACCTGATGCCGCGAGGTGCCGCCGCTCGACCCGATCGCATCGCCGCGCAGCAGATCGAGGACCGGGCCACCCTCTGCCACCGTCACCCGATCGGCAAAGGTCCAGGTGTGATAGAGCGCGAACTGCACGCGCCCGCCACCGCCGCCGCGTCCGCCGCCGAAGCCGCCGCCCCGGAAACCGCCGCCGCCCGGGCCGCCACCGGGACCACCCGGACCGCCAGGCCCGCCCGCACCCGGGCCACCGGGGCCGCCCTGCCCCTCACGCCGCGGGCCTTCGCCATCGCCACGACGGCCGGGAAAGTTCAGCCCGGCAAAGGGATTGGGGCCGGTCCCGGCGCGGAACGCCTCCAGTTCCTTCTGGATCTTCGACTTGATCGGCTTGGAGAAGTTAAAGCCCCAGCGCAGCTGCGACCGCTCGGTATTCGCAAAGTTGATCGGGCGCGAATCGACGCGCAGCAGATTGCCCGAGGCATCGCGCGTGAAACGGTCGGGGAACGCCGCCTCGATCGCGGCGGTCGGCGTCGGGAAGGACGCGATCGGATCGTCGGTGTCGATCCGGTAGTAATTGGCGGTCAGGTTGATGTCGCGGTCGCGCCACGGCTTCAGCGTCAGGCCCAGCTTCATGACATGGCGATTGTCCGCGACCAGATTCGGATTGCCGCCCGTCACCGCCGTGATCGTCGCGGTCGTGCCGCGCACATAGTCGAACAGACGGACATTGGGCGTGGTGATCGACGGATTGCCCAGCTGCTGCGCGGTCGGGGCGTCCTCCTGATCGGTCCAGGAGGCGATGACGCGTACGCCCTCCAGCGGCGACCAGTTCGCACCATAGCCGACCGTGGTCAGCGTGCCGAAGTCCGACAGGTGATCCGCCCCGACATTCAGGTTCAGCGACAGGTCGCCGATCGCGCTCAGGATCTGGCGGTTACGGTTCGCGATCGGCAGGTCCAGATTGGCCTGGCCGTTGACGATGTCGCGTGACACGTCACCCGATTGCGGAATGCCGAACCGGGTCGAGCTGCTGGAGAAATCGCTGGTCTGCCCGCCGACCTTCACGCTGGCCTGCACATCGCCCGCGGGCAGCGCGAAGACCCGGCCGTTGAGAAGGGCGTCGACTTGTCCTGACGAAGAGGTCGACCGCGCGAAATTGCGCGCCGCCAGCCCCAGGCCGTTCAGCGGGCCATAGGGATTGGCGGTCGGATCGCCCGCATTCAGCCGCGCCTGCAGCCCCGCCACGTCCAGCCCGGTATCGGTCGCCACCCGGCTCTCGGCCCGGTCATAGGCGCCCGTCACCGACCAGCGCCACCGTCCGATATCGCCATTGAACACCGTGCCCAGATGCGCGGTCAGCCCGGTATTGTTCTGGACCAGCGGGCCATAGGCATCGGTCAACCGGCTGACCGTCGCGGCCGTCCCGAACGGCGAATAGGGATTGCCCGCAGGCAGCACCAGATTGGCCGAGGGCAGGCCGTTCCAGCTGTTGCTCTGCGTCGTCTGCACCTCGGCATTGAACGAGGCGGACACCTTGTCGAAGATGTTGCGCGAATAGACGATATTGGCGTCCCATTGCCGCTGCGCCGATTGCAGCGTGCGATAGGGGGTGACGTCGGTGCTCGTCGCCGGGCTGCCCGCGAGCTGCGCCAGCGACGGCGCGGCGGTCAGGCCGCCGGGGATACCCACCACGCTGGGGCTGGTGCCGGTCAGCGCGGCGAGGCTAGGGTCGGCGGTGACGATATTGCCGCCCAGCGAGGCGTTCGAGCCGGGTGCGACGATGCCGCGCTCGGCCTCGGTCAGGCGCGAGGTGTTGGAAAAATCGGTGTGGATGCTCAGCCGCTTGTCGCGGCGGATCTGCAACCAGTCGAGCTTGCCCTGCTCCATCGCCGAGCCGCCCTGCGTCGGCACTTTGCCCACCGCCTCGGCCGCCAGCGAGCGGAAACGCGGGCGCAGGACGAAGTTCACCACCTTCTGGTCGGCGCGATAGCCGTATTTCAGCGCCACTTCCTCGGGGAAGATATCGACGCGCTGGATCGCCTCGGTCGGCAGGTCGCGGATTTCCTGGAAGCCCGCGATACGGCGGCCGTTGAGCAGGATCACCGGCGATCCGCCGCGCCCGCTGGTCGTCTGCGGCGCGAGTTCGGTGAGCAGGTCGGACACGCTCGACACGCCATAGGAGCGGATGTCGGCGGGGCTCAGCTGCTGGTCGGGGGGGATGTCGCCGATCACCTTGCCCGGTTCGCGGCGCGCGGTGACGACGACATCGGGTTCCGCCTCCTCGCCCTCCTCCTCGACCTCGGGCTGCGCCTGGGTCCGGACCGGGCTGGCCGTCTGCCCTTGCGGCGTCGTGGGCGCGGAAACGGCGGGCACGGCCGTCGTCGAGGGGGCCGGGGCCTGCGGGGCAGGCTCGGTCGAGACCTGCGCCTGCGCGATCGCCGGCATCGCACTCGCCAGCATCAAACCCGCCCAAAGCCGCATGTCCGTCCCTTTTCCCTTGTCCGAGGGTTCGGGCGTTAGGACGCAAATGTCGCACAAATGTGCCGTCGACGGCGACAAATGTCGCGGGAGTACCGAGTATAGATTGATCACGACCCCGGCGAAGGCCGGGGCCCAGGATCGGCACAGCTCACGATAGGCCAATACGATGCGGGGGAGGCCATCGCGACCCGCTCGCTTTTGCCTCCCCCGCCTTGTCGCAATGCCCCTCGCCACCTTGGCAACTGGGCCCCGGCCTCCGCCGGGGTCGTGCCGATGGCAAGGGCGGTGCTTACCCCGCGAACGCCTTTTCGATCACGTACGCGCCCGGCTGCGCGTTCGAGCCTTCGGGGAAGCCCATGTCCTCGAACTTGGCACCCAGCGACTTGATCATCTCCATGCTGCCGCACATCATGATCCGGTCGGTTTCCGGGTTGAAGCCGTGCTGGCTGGGGAGCCCGGCGAACAACCGGCCATCGTCGATCAGCGCGTCGATGCGACCCGTGGTGTGGAACGGCTCGCGCGTGACGGTGGGCACATAGTGGAACTTCTCCTGCGCGACGTCGCCGACCAGCGGATCGTCGGCCAGCTTGCCCGCCAGCTCGTCGTGGAAGGCCAGGTCGCTGACGCGGCGAACCGAGTGGACGATCACCACCTCGTCGAACATGTCATAGATGTCCGGGTCGCGGGCGACCGACAGGAAGGGCGCGAGGCCCGTGCCCGTCGACAGCATGAACAGCCGCTTGCCGGGCAGCAGCGCGTCGGCGACCAGGGTGCCGGTGGGCTTGCGGCCCAGATAGATGTTGTCGCCGGGCTGCACCTTTTGCAGCTTGCTGGTCAGCGGGCCGTCCTCGACCTTGATCGACAGGAAATCGAGCTTCTCGTCATAGGACGGGCTGGCGACCGAATAGGCGCGAAGCAGCGGCTTGCCGTTGTCGCCCTGAAGCCCGATCATCACGAACTCGCCCGAGCGGAAGCGGAAGCTGTCGGGGCGCGACACCGAGAAGGAGAAGAGATGCTCGTTCCAGTGATGGACGCTCTGAACCGTCTCGACGCTCAGCGCCGTGGTCGGGGTCAGTTCGGGCAGGGCAGTATCGGTCGACAAACCTCAAAACTCCTTTGCGCCCCGGCCCCGCCGATCGGTCGGCGGGCGGGACGGACACGTCAAATGCGAATGAATCGGGTGCGCCTTACCAAGAATAGCGCAGGCTGCCTACAAAGGTCCGCGATGCCCCGTAATAGCAGCCATTGTTAAAGA
Source organism: Sphingomonas yabuuchiae (assembly GCF_001477495.1). Classification (GTDB taxonomy): domain Bacteria; phylum Pseudomonadota; class Alphaproteobacteria; order Sphingomonadales; family Sphingomonadaceae; genus Sphingomonas; species Sphingomonas yabuuchiae_A. The sequence continues at coordinate 17,356 of NZ_LDTF01000098.1, forward strand.
AACAGCTGGTGATGTGGCGCTTGTCGAACAGGTTGGCGACGTTGGCGGTCAGGCTCAGCCCCTCCATCGCCGGGCTGACCCGGCCGAGATCATAGCCCAGCATCAGATCGGCCAGCCAGTAATCGGGCGACTGAAAACGGCGGACGACGGTGCGGCCCGCAGCCACCGTGGTCGCGGTGCCGTCCGATTCGCCGACATAGCGCACCCCGGCCCCCAGGCTCAGGCCGCCCAGCGCGCTGCCGACACCCGCCTTGCCCAGATCATAGGACAGGAAGCTCGACGCGCTCCATTGCGGCACGCCCAAGGGCCGCGTGCCGGTGACGCCGCTCATCTGGTCGCCGGTACCGACCACGGGCGTGCCCTGCCGGACATAGGGGTCGTTATAGGTGGCGGCGACGACCACGTCGAAGCCGGGGGCGACCGTGCCGCGCCCGTCCAACTCAATCCCGCGCACCGAGACTTCGCCGATCTGCACCTGCGAATTGCTGGGGATATTGCCGGTGCCCGCGCGCGGATCGGCGACCGGCACGTTGCGGCGCCGCAGGTCGAAGGCGGACAGGGTGAACAAGGCGGTCGTGCCGCGCGGCTGATATTTCAGCCCGGCCTCATATTGGCGGCCGGTGACGGGGATGAAGTTGCTGCCATCCCAGGTGCTGCCCGCCTGCGGCTCGAAGCTCTCCGAATAGCTGCCGAAGGGCGAGAGGCCGATCTTCGTTTCATACAGCGCGCCCAGCCGGGTGGTGAACGCCGTCTGGTTCAGACGGGTGACGGCATTGGTGTTCAGATTCTGCGTCGTCTGGTTGTAGGTGTCCCAACGCCCGCTGGCGATCAGTTGCAGGCCGCCGATCGCGATCTGGTCCTGCAGATAGACGCCGACCTGATCGCGCTTGGTGTAATTGTGCGTCTGGGTGATCGGGAAGCTGGGCAGCGGCACGCCGTAAACCGGCGCGAACAGGCTGAGATTGGGGATGTTGAACACCGGGTTCGCATTCTGCCCGGTGTAGAAGGCCTGGTAGTTCTCGCCGCGATTATGCTGCCAGTCGACGCCGCCCAATATGGTGTGCTTGACCGGGCCGGTGTCGAGCTTGCCGACCAGATGATTGTCGATCGTGAAGGTCTGGAACGCTTCATCAGATCCGCCGCCGCCGCGTTGCAGGGTCGAGAGATCGCTATTCCCGCCGCGCGTGACATAGCCCGAGCCATAAATCTGCCGGTAATGCAGCCCGATTGCGAGGTAACGCGCGTTGGTGGTCCAACTCAGCCGGTCGTTCAGGTCATGGCGGAACAGGATCGTCGCCGATTTCTGCGTCCGGTCGAACGCCTCGTAGGACGGCTCCGAGGTGTTGAAATCGACCGGCAGCACGCCGAACGGATTGGGCAGCGCCGAGCCATAGACGGGCACGCCGCTATAGGACCCCGACTCGGGGTCGCGCTGATAGTTGAGGATCAGCGTCACGCTGGTCGCCTTATCGGGCGCAAAGGTCAGCATGGGGCGCGCATAATAGCGACGATTGGCGGTACGCTGGATGAAGCCGTCCGATTCCTCGGCGCCCGCGATCATGCGGAACAGCCAGCGGTCGTTCGCATCCAGCGGCTGGTTCACGTCGATGCTGGAGCGCAGCAGCGCATAATTGCCCGCCGCCAGTTCGATTCGCCCGCCCGGCCCCGCATAGGGCAGCTTGCTGGTCAGGTTGATGAGCCCGCCCGGCGTGCCCGAGCCATAGGTGACACCCGCCGGGCCCTTCACCACATCGACCGACTCGACCAGATGGAAATCGACCTGTGGGCTGGCATACACGCCGCCCATTAGTCGCATCCCGTCCATGAATACGCCCGGCGCGAAGCCGCGCAGGAAAAGCTGGTCGTATCGCGTGGCGACATTGCCGCGCTGGTTGGGCGCGACGCCCGCGACATAGCCGAGCGCCTGGTTGATCGACAGCGCGTTGCGCCGGGTCAATTCCTCCTGGTCGATCACAGTGATGCTCTGCGCCGTCGCGATCAGCGGCACATCGGTCTTGGTGCCCGAGGACGCGCTCTTCTTCTCGCGCTGTCCCTCGACCACGATATCCTCGTTGCGCAGCCGCTGCTGGTCCTCGTCGGACAGGGTCATCGCATGGGCAGGAAGCGCGCTGCCCAGCATTCCTCCGGTGGCGCACGCTGCCAGCAGCGCTCCGCGAAGTGCGCGCATAAATTTACTCCCTGCTATTGATAGTGACTCTCAAATGCTGCTAAAGCGATGCCCTCAGGATGACAAGGGGAAAGCGCGGGTGGCATCGGGCCAGGCCATGGACGAACGAGGCGGAGGCCGTTGGCGGAGCGGCTTCGCCATGGCGTGGCGCTGGATCACGGCGATTCTCGGCGGCTATGCCTTTGCCGTCGCCGCCGCGATGCTGACCGCGCGCCTGCTCCCCGCACCCGATGCGACGGCGCGGGTCGAGGCGACCGGCTGGCCGATGGTTTTGTCCTTCCTGCTCTATGCCGGGATCGGCCTCTGGGCGTTGCACGAGGTCCGGCTGGGCCGGATCAGCGCGGTGATCTGGGGCGGGGCGCTGGCGATGGCGGTGATGCTCAAGCTGCTGGGCGTGCGGCCGTGAGCGCGGCGGCGGCACCGCGCGGGCTGCGACAGACCATGGCCTGGGCGCATGGCTGGCTGGGCCTGATCGCCGGGTGGATCCTGTTCACCATGTTCCTGACCGGCACCTCGGCCTATTTCCGGCCCGAGATCACCCGCTGGATGCAGCCCGAAATCCGCACCGAGGCCGCGTCACCGGCGCAGGCGGCGGACTCGGCCACGCGCTATCTGTCGCGGGTCGGGCCGGACGATCTGCAATGGTATATCTACCTGCCCGACGCGCGGACGGTCGCGACCCGCATCTTCCGAATCCCCGCCAAGCCCGATCCCAGGATACGCGGCGACGAACTGGACCTCGATCCGGTCAGCGGCGTCCCCCTGACCGCGCGCGAGACCAAGGGCGGCGAACAATTCTATCGCTTCCATTTCCAGCTTCAGTTGCCGCACCCCTGGGGTCGCTGGCTGGCGGGGCTGTGCGCGATGGCGATGCTGGGCGCGATCATTTCGGGCGTCATCACCCATAAGCGCATCTTCGCCGACTTCTTCACCTTGCGCTGGAACAAGGGGCAGCGCAGCTGGCTCGACGCGCACAATGTCTCGGCGGTGCTCGGCCTGCCCTATCATGCGATGATCACCTATACCGGGCTGATCACGCTGGTGACGATGTACATGCCCTGGCCGGTGCTGATGAACTATGCCTCACCGGCCCAGTTCATGCAGACCGCCTATGGCACCCCCGCCGACGTACCCGCCAGCGGCGTGCGGCGTCCGCTGGTCGCGATCGCGCCGCTGGTGCGCGACGCCGAACAGCGGCTGGGCGGCCCCGCCACCCGCGTCATCGTCCAGAACCCCGGCGATGCGGCGGCCCGTATCACCATCGCCCAGGCCAAGCGCGGCGCGATCAACTCTCGCACCCCGACCGCCACCTATGACGGCGCGACCGGCCGCCTGCTCAGCCGCAGCGGCGATGCCGCCGTCGCGATCGACACGGCGGGGGTCATGCTGGGCCTGCACATCGCCGGTTTTGCGGGACCCGCCTTGCGCTGGGCCTATTTCGTCATGGGACTGACGGGCGCGGTGATGGTCGGCACCGGCCTGTTGCTG
>NZ_LDTF01000099.1 GCF_001477495.1 Sphingomonas yabuuchiae
ACCGGAGTGGATCGTCTCCCGCTCTGGCGAAACGCAGCTCGATAAAACGGCCGCCTGTACAGCCTTAGGCCTTCAGGCCCTCCGCCATGCCCATGCCGACAGGCGAACGAGGCTCGCGATCGTGCCGCGATATGGTCCATTTCGTCGCGGGAGGGGCTTTGCCGGGCTGCTCGACACGGATGCGATGTCCGTCTTAGGAGACGAAGGCTGCGGCCCTGGTCAGGCGGCCGTCGCATGAGGGCGGGAAGGGGACTGGGCATCCGCCCAATCGCCAAGGGGGATGATGAGCGATGACATTGCGTCAATCGATCATACTGATGGCTGCGCCCATCCTTGTGTCGCCGTCGCCTGTTCTGGCGCAGCAGGAGGAGCAGCGCGTCGAAACCAGTGGCGAGGTTGAGGAGGAGCGAACGCGCGCCTTCAGCCTGCGGCTACTCTATAAGGCCGATCTCGTCGGTGTGGCGGCGGGCGGGCGCGCACGGGGCGCGCGGTTTCTGGACAATGCCGACCTGATGGCCGGAGTCGACTTGGATCGCGCGGCGGGATGGGAAGGGGCGAGCGCCTATGTCGGCGTCCTGAGCAATGCCGGGGCGCGGCCCAATGACATTGCGGGCACGTTGCAGGGCGTCAACAATATCGAGGTCGGCAGCCCCGATGCTGTCCTCTATCAGGCCTGGGTGCAACAGCGTTTCGCCGGGGACCGTGGATCGATCCTGGTCGGCAAATATGATCTGAACAGCGAATTCTACGCCAATCCCTCGGCCGCCGCGCTGATCGCACCCGCTTTCGGCATCGGGTCGGAACTGGCGGCGACGGGACCCAATGGGCCGTCGATCTTCCCGCAGACCGATCTGGGCATTCGCGTCCGTCTGGAGACCAAGCGCCATTATGTGCAGGCGGCCGTGATCCGCGCCCCGCGCGGCGTGGCGGATGAGGACGGTCCGCGATCGGCCCTGTTCATCGCGGAGACGGGCCTGAGGGGGCGGACGGCGATCACCATCGGCGGCTGGACCTATAGCCATCGACAGCAGCGGATCGTGCCACCAGGCGTTACCCTTGGACCGGATACCGCCGCGTCGCATGGCCTGTACGCCTTGGTGGAGCAGGATGTGGTCGGGCAGGCGGACACGATAGGGTATTGGTGCGCCTTTCTGCGCGCGGGCCTGTCCGATGGATTCGCGACGCCCTTTGCGGACGGAATGCAGATCGGGGTGACCGGGCATGGTGTCCTGCCGTTACGTCCCGAGTCGCTCCTTTCCATCGGGTTCGCGACGGCCGGATTGAGCCGGGCCTATCGCCGATCCAATCCTCCGGGCGAGCCGCCGCTGACGCGGTCGGAAAGCACGATTGAGCTGACCTACAGCGATCGCGTGGCGCGCTTCCTGACCCTCCAGCCGGATGTGCAATATGTCCTTCGTCCGTCGGGACTGCCCGATGCACCCGGCGTGGTCGTGCTGGGGCTACGGGCGATCGTCGATTGGAAGATTCATTGAACGGAACCCCTCCCGCGATGGGGAGGGGCCTGTTGTTATGATCCATGGAAGTGGCCGGGGTCCGTCGCCCCGGCCACGCCATCCCTAGAATTTGAAGCCAAGTCGGGCATAGCCGAACTGGCCCGGCAGGTCGTAGGTCGTCGGATCGAAGCCGCCGCAGCTCAGGCAGTCGGGGGCACGCTGGCCCAGGATGTTGTTGACCCCCATGGTCAGGGTCAGCCGCTGCGACAGCCAGGGCATGGTCCAGCCGATCTGGGCATCCAGATACAGGATCGGCTTCATCTCGCGATTGTCATAGGCGGGCTCGATAACCTTGCCGATATAGCGCCCGGTGAGCGAGGCGAGGAAGGTTTCGCTCGACCAGTCGATCGTCGCGACGCTCTTGAAGCGGGGATAGGCCTGGTCGCCGCGCTCGGTGCCCTGCCGTTCCAGCTTCTCGCTGCCGGTCGCGGTGGGCAGGGTGGTCGAATATTCAAACAGGAAGTTGCTCGCCCAGTTCAGGCCGAAACTGCCCGCCCCGACGCGCGGGCTGCGATAGATGAGGGTGACGTCGATCCCCTCGCTCTTCAGCGAGGCGATATTCTGGAGCAGGCCGCGAATCTGGGTGATCTGGCCGCTACCGGTCGAAGAACGCGTGATCGCGCCGCAGCTGACCGCGTCCCGCTGGTTGACGCAGTTGGCGAGCAGCACGTCGGCACCGACCGAGGCGATCGCGTCGTCGACCCGGATGGTGTAGTAATCCGCCTCCAGGCTCAGCTGGCTGGCGATACCGGCCTCGCGCGCCCAGCTCGGGCTATAGACGCCGCCCAGCACCCAGCTTTCCGACCGTTCGGGCTTCAGCGCGCGATTGCCGCCGGTCAGGATCGGCAGCTGAAGGCCGTTCTGCACATAATTGACTGGCACGCCCAGCGCGACGCAGTTCTGCCGCACCGTGCTGTTGGCGGGCAGGCTGGCGATACCCGAGCAGGGATCGATGACATTGCCGTCGAAGCGCGACGGCGTGCCGAACAGCTCGCCGATGCTGGGGGCGCGGAACCCTTGCGCCCAGGTGCCGCGCAGGCGCAGATCCTCGAACGGTTTCCAGCTGAGCCCGCCCTTCATCACCGTGCGGTTGCCGCTGGTCGAATAGTCCGAATAGCGTGCCGCGAACGACCCTTCGAGCAGGCGGAAGAAGGGCACGTCCTTCAGCACCGGGATGCTGAGTTCGCCATATACTTCGTGGACGTCGAACGCCCCGGCGGTCGGTTGGGCCGGGATGTCCGAGCCCAGGCCCGCCGCGACGATGGGATCGGGGTTGAACGATCCCGTCTGGCGGCGGAACTCATACCCGGTGGCCAGTCCCAGCGGCCCGGCGGGAAGCTGGAGCAGCGTGCCGGTCAGGTTAAGGGTCGCGTCGGTCATCGTCTGTTCGGACCGGTCGCGCTGGGTGAAGGTGACATAGTTGATCATCGCGGGGGTGATCGAACCCGCCCCGCCGAAGATATTGAACGGCACGCACGCGCCGGTGCAGTTCGCCACCGGGCCCAGCGCCTGCGCCAGATTGGCGGCGTTGACATTGCCATGCGCGACCTGCTTGGCCTGGTTCTCGGCATAGATCAGGTTGGCGTCCCAGTACCAGGTGCCCGCGCCGATCGGAATCTGGCCGTCCAGCGTGCTGGACATGTACATGGTGTCGACCCGCTGGCTGTAATGGCGCGGGCCGTTCTCGACGAAGCGGCGGCCGATAAAGGCGTAATTGGCGGGCGTGCCGTTGTTGCCCGCGCTCAGCGTCACGCCGAACGGGTTGAACGGATTGGTCCGGTCGATCGAGATGGTGTCGAGCAGATTGCCGTTGCCCGCATCCGGCCCGACGAACAGCGGCAGCGGCGCGGCCTGATTGTCCGAGGTGCGGCGATTGTAGATCAGCCGGGTGCTGAGCCGGACATTATCCGCCAACTGGCCGGTGAAATTGACGAAGGCGCCGACGCGTTCCTGCGGGGTCAGCAGATAGTTGAACGGGCGGAAATTGAATCGGTCGGCGACGGTGAAGGCCTTGAAATCGCTGTTCGCGCCGGTCGGGTTCAGCGGATCGAAGCGCGGTTGGGTCAGCGGATTGCTCTTCAGCGTCAGGTTCATCGACTCGCCCGTGACGGGGTTGTTGATGATGAACCGGCCATTGGGCGTGCCCGAGCTGCACGTCGTGGTGCACGCGGTCGCGCCGGGATCGGGGAAGGCGTAATAGGGCCGGTCACCCGCGAAGACCGATCCCTGGTTGATATAGTTCGCCCCGACCACGACGGAGACGCGGTCGTCCGCCGTCCGGTGGCCCCAGCTGAGTTGGTAATTCTGGGTGACGCCGTCGCCCTTGTCGTAGCCGCCGAGCTGCGCGGTGGCGAGGAAGCCGTTCTGGCGCTTCTTGGTGATGATGTTGACGACGCCGGCGATCGCGTCGGAGCCGTAAATGGTCGAGGCCCCGTCCCGCAGCACGTCGACGCGCTCGATCATGCTGTCGGGAATGGCGTTCAGGTCGACCGCGCCGGGAATGCCGCTTGCCGCGCTGCCGTTGATGAAGCGCAGGCCGTCGACCAGCACCAGCGTGCGGCGGCTGCCCAGATAACGCAGGTCGATTTCGGCCGAGCCGGCGCCGACGCCGCCGCCATCGGGCGGGTTGCCGTTGTTGCCGGAGCGGTTGAAGCGGGAATTGAGTCCGCCTGCGGCACCCGGCAGGCGCTGCAGCACGTCGCCGATCGAGGACAGGCCGGTGCGCGCGATATCCGCGCTGTCGATCGCGGTGAGGGGGGCGCTCTGGTCCAGCGGGTTGCGACGGATACGCGAGCCGGTGACGACGATCGTATTGTCGCCCGTTGTCGCATCGTCGCTGGCGGCATTTTCCGCCACGCCCGTGCCGCCGCCCGTCACCTGGGTCTGCGCCTGCGCGTCGACCGCCAAGATCAGCGCGCCGACAGCCGCACTCGCCAGCGCCCATTTGCGCAACCGGCTTGGTCCGTAAGCCATGATCTTTTCCCTCTTTTGGTTTTACCGACTCCCGTTCCTGCTGCGGATGTGAGGTGCCTCTTTGCGGGCTGCCTTCGATATTCGATACGTACGACCCGGCGATCCGGGACAGATGAGGCGCTTTTTGGTGAATGACGGACCGGTCCTGTACCGGGCCGTTCGTCTTTCCCCATAGGCGGGTGTATACAAAATATGACCGGGGATCGTGTCAAGCGCTGGTCTTGGGGTGAGGGGGCGGCTTTATCGACTCTCGCTTCATTGTGCCCTAGCCAGGCTGCGTGGCGTCGGGCGGCTAACCTATGTTGGCGGACCTCCTCAAATTCAGGGCGTGTGCGACGTTTTGCCTGTCGATCGGTTCAGCTTGGCGTAGGATAGCGTGATGTAAAGCGCCGCTCCCACGACGACATGCCGACGAACAGGGGCTATCATATCCGCATGACCAAAATGCCTTTCTCCGTTTCCCGCCCGTCCGTTGCCCGGCTGCTCGGTACGTTGGCGGCCGGGTCCATGATCGCGACGCCGCTGCTGGCGCAGGTCGCGCCGCCGCCGGTGATGGTCCCCACGACGCCGCAACAGATTCAGCCCCCCGCTGCGCAGACCCAGATGGCACCGCCCGCCACCGTGCAGCCGCTGCCGCAAGCCGCCCCCGCCGTAACGATCCCCGCTTTGTCGGAGGCGCAGGCCCGGCAGCTCGCGACGCTGATCGCCGGGGGAGAGGTGGCGCAGGGGCTGCGTCAGGGGCCGCCACGCGACCTGACCACCCTGTCGCCCGCAGCGCTGACCCGCGTCGCGCTGGATTATGCCCATGCGGTGCATGTCGGGCGGCTGGATGCGGCCGACTTCACCAAGGACTGGGGTATCCGTCCGCAGCCTTACGACCCCGCGCCCGGCTTTGTGGAGGCGGTGCGGCGCGATCGGCTGTCGGCCTGGATCGCCTCGCTGCCGCCGCCCTATGCGGGCTATGACGCGCTGGTGAAGGGGCTCGCCCGCTATCGCGCCATGGCGGCGGCGGGGGGCTGGTCGTCGCTCCCGGCGACCACCATCAACTTTGGCGCAAGCGGACCGCAGGTGCTGGCGCTTCGCAAGCGGCTGGCGATGGAGGACCCGGCGGTCAGCGCCACGGGCGACAGGTTCGACGAGGACCTGCTGGCGGCGGTGCGGCGGGCGCAGCGCCGCTATGGCCTGAACCCGGTCGGCACCGTCGGCACCCAGACCATCGCCGTGCTGAACGTGCCGGTGGCGCAGCGCATCCGCCAGATCATGGCGAATATGGAACGCTGGCGCTGGTTGCCGCAGCAACTGGAGGCCAAGCGCGTCCAGGTGAACATCGCCGCCGCCGTGCTGACCGTGTTCGACGGCGACAATCCGGTCATGTCGATGAAGGCGGTAACGGGCCGTCCGGGCAACGAGACGCCGATGCTGGTATCGACGATCCGCAGCATCGTGCTGAACCCGCCCTGGAACGTGCCCAGCTCGATCGCCAACAAGGAGCTGTGGCCCAAGGAAAAGGCCAATCCCGGCTATCTGAAGCGCGCGGGGTTCCGCGTGATCGACAATGGCGACGGCAGCAAGCGGTTGCAGCAATCGTCGGAAAAGAGCGCGCTGGGTCGGTTCAAGTTCGACTTCCCCAATGATTTCGCGGTCTATCTGCACGACACGCCCGCCCAGTCGGGCTTTTCCAAGTTCGACCGGCTGGCGAGCCATGGCTGCGTCCGGCTGGAAAAGCCCGCCGACCTCGCCGCGCTGATGCTGAAGACCACGCCCGAATGGCAACCCGAGCAGGTCGATGCCGTCCTCGCCTCGGGCAAGACGGTGCGCGCCAGCATGGCCGAGCCGGTGGCGGTCTATCTGCTCTACTGGACCGCTTTCGCGAATGCCGACGGACAGGTGGGTTTCCGCGAGGATCCCTATAGCTGGGACGCGCAGCTCGCGACCAAGATCGAGGCCCGCTCGGCCGAGCGCGCCCAGGCGACCAAGGACTAAAGGGGACAGATGATGAAGATTGCCACCAAAAGCGCCATGGCGCTGTTCGCCGCCGGGCTTTTGCTGGCGGGCTGCTCGCGCTCGTCGGAGGACCCGCCCGTGCCGGTCGAGAACGATACGGCCGTGGTCGAGGAGAATATGACCGTGCCCGAGGAGACGCCGGTCATGACCAATGACGCGGACGCCGTCGCCCCGGTCAACATGGCCGCCGACACGATCCCGCCGCCGCCGCCCGAGCGGACGGTCGACCAGCAGATGCTGGACGATGCCTCGGCCACCGGCATGACCGCGCGCGTCCAGCGCACGCCGAGCAGTGATGCACCCCCGGCGGAAGGTATCGAGCCTAAGGACGGCCAGTAAACAAAAAATCCTCCCCGACACGGGGAGGGGGACCGCCGCGAAGCGGTGGTGGAGGGGGCGCTCCGTCAGGTGCGTCCTGTGTGGAAGCCCCCCTCCGTCAGTCCTGCGGACTGCCACCTCCCCTTACAGGGGAGGATTTACGCTTCAATCTCGCGAATTAGCGCAGCCCGCTGCGCCTCGGTCGGCCGCCACAGGCCTGCCATCGAACCGCCGTCCCCGAACAGCGCATCGACCACCTGCGCCGCATCGCCCTGTTCCCACAGCCGGGCCAGTTCCGCCCGTCGCGGATCGGGCGAGGCGTCGTTCCCCGTCCGGATGAAGCGCAGCCACGCCGCCAGCGCGGTAAGTGTCGCAGGCGCCTCCCCGTCATGCGCCGACAGCGAGGACAGCCAGCGCGGGCCGACCTTTTGCGATCCGTCGCTGGCGATCTGCGAGAGGCGATGTTCCAGCGTCCGGTTGGCAAAGCGGGTGAGCAGCGCATCGGCATAAGGCCCCAGCGCCTGCCCCTCGGCGGCGGTGAAGCTGGTCGCCGCCTCGTCCCGCATCAGCCGTTCGACCACGGGCCGGATGGCGGGATCGGCGACCGCCTGGTGGACGAATTCATGCCCGCGCTCCAGACCCAGATAGGCCAGCGCCGAATGCGCGCCGTTGAGCATCCGCAGCTTGGCGGTCTCATAGGGCGCGACATCGGCGACGAATTGCGCACCGCCCACTTCCCAGCGGGGACGGTCGCCCGCGAAATCATCCTCGATCACCCATTGGCGATAGGGCTCGGTGATGACGGCCGCCTCGTCGCGCATTCCTAAGCCCGCTTCGACCGCTGCGCGATCGGCGTCGGTGACGGCGGGGACGATGCGGTCGACCATGGTGTTGGGGCAGCGCCAGTCGCGCTCGAACCATTGCCGTGCTGCCGTTTCGCCCTGATGGTCCAGAAACGCCGCCACGCCGGCGCGCAGCACCCGGCCATTGTTGGGCAAATTGTCGCAGCTGACCAGCGTCAGCGGACCCAGGCCCGCCGCAGCCCGCGCGACCACCGCCTGCGCCAGATAATGATAGATGCTGTTCCCGTCCGCGACGATGCCCGCCAGATCGGTGGAGCCGTCAGGCCGCCGCCAATAGCCTTTTTCGGTGACGGTCAGTGTCACGATCCGCGTGTCGGGCGCGGCGAGGCGTTCGGCCAGCCGCTCGGGCGTTCTGGCGGCGACGATCACCTCGCGGATCGCGCCGATCAGGCGGATGGCCTCGCCCTCGCTCGACCGTTCGGTGACGGTATAGAAGCCGTCCTGCGGCGCCATCTGGTCATGCACGCCCGCCGAACGAAGCGAGGTTGCGGCAATCGCCCAGTCGCGGTCGCCCGCCGCCATCGCGTCGTCGGTATAGACCGCCTGATGCGCGCGGTGGAACGCGCCCAGGCCGATATGGACGATGCCGATCCGTTGCGCCGCCCGGTCATAGCCGGGGCGGGCCACGCTCTCGGGCAGCGTCGTGGCGGTCGCTTCGCTCAGCCGGGTCACAGCCGGTACGCCGTGCGGACCAGACCGTTGGTCAGGGCATGGGCCAGCTCGACGGCTTCGTCCTCCTCCAGCCGATGCTCGGCAACGAGGCGTGCCAGGAAGCCGCAGTCGATCCGCCGTGCGACGTCATGCCGCGCCGGGATCGACAGGAAGGCGCGGGTGTCGTCGTTGAAGCCGACCGTGTTGTAGAAGCCCGCCGTCTCGGTCGTCATCTCGCGGAAGCGGCGCATCCCCTCCGGGCTGTCGTGGAACCACCAGGCGGGGCCCAGCTTCAGGCAGGGATAATGCCCGGCCAGCGGGGCCAGTTCGCGCGCATAGACGCTTTCGTCCAGCGTGAAGAGGATGATGGTCAGGTCGCGTTCGTTGCCGACCACGTCGAGCATGGGTTTCAGCGCATGGACGTAATCGGTGCGCATCGGCATGTCGGCGCCCTTGTCGCGCCCATGGCTGGCGAACAGGCCCGCATTATGGTTGCGGAACGAGCCGGGGTGGATCTGCATCGTCATGCCGTCCGCGACGCTCATCTTGGCCATCTCGGTCAGCATCTGCGCGCGGAAGAGTTCGGCATCGGCGGGCGTCCAGCCGCCGCCGACGATCTTTGCGAACAGTGCCTCGCACTCGGCGGTCGACAGGTTCGCGGTGGCCGCCGTCGGATGGCCGTGATCGGTCGCCGTCGCGCCCAACGCGCGAAAGGCGGCGCGGCGCTTGGCATGGGCGGCGAGATAGCCGGACCAGCTATGGACATCCTCGCCGGTCAGCTCGGCGAAGCGCTGCATGGCGCCTGTGAACTGTTCATGCTCGACATCGATCACGCTGTCGGGGCGATAGGTGGTGATGACGCGACCCTGCCAGCCCGACGCCCGGATCGCCTGGTGATGCACCAGCGGATCGTCCGCGCCTTCGGTCGTCGCCAGGCATTCGATGCGGAACCGCTCGAACAGCGCGCGCGGGCGGAAGGCGGGGGTGGCGAGCGCCTCGCCGATCGCGTCGAAATAACGGTCGGCGGTCGCTTCCTCCAGCGCCTCGTCGAAACCGAAGACCTCGGCGAACACATGGTCGAGCCACATGCGCGACGGCGTGCCGCGGAACAGGTGATAGTGGGACGCGAACAGCTTCCACGCCGCGCGCGGATCGGTCGCCGGGCGTCCGCCGCGATGCGGGATACCCAGATCGTCGAGCGCGATGCCTTGGCTGTAGAGCATCCGGAAGACATAATGGTCGGGCGCGAGCAGCAGGTCGCTGGCGTCGGCCCAGGGCTCGTCGGTCGCGAACCAGCGCGGATCGGTATGGCCGTGCGGGCTGATGATCGGCAGGTCCGCGACTTCGGCATAGAGCGTCCGCGCGATGCCGCGCGTCGTCGGATCGGCGGGCAGCAGCCGGTCGGGGTGGAGTTCCAGCTTGCGGGTCATGCGGTCAGCTCCAGTTCGGCCGGAGCCGTGTTCGCGTTCAGCCCCAGCATGTGCACGATTCCCCGTTCCAGCCCACGCAGTTCCGCCAGCCCGCGCATCCGGCCCAGCAAGGAATAGCCGGGGTTGGAGCTGCGATGAAGGTCGTCCATCATCCGGTGGCCATGGTCGGGGCGCATCACGATGGCGCGGTTTTGCGTGTGCGAAATCTCGACCACCGCCTGCATCACCTGGGTCATGCGGGCATGGCCGCCCAGATGCTCGGCCTCGTGGAAATTGCGCTCACCCGCTTCCCAGCCGACCGAACGCAGGTGAAGGAAGTCGATCCGGTCGGCAAAGCGGCGGACCATCGCGGGCAGGTCATTGTCCGGCCGCGCGCCGAACGATCCGGTGCAGAAGCACAGCCCATTCGCCAGCGACGGCACGGCGGCATAGAGGTGCTCCAGATCCTCCGCCGTGCTGACCACGCGCGGCAGGCCGAAAATGGGGAAGGGGGGATCGTCGGGATGGACGACCAGTGTGATGCCGACCTCTTCGGCGATCGGGCAGACCGCGCGCAGGAAGGCGATATGGTTGGCCCGCAGCGCCTCGGCGTCGATCCCGGCATAGGTGTCGATCGCGCGCTGGAAGGCGGGCGAGTCGAAGCTTTCCTCACTGCCGGGCAGTCCCGCGATGATCGTGCGTTCGAGCTTGTGGCGTTCCTTCGGCGACATGGCGGCGAAACGCTCGGCGGCAGCGGCGCGGACGGCCTCGGAGTAATCCGCCTCGGCCCCCGGACGGCGCAGGATGTGAATGTCATAGGCCGCGACCGCTGCCCATTCGAAGCGCAGTGCGGTCGCGCCGTCGGGCAACTGCCAGTCCAGATCGGTGCGCGTCCAGTCGAGCAGCGGCATGAAATTATAGGTGACGGTCCGCACTCCCTCGGCCGCCAGGTTGCGCAGGCTGTCGCCATAAGCCTGGACGAGTTCGTCGGTCAGTTCGCCGCGCTTGATCGCGTCATGCACCGGCAGGCTTTCGACCGTCGACCAGCCCAGCCCGGCCGCCTCGATCATCGCCCGCCGCTCGGCGATCGCCGCACGCGGCCAGACCACGCCGTTGGGGATTTCGTGCAGCGCCGTAACGACCTCGGTGGCGCCCGCCTGGCGGATGTGGGACAAGGCAATGGGGTCGGCGGGTCCGAACCACCGCATGGACTGGATCATCAACACGGCCGCTATTCCCTCGTCCCAAATCGCCTTTTCTCTGCGGTTAGCGGTAGCATTGGGCATTCGGATTGACCAGTTACAAATTTTGGCCTTGCCACTATTGGGGTGAAGCCTGAGATCGATAGGAGAGAAGTGGATGCGGATCGTCGTCGTCGGGGAAGGGATGATCGAATTGTCGCGCGCGGACGGCGGGTTGTGGCGGCTGGGTCATGGCGGCGACACGCTGAACACCGCGATCCATCTGGCACGGATGGATCGCGACGTCCGCTATGTGACCGCCTTGGGCGACGATCCGTTCAGCGCGACTTTGCTTCAGGACTGGACGGCCGAGGGCATCGACACCAGTCTGATTCTGCGCGATCCGACACGGATGCCGGGCCTGTACGCGATCACCACCGACGAGGCGGGCGAGCGCAGCTTTTCCTATTGGCGGGGACAAAGCGCCGCGCGGCGTACCCTGTCCCTTTCGGGCAGCGAGGCGGTGATGGCTCAGGCGGAGCAGGCCGATCTGCTCCTCTATTCGCTCATTACCCTCGCGATCCTGGACGAGCCGAGCCGGGAGCATCTGTTCGATCTGGCGCAGCGGGTCCGCGCGCGGGGCGGTCGGGTCGCGTTCGACGGCAATTACCGTCCCCGCCTGTTCGCCAGCCAGGACGAGGCACGCGATCTGTGCCGCCGGGCGATCGGCGGCTGCGATATCGGCCTGCCGACGTTGGAGGACGAGGCGATGCTGGTCGACGCCAAGTCCGCCGAAGAGGTGCAGGGTCGCTGGCAAAGCCTGGGAGCGGCCGAGGTCGTGGTGAAGCTGGGGGCCGACGGATGCCTCGTCACCGGCGTCGGCCTCGTCCCGCCGCCCGAGCGCCTCAGCCCTCGTGATACCAGCGGGGCGGGAGATGCGTTCAACGCGGGCTATCTGGGGGCGCGGCTGGACGGATTGTTGCCGGCCGAGGCGGCGGTGCGGGGGCACAGGCTGGCTGGGTGGACGGTGATGCGTTCGGGAGCGATTCCGGCACGGGATGACGACTTGCCGCGCTGATGGATTTTGGACTGACCAAAATTGGTCGGTCGGTCATGGAGTAGGCCCATTTAGAACGGGATGACGAGTGGTCGACGCAAGTTCAACCCCTCCCCTTCAGGGGAGGGGTTGGGGTGGGGCATCACCACAGGCATGGCGTTTGCGGAAGCGCCCCACCCCTGGCCCCTCCCCTGGAGGGGAGGGGGGATTAATCTGACGTCACCCTGCTCTAGCTCCTCCCCTGAAGGGCGGGGGGCAAAATACGCTTGTTCCCACCGCCAGATCCATCCCCCGTTCGCACTAAGCGAAGTCGAGGTGCACGGGATTCGTTCGCGGCGTGGCTGAAGCGTGGCCTTCGACTTCGCTCAGGCTGAACGGAGCGGCGGGAGGTGGGGCGCGCGCCGCCCCCACACACACGAAAAAGGGGGCCGGAACCTCGGTTCCGACCCCCTGATCCTGTCAGCTTGCGCTGGCGGCGTCGGTTACGCGCCCGGGATTTCCGAGACGTTCACCTTGATGCCGCGGCCCATCGTCGACGAGACGGCGACCTTGCGGACATACTTGCCCTTGGCGCCCGACGGCTTGGCCTTGATCAGAGCGTCGACCAGCGCGTCGAAGTTCGCGCGCAGGTCTTCCGCCGGGAACGACGCCTTGCCGATGCCCGAATGGATGATGCCGGCCTTCTCGACGCGGTACTCGACCTGGCCGCCCTTGGCCGCCTTGACGGCTTCGGCGACGTTCATGGTCACGGTGCCGAGCTTCGGGTTCGGCATCAGGCCCTTGGGGCCCAGCACCTTGCCGAGGCGACCGACGACGCCCATCATGTCCGGGGTCGCGATGCAGCGATCGAAGTCGATGGTGCCGCCCTGGATGGTTTCCATCAGGTCCTCGGCGCCCACGACGTCCGCACCAGCGGCGCGTGCTTCATCAGCCTTCGCGCCCTTGGCGAACACGCCGACGCGAACGGTCTTGCCGGTGCCCTTGGGCAGGGTGACGACGCCACGGACCATCTGGTCGGCGTGGCGCGGGTCAACGCCCAGGTTGACGGCGACTTCGATCGTCTCGTCAAACTTCGAGGTCGCGTTGGTGCGCGCCAGCGTGATCGCTTCGTCGATGCCGTGCAGCTTCTCGGCGTCGATCTGGACCGACTTCTGCTTCTTGGTCAGCTTGGCCATGATCTCAGCCCTCCACCACTTCGAGGCCCATCGCGCGGGCGGAGCCTTCGATGATCTTGGTCGCAGCCTCGATATCGTTGGCGTTCAGGTCCTTCATCTTGACCTGGGCGATTTCCGCGAGCTTCGAGCGCGCGATCTTGCCCGCCGACACCTTGCCCGGCTCCTTCGAGCCCGACTTCAGGTTGGCCGCCTTCTTGATGAGGTAGGTCGCAGGCGCGGTCTTCGTCTCGAACGAGAACGAACGGTCGGCATAGACGGTGATGACGGTGGGCAGCGGCGTGCCCTTCTCGACTTCGCCGGTCTGCGCGTTGAACGCCTTGCAGAATTCCATGATGTTCACACCGCGCTGACCCAGCGCCGGGCCGATCGGCGGCGAGGGGTTGGCGGCGCCTGCAGGGACCTGCAGCTTGATATAGCCGGTAATCTTCTTTGCCATGTCACTCTCTTTTCGAGTCTAGCGGTCGTGACGGGCGCGTGGCGTACGCCAGCACACCCTCCCGCAAGGGTTCCGTCGCAAGATGCTAGGGAAGCGCGGGCCGATAGCCGAAAACGGGAGAAATGGCAAGGCCAGCATTGCGCTTGTCAGGCCCGATCCGGCCATGTCAGTCTCGGGTCATGATGGACGACTCGGTCGAGGGAGCGACCGGTTCCGCCATCGCTCGAACGGGGGTTCGACACATGCGACGGGGATGGGGTGCGCTGGCCTGTGCGGCGGCGCTGACGATGGCGGCCACGCCGCTGGCGGCACAGGAAAAGACCGGCAACAAGCCCGGTTTCACGCTGGCCCCCGGCACCGCGACCATCGTCCTGATGCGGCCAGAAATCGCGGTCGGCGCGCAATCGACCGGCGGGTCGTACGAACCCAATGCCGACTGGACCGACCAGGCGCGCGAGAATCTGGGCAAGGCGCTCGCGGACGCGCAAGGCCGGCTGGGCAACCGGGTCGTCAACCATGTCGAGCCGGTCGGGCAGGGCGCGGCCACGGCGCATGAATATCGTGCGCTGTTCACCGCACTGGCCGACTCGGTCCAGACGTATCAGTTCTTCCCGGGCAATCGCCTGCCCACCAAGAAGCGCGACGACAGTTTCCTGTGGTCGATCGGGTCCGAGGTCGCGAAACTGCCGGGCGTGCAGGGCGCCGACTATGCGCTCTTCGTGACGACCGAGGATCATTATGGTTCGACCGGGCGCAAGCTGCTCCAGCTGTTCGCTGCGGGGGTGGCTGGTGTCGGTGTGAGTTCGGGCGTGCACAAGGGCTATGCCGGGTTGATCGACCTGAAGACGGGCGATCTGGTCTGGCTGAACGCCGACCTCGCCATGGGCGGTGATGTCCGTACGCCCGAGGGCGCGGCCAAGCGCGTGTCGCAACTGCTGGAGGGTTTTCCGGGCAAGCCGGTCGAGACGCCCGCCGCCGCATCCCAGACAGCCGCGCGCTGAGGGGCCGGAATCATGGCTGGATGGATGATCGCCGCGGCACTGGCGGGTGCGGCTCTAGGCGCGGGCGCGTCGGATCGGCTTGCGCCGCTGCCGCCTTACAGTGCGGCCTATACGCCGACGACCGTCGATGAACGGGGGCTGTGGCAACAAACCGACGAGGCGGAGCGCGCCCTGCGCGACTCGCCCGCCGTGCTGCGTGACGCCGCGCTGAATGCCTATATGGCCAAGGTCCTTTGCCGCTCGGTGGGTGAGGATCGGTGCAAGGGCGTGCGAATCTATGTGGTGCGCGCGCCGGTCTTCAATGCTTCCATGACGCCGAACGGCATGATGATCGTCTATACCGGCGCGCTGCTCCGGTTGCGTGACGAGGCCGAGTTGGCGGCGCTGCTCGGCCATGAGTTCGGGCATTTCGAGATGCGCCACACCCTGGCCAGTTTTCGCCGGGGGCGGACGATCGGCGACATCATCGCCTGGACCAGCGTGCTCTCGCCCTACAGCACCTTGCCGGTCAGCCTGATCCAGCTGCATTTCTCCTATAACCGTGCTCAGGAGACCGAGGCCGACCTGATGGGCCTGCGCTATCTGACGGCGGCGGGCTATCGGCCGCTTGCCGCCTCGCGTATCTGGGAGCGGCTGATGGCCGAGCAGGATGCGACCGCTCTGGGCCGCAAGCGGCATGTCACGCATCGCTATTCGGCGGGCTTCTTCGCCGATCATCCGACCGAGCTGACTCGCGCCACCTATCTGCGCGAGGCGGCGGGGGCGGATGGGGAGCGCGGCGACGAGTCGCGCGATGCGTTCCTCATCGCGATGCGGCCATGGCGCGCGAGCTTCCTGGCCGACCAGATCAAGCTCAACGATTTCGGCGGCTCGGAATATCTGCTGGGCGAACTGGCGGGCGGGCAATGGACGCCCGACCTGTTGCTGACGCGCGGCGAACTCTATCGCGAGCGCGGTAACCCCCGCGATCTGGTCAGCGCGGCGCAATTCTATCAACAGGCGATCGATGCGGGCTGCACCGATCCGATCGCCTGGCGCGGGCTGGGCCTGTCCCTCCTGCGTGGGCAACAGGAAGCGGCGGGGCGGGCGGCGCTGAAAACCTATCTGGAGCGGGCCCCGCAGGCGAGCGACCGCGCGGCCATGGCGATGTTGATCGGGGAAGGGGGCGTGCAATGAAGGGTTTCAAGGTCGCGGTGATCGGACTGGCGCTGGTCGCGGCGCCCGTGGCGGCGGGCAACAAGCTGATCCCGGCGGGACAGCCCGTGGCGGTCGCCAAATCGGTGCTGACGGTCACGCCCTCGGTCGAATGGAACAAGCTGGGCGCACGGCCGGGGCGCAATTCGGAGACATGGACCTTCGACGGCGACGCGCTGAACGATCTGACCTTCTACGGCGGGATCGAACCCGAACAGACGCTGTTCCGCGAGGTCAGCAAGCGCACCAAGCCGTTGCCGCGTGTCAAGGCGACGATGCTGGTGACGGACATCCCGACTCTGGTCGAGAACAGCTATCGCATCGCGCTCGACACCCCGCTGTTCACCGTGGACGGGATGGAGCCGATGGCCTTTGCGGGCAAGCCGGGCATCCGCTTCACCTACAGCTTCACCCGACTGAAAGAGGACCTGCCGCGCAAGGGTGAGGGGCGCGGGGCGATGATCGGCGGCAAATTGTACCTGATCACCTTCGAGGCGCCCCGGCTGCATTATTTCGACGCCGGGGTGGCGGCGTTCCGGCAGGTGGCGGACAGCGCCAAGCTGTAGGATGCCAGATACGAAAAGGGCCGGTGGCGTCGCCGCCCCGGCCCGTTTTCGTCGGATGGTCCGAACTTACTTCGAGCGTTCGACCTGCTCGAAGTCCAGTTCCACCGGGGTCGCGCGACCGAAGATCGACACCGACACCTTGACCTTGGACTTGTCGAAATCCAGTTCCTCGACCACGCCGTTGAAGCTGGCGAAGGGGCCTTCCAGCACCTTGACCGCGTCGCCGATCTCGTAGTCGACCTTGACCTTGTGCTTCGGCGCGGCGGCGGCTTCTTCCTTGGAATTCAGCATCCGCGTGGCTTCGGTTTCGCTGATCGCTTGGGGCTTGCCCATCGCGCCAAGGAAGCCGGTCACCTTCGGGGTGTTCTTGACGAGGTGATAGACCTGATCGGTCATGTCGAGCTTGGCCAGCACATAGCCGGGCATGAACTTGCGCTCGACCGCGATCTTCTTGCCCCGGCGGGCCTCGGTCACGGTCTCGGTCGGCACCTCGATCTGGTCGACCAGATGGTCGAGGCCCAGACGGGTCGCCTCGGCCATGATCGAGTCGCGGACCTTGCCCTCGAAACCGGAATAAGCGTGGATGATGTACCAGCGCGCCATGAGAACCCTTTTACTTCGCGAACGACAGCAGGGTGCGGACCAGCGTCTCGAAGAACGAGTCGACCGCCAGGAAGAAGATGGCCAGGATCGTGGTCATCACGACCACCATCACACCGGTCATCACCGTCTCGCGCCGCGTCGGCCAGACGACCTTCTTGGTCTCGGTCTTGACCTGGTTGAGGAATTCGATGGGGGTCGTCTTCGCCACTCGTGCCGTTCCCGCACCTGCGTTGAAATTACTGTCAGCGGGGCATGGGTCCGCCGTCGCCTGCCCCAGGGGGCCTGCGACGAAAGGTCCGTCCGCGCTGTTCGGATGGGAACGCGATGTAGCCGTGGTGTGGCCAAAAGGCAAGGGTAGGGCGGGGCGGGGGTTTGCGGGTCACGCGAAGCCACGAGGGCGCGAAGGTTTTTGTTCGCGCGGAGACGCGGAGACGCGGAGATTATCAGGTTCGCGCAGAGGCGCTGAGGACGCAGAGGAGCTTTGCCTGCGCGTAGAAGCGGGAGACTATAAGACGAACGTTGGGATGGTCTGGCCTGTCGGCCGGGCCCTACACCTCCGCGTCTCCGCGCCTCCGCGCCTCCGCGCGAACCAACCTACTCCCTTCTTCGCGCCGTTGCGGCCTCGCGTGAACGATCAGCAGCAGCGCCCGCCATTCTTGCCGCCATACCGCGCCTGTTGCCGCTCACGGAAGAAGGTCACCTCGTCCATCGGCTCCCGGTCGGGATGTTTCATCGCCATGTGCGCCAGATAGGCATCATAGCTGGGCATCCCGACCATGGCGTTGCCGATCTGGCGCAAACGGGCGAGCCAGCTCATTCGGCGGCCACCAGTTCTGGCGGCACTTCGGTCACGCTCGGCCGGTCGATCCTGCGCGCGATCAGGCAGGTGCGCACCGCATAGACCAGGATCGCCAGCACGACGCCCAGGAAGATCGCGCACAGCCCGGCATCGATCCGGTCGTTAAACACGATCCGCCCCATGTCGCCCATGGTCTTGGCGGGCGGCAGCACCTTGCCCTGCGCGGCGGCGCCGGCGAACTTGTCGGCATGGGCGAGGAAGCCCACGCGCGGATCGGCCGAGAAGATCTTCAACCACCCGGCGGTCAGCGTGCACGCCAGCAGCCAGATGGTCGGGATCACGGTGATCCAGGCATAGCGGTCCTTCTTCATGCGGAAGAGGACCACGGTCGCCAGCATCAGCGCCACGGCGGCCAGCATCTGGTTGGAGATGCCGAACAACGGCCACAGCGTGTTCACCCCGCCCAGCGGATCGGTGACGCCTTGATAGAGGAAGAAGCCCCAGGCCGCGACGCACAGGGCCGTCGCGATCAGGCCCGGCGCGACCTTGCTCGATCCCCGGAAGCTGGGGACGACCAGCCCGATCAGGTCCTGCAACATGAACCGGCCTGCCCGAGTCCCCGCATCGACCGCGGTCAGGATGAACAGCGCCTCGAACAGGATGGCGAAATGATACCAGAAGGCCTTCATCGCCTGTCCGCCGAACAGGTGGCTGAAGATTTCCGCCATCGCCACTGCCAGTGTCGGCGCGCCGCCCGCGCGGCTGATGATCGTATGCTCGCCCACGTCCCGCGCGACCTGCGCCAGCGTGTCGGCCGAGATGGGGAAACCCATCGCGGTCACGGCGGCGGCGGCGCTGGCCGGATCGGTGCCCAGCACGGCGGCGGGCGCGTTCATCGCGAAATAGATGCCGGGGTCGAGGATCGAGGCGGCGACCAGCGCCATGATCGCCACCGCGCTCTCCATCAGCATCGCGCCGTACCCGATGAACGGCGCGTCCTTCTCGCTGGCGATCAGCTTGGGGGTGGTGCCGCTGGCGATCAGCGCGTGGAAGCCCGACACCGCGCCGCAGGCGATGGTGATGAACAGGAAGGGAAAGAGCGGCCCCGCCCAGACCGGCCCGCTGCCGTCGATGAATTTGGTCAGCGCGGGCATCTTCAGCGGCGGCGCCATGATGACGATGCCGATGGCCAGCGCCACGATCGCGCCGATCTTGAGGAAGGTCGACAGATAGTCGCGCGGCGCGAGAAGCAGCCACACCGGCAGGACCGAGGCGACCGCGCCGTAGCCGATCAGAAGGAAGCAGAGCTGCACCGGCGTGAAGGTGAACAGCGGCGCGAGAACCGCCGACTCCGCGATCGACTGGCCATAGACGATCGCCAGGATCAGGCCGATGAACCCGATGACCGACACCTCGCCGATCTTCCCCGGCCGCACCCAGCGGGTATAGCCGCCCATCAGCATCGCCAGCGGCACGGTGGCGGCCACGGTGAACAGGCCCCAGGGGCTCTCGGCCAGCGCACGCACGACGATCAGGGCGAGGACCGCCAGGATGATCACCATGATCATGAAGGCGCCGAACAGCGCGATGGTGCCCGCGACCGGCCCCATCTCCATGCGGATCAGCTCGCCTAGCGACCGCCCGTCGCGCCGCATCGAGAGGAACAGCACCAGGAAATCCTGCACTGCCCCCGCCAGCACGACGCCCGCCAATATCCATAGCGTGCCGGGCAGATACCCCATCTGCGCCGCCAGCACCGGTCCCACCAAAGGCCCGGCACCCGCGATCGCGGCGAAATGGTGGCCGAACAGCACGGTACGGTCGGTCGCGACATAGTCGAGACCGTCGGCGCGGCGAATGGCGGGAGTGGGGCGGCTGGGGTCGATGCCGATCACCCGCGCGATGAACAGAGCATAGTAACGATAGGCGATCAGATAGACCGAGACGGCGGCGGCCACGATCCACAGCGCGTTGATCGGCTCGCCGCGCACCGTGGCGACCACGCCCAGTGCGCCTGCTCCGACGATCGCCAGTGCGATCCAGGGAAGGTGTTTCGTCATGCCCCGCTCGGTCCTCCCGTTATGCTTTATCCTTCTTCTAACCCGCCGAACCGACGACGCCAGTCCCGAAAGCCGATGGAATGGAAGTTCGCGCCTTCGCGGGGGCTTCCGGAAGGCCATGCTGCGGTTCGATGGGGCGATGCGAAAACAGTATTTTTGCCACGGCCCTTACAATTGCGTGCGGGGACCCGATATTGATCCGTGCTAAAGTCGCAAATCGACGGTTCTCTGCTTTGCGGCTCGTTCCTTCTTTCCCTGCACCGCGGCCCCGAACCCGGCCCAGCCTGGTTCATCATGATGAAGGAGCGAATATGAGCATCACCGGAACCGTCAAATTCTTCAACGCCGACAAGGGTTACGGCTTCATCGCCCCCGAGAGCGGCGGCGCGGACGCCTTTGTCCATATCAGCGCCGTCGAGCGCGCCGGGATGATCACGCTGAACCAGAACCAGCGGGTCACTTATGAACTGGAAGAGGATCGCCGCGGAAAGATGGCGGCGGTCAACCTTCAGCCCGCCTGAATGTCGAAGCGGTAGCCGGTCCGGCTACCGCTTTTTTTGTGGCCCGAAAGGATAATCCATGTCTCGCGATGCCATCTTCTTCCGCAATCAGGCCGAGATCGAGCGCAACAACGCCGCCGATGCGACATTGCAGAATGTCCGCGACCGCTGCGAGCGTGCCGCCGCCTCCTGGGACGCGATGGCCGTCCGGGCCGAGCGGGCGGAACTGGGACGTGCGGCGGCGGCGGCGCGAGCGGCGCTATAGGCCGAAGCGGAACCCGTAACCCAGTCCCAGCGTCGCCTGCAGCCGCTGCCCCCGCTCTCGGATCAACGGCGAGTCGGCGGCCGGGCCGCCCAGCCGCTCCAGGTTGGTGAACAGCGTCAGCGCGCTGCGGCGGTTCAGCGGACAGACGATATTGCCGCCCAGGCCATAGGACAGCACGCCGCCGTCCGCGCGGTACGGGGCAAGCCCGGTGCGCGTCGATTGCGCCGGGGAAATGCCGAAATAGGTCTGCACGAAATTCGCGCTGGCCAGCGTCATGCGTGGCCCCGCGCTGACGATCGCACGGCCGATCCGGGTGCGATAGGCCGCCGACAGGTCCGCGACCACGCCGTCATGCCCGCCGAATCCTTGCCGCACCTCCGCCCGTGCGCGCCAGGCGCGGCGCGGGCCGAAGGATTTCTCGACGAAGCCGCCGATCTCGCCCGCCGCCTTGATATTGCCCATGCCCTCCAGCGCGTCGCTGCCCCCTGCGATCAGGAAGGGCGAGCCGCCGTTGCGCTCGTCCCGGCCGAAGCGGATCTTCACCAGCGGCCCGGCACGCCAGCCGTCGCGATGGACCGCATTCCACCCGATCCCATCGGGCACCGAGGCGAAGAGCGTGTCGCCGTAATTCACCCGCAGATCGGGAAACAGGGACAACGCCATATCGCGCGATCCGGCCCAAGCCGGGCTGAGGACGGGTGCAGCGCCGATGGTGATGTTCCAGCCTGTCGGGGTGCCCGGCGCACCAGTCGCCATCCCGGGCGGCGGACCGCTTGGTCGCACCTCCTGCGCCGCTGCCGGACAAGCGAGCAGCGCGACGATCCCCAAAGCCCTGACACGCATCCTTCATCTCCCTGCCATGTGGGATAGGGCGAGATTCGGACCGCCGCAACGACAGGGATTCGGCAAACTTAGCGCTTGCTCCGCTGCGCGGTCCGGGGTGAAAGGCGGAGCATGGCTCACTCCTCTTCCCCGCTCGTCGTCGGCATCGGCGGCACGATCGGCAGCGTCTCCTCGACCGAGCGTGCGCTGCGCACCGCGATGACGGCGGCGGCGGACGAGGGGTTCCGCACCCATGTCTTCGGCGGCGAGGACCTCGCGCGCCTGCCGCTCTACAACCCGCGCGCGGGTGAGCGGACCGAGGCGGAGCAGGTGTTCGTCGACACCGTGCGACAGGCGTCGGCGATCATCATCGCCAGCCCCGGCTATCATGGCAGCATCTCGGGGCTGGTGAAGAACGCGCTCGACCTGCTGGAGGAAACGGCAAAGGACGACCGGCCCTATTTCGCCGACCTGCCCGTGGGGCTGATCGCCACCGCCTATGGCTGGCAGGCGACGGGTTCGACCATCGCGGCGTTGCGCTCGATCGTCCATGCCCTGCGTGGCTGGCCGACGCCCTTCGCGGCAGCGGTGAACACGCAGCAGACGCGCTTCGACGCGGAAGGGCGGATCAGCGATCCGGCGGTCGAGGGGCAGTTGCGCCTGGTGGGCCAGCAGGTCGCCCGCTTCGCGCCGCTGGCGGGGACGATCCGCGCGTCGAACTGAGGGGCTTTACGGTGTAGATGTTTGTTTCACGCAAAGCCGCGATGATACGAAGATTTTGATTTCGCGCGGAGGCGCGGAGAACGCAGAGATGTATTGCGCGCGGCAGAGCGCAGTCTTCTTTTCTCGATCGCTGGATGGAGAAGGGCGGCAAGAGCCGCGGGTCCGACACCTCCGCGTTCTCCGCGCCTCCGCGCGAACCAACCTCTTTCTCTTCGCGGCATCGCGTGAGCAAAAAGATTGTTCCCACTGCACCTTTGCTCCCGTTCCCCGGCGAAGGCCGGGGCCCAGTTCCTGCCAAGGCTGGTGGCGCGCCGAAACGTCGCGTGGGAGGCAGATGCGACGCGCCTTCTACAGCGCCTGGAAACTCGACCCCGGCCTTCGCCGGGGAACAGTCGGTAGGTTAGCGCAGGCGCTCCATCGCCAGCGTGGTGATTTCGTCCGCAATCTCAGCTGGATTGCGCAATGCGCCGCCCGCCACGGTCGACACCGTCGCCCATTCGCCCAGCATCGCCCCGTCCGCCATTGCGGCGTAGTTCGCGCGGACCCGCGCCTGGAGCCCCAGATCGGCTTCATAGGCGTCATAGGTGTCGTCGGTATAACTGCGCTTGCGCTTGCGGGCGATCAGGTCGCGCGCGACGTCCAGCGGCGTGTCGAGATAGACCGACAGATGCGGGGCGGGCAGGCGGAACTGCACCGTCTCCAGCTGCTCGATCCATTGCAGCAGGGCAGGCGCCTGATCAGCGGGAACCTGCGCCGCCTGATAGGCCATGTTCGACGCGATATAGCGGTCGAACACGATGATATCGTGCGTTTCCGCCAGCTCGATCAGATGCGGCCGCGATTCGAATCGGTCGAGCGCATAGAGGGTCGCCGCCGTCTCCGGCGCGGCGGCATGGGGCAGGCGGCCGGCCAGATATTCGCCCAGCGCCCAGCCGCCGACCGTTTCGGCATAGCGCGGAAAGGACAAGGCCGCCGCCGACAGCCCGGCGGCGTTCAGCCGCTCGGTCACGGCCGCCGTCGCGGTCGCCTTGCCTGCGCCGTCCGCGCCCTCGATCGCCAGGAGGAATGCCATCAACCGCGCAGTCGCTCATGGTGGCGGATCACTTCGTCGATGATGAAGCGCAGGAATTTCTCGGAAAATTCGGGGTCGAGCTGCGCATCGCTCGCCAGCTGGCGCAGCCGGGCGATCTGCGATTCCTCGCGGCCGGGATCGGCGGGGGGCAGTTCGTTCTCCGCCTTGTAACGTCCGACCGCCTGGGTGATCTTGAACCGCTCGGCCAGCATGAAGACCAGCGCGGCGTCGATATTGTCGATCGACTGGCGATAGCCGGTCAGCACGGTGTCGGACATCGATACGTCTCCCTCTGGCGCAGCCGCGTCCCACGGCAATTTCGCGTGCGCCCTTTCGCGCTTAGGCTTGCGTTCGGCAAGCGTTGTCGCCAGAGGCTCTTACCTGCCCATGACCGTAACCGCCACCCGCCTCGCCAAGCCCGCGCCCTCGCTGGACCCGATGATCCGGCTGGTGGCCGACGACATGAACGCCGTGAACCAGGTCATCATCGACCGCATGGCGTCGGAGATTCCGCTGATCCCGCAACTGGCGGGGCACCTGATCGCGGGCGGCGGCAAGCGGATGCGCCCGATGCTGACGCTCGCCAGTGCGCAACTGCTGGGCTATCGGGGCACCAGCCACCATGTCCTGGCAGCAGCGGTCGAGTTCATCCACACCGCCACGCTGCTGCACGACGATGTCGTCGACGGCTCCGACCTGCGGCGCGGGCGGCGGACGGCCAACATCATCTGGGGCAATCCCGCCAGCGTGCTGGTCGGCGACTTCCTGTTCAGCCGGTCCTTCCAGCTGATGGTCGATGCGGGCAGCCTGAAGGTTCTGAACATCCTGTCGGGCGCGTCGGCGGTGATCGCCGAGGGCGAGGTGAACCAGCTGACCGCCGTTCGGCAAGTGGGTCTGGCCGAGGAGCGCTATCTCTCGATCATCGACGCCAAGACCGCCGCGCTGTTCGCCGCCGCCTGCCGCATCGCGGCGGTCGTCGCCGAGCGGCCCGAGGCGGAGGAGCTGGCGCTGGAGGCCTATGGCCGGAACCTGGGCATCGCGTTCCAGCTGATCGACGATGCGATCGACTATGTGTCGGACGCAGGCACCATGGGCAAGGACGCGGGCGACGACTTCCGCGAGGGCAAGATGACCCTGCCGGTGATCCTGGCCTATGCACGCGCGAACGACGAAGAGCGCGCCTTCTGGAAGGATGCGGTCGAGGGACGTCGGACGTCGGACGAGGACTTCGCCCATGCCATCGCGCTGGTCCGCAAGAGCCGGGCGGTCGACGACACGATGGCCCGCGCGCGCCATTATGGCGGGCTGGCGATCGAGGCGCTGCGGGGCTTTGCCGATGGCCCGGCGAAGAGCGCGATGATCGAAGCCGTCGAGTTCGCGGTCGCGCGGGCTTACTGACCCTTTTTCGACCCCTGCGAAGGCCGGGGCCCAGTTGCTGGGGGTTATCGAAGGCGTAGGGCGGTTAGCCTCCCCCGCCTCGCGTGGCGCATCACCAGCTTGGTGGAACCTGGGCCCCGGCCTTCGCCGGGGAACGGCTAAGCGGGAAAGGGGGGGAAGTCCTTCACCCCGCCCGCCAAACCCCCTATCGCTCGCTCATGACCCTGCCCGTCACCGCCGTCCTGCCCGATCTGCTCGCCGCGCTGGCAAACGCGCCCAACGCCGTCCTCGTGGCGCCCCCCGGCGCGGGAAAGACCACCGCCGTCGCGCCCGCGCTTCTCGACCAGCCCTGGTGCAGTGGCGAAGTCCTGCTCCTGTCCCCCCGCCGCCTTGCTGCCCGCGCCGCCGCCGAGCGCATGGCAGCACTCGCCGAGGAGCCGGTCGGCCGCACCTTCGGCTATGCGACGCGCATGGATACCAGGGTTAGCGCTGCGACCCGTGTCACCGTCGTCACCGAAGGCATCTTCGTCGCGCGCATCCAGGCGGACCCCGAACTGGCGGGCGTGTCGGCGGTGCTGTTCGACGAAGTCCACGAACGCAGCCTCGACGGTGATTTCGGCCTGGCGCTGGCACTGGATGCGCAAGCCGGGTTGCGGCCTGATCTGCGGCTGGTCGCCATGTCCGCGACGCTGGACGGTCGCCGCTTTTCCAGCCTGATGGGCGATGTGCCCGTGATCGAGAGCGAGGGGCGCAGCCATCCGCTGACCTTGCGCCATCTCGGACGGGCCGCCGAAGCGCGGATCGAGGATTCGGTCGCCGCCGCCATCCGCCGCGCGCTGCAGGACGAGGCGGAGGGCGATATCCTCGCCTTCCTGCCCGGCACCACCGAGATCGCGCGCACCGCCGAGCGGCTGGCGAACCTGCCCTCCGCCATCGCCATTCACGAGCTCCACGGCTCGCTCGACCCGGCGGCGCAGCGCGCAGCGATCCGGCGTGATCCGGAGGGACGGCGGCGGATCGTGCTCGCCACCTCGATCGCGGAGACCAGCCTGACGCTCGACGGCGTGCGGATCGTGGTCGACTCCGGGCTGGCCCGTCGTCCGCGCTACGACCGCGCGGCGGGGATGACCCGGCTCGTCACCGAGCGTGCCAGCCAGGCCGCTGTCGTCCAGCGTGCGGGACGCGCCGCGCGCCAGTCGCCGGGTGTCGCCTATCGCTTGTGGGAGGAAGCCGCGACGGCGGGCCTGCCGCGCTTCGACCCGCCCGAAATTCTGGAGGCGGACCTGTCATCGCTGCTGCTCGGCACCGCGCTGTGGGGCGTCAGCGATCCGCGCGCACTCCCCTGGCTCGATCCACCGCCCGAGGCGGCCGTCGCGGAAGCCCGCGCCCGCCTCACCGTGCTGGAGGCGCTCGACGACACTGGCCGTCCGACCGCGCATGGCAAGGCGATCGCCAAACTGCCGATGCCGCCGCGCCTCGCGCATATGCTGATCCGCAGTGGCGAGCGCGGGCTGGCATCGACCGCCGCCGAGGTCGCGGTGCTGCTGGGCGAGCGTGGCATCGGCGGGCAGGATGTCGATGTCGAACAGCGCCTGCGCCGCTGGCGGACCGAGCGTGGCCCCAAGGCGGAGGCGGCGCGGGCGATGGCGAAACGCTGGACCGGCCTCGCTCCCAAGCCGGTCGAGCAGGAGGTCTGGGATCATGGCGCGGGCGTCTGCTTGGCACTCGCCTATCCCGACCGGGTGGCGCGGCGGCGTGACGGCACGGGCGAGAATTGGGCGAGCGTCGGGGGCAGGGGCTTCCGGCTCGACCCCGCCTCGGGGCTGGCCAGTTCGGAATGGCTGGCGGTGGGCGAGACGCAAGGCGCGGCCTCGTGCGCGCGCATCCTGTCGGCCGCGCCGCTCGACCTCACCACCGTCGAGGCGCTGTTCGCCGAACGGATCGAGACGCGGCGGACCGTCACCTTCAACCCGGCAACGGGCGGCGTCGAGGCGTTGCGCGAACGGCGGCTGGGTGGGCTTCGCCTGTCGAGCGGGCCTGATTCGGGGGCGTCTGCCGATGCCATCGCCGAGGCACTGGTCGAGGGCGTGCGGGCGCATGGCCTGTCGCTGCTCCCCTGGAGCGACGGGGCGGGGGCGTACCGCGCGCGCGCCGCCTATGCCGGAGTGGCACTGGACGACGAAAGTCTGCTCGAACGGCTGGGCGACTGGCTGCCCGCCTTGGTCGCGGGCAAGCGGCGGCTGGACGCGCTGGCGCCGGGCGCGCTGACCGAGGCGATCCGCAATCTGGTCGATTGGAACGATCAGCGGCGGATCGATTCGATGGCGCCGTCGCATTTCACCAGCCCGGCGGGCAGTAGTCATGCCATTGATTATGCAGCCGAAGGTGGTCCGCGCGTCGAGTTGCGCGTGCAGGCGCTGTTCGGTCTGGCCGAGCATCCGGTGATCGGAACGGAGCGCGTGCCTTTGGTCCTCAGCCTCACATCGCCCGCTGGACGACCAATCCAGACGACGCGTGACCTGCCCGGTTTCTGGGCGGGCAGCTGGAGCGCGGTGGCCAAGGAAATGCGCGGCCGCTATCCCCGCCATCCCTGGCCCGACGATCCTGCGGCGGCGTCCGCGACACTGCGCACGAAAAAGGCGGATGCAAGAGCCGCCGGTTCGCGATAAGGGACAAGAATT
This sequence comes from Sphingomonas yabuuchiae, assembly GCF_001477495.1. Taxonomy (GTDB): domain Bacteria; phylum Pseudomonadota; class Alphaproteobacteria; order Sphingomonadales; family Sphingomonadaceae; genus Sphingomonas; species Sphingomonas yabuuchiae_A. The sequence goes on from NZ_LDTF01000099.1 coordinate 27,245, forward strand.
ATGGCCACTGCTCGCATCTTCCAGCGCCCCAAGAACGCGATGCAATCCGGCAAGTACCGGACCGATCGCTGGCAACTCGAATTCGAACCGACCGAGGCGAAAAAGCCCGATCCCCTGACCGGCTGGGCCGGCAGCGGCGACACGCAGGAACAGGTCCGCCTGACCTTCGCGACGCTGGAAGAGGCGATCGCCTATTGCCAGCGCGAAGGGCTCGACCACCATGTCGTGCCGACGCCGCAAAAGACGCTGAAGCTGCAAAGCTACGCCGACAATTTCCGTTGAGGTTCGAGCGCTCCGGTCACGGCCGGGGCGCTTTTCTTTCGCGCGCAGCGCTTGAGAAGGTTGGTTCGCGCGGAGACGCGGAGGTTTCGCGCCCGGCGGTATCGGGATCGCTTCATAACCGGCCTGTTGTCGAGGCCTGCCGTTTCCGCGAGCAAGCCCTCTCCGCGTCCTCCGCGCCTCTGCGCGAACCAACCTTCTTTGAGCTATTTGTTCGCACGAAGCTGCGATGGCGCGAAGATTTTTAGAATGGGTTCGCGCAGAGGCGCGGAGAGCGCCGAGGTGGCGTGTCTGGTGGCATCGGACGCGCACTAGAACGGCCTGTTGAGGAGATATCTCGCTGCCGCGAGCGTGACCTCTCCGCGTCTCCGCGCGATAAATCTTCTTCGCGTGCTCGCGGCTTCGCGCGAACTCAAAAGCCCAGAATACCGCCGCCCAGCAATAGCAGCAGCTTGGCATCGACCGCCGCCCCCGCCGCCCGGCGTTCGGCGATGAAGGCGACGACCTCCGACAGCTTCACCCGGTGCACGACGATCTGCTCGTCCGAGTCGCCTCCGCCGTCGCCGACCTTTTCCAGCCCGGTGGCCCGGACCAAAGTGAAACGCTCCGACGTCATGCCGGGCGAGGAACAGAATTCCCCCAGCGCCTCGATCCGGGCCGGGCGATAGCCGGTTTCCTCCTCCAACTCGCGCGCGGCACCGTCCAGCACCGCCTCGCCCTCGGTTTCGTCGCCGATCAGCCCGGCGGGCATTTCCAGGCACGGCGCGCCCAGCGGAATGCGGAATTGCTCGACCAGCAGGATATGGCCGTCCTCGATCGCGAGGATGACGGCGGCGCGAATGTCGCGCGGTCGGTCGGCATATTCCCAAGTGCCGCGCTTGCGCAGCGTGAGGAAACGCCCCTCGGCCAGGGTTTCGAGGGGGGCGTCCATACGGGGATCGGTCATAGCGAGATCGGTCTGTCCGGCAGTTCGTTGGTGTCGGCCGCCGTCTTGGGGAAATGTGTCGCCAGCACAAGCCCGATGCGCTCGACCGCCGCGCCCAGCCCCTCGCCGACATGACCCTTCGCGACATGGGGCAGCATGACCGCCATCGCCTTGCCCCAGGTTTCCGGCCCGACCTTGCCGGTCAGCCCGGAGTCGGCGACGATCTCGGCCATATGCTCGTCCTCCGAGAGGTAGAGCAGCACGCCGTAGCGACTGTCGGTGCGCCGTTCGGCCGAAACGCGGAAGAGGAGGACGGCACGCGCCCGGACACGGGCATGGCGGATGCTCTTGGGCACCAATGCGATCCGGCGCGTCACGGACCCGAGCAGCGCGTAAACCAGCCCGAAGGCCAGGATCTGCGCAAGCATCAGCACGCCCAGGATCAGGTCTTCGCCCGGCGCGCTCCACGCGTCATGGACCAGCGCCAACAGCTTCAACCCCAGATCGGGGAAGAGCGCGGCGAACAGCGGCACCAGCAGCATCGCGGGCACGGCGAACCACAAGGCGACGTCGCGATAGTCGTCCGAGCGCGGCGCGACGATGGTGACGATCTCCGCATCCGTGGTCGCCTCGGCCCGCGCGACGGCGGCGGTGACCAGATCGCTATCGGCTTCGCTCAACATCTCACCAATCCCCCGATGCGCCGCCGCCGCCGCCCGAGCCGCCACCGCCGCCGGTAAAGCCGCCGCCGAACCATGACCCGTCGCTGCCCCCGTCGGAGCCACCCGAACTCCAGCCGCCACCCGATCCGCCGCCGCTGCCCCAGCCGGGGCCCCAGAGGATGATCGGCCAGCCGCCGCCGCGACGCCCACCGCCGCCGCCACGATCGTCGTCATCGTCGTCGTGAAACCGCTGGCCCTGTCTGCGACGCAGAATCGACAACAGGACGAAGCCGCCGATGAAGACTACGAGAACGATCAGGATCGGAAAGCCATCGGAATCGCCGCCGCCGCGTCTGTTCTGGCGGTCGAACTGTTTGGCAGCCTCGGCCACCCTGGCCTTGGCTTCCTCGGGTGAGGCGCGAAGCTGGGCGATGACGGCGTCAGCGCCAGCATTCAGCGCGCCCGATATGTCGCTCGATTCCCGCAGACGCGGGAGCATCAACGTGCGGATCATCTGCGAAGACCATGCGTCGGTCAGGATCGGCTCCAACCCATAGCCGACTTCGAGGCGGGGGCCTCGCTGCCCCTTTCCCTCATTGGGCGCAACGAAGAGGATCGCGCCATTATTGACGTCCTTGAGACCGACGCCCCAATAACGGATCAGCTTGTTGCCATAATCTTCGATCGGGCGGCCCTGCAGATCGGGAATGGTCGCCACCACCAGCTGGCGGCCGGTGTCCTTTTGCAGGGCCTGCAGCTTCTGTTCGAGCTGCGCCTTGGTCGCCGGATCGATCTTGCCCGCCGCATCGACGACCAGGCCGTCGAGCTTGGGAAAACTCTGCGCCATCACGGGGACGGCGCAGAGGATCAGCCAGAGCCCGAGGACCGGGCGGAGCAGCCGGGTGAACCGGGTCATGGGGATACGATCAGGCGCCGAAATTCACCTTGGGCGCATTCTCAGCGCCCGGCGTGGTCGCCTGATAGGGCGTCTTGGGCTTGGCGCCATAGAACACCTTCGCGCCGATCGCGTCGGGGAAGGTGCGGATGCGGGTGTTATAGGCCTGCACCGCCTTGTTGTAATCGCCGATCGCGATGTTGATGCGGTTCTCGGTGCCTTCCAGCTGGCTCATGAAGGTCTGGAAATTGTCCTGGCTCTTCAGGTTCGGATAGGCCTCGACATTGGCCAGCAGCCGGCCGAGCGACCCGCTGAGCTGTCCCTGCGCCTGGGCGAATTGCTGCATCTTGGCGGGGTCGGACAGGTCGGCGCTGTTCACCTGGACCGAGGTCGCCTTGGCGCGTGCGTTGACCACTTCGGTCAGGATCGACTTTTCCGAGGCGGCGGCGCCCTTCACGGTGGCTTCCAGATTGGGGATCAGGTTCGCGCGGCGCTGATAGGCGGCCTGGACGTCGGCCCATTTCGCGTTCACATTTTCCTCGGCCGTGGGCACGCTGTTCATGCCGCAGCCGGACAAAGCGACGGCCATCACGACCGGGGTCAGGGCAAGAACGGGACGACGCATTCGAATATTCCTCCGTCAACTGTCTGGTCTATATAAGACGCATGTCTTGCTTGGCGAAGGGCAAAAGCGACGATACCCTCGAAGCCCAGGCAAATAGAGGGATTTGGCGATGCTCAAGGAATTTCGGGCCTTCATCGCGCGGGGCAATGTGCTCGATCTGGCGGTGGCGGTCATCATCGGGGCGGCGTTCAGCAAGATCGTGACGTCGCTGACCGACGACGTGCTGATGCCGGTGATCGGCAAGATCTTCGGCGGACTGGATTTCTCCAGCTATTTCGTGCGCATGGGGCCGATCCCGGCCAATTATGCTGGCTCGCTGACCGATTATGCCGCGCTGAAGAAGGCAGGCGTGCCGCTGCTGGGCTATGGCGCGTTCGTGACGCAGGCGGTCAATTTCGTGATCGTCGCCTTCATCATCTTCCTGCTGATCCGCACCGTGAACCGTGCGACCGCGATGTTCGAGAAAGACAAGGCCGTCGCCGCCGCCGAGCCCAAGGCGGAGCCCGCCGATGTCGCACTGCTGCGCGAAATTCGCGACGAACTGCGCGCGCGGCGTCCATAATTTATCGCGTCACCCCGGCGAAGGCCGGGGTCCAGTCGCTACCAGGCTGGGGGAGCGGGACGACGTTGCGTGGGAGGCGGTGGCTTTCGGCCTTCGATCGCTCACTACAACTGGACCCCGGCCTTCGCCGGGGTGGCGCAATGTTGGGTAAAGGGCTTAAGCCGCCGCCAGCTTCTTGGCCGTCGCATCCGCCAGGCTGGTGCCGTCGAGGATCCGCGCCGTCTCGTCGCGCACCCGCATCATCGCGTGGCGGATGGCGCAGTCGGCCTCGCTCTTGCAGTCGTTGCAGGGGCGATAGGCTGTCCGGCTGACGCAGGGGACCAGCGCCAGCGGCCCTTCGATCGTGCGGATGATGTCGCCCAGCGAGATCAGGTGCGCGGGCCGCGCCAGCCGGTATCCGCCCATCTTGCCGCGCTGGCTGTCGAGCAGTTGCGCGCCCTTCAGGTCGGCGAGGATCAGCTCCAGGAACTTGCGCGGCACATTGGCCTCGGCCGCGATGCGGGTCATCGAGGTCGGCGGCCCTTCCACCGGCATTTCCGCCAGGAACAGCATCGCGCGCAGCGCATAACGGGACCGCTGGGTCAACATGGAGCTCCCCATGGACCCAAAATGGGGCGAGCGAAAGGCATTTGCGTAATGCCGCCGGGCTTCCTATATCCCTACGTGCCGGGTTTCACCCGGCTATGACGATAAACTGCGGCGAGTAATAGACGCAGCGGACCCGGGGGCAGTACCCGGCGGCTCCACCATAAAAGGTGGTGTACTTGGACACCGTTTCTGACGGGGCCGAACCAGGATCGACGTGTGTTGAAAAGCGCTGTTTTCGTTCGGAATGGGACCACCGCAACGGCCCATATACACAAGTGCCAACGATAACGAAGCACTCGCGATTGCGGCGTAATTGAGGGCCTCACGGCCTGAGATTACACCAAAATAGCGCGGTCGGACCCCACCGGGCAACAGAAGGGGAATCCAGCGGTACGGGGAGCACCGGGCAACAGAAGCTCCCCACTTTCCGGTTTTGATATGAGCGTGCTGAGCCTCTCGCCAGTTACATCACCTTCCGTTCGCGCCGAGCGAAGTCGAAGTGCGCGGACTGCCCCTGTGGCAGGGCGCTGGGGTGTGGGTGCCCACCCTATCTTCGACCCCGGCGAAGGCCGGGGCCCAGGCTCCACCCAGTTGATGGCGCGCTGCCCGGCGCGGGGGAGGCAAGCCGTCCCGCGCCTTCGATAGTTCACCGCAACTGGGCCCCGGCCTTCGCCGGGGCACGGAGAGGGGTTTACCCCTCCCGCGCCAACGCCTTCAGCTTGTACAGCGCATCCAGCGCCTCGCGCGGGGACAGGGCGTCGACGTCGAGCTTCTCCACCTCCGCCCGGATCGCATCGCACAGTTCTTCCTCGATCTGCGCGGCGGCGGCGAAGAGGGGCAGGTCGTCCAGTCCCGCCGCCAGCCCGCCGGTCTTGGCGCGGCCCGCCTCCAGCTTGGCCAGCACCGACTTGGCGCGCGCCACCGTAGTCGGCGGCATCCCCGCCAGCCGCGCCACCGCCAGCCCGTAGGAGCGATCCGCCGGACCCTCGCTGACCTCGTGCAGCAGCACCAGTTCGCCCTTCCATTCCCGCGCGCGGACATGGTGGAGCGACAGCGCCTCGCACCGCTCGGCCAGCCGGGTCAGTTCGTGATAGTGAGTCGCGAACAGGCAGCGGCAGCGATTGTCCTCATGGATCGCCTCGACGACGGCCCAGGCGATCGCCAGGCCGTCATAGGTCGAGGTGCCGCGGCCCACTTCGTCCAGAATGACGAAGCTGCGTGGCGTCGCCTGCGCCAGGATCGCGGCGGTCTCGACCATCTCGACCATGAAGGTCGAGCGGCCCCGCGCCAGATTGTCCGACGCGCCGACACGGCTGAACAGCCGGTCGACCAGCCCGATCCTGGCGTGCGTGGCGGGGACATAGGACCCGGCTTGCGCCAGCACCGCGATCAGCGCGTTCTGGCGGAGGAAGGTCGACTTGCCGCCCATGTTCGGCCCCGTCACCAGCCAGAGCCGCGAGGTCTCCGACAGCGAACAGTCATTGGCGACGAACCGCTCGCCCGAGCGCGCCACCGCCGCCTCGACCACCGGATGCCGCCCGCCCGTCACCTTGAAACAGGCATGGTCGACCAGTTCGGGCCGCACCCAGCCGCCTTCGACCGCGCGTTCGGCCAAGCCGCTCGCCACGTCCAGCCGGGCCAGCGCGTCCGCCGTCGCGGCGATCCCTTCACGCGAGGCGAGCGCGGCGGCGGTCAGTTCCTCCAGATGCGCAGCCTCGGCAGCCAGCGCATGGGCGCCCGCCTGCGCAACCTTGCTGGCGACCTCGTGCAGTTCGGGCGTGTTGAAGCGGACCACGCCCGCCAGCGTCTGGCGATGGGTAAAGCCCGAATCCGGCTTCATCAGCGCATCGGCCGAACGCGCAGGGACTTCGACGTGATAGCCGAGCACGCCGTTGTGACGGATCTTCAGCGCGGCAATGCCGGTCTTCTGGCGGAACTCGGCCTCCAGTGCGGCGATGGCGCGGCGTCCGCCCGCGCCCGCATCGCGCAGGTCGTCGAGCGCCACGTCATAGCCCGCCGCGATATAGCCGCCCTCGCTCGCCTCGATCGGCGGCGAGGGGACGAGCGCGCGGCGGAGCAGGTCGATCAGTGCGCCGTGCCCGCGCAAACGCGGCGTCGTCTCGCGGAGCAGGGGAGGGCCGTCGGCCAGATGTTCGGACAGCGCCCAGGCTCCGTCGAGGCCGTCGCGCAACTGCCCCAGATCGCGCGGAGAGCCGCGTCCCGCCGCGATCCGCCCGATCGCGCGACCGATATCGGGCAGCGCCCGCAAGGCCGCGCGCAGGCGTTCGCGAAGCGCGGCATCGTCATGGAAATGCTGCACCAGATCGAGCCGCGCCTCGATCGCATCCCGGTCCATCAGCGGCGCGCCGATATCCCCCGCCAGCGCCCGCGCACCCGCACCCGTGACCGTCCGGTCCACCGCATCGAGCAGCGAGCCTTTCCGCTGGCCATTGGCGGTCTGGGTCAGCTCCAGGCTCTCGCGCGTCGCGGCGTCGATCGCCATGGCTCCGGCTGCCTGGCTCAGCACCGGCGGGCGCAGGAAGGGCAGCGCACCCTTGGCGGTATGGTCGAGATAGGCGACCAAGCCCCCCGCCGCCGACAGCCCTGCGCGGGTGAACTGACCGAAGCCGTCCAGCGTGGCGACGCCGTAAAGCCGCTTCAGCCGGTCCTCGCCGCTGCCGCTGTCGAAGGTCGCGGAGGGGCGCAGGGTCGTCGCGGCATCGGCATGGGTCGCATTTTCGGCCGCGACCACCTCGGCGGCGGCGAGGCGGGCGAGTTCGGCCCCCAGCGCATCCGGCTTCACGTCGATCACCACGAACCGCCCGGTCGAGATGTCGGCGGCGGCCAGCGCCACCGCGCCGCCCGCCTCGCCGATCGCGACGCACCAATTGTCGCACTTGGCGTCGAGTAACGCTTCTTCGGTCAGCGTGCCCGCCGTCACCACCCGCACGATGCCGCGCGCGACCAGCGCCTTGGACCCGCCGCGTGCCTTGGCCTCGGCGGGCGTCTCGGTCTGCTCGGCGATGGCGACGCGGTGCCCGGCCTTGATCAGGCGCTGCAGATAGGCGGTGGCGGCATGAACCGGCACGCCGCACATCGGGATCTTCTCGCCCTCATGCTCCCCGCGCGAGGTCAGCGCGATGTCCAGCACGCCCGAGGCGATGCGCGCATCGTCGAAGAACAACTCGAAGAAATCGCCCATCCGGTAGAAGAGCAGGCAATCCTCGGCCTCGGCCTTCAACGTCAGATATTGCGCCATCATCGGGGTGGGGGTGGTCATGAGAGGCGTGTTTTCCAGAATCTGGTCAGGCGGCGGATAGGGATGGCGCCGATGGGCTACGTCGGCTGGGCCAGGGCAGATCGACATTCAATTCATTCCTCCCCTGGAAGGGGAGGTGGCAGGCCGCAGGCCTGACGGAGGGGTGTCCCGGCCTGCGAGGTCGATCAAACATCGCAAGCGGTGACACCCCTCCACCATGCTGCGCATGGTCCCCCTCCCCTTGCAGGGGAGGAATTGAGGGGGACTGAATGTCGATCCGCCCGAGGTCAAGGCCTAATGGTGGCTGGAGGGGGCAATCCACAATTCGCCGCCAGCCATTTGTCAAACGACACCCGTTCCGGCGTACCCCATGTTCGCAGCCAACCTGCAACGACGGTGTGATCGTAATAGCGGCCCGCTCGAAAATCCGCCCGTGCCCGTTGGTCCGCGGCGTATTCCGCTTGTTCGTCATGGCGCTCGAAAATGCCGGGCTCATGCTCCATCGGAAAACTTATAAGGCTGATGGCTCGCCTTGCCTAGGGCGGCAAAAGCCGCACGTGACAGGGTTGTCAGCCGTGCGCGAAAGCTTCAAGAGCCGTAGCGTCCTTGTATCCACAGCATCGAAGGCCGCGCGCATGTCCGACGAACCCACCGACCAGTTCTCCGAGCGCGAGGCCCTGCTGTTCCATTCCGAGGGACGGCCCGGCAAGATCGAGATCATCGCGTCCAAGCCGATGGCGACGCAGCGCGACCTGGCGCTGGCTTATTCGCCCGGCGTCGCGGTGCCGGTACTCGCCATCGCCGAAGACCCCGCCACCGCGTACGACTATACCGCCAAGGGCAATCTGGTCGCGGTCATCTCCAACGGCACCGCGATCCTGGGGCTCGGCAATCTGGGCGCGCTGGCGTCGAAGCCGGTGATGGAGGGCAAGGCAGTCCTCTTCAAGCGCTTCGCCGATGTCGACTCGATCGACATCGAGCTGAAGACCGAGGATGTCGACCGGATCATCGACGCGATCGAGCTGATGGAGCCGAGCTTCGGCGGCATCAACCTGGAAGACATCAAGGCCCCCGAATGCTTCATCATCGAGCAGACGCTGCGCGAGCGGATGAACATCCCCGTTTTCCATGACGACCAGCACGGCACCGCGATCATCTGCGCGGCGGGTCTCATCAACGCCTGCCTGCTGACTAAGCGGCGGCTGGACGAGATCAAGGTCGTCGTCAACGGCGCGGGCGCGGCGGCGATCGCCTGCACCGAGCTGATGAAGGCGATGGGCGTGCGCCACGACAACGTCATCATGTGCGACCGCACCGGCGTGATCTATCAGGGCCGCGACGACGTCAATCAGTGGCAGTCGGCGCACGCCGCCGCCACCGATCGCCGTACCCTGACCGAGGCGCTGCACGGCGCGGACGTGTTCTTAGGGCTTTCGGCGGCGGGCGCGCTGAAGCCCGAGATGGTCAAGGACATGGCCCCCTCGCCGATCATCTTCGCGATGGCCAACCCGGAGCCGGAAATCCGCCCCGAGCTGGCGAAGGCGGCGCGCCCCGATGCGATCGTCGCGACCGGGCGTTCGGACTATCCGAACCAGGTCAACAACGTCATCGGCTTCCCCTTCATCTTCCGCGGCGCGCTCGACGTGCGCGCGACCGGCATCAATGACGAGATGAAGATCGCCGCCGCCAACGCCATCGCCGAACTGGCGCGCCAGCGCGTGCCGGAGGAAGTGGCGCTGGCTTACGGCACGCAGCACAGCTTCGGCCCCGAATATATCATCCCCGCGCCGTTCGACCCGCGCCTGATGGAACTGGTCCCCTCGGCGGTGGCGAAGGCCGCGATGGACTCGGGCGTAGCGACGCGGCCGATCCTGGACATGGACGCCTATCGCCAGAAGCTGCGTGCGCGCCTCAATCCGACCACCTCGGTCCTGACGCTCGCCTATGAGGGCGCCCGGGCGCACCCGAAGCGCGTGCTGTTCGCCGAGGGCGAGGAGGAAGTCGTGCTCCGCGCCGCCATCGCGTTCAAGGAGGGTGGTTACGGCACGCCGGTGCTGGTCGGTCGCGACGATGTCTATGATCGTCTGGCGGCGCTGGGCGTGACCAACCCGCAGGAATATGAAGTCCATAACAGCCGCACCTCGGAGATGGTGCCGCAGATGGTCGACTTCCTGTACGAGCGGCTCCAGCGTCGCGGCTATCTGCGCCGGGATGCCGAGCGGATGATCAACCAGGACCGCAACATCTTCGGTGCTGTCATGCTCCAACTGGGTCAGGCCGATGCGATGATTACCGGCATCACCCGCACCTATGCGCAGAGCTTCCGCGAAATCCGCCGGGTGATCGATCCGGTCGACGGCAAGGTGCCGTTCGGCATCCATCTGCTCGTCGGGCAGAGCCACACCGTCTTCATCGCCGACACCACGGTCAACGAGCGTCCCTCGGGCGAGGAACTGGCCGACATCGCCGAGCGCACCGCCGCCGTCGCGCGCCGCATGGGGCATGAGCCGCGCGTGGCGTTCCTGTCCTATTCGACCTTCGGCAATCCCGAAGGCCAGTGGATCGACAATGTCCGCGACGGCGTGGCCGCGCTCGACAAGCGGCAGGTCGGGTTCGAATATGAAGGCGACATGTCGCCCGACGTCGCGCTGAACCCCAAGCAGATGGCGAACTTCCCCTTCTCGCGCCTGTCGGGGCCGGCGAATGTCCTCATCATGCCGGGTCTCCAGTCGGCCAACATCTCGGCCAAGCTGCTCCGCGAACTGGGCGGCGACAGCATGATCGGCCCGATGCTGATCGGCATGGAAAAGCCGGTGCAGATCGCGCCGATGACCTCGACCGCTGGCGACCTGGTCACGCTGGCGGTGCTGGCAGCGGGCGGCATCGCGCGCTGATCTTCGCCGGACGGCAGGAAAGGGGGCTGGGCAGCGAAAGATTGCCCGGCCCCTTTTTCATTCCTCCCCTTGCAGGGGAGGGGGACCATGCGAAGCATGGTGGAGGGGGGTCGCCGTAAAGGTAGATCCTTGTGGAAGCCCCCCCTCCGTCAGGGCTGCGCCCTGCCACCTCCCCGTGCCGGGGAGGATCGTGTCGCCAAAGCCATAACTCCACCCCGTCACATTCCGGTCATTACGCTGTCGCTACGGTGTCACGCCCCGGCCCCATGCGCCCGCTCCATTGGGTTAACGAGCCATTTGGGGGCCAGAGTAGATGGTAAAGTTTCTGATCGGTGTCGCGCCGCTGGCGCTGATCGCATCGGGTGCGTCGGCGCAGACGCTGCCCGCACAAGCCGCCGTCACCGGCACGACCGCCGATCCGGTCGCGGCCGATCCCGCGCCTGAGGGCGAGCAGGCCAATGTCCCGGCCGATGTCGTCGTGCTCGGCTTCGGCCAAAGCCGCCAGGTGCAGACGATCACCGCCGCCGATCTCGACCGGCTGACCCCGGGCACGTCGCCGCTGAAGGCGATCTCGAAGCTGCCCGGCGTCAATTTCCAGGCGTCCGATCCGTTCGGGGCCTATGAATGGTCGACCCGCATCTCGCTTCGCGGGTTCAACCAGAACCAGCTGGGCTTCACGCTCGACGGCGTGCCGTTGGGCGACATGAGCTATGGCCCCACCAATGGCCTGCACATCAGCCGCGCAATCATCTCCGAGAATATCGCCTCGACCAGCGTCGCGCAGGGCGCGGGCGCGCTGGGCACCGCGTCGACCAGCAATCTGGGCGGCACCATCCAGTTCACCAGCCGGATGCCGTCGGACACCGCCGCGCTTGCCGCGTCGGGCACCTATGGCAGCAACGATACCGTCCGCGCCTTCGTCCGCGCCGACAGCGGCGATCTGGGCGGCGGCCTGAAGGGCTATCTGAGCTATTCCTATCTGACCACCGACAAGTGGAAGGGTTTCGGCAGCCAGCGCCAGCATCAGGCCAATGCCAAGGTCGTGAAGGACTTCGGCGACCGGGGATCGATCACCGGCTTCTTTAACTTCTCGGATCGTCGCGAGAACGACTATCAGGATCTGAGCCTCGATATCATCAAGCGTCGGGGCTATTATAACGACAATATCACCAACAATTATCCGCTCGCGATCCTCTACGCCAAGCAGGCGACCAACGGCGCGGCGGCGGCGGCCTATGCGCGCGCCAACAATGGGTCGCTGACCGGCTTCTCGGCGCCCTATGCCGGGATCGGCATCGGCCTGCCGAGCGGCATCACGCTGGACGACGGCTATTATGACGCGGCGGGCCTGCGCCGCGATTATCTGGGCGGCGTGACCTTCGCGGCCAAGCTGACCGAGGCGCTGTCGCTCACCTCGACCAGCTATTACCACCATAACAAGGGCCAGGGTTCGTGGATCACGCCCTATAGCCCGACGGTAGCGGGCGCGCCCAATGCCGACGGGACGCCGATCACCAACCCCGCGCCGCTGTCGTTCCGTACCACCGAGTACAGCCTCGACCGCGCGGGCACGATCGCCAAGCTGGCGCTGACCACCGGCGCCAACAAGCTGGAGCTGACCGGCTGGTATGAGAGCAACACGCTGCATCAGGCGCGTCGCCTCTATGGCATGACCGACACCGCGACGCCGAACCGCAGCGCGCTGGACTTCCAGCGTAATCCGATGGCGACCGTCTGGAACGGCAAGTACGACACCGAGACGCTGCAATATTCGGTCGGCGACACGCTCGACATCGGCCAGCTGACCATCAATGGCGGCTGGAAGGGGATGCGGGTTCGCAATCAGGCGAACACGCTGGCGGGGACGCTGGCACGGGGCCGGATCAAGAGCGAGGACTGGTTCCTGCCGCAGGTCGGGGCGGTGCTGCACCTGGGCAACCGGGCGGAAGTCTTCGCCAGCTATACCGAGAATATGCGCGCCTTCATCGCGGCGGCGACGGCTGCGCCCTTCTCGATCAGCCAGGCGGCGTTCAATTCGGTCGCGGGCACCGTGCGCCCCGAAAAGTCGAAGACGGCCGAGGGCGGCGTCCGCTACCGCACCGGCGGGCTGCAACTGTCGGCGGCCGGTTACTATATCGACTTCTCGGACCGCCTGCTGACCTATTCGATCGGCACCGCGATCCAGGGCATTCCGCCGACGCTGAACAATGTCGGCGGCGTGGAAAGCTATGGCGCGGAGGTTTCGGCCTTCTACCGCCTGACCCCCGCCTTCTCGGCGCTGGCCAGCTATTCCTACAACCATGCGACCTATCAGCAGACGGTGCGCGACGGCTCGGGCAATCTCCTCGCCGAAAAGGGGCGTTACGTCGTCGACACGCCGCAGAACATGGTCAAGGGCGAGCTGGTCTATGACGACAGCCGCGTCTTCGGCCGGGTCGGCGCGGACTATATGTCGAAGCGTTACTTCACCTATCTGAACGACCAGGCGGTCGACGGGCGTGTGCTGGTCGACGCCAGCATCGGTTATCGGTTCCCGAAGGAATGGGGCGGCTTCTCGATCGAGGGCAGCGTGACCAACCTGACCGACAAGCGCTATATCTCGACCATCGGCACCAACGGCTTCACCGCCAGCGGCGACAACCAGACGCTGCTCGCCGGCGCGCCGCGCCAGTGGTTCGTGACGTTGAAGAAGGGGTTCTGAGGTCAGCCACAATGCACGCCCCTCCCGCAGGCGGGAGGGGATGGGGGAG